>NZ_JAOWGM010000021.1:0-679313 GCF_030333125.1 Citrobacter sp. CK206
GTGGAGCGGTAGTTCAGTTGGTTAGAATACCTGCCTGTCACGCAGGGGGTCGCGGGTTCGAGTCCCGTCCGTTCCGCCACTTATTAAGAGCCCTGAGCTAACGCTCAGGGCTTTTTTCTTGCCTGCTGTTCCATTATTGCTTATTTCGCAAAAATCCTCTGCGTTCTACGATCTTTTTCCGCATAAAAATAACCAAATTGAACTGTCTCCGTATCTGCAAAACCGCAAGGTCGTGGATTGGGCAAAAAAGGCGATTGCCGCACTGGACTGCAACGATCGCCTTGTCAGCCCGGAAGGTCTGGCGCCAGAGTGGGACTGATCGGCTAACACTCTCTCTGTATCCTTAACCCTCTTTTACAGCTCCTTCGGGGGCTGTTTTTACATGATCGCTGAGAAAATCGATAAACGCCCGAATGCGGGTACTGACCGCACGATCGCTGTAATAAACGGCACTGAAAGGCATCTCTACCGGTAGGCGCTTATCGGCCATCAGCTCCACAAGCTCTCCCCGCGCGATTTCTTTATCAATCATATAGTCAGACAGGCAGGCGATCCCGTTACCACTCAGACAAAGCTGCTTGAGCGTCTCACCGCTATTTGACGACAGACCGCTGCTGATTTCATGGAGTTGTCCGTCGCTGCATGCTACAGGCCATGTATTGAGCGAAGCCGGTTCAGTGAATCCGAGACATAGATGCTGTTTTAACTCTTCAATGGTTTCGGGTTTGCCAAAGCGGGCAATATAATCCGGCGACGCGATAATCTTTCGATAACTGGTAAAGAGCGGGCGGGCGCGCAGGCTTGAATCGGTCAGTGTCCCGGCACGTATGGCGACATCGACCTTTCGTTCAATCAGATTGATGAATGTTTCTGAGGAAACCAGTGATAGCGTCATTTCTGGATAACGCTCGCGAAAAGGCTTAACCAGCGGCATCAGAAAGTGCAGTATCACCGGCGTGGCGGCGTCGATACGCAACAGACCGCGTGGAGTGCTTCGCGTTTCCATCACCTCCGTTTCAGCGGCGGCCATGTCTTGTAGTATCGACTGCACGCGACGAAAATAACGTTCGCCTTCTTCCGTCAGACTCAACTGGCGTGTTGTGCGATTAAGCAGACTCACGCCCAGTTTCATTTCCAGCTTTTTGACTGCCCGGCTGACCGCAGAATTCGCCTGTCCAAGTTGCTCCGCAGCGCGGCTAAAGCTACCGCTTTCGACTACGGCAACAAATATCACGAGTTCTTCTGAAGTGGCTTTCATTTTTGCACCTGAAGCAAAATTATATTGATATTTTGGCTATTTTTTCATTAAAACATCCTGGGCTGTTGGTTTCAATCTGCGCGTGAGGTGTGGTGGCCGGAGCGCCTGTTCTGACGGCGTTAACCTGTGATCGGTTGGATAGGCCAGTTCGCGCTGTTCCTGGTTAAATTTACGGAGGTAAGCGCTTGCTTACAAAACAATATGTAACTGCTCGTTGAAAGTGTGAGCTAAAATCCCTATAACAGAATAACCAGTCCGTGCCCGGGCTGGTTGACGTTACAGAGGTTTTAAAGTCAAACGTGCGAAAAAATACTTATGCCATGCGCTATATTGCCGGACAACCCGCCGAGCGGATTTTACCGCCTGGGTCGTTTGCGAGTATTGGCCAGGCATTACCCGCCGGAGTGCCGTTAAGCAGTGAAGACCGCATTCGGATCCTGGTGTGGAATATCTTTAAACAGCAGCGGGCCGAATGGTTATCGGTGCTGAAAAACTTTGGCAAAGATGCGCACCTGGTTTTATTACAGGAAGCGCAAACCACGCCCGAACTGGTGCAGTTTGCGACCGCTAACTATCTTGCAGCCGATCAGGTTCCTGCTTTTGTGTTACCTCAGCATCCTTCGGGTGTTATGACGCTTTCTGCTGCTCATCCCGTCTACTGTTGTCCGCTGCGCGAACGTGAGCCCATTTTACGTCTGGCGAAGTCAGCGCTGGTGACCGTTTATCCTTTGCCTGATACGCGATTATTGATGGTGGTAAACATTCACGCCGTTAACTTCAGCCTTGGGGTGGATGTGTACAGTAAGCAGTTACTTCCTATTGGCGATCAAATTGCGCATCACAGCGGCCCGGTGATTATGGCCGGTGATTTCAATGCCTGGAGCCGACCACGAATGAATGCGCTGTATCGCTTTGCGCGCGAGATGTCCCTGCGCCAGGTGCGTTTTACTGACGATCAGCGCCGACGGGCGTTTGGCCGTCCTCTTGATTTTGTGTTTTATCGAGGTTTAAACGTTAGCGAGGCTTCCGTACTGGTCACGCGCGCGTCCGATCATAACCCGCTACTCGTTGAATTCAGTCCCGGCAAACCTGAACAATAAGGTGTGTCAGGTCTGCCGTGGGGCAGGCCTGAAGTGGTGCTGCCCTTTATTTTGCAAACAACCAAAGGACAACACGATGACAACACACTCCCACCATGACAACGTCGAAAAGCAGTTTGGCTCTCAGGCAAATGCCTATTTAACCAGTACCGTTCATGCTTCTGGTCGTGACTTACAGCGACTGGCGGAACGGCTGTCCTCTTTTTCGCATGCCAGCGTACTGGATATGGGATGTGGCGCCGGGCACGCCAGTTTTATTGCTGCGCAGAACGTAAAGCAGGTGGTGGCTTACGATTTGTCTTCGCAGATGCTTGAGGTCGTCGTACAGGCGGCGAAAGGGAAAGGTTTAGAAAATATCGCGACCCGACAGGGGTATGCTGAAAATCTGCCGTTTGAGGATCACGCCTTTGATGTTGTGATTAGCCGCTATTCTGCACATCACTGGCATGATGTTGGGCAGGCACTGCGTGAAGCCAACCGGGTCCTGAAAGCGGGTGGCGTGTTGATTATGATGGATGTGATGTCGCCTGGGCATCCGGTGCGCGATATCTGGTTACAGACTGTAGAAGCGTTACGCGACACTTCTCATGTACGTAACTACTCCAGCGGTGAGTGGCTGTCTCTGGTGAATGATGCGAATCTGATTGTCGATACGTTGTTAACGGACCGCTTACCGCTGGAGTTCAGTTCATGGGTAGCGAGAATGCGTACGCCTGCGGCGCTGGTTGAGGCTATTCGTTTGTATCAGAAGAGCGCATCCGCGGAGGTAAAAGCGTATTTCGCTTTGCAGGAGGACGGTTCGTTTACCAGCGATACGATTATGGTTGAGGCGCATAAAGCGGCATAAATAAAAAAGGCACTGGGGGGAAACCAGTGCCTTTTCTGAGTCATGCTATCAGGAGTCAGGTGTGCTGCTGTTCTTCACAAACAACGTTAGCTGATCGCCTGGTTGCAGATTTGCTGTATCGCTGTTCCAGCGCATCACATCTTTGATGTTCACCCCGTGACGTTTGGCGATACTCGAAAGCGAATCACCTTTCCGCACACGATAGGTAATGCTATCGCTGTTGTTGGCCAGACGCTGTGCGCTACTGCCTGCGCCAATCGTCAGACTTTGGCCCACTTTCAGGTTAGATCCGCGCAGACTATTCCACTGCTGCAAATCTTTCGTGCTCACGCCAAGGCGTGCCGCGATGCCGGAAAGCGTATCGCCAGAGCGAACTTTGTAGCTACGGCTGTTCAGCGGCGTATTGTCTGCGACCAGCGTAGACTGTACGGCAGCAATTTCGCCTGAAGCCAGAGACTCACGCAGTTGTTCTGCATGCTTCTTTGGCACCATCACGTACTGTGGGCCGCTAACGCCTAGCGTAGAGCCTTTCACGCCAGCATTAAACGCCTTCAGCTTGGTGACGGACATGCCCGCCATATCTGCAACTTGTGCCATCTCAACCGGGCTGCTCAAACGAACGCGCGCCAGCGCACGACTTTCGTCTGTGGTTGGCAGACGCACGCCATAGCGTTTGCTGTTTTTGAGAATATCACTCAATGCCAGCATTTTTGGCACGTACAGCTTCGTTTCCTGAGGTAACGAAAGCGACCAGAAGTCGGTGGCTTTGCCACGCGCCTTATTCGCTTTGATTGCCTTCATCACGCGACCTTCGCCGCTATTATAAGCTGCAACGGTCAACAGCCAGTCGCCATCAAACATCTTATTCAGACGCTGCATCATGTCTAACGCGGCCGTTGTGGAAGCCACAACGTCACGACGCGCATCATAATTGCGGGTCTGTTTCAAACCATAATTGCGCCCTGTGCTCGGAATGATCTGCCAGATGCCTGCGGCATTGGCGCCAGACGTTGCGTGAGGGTCAAAAGCGCTCTCCACTATGGGTAGTAGTACCAGTTCCATCGGCATGTTACGTTTCTTAACCTGCCCGGCTATCCAGTACATATACGGCTCTGCCCGTAAAGTTACATCGTGGAGATAGCTCTTATTGCGTAAATACTTCTGTTTCTGTTCGCGTATCCGGTTGTTCTCCGGAATTCCCATCTTTAGCTCGTCGCCAATGAAAGCCCACAAGTCTTGATCTGGCGCGAGAGACGTCCCATCGTCCATCCATCGTGCCTGACTCGTAAACTTTCCTGCTTCCCCTTGACCAGCTGCAGAAAGGCTCTGTGCGTGCTGTTGGACGTTGCCAGTGTTCTGAGACGACTGGCACCCCACAAGCAGGACAGAGGCGAGTAATATCGCTTTTGCCTTCATGTGTGTGTCAATAGTTGCTTAAAAGACGACCGATCATAACGGCGAAGTTCGCCAATGACAAGTAGGAATTGTCAGAAGCTGTCTTTCTTTGACCTTAACCAGGCAAAACGCTCTTCAGGTTGTTGCAACTTTGTTTCTTTGTTTATTTCATTAATTAAATCAGGATCTTCCGTTCTCAAAAAAATATTATTTTTCCGCTCATTTTTCAGAATTACGGGGAGTGTAATTTGGTTTTTTGCGCGTAACTCATTAACTTTACGATAATATTCATTTATGAACGAATCGTGCGGTAGGATGCTCAATGCAAACTTCATGTTTGCTAAAGTATACTCATGTGCGCAACAAATCAGCGTATCGTCAGGAAGGGCGCTGATTTTTTTAAGTGATTGATACATCTGTGAGGCTGTACCTTCAAACAGGCGTCCACAACCTCCAGAGAAAAGGGTATCGCCGCAGAAAAGGTAAGGGTGGCTAAAGTAACAGATATGTCCTAAAGTGTGACCCGGTGTGGCAAATATACTAAATTCATGCCCTAAAACGAGGGCGCTATCGCCATCTTTGACTACGCGCGTGGTTCCCTTATCTTGTGTTTCTGCCGGTCCGTAAACCACTACGTGCGGAAAATGTTGAAGAAGTTCTTTCACGCCGCCAACATGGTCGTGGTGATGGTGAGTGAGGAAAATCGCTTCCGGCTGCCAGTTCTTCTCTTTGATGGCGTTTAGCACGGGAGCCGCTTCGCCAGGATCAACGATCAGACAACGACCTTTATTATTACTCAGAACCCAGATGTAATTGTCCTGAAATGCGGGAATACTGTTAAGATTCATAAATTACCTCTTAGTGCGTAGCGGAAGGTTGTGATGAAACCGGCAAGGATCCCTCAAACAGTCATAGCTCCCCATCGCTGGGGCGATTTGCCCTGGGGTGAATACTATCGTGAGGCGCTGGAGCATCAGCTTAACCCGTGGTTCGCCAAAATGTATGGTTTTCATTTGCTTAAAATTGGTAATTTAAGCGCAGAAATCAACTCTGAAGCGTGCGCCGTTTCTCATCAAGTCAATATTTCCCTGCAAGGCGCGCCCGTCCAGGTTCAGGCCGATCCCTTACATCTTCCCTTTGCCGATAAGTCTGTTGATGTTTGTCTGTTGGCGCATACGCTACCGTGGTGCGTCGACCCACATCGGTTACTGCGTGAAGCCGATCGGGTGTTAATTGATGATGGCTGGCTGGTTTTGAGTGGTTTTAACCCGATTAGCCTGATGGGCCTGCGTAAGCTGGTGCCCGTCTTGCGTAAATCTTCACCTTATAACAGCCGGATGTTTACGCTGATGCGCCAACTGGACTGGCTCTCGTTATTGAATTTTGAAGTGCTGCACTACAGCCGTTTTCATGTTTTACCCTGGTCAAAGCAAGGGGGAAAGCTGCTGAGCACGCATATTCCGGCGCTGGGCTGCCTGCAACTGATTGTGGCGCGTAAGCGAACCATCCCGCTTACGCTTAACCCGATGAAACAAAATAAAAGCAAAGCGCGGATTCGCCAGGCCGTGGGCGCGACCCGGCAATACCGTAAGCCAGACGCTTAAGCCTCTGCCTGATAGCCAACGTCTTCCTGCGTAGGGTTCATCGCTGCCGCACGCGCCAGCTCATCGCAACGTTCGTTTTCAGGATGGCCGGCATGGCCTTTTACCCATTCCCATTTGATTTGATGTTGGCCCAGCGCGGCATCAAGGCGCTTCCAGAGATCGACATTCTTTACCGGCTTTTTCTCTGCTGTTTTCCAGCCGCGCTTTTTCCAGTTGTGGATCCATTGCGTAATTCCCTGACGGACATACTGGCTGTCCGTGCTTAATGTGACTTCACAATGTTCTTTTAACGCTTCCAGCGCGACGATGGCCGCCATAAGCTCCATGCGATTGTTAGTTGTGAGGCTATATCCTTCGCTAAAGGTTTTTTCATGGCCGCGATAGCGTAAAATAGCGCCATAACCACCTGGACCTGGATTTCCCAGGCAAGAACCATCGGTGAAAATTTCTACCTGTTTAAGCATCTCTGGTAGACTTCCTGTAATTGAAATCGATCGTAAAACGACAAGTCTGACATAAATGACCGCTATGAGCACTGCAATTACACGACAGATCGTCCTCGATACCGAAACCACCGGTATGAACCAGATCGGCGCCCACTACGAAGGCCATAAGATCATTGAGATCGGTGCGGTCGAGGTCGTGAACCGCCGCCTTACCGGCAATAACTTCCACGTCTATCTAAAACCGGACCGACTGGTGGACCCGGAAGCGTTCGGCGTACACGGTATTGCGGATGAATTTCTGCTTGATAAACCCGTTTTTGCCGATGTGGTTGACGACTTCCTGGAGTATATCCGTGGCGCGGAACTGGTGATCCATAACGCATCGTTTGATATCGGCTTTATGGATTATGAGTTCGCCAAGCTCAGTCGTGGTATTCCGAAAACAAGCGAGTTCTGCAAAATCACCGATAGCCTGGCGCTGGCGAGGAGGATGTTCCCCGGCAAGCGTAACAGCCTTGATGCGCTTTGTTCACGCTATGAGATAGATAACAGCAAACGTACGCTGCACGGCGCATTGCTCGATGCCCAGATTCTGGCCGATGTTTATCTGGCGATGACCGGCGGGCAAACGTCGATGGCCTTCTCAATGGAAGGGGAAACGCAGCAGCAGCAGGGTGAAGCGACAATCCAGCGTATTGTCCGCCAGGCCAGCAAGTTACGCGTTGTTTTAGCGACTGATGAAGAGCTGATGGCGCATGAGTCGCGTCTCGACCTGGTGCAGAAGAAAGGCGGAAGTTGCCTCTGGCGGGCGTAATTCGGGGTTTTACGACGTAAAAATAGCCGTCCGGGTGATTTTTACAGCAAACGATTCAAAACGTGAGAAAAACCGTTGACGAGGTGCGAGGCAATCCGTAATATGCGCTTCGTTCCCAAGAGGAACACAACGCGGAGCGGTAGTTCAGTTGGTTAGAATACCTGCCTGTCACGCAGGGGGTCGCGGGTTCGAGTCCCGTCCGTTCCGCCACTATTCAGAAAGCCTGAATCAGAAATGATTCAGGCTTTCGTCGTTTTAGCCTTCAACATAAATTATCCTTCTCTGTAGAAATGCCAGAATCGTTGCAGAGAAGGATGAACAATCATCAGCGTAACGTGAACGGGTCGGCGTCCTGCCATGCCGGAAATTTCTCGCGGTATTCCCGTAACGCCGTGAGTGACAGATCTGCATCAATACGTGTCGCCTGATGTGGCTCGGCGGTGGCGATAATCTCTCCTTGCGGGTTAATCACCCGACTGTCCCCACGGTAATGGTGCCCGTTGCCGTCAGTGCCAACACGGTTGCAGCCTGCTACATAGGCCTGGTTTTCAATCGCGCGTGCGGTGAGCAGCGCCTGCCAGTGTAGCGAACGCGGAGCAGGCCAGTTTGCTACATACAGCGCCAGGTCATAATCATTAAGATTGCGGGACCATACCGGAAAACGCAGGTCATAACACACTAACGGCAGAATACGCCAGCCGCGCCATTCAACGACAACACGTTTATCGCCCGCCTGGTAATGATGATGTTCATCCGCCATGCGGAACAGATGGCGTTTATCATAGCAATGAACGTTGCCGTCAGGTTCAACCAGTAAAAAACGGTTTACCGGGCCACGTTCGGTTTGCAACGCAGCGCTGCCCGCAATCAGGGCATCAGTCTGTTGTGCTTTGGCCTGCATCCAGTCGATCGCATCTTCTTGCGGGAGTGACTGAAGTGCGGCTTCCATTGCAAAACCGGTGGTAAACATTTCAGGTAAAACAATGACGTCACGTCCGGTGATGGTTTCCAGCAGTCTGTCAAAATGACGTAAATTGGCCGGACCGTCCATCCAGACCAGCGGTTGTTGCAACAGGGTAATTTTCAAACCAGGCACGATCGGGGCTCCTCGTTGAACAGCATTTTTACACTGTAGCATGAGCATCAACGAAAATGTGGCAATAAAAAGCCCCGCAGAAGCGGGGCTTTCAGGGGAGATGAGGATTAAGCGGCTTCTACTTTACGCACTTGCTTCTCTGGCAACTTTACCGGCTGAGTCGCCAGCGCGTCGGCATCAAAATCATCAACGTTAATGCTGCGCAGACGGCTTTCTTCCGCTTTCACCAGAATGGCGGCTTCATCGTTATCAATCAGCCCTTTTGCCAGCGCGTTATGCGCCAGTTCATCCAGACGGGTAAACGGCAGATTTTTACCCAGCTCTTTGCAGATCCGCTGGTGGATAGGATCTGCCGCTATTACGTCCAGCAGCGCTTCTTCCAGCAAACCGACCGGGTTATGCTCGCTCGGCGTCAGGTATTGACCGCGACCGATACGTGAACGGGTTGCACTCGGTACTTGTAGAATCTGCGCGACCTTATGATCCAGCTTGTCGGAAGGGGCAAGGTAGTGACGACCGGTTGGGAAGATCACCACGTTCAGCAGACCCGCAACAAAACGGTTCGGGAAGTTTTGCAGCAGTTCATCCATCGCTTGCTCCGCCTGATACAACGCATCCTGTACGCCCCAGTGCACCAGCGGCAGATCGGCTTCGTTACGGCCTTCATCGTCATAGCGTTTCAGTACGGCGGAGGCCAGATACAGCTGACTTAAAATATCGCCCAGGCGTGCGGAGATACGTTCACGACGTTTCAGGCTACCGCCCAACACCGCCATTGAGACATCAGACAGCAAGGCCAGGTTGGCGCTCAGTCGGTTAAGGTGCTGGTAATAACGTTTCGTTGCGTCGCTGGTTGGGGTGTAGCTGGTCAGGCCGCGGGTCAGACCGAGCCAGAAGCTGCGTACTTTGTTGCTACCGACATGGCCGATATGTTTAAACAGCAGATTGTCGAACGCATTCACATCGTTGCTTTGTGCGGCGGCCATCTCTTCCAGAACATACGGATGGCAGCGAATCGCCCCCTGACCGAAGATCATCATGCTGCGGGTCAGGATATTCGCACCTTCAACGGTGATGGCGATAGGCGCTCCCTGGTAAGAACGCGCCAGGAAGTTGCTTTCGCCGAGCATAATGCCTTTACCACCGGTAATGTCCATTGCGTCGATGATGGACTGCTGGCCGCGATGGGTACAGTGGTACTTGACGATAGCTGACAGCACCGCCGGTTTTTCACCCAGCATAATGCCGTAGGTAATCAGCGACGCTGCGGCGTCCATTACGTAGGCGTTACCGGCAATGCGCGCCAGCGCCTCTTCAATACCTTCCATCTTGCCGATAGAGATTTTGAACTGGCGACGAATATGGGCATATGCCCCGGTTGCCAGCGCGACGGATTTAACCCCGCCGGTCGAGTTGGACGGCAGCGTGATACCACGGCCTACCGACAGGCATTCCACCAGCATACGCCAGCCCTGGCCTGCCATCTTCGGCCCGCCAATGATGTAGTCGATCGGCACAAAGATATCTTTGCCGTGCGTAGGCCCGTTCTGGAACGGTACGTTCAGCGGGAAGTGACGGCGACCAATTTCGACGCCAGGCGTTGAGGTCGGGATCAGCGCACAGGTGATACCCAATTCTTCTTCGCCACCTAGCAGTTTTTCCGGGTCAGAGAGTTTAAAGGCCAGGCCCAGCACGGTCGCGATAGGGGCCAGCGTAATGTAACGTTTGTTCCAGGTCAGGCGCATACCCAGCACCTGCTGGCCTTGCCATTCGCCCATGCAGACGACGCCGGTATCAGGAATTGCGCCCGCATCGGAGCCCGCTTCCGGGCTGGTCAGCGCGAAGCAAGGGATCTCCTGACCACGCGCCAGACGCGGCAGGTAATGGTTTTTCTGCTCTTCAGTACCGTAGTGTTGCAGCAGTTCACCTGGGCCTAATGAGTTAGGCACGCCCACGGTAATCGCCAGAATCCCGGAAACGCCGGAGAGTTTTTGCAGCACGCGAGACTGCGCATACGCCGAAAACTCCAGGCCGCCATACTCTTTCTTGATGATCATCGCGAAGAAGCGATGCTCTTTCAGGTAGTCCCACAACTCCGGCGGCAGATCGGCTAATTCGTGCGTGATCTGGAAATCATTCGCCATACGGCAGGCTTCTTCTACCGGGCCATCCAGGAACGCCTGTTCTTCAGCGGTCAGATGCGGTTGCGGATAGTTGTGCAATTTTTTCCAGTCAGGTTTGCCCTGGAAGAGATCGCCTTCCCACCATGTTGTACCGGCATCAATGGCCTCTTTCTCCGTGCGCGACATCGGCGGCATCACTTTACGGAAGCTACGAAACGCTGGCGCAGAGATCATCGACTTACGCATCGGCGTAACGTTAAACGGTACGAGGATAATGGCCAGAGGAACCAGCACCCAGATAGACCACAGGCCAGCAACGCCCAGCGCGGCTGTCCATGCGAGTAAAATCAGGCTGCTGAGGAATAAGCTCACGCGGTGATAAAACAGCGCGCCGAGCAGAACAACCGTTGCGAGAATACTCAAAATCATCATAACGAAAAGCTCCCTTGCTTGTAGGAGGTCTGACCACTTGTGATGATATGGTTGTAGTGGATGTCATTTCTTTTAGCAATGTGTTTACAAAATAATTACAACGAAGCTCACATTGTTGCCGTTTTCACCGGCACAAAAAATCAAAAGCCAGCGGCATTCCTGTGGCTTGTGCTTCTCGCTTTCTGCGCTATCCGGTACACTGCATCTGTCAATTACATTCATGCTGAAGGATATCCTCATGTACCAGGATCTTATTCGTAACGAACTGAACGAAGCGGCGGAAACGCTGGCCAATTTTTTAAAAGATGAAGCCAATATTCACGCTATTCAGCGCGCGGCGGTCCTGCTGGCAGACAGTTTTAAAGCGGGTGGCAAGGTACTTTCCTGCGGTAACGGCGGCTCTCATTGCGACGCGATGCATTTTGCCGAAGAGCTGACCGGTCGCTACCGTGAAAACCGTCCAGGCTACCCGGCGATCGCTATTTCTGACGTCAGCCATATCTCCTGTGTCAGTAATGATTTTGGTTACGACTATGTTTTCTCTCGCTACGTTGAAGCGGTTGGCCGTGAAGGGGATGTGCTGTTAGGGATCTCAACTTCGGGCAACTCTGGTAACGTGATTAAAGCGATTGCCGCAGCACGCGAGAAGGGAATGAAAGTCATCACCCTGACCGGGAAAGATGGCGGTAAAATGGCAGGGACGGCGGATATTGAAATTCGCGTGCCGCATTTCGGTTATGCTGATCGTATTCAGGAAATCCATATCAAAGTGATTCATATCCTGATCCAATTGATCGAAAAAGAGATGGTTAAGTAAGCGGATAATTCTTTACTGTGTTTTTGCCGGATGACGACGTTAAAGCGTCTTATCCGGCCTACATTTGATTTGTCCAGGCCTGATAAGCGCAGCGCCATCAGGCGGTTCAGCGTTTTAAGGTAGGTGATGTATGTGCGAACTGCTCGGGATGAGCGCCAATGTGCCAACCGATATTTGCTTTAGTTTCACCGGGCTGGTTCAGCGTGGTGGAGGAACCGGGCCGCACAAAGACGGCTGGGGCATTACGTTTTATGAAGGTAAAGGGTGTCGCACATTTAAAGATCCGCAACCCAGTTTTAATTCGCCCATCGCCAGACTGGTGCAAGACTATCCCATCAAATCCTGTTCCGTCGTCGCCCATATTCGCCAGGCGAATCGTGGGGAAGTGGCGCTGGAAAATACGCATCCGTTTACCCGTGAGCTTTGGGGACGTAACTGGACGTATGCGCATAACGGGCAGCTCAACGGCTACAAATCGCTTGAAACCGGTAATTTTCGCCCGGTTGGTGAGACGGACAGCGAAAAAGCGTTCTGCTGGCTGCTGCATAAGCTGACGCAGCGTTATCCGCGCACGCCGGGCAATATGATGGCGGTATTTAAATATATTGCGACGCTGGCAGAAGAACTCCGTAAGAAAGGCGTCTTCAACATGCTGCTGTCAGACGGGCGCTATGTTATGGCCTATTGCTCGACCAATTTATTCTGGATCACCCGCCGCGCGCCGTTTGGCGTTGCCACGCTGTTGGACCAGGATGTGGAAATCGACTTCAGTTCACAAACCACACCGAATGATGTGGTTACCGTGATTGCAACGCAGCCGCTGACGGGAAATGAAACCTGGCAAAAGATTATGCCAGGCGAATGGCGATTATTTTGTCTCGGGGAGCGTATAGTTTGACGCCAGCTGTGGCTGAACCACTTCATGGCTCAACGGTTTGCTGACCACGTAACGGCCATCAACAACGGAAACTGTTGGTGGCTTACGGGTTTGCTCAAAGTAGTCGTAGCCCGGTTTTAGCTGCGTCCAGAAATCTTTGTAATACGAATACTTATGGCGCTGCATATTTGCATCGGTCATGCGGAAGGGATAGATGCTCACCTGTACGCTGGATTGCCCGAATACCAGGGCGCCGGTTACAAACTGGAAAATCTCATCAATGCCGCTGTCGGTCATGGCATAGCAACCGACGGAGACGCAGGCGCCGTGGATCATCAGATACTTACCTTCATAACCGTGTGCGCGGTCATAGGCGTTCGGAAAACCGATATTAATGGCCTTATAGAAACGGCTATCCGGTTTGAGCTGATTACGCTGGACGCTGTAAAAACCTTCCGGGCTTTTAAAGTCACCCTGGCGTTGTTTGGGGCCTAAGCCACCGGAATAGTTGCAAATTTTGTAGCTGTCGAGCAATTGATATTGCTCACCCATCTTGACGTACAGATCGAGAGTACGCTCTTCTTTAAAGATCTGAATATAGACAGGCGACCCCATCAACTGCTGCTTATATTCTTTGCTGACTGGCGTGGTTGGGCTGCTACTGCTTAGCAAACCGGCAAATGAGACGCACGGGATCAGAAGCATCGCAAGAAAAAATGCGATTTTACGCATACTGCTTATTCCTTGATAAAACGGTTACACACGCCAGAACGGCAAACAGAGTCCCCAAATCAGACTAATCCGTATTTGGTGCGCTCACATTATCACCACGGCAGTTTTTCGCAAGCCCCAGGCGATGCGTTTACAATTTAGTTTCTCTTTATACTGAAATTTAGCCGTCAAGGCAGTCAGAACCCGGCGCATTCTGCCGCGGCTTAATTTCCACTCGCTTCTCACAATACAAAATATACTGTATACTTAAACAGTATTGCAGAGGTGAGCCATGCGCAAAATCATACATGTTGATATGGACTGTTTTTACGCGGCGGTTGAAATGCGCGATAACCCGGCCCTGCGTGATATTCCCATTGCTATCGGCGGCAGCCGCGAGCGCAGGGGCGTTATCAGTACGGCAAATTATCCCGCCCGCAAATTTGGCGTGCGCAGCGCGATGCCGACCGGTATGGCGCTTAAGCTTTGCCCGCACCTCACGCTATTGCCGGGGCGGTTTGAGGCATATAAAGAAGCGTCGCAGCATATCCGTGAAATCTTCTCTCGTTATACCTCGCGTATAGAGCCGCTTTCGCTGGATGAAGCCTATCTGGACGTCACCGACAGCACTTATTGCCACGGCTCCGCCACGCTTATCGCTCAGGAAATCCGTCAGACGATTTTTAACGAACTCCAGCTCACCGCATCAGCAGGTATTGCTCCGGTTAAGTTTCTGGCAAAAATTGCTTCTGATCTTAATAAACCGAATGGGCAATATGTGATTACCCCCGCCGATGTTCCTGAGTTTCTCAAAACCTTACCGCTGGGGAAAATTCCGGGGGTGGGTAAAGTGTCTGCGGCCAGGCTGGAAACGATGGGGCTGCGTACCTGTGAAGACGTGCAAAAGTACGATCTGGCGATGTTACTCAAGCGCTTTGGTAAGTTTGGCCGCGTGTTATGGGAGCGTAGCCAGGGGATTGATGAGCGGGATGTAAACAATGAAAGACTGCGTAAATCGATAGGCGTTGAACGTACGCTGGCGGAGGATATTCACGAATGGGCGGAATGCGAGGCGATCATTGAGCGGTTATATCCAGAGCTGGAAAGGCGGCTGGCAAAAGTGAAGCCTGACCTGCTCATCGCCCGCCAGGGGGTTAAATTAAAATTTAACGATTTCCAGCTGACCACTCAGGAGCACGTCTGGCCGCGTTTAAGCAAGGACGATTTAATCACGACGGCGCGTAAAACCTGGAATGAGCGGCGGGGAGGGCGGGGCGTGCGGCTGGTAGGGTTACACGTTACGCTACTGGACCCACAACTGGAAAGACAGCTTCTGCTGGGGCTGTGACTTTGATGTATTGCCGGATGGCGGCGTAAACGCCTTATCCGGCCTACAAATCAGCGTGTAGGCCGGGTTAGTTGTAGGCCGGATAAGCGCAGCGCCATCCGGCAATGTTTCGTAGCGACTTACTTCGCCGGAATAGACTTCAGCAGTTCAGTCAGAAGCCGCCAGTAGTGACCGACGCTTTCGATATGAACCTGCTCATCTGGAGAGTGCGGGCCGGTAATGGTTGGCCCGATAGAGACCATGTCCATATCCGGGTACGGTTTTTTGAACAGACCGCATTCCAGACCCGCGTGAATAATCTGGATGTTCGGCGTCTTATTGAACAGACGCTGGTAAGTTTCACGCACCAGGTGCATTACCGGCGAGTTCGCATCTGGCTGCCAGCCCGGATAGCCGCCTTTTGCTTCGGTTTTCGCGCCAGCCAGTTTACCCAGCGAATCCAGCATGCTCACCACGTAGTCTTTACCGCTGTCGATCAGCGAGCGGATCAGGCAGTGGATTTCCACGTTGTTGTCGGTCATGGTCACAACGCCCACGTTCAGGGACGTCTCAACCACGCCTTTCGCTACGTCGGAATTGCGAATCACGCCGTTTGGCGTGGCGTTCAGCAGACGGATAAAGCCGTCGCGGGACGAAGCAGTCAGCGCCGCTTTGTCGTTAGCGGCAGCTTCCAGCAGAACCACCAGATTCTTCTCTTTCTCTGCCAGCTCGTTTTTCAGGATCTCCTGATAAGCGTTCACCCGCGTTTTCAGCGCATCGACGTTATCTGCCGCTACGGCAACGGTGGCGAAGGCTTCACGCGGGATAGCGTTACGCAGCGTACCGCCGTTGAAATCAACCAGACGCAGACCCAGTTCTTCAGCATGATCCGCCAGGAAGCGCACCAGCAGCTTGTTGGCATTGCCGAGACCGACGTGGATTTCGCCGCCGGAGTGGCCGCCTTTCAGGCCTTTCAGCGTCAGTTTAAAGCTCTGGAAACCCGCCGGAATGGCTTCACGGGACAGCGGCAGGTTAGAGGTAAAATCGATACCGCCTGCACAGCCCATGTAGATCTCACCTTCTTCTTCGGAGTCGGTATTGATCAGAATATCGGCCTGTAGCCAGCCAGGTTGAAGGCCGAATGCGCCGTCCATACCGGCTTCTTCCGTCATGGTCAGCAGCACTTCCAGCGGGCCGTGCACGACGTTGTCGTCAGCCAGAACGGCCAGCGCGGAAGCCATACCAATGCCGTTATCCGCGCCCAGCGTGGTGCCGCGGGCTTTTACCCACTCGCCGTCAATATAAGGCTGGATCGGATCTTTGGTGAAGTCGTGTACGGTGTCGTTGTTTTTCTGCGGAACCATATCCAGGTGCGCCTGCAAAACCACTGGTTTGCGGTTTTCCATACCTGCGGTGGCAGGTTTACGAATCAGGATATTACCGACCCGATCGCGCTCAGCGTGGAAACCTTTCTCTTTGGCCCAGCCCATAATGTGTTCAGCGAGCTGCTCTTCATGGTAGGACGGATGAGGAATAGAACAGATTTTTGCAAAAATATCCCACAGCGGTTGTGGAGATAATTGAGACAGTTCAGACACGATAAGTCTCCTTGACGATGTCCTGCAAAACTTTCTTGCAGGCCACAGGGTTAGCAGATTGATTGTCACCACAAGTCGGGCTTGCGAGATGCGATTGAGAATACCACTTTCCTGGTCTTCGGGTAGTATAAAGCACGTAAAAAGAGGGCTGGATTCCGCGAAACACTGGTTTTTAGCGCGTCAGGTCTCTATAATCTCGCGCAACCTGGTTCACCCTCAATTTTTAAGCCGTAGATAAACAGGCTGGGACACTTCACATGAGCGAAAAATACGTCGTCACCTGGGACATGTTGCAGATTCACGCACGCAAACTGGCAAGCCGCCTGATGCCTTCTGAACAATGGAAAGGCATTATTGCCGTCAGCCGTGGTGGTCTGGTACCGGGCGCATTGCTGGCGCGTGAGTTGGGTATTCGCCATGTCGATACCGTTTGCATCTCCAGCTACGACCACGACAACCAGCGCGAACTGAAAGTGCTGAAACGTGCGGAAGGCGATGGTGAAGGTTTCATCGTGATCGACGATCTGGTCGATACCGGCGGTACTGCTGTTGCTATCCGCGAAATGTACCCTAAAGCTCATTTCGTCACTATCTTCGCTAAACCGGCTGGCCGCCCGCTGGTGGATGATTATGTGATTGATATCCCGCAGGACACCTGGATTGAACAGCCGTGGGATATGGGCGTGGTATTCGTCCCGCCAATCTCTGGTCGCTAATCACTGAAATTTTCAACGCCTGGCAATGCCGGGCGTTGTTTTTTTTAGCCGCACACACGTTACAATAGGCCTCAGTAAGTACCCTTGGAGGCTGCACGAATGTCACAGGCTAACCTCAGCGAAACCCTGTTTAAACCCCGTTTCAAACATCCTGAAACGTCGACGCTTGTCCGGCGCTTCAATCACGGAACGCAGCCGTCCGTGCAGTCCACTCTGGATGGTAAAAACGTGCCGCACTGGTATCGCATGATCAACCGTCTGATGTGGATCTGGCGCGGTATCGATCCGCGAGAAATCCTTGATGTGCAGGCGCGTATCGTAATGAGCGAAGCCGAGCGAACCGACAAAGAGCTGTACGACACGGTGATTGGCTACCGTGGCGGTAACTGGATCTTTGAATGGTCGAAACAGGCGATGGAATGGCAGCAGAAAGCCTGCCAGGAAACAGACTCACAGCGCAGCGGGCGTCACTGGCTGCACGCTTCCTCGCTCTACAACATTGCGGCTTACCCGCATCTTAAAGGGGATGAGCTGGCGGAGCAGGCGCAGGCGCTGGCGAACCGCGCGTATGAAGAGGCCGCGCAACGCTTGCCGGGCTCGCTGCGTGAAATGGCGTTTTCGATCCCCGGCGGCGCGCCTGTCACTGCGTTTTTGCATATGCCGAAAGGGGATGGCCCGTTCCCGACCGTACTGATGTGCGGCGGCCTGGACTCCATGCAAACGGACTATTACACCCTGTTCGAACGTTACTTCGCGCCGCGCGGTATGGCGATGCTGACGCTGGATATGCCGTCGGTTGGATTCTCGTCAAAATGGAAACTCACCCAGGACTCCAGTCTGCTGCATCAGCATGTGTTGAAAGCGCTGCCTGGGGTGCCGTGGGTTGATCATACCCGGGTGGCGGCGTTTGGTTTTCGTTTTGGCGCTAACGTTGCGGTACGTCTGGCCTACCTGGAAGCGCCGCGACTGAAAGCGGTAGCCTGTCTGGGGCCGGTGGTCCATGCGTTGTTAAGCGATTCACAACGTCAGGGGACGGTGCCGGAAATGTATCTTGACGTGCTGGCAAGCCGTCTGGGGATGCATGATGCGTCAGATGAAGCGCTGCGCGTTGAGCTAAATCGTTATTCACTGAAGGTGCAGGGGTTGCTCGGCAGACGCTGCCCAACGCCGATGTTATCTGGCTTCTGGAAAAACGATCCGTTTAGCCCGGAAGAGGAGTCCCGGCTCATCACCTCGTCATCTTCCGACGGTAAGCTGATGGAGATTCCGTTTAATCCGGTGTATCGCAATTTTGACACTGCGCTGAAAGAAATTACCGGTTGGATCAATCACAGATTGTGTTAATGGATTGCTAAATTTTATTGTTTTGGTAAAACAGTTGCTTCACCAAAGGAGATCGCAATGACGTTACCGAGTGGACACCCGAAAAGTAGATTGATCAAGAAATTCACTGCGCTTGGCCCGTATATACGCGAAGGGCAGTGCGAAGATAATCGTTTTTTTTTCGATTGCCTGGCTGTTTGCGTCAACGTGAAGCCAGCGCCTGAGAAACGTGAATTCTGGGGCTGGTGGATGGAACTGGAAGCGCAGGAAAAACGCTTTACCTACAGCTACCAGTTTGGCCTGTTTGACAAAGAAGGTAACTGGACCGCCGTGCCGATTAAAGAGACCGAAGTGGTTGAACGCCTGGAGTACACCCTGCGCGAGTTTCATGAAAAATTGCGTGCACTGCTGACTTCGCTGAATCTGGCGCTGGAACCCGCCGATAACTTCAAAGAACCGGTGAAGTTAACGGCGTAACATAGAATAATGCCGGATGACGCTACGCTTATCCGGCCTGCAACAGTGCAAAAGAGTAGGCCGGATAAGACGCCTGAGCGTCGTCATCCGGCAAATTAAGACAATCAGAACTGGTACGTCATACCAATCGCGACGATATCATCGCTGCTTACGCCCAGCTTGTTATCATCGTCAATCTGGTTGATTTTATAATCAACGAACGCAGACATATTTTTATTGAAATAATATGTTGCGCCCACATCGATATATTTCACGATATCTTCATCACCGATACCTTCAATATCTTTGCCTTTAGACTGAACATAGCCCAGGGAAGGACGCAGACCGAAATCAAACTGATACTGGGCAACCGCTTCGAAGTTTTGCGCTTTATTGGCGAAACCACCGGAAATAGGCGCCATGTTGCGGGTTTCAGAATAGATAGTCGCCAGGTAAATGTTATTGGCGTCATATTTCAGACCCGTCGCCCAACCTTCCGCGTTTTTACCTTGTCCGCGAGATTGCAGGTTCTGCTCATTGGTGCGGTCTGAATTGGCGTATGCGCCGATGATGGCGAAGTCGCTGCCGCCGAAGTCATAGCTCAGAGATGTGCCGAAACCGTCGCCATTCTGCTTTTTGACGTCGCGGTTTTCGTTTTTACCCTGATATTGCAGGGTTAAGTTCAGACCATCGATAACGCCGAAGAAATCGGTGTTACGGTAAGTTGCCAGGCCACTGGCGCGTTTGGTCATAAAGTTGTCGGTCTGTGCAAGGCCGTCGCCGCCGAATTCAGGGAACATATCCGTCCACGCGGCAACGTCGTACAGGGCGCCCAGGTTACGACCATAATCTAACGAACCGAAATCGTTCAGCTTCAGACCCGCAAAAGCCAGACGGGTTTTCTGACCGCCTTCGCTTTCTGTTTTGTTACCGGCGAACTCAGCTTCCCAGCGACCGTAACCGGTCAGCTGATCGTTAATCTGCGTTTCGCCTTTAAAGCCAAAGCGGATATAAGTCTGGTCGCCATCTTTGCTGTCATCATCACTGATGTAGTGCATCGCTTTTACTTTGCCATACACGTCCAGTTTATTACTGTTTTTGTTATACACTTCTGCTGCCTGCACGGATGCCGATGCAACAATACCCATCACCACTAATGCCAGAGTGCTCTTTTTCATTTTCATTCCTGATTTAAAATTACGCGCTAATATTCGCTGGGAGTGATCCCCGTGAAAAACAGGATGGTTTTTAACGCTCTGCAATGAAGGTTTTATGACAAATTAAGAATATTTTTAAAAAAGGATGATTTATTATTGCGGTAATAAAATTGTCAGAAACTGCCGCTACGCTTGCTGATCCTGCGCAACAAAATTTCATGCTTTGTGCTCTGGTTGTTGGCAACCGGGGCCAGTCCTGCTAAAACGTTCGTTTGATATCATTTTCCCCTATTTTGAATGGCAGAGAATCATGAGTGACAGCCAGACGCTGGTGGTAAAACTCGGCACCAGTGTGCTAACGGGCGGATCGCGCCGCCTGAACCGTGCCCATATCGTAGAACTTGTTCGTCAATGCGCGCAGCTACATGCCGCAGGCCATCGTATTGTGATCGTCACGTCGGGCGCTATCGCCGCCGGGCGTGAGCATCTTGGCTACCCAGAACTCCCGGCGACCATAGCGTCTAAACAACTGTTGGCGGCGGTG
The DNA here is from genome assembly GCF_030333125.1 of Citrobacter sp. CK206. Classification (NCBI taxonomy): domain Bacteria; kingdom Pseudomonadati; phylum Pseudomonadota; class Gammaproteobacteria; order Enterobacterales; family Enterobacteriaceae; genus Citrobacter; species Citrobacter sp. CK206. The sequence goes on from NZ_JAOWGM010000021.1 coordinate 20,642, forward strand.
GGGCAGAGTCGTCTGATTCAGCTTTGGGAACAGCTATTCTCTATCTACGGTATTCACATCGGGCAGATGCTGCTGACGCGTGCGGATATGGAAGACAGAGAGCGCTTCCTGAACGCGCGTGACACCCTGCGTGCGCTGCTGGACAACAATATTGTCCCTGTCATCAATGAAAACGATGCCGTGGCGACCGCTGAAATAAAAGTGGGCGATAACGACAATCTTTCCGCGCTGGCTGCCATTCTGGCGGGCGCCGACAAATTGTTGTTACTGACCGATCAGCAAGGGTTGTTTACCGCCGATCCGCGAACTAACCCGCAGGCTGAACTGATTAAAGACGTGTACGGCATTGATGATGCGCTGCGTGCGATTGCGGGCGACAGCGTCTCTGGCCTGGGAACCGGGGGAATGGGCACCAAATTGCAGGCTGCCGACGTTGCCTGTCGTGCCGGAATCGACACCATCATCGCGGCGGGTAGCAAGCCGGGCGTGATTGGCGATGTTATGGCAGGCATTTCTGCGGGAACCCGTTTCCATGCGCAAGCCTCCCCGCTGGAAAACCGCAAACGCTGGATCTTTGGCGCGCCGCCTGCCGGTGAAATCACGGTGGATGAAGGGGCGACATCTGCGATTCTGGAACGCGGTAGCTCATTATTGCCAAAAGGCATTAAAAGCGTGACAGGTAACTTCTCGCGTGGTGAAGTGATCCGCATCCGTAACCAGGAAGGGCGCGATATCGCCCACGGCGTCACCCGTTATAACAGCGACGCGCTGCGCCGTATTGCTGGTCACCACTCTCAGCAGATTGACGCGATTCTTGGCTATGAATATGGCCCGGTCGCTGTCCATCGCGATGACATGATTACCCGTTAAGGAGCCGACGTATGCTGGAACAAATGGGCATTGCTGCCAAAGCGGCGTCCTACAAACTGGCGCTACTCTCCAGCCGCGAGAAGAATCGCGTACTGGAAAAAATAGCGGACGAACTGGAAGCGCAAACTGAAAGCATCCTGAGCGCTAATGCTCAGGACGTTGCCGAGGCGCGCGAAAACGGCCTCAGCGAAGCGATGCTGGATCGTCTGGCATTGACGCCGGCGCGCCTGAAAGCGATTGCCGATGACGTCCGTCAGGTGTGTAACCTGGCCGACCCGGTCGGACAGGTGATTGATGGCGGTCTGCTGGACAGCGGGCTGCGTCTGGAACGTCGTCGTGTTCCACTGGGCGTCATTGGCGTGATTTACGAAGCGCGTCCCAATGTGACCGTTGACGTCGCCTCGTTGTGCCTGAAAACCGGCAACGCGGCGATTCTGCGCGGCGGTAAAGAGACATATCGCACCAATGCGGCAACGGTTGCGGTGATTCAGCAAGCGCTGGAAGCCAGCGGCTTACCTGCTGGCGCAGTCCAGGCGATCGACAGCCCGGATCGCGCGCTGGTCAATGAAATGCTGCGTATGGATAAATACATCGACATGCTGATCCCTCGTGGCGGCGCGGGCCTGCACAAGCTGTGCCGTGAGCAGTCGACGATCCCGGTGATCACCGGCGGGATTGGCGTATGCCATATCTTTGTTGACGACAGCGCGGAGATCGAACCAGCGCTGAAGATCATCGTCAATGCGAAAACCCAGCGTCCGAGTACCTGCAACACGGTGGAAACGCTGCTGGTGCATCAGGATATCGCTGCGCGTTTTCTGCCTGCGCTGAGCAAGCAAATGGCGGAAAGCGGCGTCACGCTGCATGCTGACGATGCGGCGCTGGCCCAACTGAAATCAGGCCCGGCTAACGTGGTGGCGGTGAAAGCCGAAGAGTATGACGACGAGTTCCTGTCGTTGGATCTGAACGTGAAAATCGTGGCCGACCTGGATGATGCGATTGCGCATATTCGTGCACACGGCACTCAACATTCCGATGCGATCCTGACGCGCACTCTGCGCAACGCCGATCGTTTTGTGAATGAAGTAGATTCGTCCGCCGTTTACGTCAATGCTTCAACCCGATTTACCGATGGCGGACAATTTGGCCTTGGCGCGGAAGTGGCTGTCAGCACGCAAAAATTACACGCACGCGGCCCAATGGGGCTGGAAGCGCTGACCACCTACAAGTGGATCGGCATTGGTGACGATACCATTCGTGCGTAATTAAAACCGGAGTGATGCAAAATCAGCCACTTGATTCACAAGGCTATTGACGCATCATCCGGTTAGTTTTAACCTTCTACCCCGTGATTCACACTCGTGGTCATGTCCTTTCAGGGCCGATATAGCTCAGTTGGTAGAGCAGCGCATTCGTAATGCGAAGGTCGTAGGTTCGACTCCTATTATCGGCACCATTTCAAACTCTTCCCAAGTCTACCGAAATCAACTTAAAGCCCGTATACTGCGGCTTCAAGCCCGTATTTTATCTCCTGTTATCAACTGGACTCAACCGGAATCAAGTTACAGTTGGGGGCATAAGTGGGGGCATTCTGTGTTCGGTCCAGGGAGATGCCCCCAATGAAGCTTAATGCGCGACAGGTAGACGCTGCTAAACCCAGAGAGAAAGCCTACAAGCTGGCAGATGGTGCTGGTTTGTATCTTGAGGTTGTTCCCTCTGGTTCCAGATACTGGCGGATGAAGTATCGCTTCAATGGAAAAGAGAAGCGTATGGCTTTTGGTGTTTATCCAGCAGTGTCCCTTGCACAAGCGAGGGCACTACGTGATGAAGCCAAGAAAAAACTGGCCGAAGGTATCGATCCAGCGTTTGCCAAGAAAGAAGAAAAGCTGGTTCGCGATGTGCAACTCAATAATACGTTCCAGTCTGTGGCGCTTGAGTGGCACGGTACGAAGGTGAGCAGATGGTCAGAAGGGTATGCTTCTGACATTCTGGAGGCCTTCAATAAAGATATTTTCCCCTATATCGGCCAGCTGCCGGTGAATGAAATCAAACCGCTGGTTCTGCTTAATGTGCTGCGTCGAATGGAAAGCCGTGGCGCGACAGAGAAGGCCAAGAAGGTTCGCCAGCGCTGCAGTGAAGTCTTTCGTTACGCCATAGTTACTGGTCGTGCGGAATACAATCCTGCAGCGGATCTAACCAGCGCGATGTCAGGGCATGAATCGAAGCATTATCCCTTCCTGACTGTTGAAGAGTTACCAGACTTCTTTGAAGCCCTATCCAGCTATACAGGAAGCCCGCTAGTTGTTCTTGCCGCACGTTTGCTGATCCTTACGGGAGTTCGCACCGGTGAGCTTCGAGGTGCTTTCTGGAGTGAGTTTGATCTTGAGAAAGCGGTGTGGGAAATTCCTGCCGACCGAATGAAGATGAAACGGCCTCACCTTGTCCCCCTCTCTACCCAAGCACTAGAGATCGTACAGCAGCTCAAAGTGATGTCTGGGCAATATCCTCTTGTGTTTCCTGGGCGGAATGATCCCCGCAAAACGATGAGTGAAGCGAGTATTAATCAGGTGTTTAAGCGGATTGGATATACGGGGAAGGTTACTGGACATGGTTTTAGGCACACGATGAGTACAATTTTGCATGAGGAAGGGTTTAATACGGCATGGATTGAAACCCAGCTTGCGCATGTCGATAAGAATGCGATCCGTGGGACGTATAACCATGCGTTGTATTTGGAAGGAAGGAGGGAGATGATGCAGTGGTATGCGGATTATATTGATAACATTAGAAAACATAAGATAATCATGGTCTTATGATACAAACCTTAAATTGGTCGTTCATTAGTAGGTAGTGTGAAATCTAAAGCTTAGCTCCTCCGTTTTGGAGGAGTTCAACCCCAGTAATTTTTTTGTACTGATTTACATTTGCGTCTGACTGTCTGCTTAGTGCCAAAAGCAGAGGTTAAAGCAGTAAGGTCATGGTTATGTGATGAAACAGAAGATCTTCAGTGTTTATTTTTTATAAGATGGCTTAGGTCAGAGTTAACTAAGAAAAGATGAGGTAATAAAATGACAGATTATATTTATAATTCAAAAGGAAGCGCCGTAGGCTTTATCCGTGGGAAATATATACATAGCATGAACGGTAGTGCTGTCGGGCAACTTCGCGGAACACATGTCCACAGACTTTTTGGTCAATATGTTGGTGAACTCCATGAAAGCATGGTACTAAACAAGCATTTGGGGAATCTAGGGAATATAGGTAATCCGGGAAACCCAGGTAACGTGGGAAATCCAGACAACCCAGGTAATAGAGGGACTCGTAATTACGGATTTCCTGATGTATCAATTGACTTGTTTGGCGAATAGCTGTGCCAATTTCCGCTCTGTGCCAGGAGTGGAGGTTGCTGACTTCATGCTATGTTAGTACACATTATGAAGATAATTTGAATTGGCAAGGTCACATCATGGATACTTCTGAACACTGTAAAGAGGTCTACGCATACTTTGGTCTTGCGATGTATAGAGCACAATGTGTAGAGCAGTCGATAGTTCAACTTCTTATTTTCTTCGATTTTTTTACGAAAAATGTACCCACATTTACTACCCGCGATAAGTGGGAATTAGAGTTTGACAAGTTTGATAAGGTATTATCTGAGAAAACAATGGGGCAGCTTTTAGGCCTGATTAGAAAACTTGAGCTTCTTGATGGTAATATTGAAATCATGCTTTCAACAACTTTAAAAAAAAGAAACTGGCTAGCACATTCTTTTTTTGTCGATCATGCAGTAGATTTCATTAATAAAAATGGACGGGATCAGATGATTAGAGAGCTTAATGATTCAATCGAGCTATTTAATTCTGTTGAAGATATCCTCTACCCTATAGCACGTAACGCTGCACTAAAATACGGTTTAACCGATGAGTTATTGGACAAAATTCAAAGCGAACTGTGTAAATCTTCAACGAGTGATTATTAGGTAAGTTTAATTTCGAGAGTTTGAACTAGTTTTCCATTAGGTATCACAACTTCCTCTTTTCGCTCCGAGCGGATCCTCAATTCAGTTAGCTTGTCCGCTCAGTACCATGAATCGACTACAAAGGTACTCTGGATATCTAAAAGCTCATGGTTTGCTAGGATGGATATGTGATTGATATATCCATCTAGTTTTGGTCGATTTTTCTGCTGATATGTAATAGCTGAGGGTTATGGTCTAGACGTTGTATGTTAAAACAAAGCTGGAGTTATGTTTCCGACAAGAAATTTCTTGATAAAAAGGCCTCCAATTTTTGATGCCGAAATAAAATATTATTTGGTGATGTTATGTAAGGTTAATAACTTTAAAGTGTTAGTGTTTTTTTCGACTTTCGGCATGTCTATATCTCAATGGTGGCAATTTGTATTTTTTAGAGAAGACTCTCGTAAATGTTTGCTGGGAATCGAATCCATATTTATAGGCTATACCCATCACTGGCTCATTAGTCTCGATGAGATCTTTAGCTGCAAGTTTAAGTTTTTTATCTCTTATATATTTTCCAAGGCTGACTTCTTTTACCTGTACAAAAATCCGCTGAAGATGCCACTTGGAGTATCCTGCCCGCGCAGCAACATCCTCTATCTTCAGCGGCTTATGTAAGTTTGAATCAATCCATTGAGTTATCTCATCGACGATGTCTTCTGTTCTGAACATAGAACGACGCTCACTATAAGAGGGCTGTAACACATCCTGTTTGGGATTTTTTTTGATTTACTTATAGATTTCAGCAACCCCGTGCAGTCGGTTATTCCCCGTAGTCGACAGAATTTTGAACGATGTTGCTCCTTGCTCATCAGCCTTACGAGAGAGCGCATTCGATAATTCATCAAGCGTATAGGCATTGCTGGCTGAGACTAAACCTATCTTTTCTTTCCCATCTGCATGGTTAATTTCCTGAGCGGCAGATGCGGCATTCACTGCAATAAATCCCATGACTAATGAAGTAATAAGTAGTGATTTCATATCTAATACCTCTTTTAAACTCAATGTTTGAAACTGGATTCGTATCAGGGGAACTCTCCCCTCTGTACATTCAAATATACAGACCTAAGCTGTCATGAGACTGACCGCTATATGACAAAATTGTCAGGGTGGTAGATTGGTTAATTTTTTGAATACAGGTTCAGCTCGTTAATAATGCAGTCAGGTTCTTCACTCAGAGGCATATTGTCTATGTCCAGAACCCCATCATTTTTTTGTGGATCATCAGCCTGCAAATCTGAAAAGAGTGGGGTAAGATCCTGCTGTGCTTCGCCTCGCTCAGCCACCAGCTCGAACGTTTTATTTTTTGCCTCGTCGTTGCTCAGAACATCAACCAGCACTCGGGCGATTTGCTCCCGGGATATCACACCATCTTCCGGAGTGCCCGCATGGCGACGATCTCCCTGAAGCATAACGATTCTGTGCTCATCATCATTGTTGTAATCAAACCAGCCGGACCTGACGATGGTATAGGGGTGACCACTGGCCCTGACCAGACGCTCGGCACGTCTTTTCCAGTCATGAACCTCAGTGCGTTGATTCCAGGTGCTGAGCCGTTCAGTCACGCCAATCGTGGTCATCAGGCTGATACGAACAGGTCTATTCTTGAAAATTCGTAAAATATTACGCACTCCGCCGTAATCGATCGCTCTGGCACCAATACGCCCCTGACCATCAGAACCGAGCGTGAAGATGATAGCATCAATATCTTTCGGTAATTCGGTGAGTGTTTCAGGCATTGAAACATTGCCGTATAAAACATCCGTGCCACGAGGAAGCAATTTTACTTTGTGTTTATTTCTGACCAGCGCGACGGGCTGATGGCCCATTTCGATAGCGATATTCACGACATGAAGACCAATACCTCCGGTCGCCCCTGCAACGAGTATTTTCATGATAAACCTTCTGATAATTCGGACTTATTTTCGATATGGTCAGAATATCAATTATCATTATTGTCAGTAACAGGGCTAAAATGATTGTGTCTATGAACACCCTTCATGAGTGTGCGATGAAGGGAATGCCTCCATAAGGAAATCTCCGATGCTGAAAGAAAACTTCAACGAACTGCAAATCTTTCTTGTGGTGGCAAGGGAGCGAAGTTTTACCAAAGCAGCGGGCAAACTGGGCGTTTCTCAGTCTGCACTCAGCCACGCGATGAGGGCCCTGGAGGAAAGGCTGAATATCCGCCTTCTGACCCGCACGACCCGAAGCGTTGCCCCCACAGAGGCCGGTGAGAGAATTATTGCCTGCCTTGAACCGCGTATTGCCGATCTTGAACAGGAGCTGGAATCGCTGGTTCAGCTGAACGGCACCGCCTCCGGAAATATTCGTTTATCAGCCGGGGAGCATGCCGCGCGAAGTCTGGTATGGCCGAAGCTAAAACCCTTCCTCAGGGAATACCCGGAAATTAATCTCGAACTGGTGGTGGATAACGGCTTTGTCGATATTGTTGAGGGGCGTTTTGATGCCGGGATCCGCCTGGGCGAAAGCGTGGATAAGGACATGATTGCGGTAAGAATTGGGCCGGATATGAGAATGGCAGTAGTGGGAGCGCCGTCTTATTTCGAGGCAAATCCTGCACCTGAAACGCCGCACGAACTACAAAATCACCGGTGTATCAATATGCGCCTGCCGACAGCCGGTGGGCTTTACCACTGGGAGTTTGAGAAGGAAGGGAAACCGTTACGGGTCCGAGTGGAAGGGCAGGTAACGTTTAATCTGCAGGCAGAAAGGATTGATGCGGCGTTATCAGGTTTTGGCATCGCCTGTATACCTGAAGACAGGGTGCAGGATTATATAAAGTCAGGAGAGCTTATTCAGGTTTTGCAGGACTGGTGTCCGTCTTTCCCCGGATATTACCTTTACTACCCGAGCCGTAAGCAGCATCCGCCCGCTTTTGCGCTGATGATCGATGCACTTCGCTACCAGGAATAACGGGTCCCCCATTCGCAGAGGGCCCGTTCGAGTGTTAACGGCCCACGCGAGCCTGATGCTCAGGAGAGTAACGTTCGCCGACGACTTTAATGGTTTCAAGCGCCTGGGTTATCTGCCGTGAGTCATCCTGCGAAAGAATGATGTCGGCAGCCGCCAGGTTTTCTTCCAGCCGGTGCAGTCTGGTGGTACCAGGGATAGGAACAATCCACGGCTTTTGTGCCAGCAGCCATGCCAGCGCAATTTGCGCAGACGTCACGCCTTTCTCTGCCGCCAGTTCACCCAGCAATGAGACCAGCTTTTCATTGGCTTCAATCGCCTGCTCGGCGAAACGCGGCACGGTGCTGCGGTAATCATCCTTGCCAAAAGTGGTTCCTGGCTTAATCGATCCCGTCAGGAAGCCTTTGCCTAATGGGCTGAAGGGCACAAAACCAATGCCCAGTTCCTCCAGCAACGGCAGGATCTCCTGCTCAGGCTCGCGCCACCACATTGAGTATTCGCTTTGCAGGGCAGTGACAGGTTGTACGGCATGCGCACGACGAATAGTTTGTGCACCCGCTTCGGACAGACCGAAATGTTTAACTTTGCCTTCAGCGATCAGGTCCTTCACTGTTCCCGCAACATCTTCAATGGGGACATCCGGATCGACACGATGTTGATACAGCAGATCAATAACATCAGTCTTGAGACGGCGTAATGATCCTTCCACCGCTTCACGGATATGCTCCGGACGGCTGTTTAAAATCTGCTGCTTGTTGTCGTCGCCAAAAGTAAAACCAAACTTAGTGGCGATGACCACGCGGTCACGAAACGGTTTTAAGGCTTCGCCGACAACTTCTTCATTAAGGAAGGGGCCATACACTTCAGCGGTATCGAAGAAGGTGACGCCACGTTCAACCGCAGCGCGAATGAGCTCGATAGCCTGACGAGTATCTGTCGCCGGGCCATAGCCATGGCTTAAGCCCATGCAGCCGAGCCCAAGCGCGGATACTTCGAGTCGGGATTTACCCAGATAACGTTTTTGCATTGAATGAATACCTCTTTTATCGCGACTTAAACATCAAGTTTGCGGCTAGTCAGCCATTCCACCATCGCCGGGTCGCGGTGAGAGAAGAAGGCGCTGGTTGCAGTGTCGAGGGCAACAATCTGCAGCATATCTTCAGAGCTGAGTTCAAAATCGAGAATGTTGATGTTCTCTGCCATGCGTTCTTTGCGCACCGATTTCGCCAGCGAAACGATGCCTCGCTGGAAGATCCAACGCAGCACAACCTGACCCACGCTTTTGCCGTACTTCTGGCCAATCGCCGTTAACACGGGATGCTGGAACAGGCCATTTTTACCCTCAGCAAACGGTGCCCAGGCTTCCGGCTGAATGCCATGGCTTTGATTCCATGGAACAGCATGCAGCTGCTGGTTGAAGGGGTTAACTTCAATCTGGTTCACCGCAGGGGCAACTTTGTTGAAGGCGATAAGGTCGGCCAGTCGGTCAGGATGGAAGTTGCTGACACCAATGGCGCGAATTTTGCCTGCCTGCTGCAGTTCTTCCATAGCACGCCATGCCCCATGGACATCGCCATAAGGCTGGTGAATCAGATACAGGTCGACGTAATCAAGTTGCAGCCGATTCAGAGAGCGTTCGAACTGTGCTTTAGCGCCTTCGTAATTGGTATCCTGTAGCCAAAGTTTGGTCGTTATAAAAAGTTCGTTACGTGCGATACCGGTCTGTTTCAGTGCGTTCCCGACCTGGGTTTCATTCTGGTAAGACGCGGCGGTATCGATCAGGCGGTATCCCGTATCGATGGCATCAATAACTGCTCTTTCGCATTCAGCGGCATCAGACATCTGAAACACCCCAAAGCCCAACAGGGGCATTTCAATACCGTTGTTCAGTTTTACAGTTTGCATGACGTTATCCTTCAGCTGTTGTGTTGGAAAAGCATAACGCAAAGTGATTTATTCGATTAGATGGGGTAATTAGCTAGGGTTTATTAGATGTGTTCATTAATTTTTAGGGAGGGGGGAAGGTCGGCTTTGTGCCAGAAGCGGACATTGGGCTGTGCATGTTATTCAGTTCTAGGTATCTTGGCTGACACTTAGCCAGTACATTTAATAAAGCATTTCAGTTACTGATGGAAGATGACACTTTCACCGAGGGGCGCTTTATTAATTCTGTCTTGATTTGCAGGGTAATCCCGGCCCGGGTAGCCCAGAGAGATGCCGAACAGTAATTTCAACGCGGGGTCCACACGCAGTTCTTTGCGGATGGTTTCGGCATAAAAGCCCAGCATGTTCTGCGGAATGCCTCCTAACCCGGGAGCGGTGAGAGACAGCAGAAGCGTCTGAGCGTACATACCTATGTCACCCGCAACACGAACGTTATCGCCCACTTCTGGCATAAAAAGCAGCACAACATGGGGCGCGCCAAAGAATTCCAGGTTACGACGTGAATCATCGCGACGCTGCTCAAAATCCTCGCATTTATCCTTATGTCTTGTTGCATCAGTCATACCTGATGAACTTAAAGCAGAAGAGTCAATAAGTTAATTAGCCCTGCCGCTTAGTAAGATTTCTCACAAAAGGCAAGATGGTAGGTAGGGCGAGAGAGCCTGCATTTTGTCAGAGGAAAGTGAATTATTCTCTCTTTTCAGAGGGAAGTTCTAAAAAGTTGAATGTGAAAAAAAGCCTGCTGTTAGCAGGCCATAAATGTTATTAACTCATTTTTTGTTCGCTTCTGATAAATAGGGTGAGTATGCAGTTAAACGTGAAGCATAGAGCATAACAAAAATGCTATAAATATTTCCTGGCCGCATTAAGTATCTCCTGTGACGTTAACTCCCTGTCAGAAGCTACGTAAACAATACCATGATCGCCAGTTAAGGAAGGAAAACTTGCAGACATAATCCGAAGATGTGTTTCTTCACCGTTTGGATATTCCTGCCTGATAGAGGATATACCTTCCAGAACTGTCGTGACTTTACAGGATTCAGCATTAAAGAAAACAAGGACTTTTATCATATTCTATTACCTTGTTCTCGCGTGAATGTCAACTGGCAGATGCCATTAAGGTAAAAGCAAAGACGTGATGCTTTCGGAGGCAGCCTCGCCTCTTACGCACTTTATTATTTAACAAGCAGTTAGCTTCTGCTTTCAGACTTTTATGCAGCAGTCCTGCACTTCATCACATCGGTCAGTACACTCATAATTGCGAAAAAATATGCTGACCTGATATTAAGAATAAACGACTTTCATCTGATTTAAGTTATGGATCTGTCTACTCAGGAATAATCCTTCATCGTTATCGCAGATCCACAATGATTTATTTATCGCAAAGTATTACGTTTGCAGCAGCAGGACCTTTGTCACCGCTGTGAATGGCGAATTCAACTTTCTGTCCTTCAAATAAAGTTTTAAAGTTGTCGCCATTAAGTGCAGAAAAATGGACAAAGATATCTTTGCTGCCATCAAGAGGAGATATGAAGCCAAAACCTTTGTCTTCGTCAAACCATTTTACCAGGCCTGTAATTCTTGAGGTCATACTGACTCCCGTTATATATGATTGTATTGATCGTAAACGTATAGTATTAAACGTATAGACTCATAAGGAGGGGATATCAGCGATAGCGCCTGGTAATGAGGACTGCCCGGAAAATGTTTAACGTTCGTTAGTACATCGAACTGTTGGAATTCATTAAGGCACAGGGAATCAATATAAGCAAATTATATTTTAGACGTCCAGAGGTCCTGCAAGGAAAATAAAAGTGGCTGAATACTATTTTCAATGTATAGTCTTAACGTGTTTTCAATAAGGAATTGACTTGTCCCATAAAATGACAGGAATTGTCAAAAGCTTTGACATTCTTAGTGGTAAAGGCCTCATCATCCCATCTGATGGCCGAAAAGACGTTCTGCTTCACATTTCAGCCGTTAACTCCCGCGAATCAGAATTACTCATCCCTGGAAGCCGCATAGAATTTTGCCGGATAAACGGTCTCAGGGGGCCTGTGGCTGCGAACATTTATCTTTCCTGATTTTCAGTGTGTCAAAATAAATAGATTAAAACTTAACCATATGTGGTACGGTGAAGCTCATTCATTGAAAGGTTAATGGTTATGTCTGTTATCAATTATGCAATGAAACTCTTCAGCAGTGCGTCCACTGCCACTGCTGCCTGTCCTGTTTGTGGCTTAAAATCAGCACAACCGTTGTCAAAAATCCGGCTCAACCAGGCCATGCTTTGCCCCGGATGTAAATCTCTGTTTATCTTCCAACGCTAGTTCGAGTAAAACCGCAGATCAGAGCCCATGTCCTATACTTATGTTAGATTCCGGCAGTTGTTAAATCCCTGATGCCTGACGCCCATCCTGAGAGAACGTTTCTGAACTGATTTCGCAACTGCTCCTGCGCGTTAACGTCGCATCAGAGCAATGCTATGAAAATGAACCCAAGAGCGTGGTTTAACCGCACCCGTATTCCGATGAATGCTGCCGAAAACGTAACGTTTTCGGCGAACGATCCTGCGAGTGAAAGCACACCGCGGTCAGAACTCTTTTCGACCGTCCAGATGGAGCGCTACGGTCAGAAGCTGGCGCAGACTCATAAAGTATCGCCGGATAAACATCCTTATTATCTTCTGAAACGGCTTGGCGACAATGAGGACGTCATCACCCAAAACTGCTATGAGCTTAACGCGGGTAAAAAGACCAGTATCATGCCCGCCGGTGAATGGTTGCTGGACAATTATTATCTTATTGAGGAACAAATCCGTACCGTCCGCCAGCACTTGCCGAAAAGTTTTGGAAAAGGTCTCCCGTCGCTGGTATCGCCACTGAATTGCCCACGAATTTATCATATCGCATCAGAGGCAGTTGCTCACGGTGATGGCCGCTGGGATGCCGCGAGCCTGACCAGCTATCTCACTGCCTATCAACAGGTGACACCGCTGACGCTAGGTGAAGTCTGGGCACTACCGGGAATGCTGCGCCTGGCGCTGATTGAAAATCTTCGTCGTATCAGCATGGAAGTGATAAATGCGCAGCAGGACAGAAACCTTGCCGATACGTGGATAACCAGGATTTTCGAATGTGCAAAGAGTGCACCTGGTAATTTAATCATGGTGGTTGCTGATATGGCGCGCTCTCGCCCCCCGTTAACCAGCGCGTTTGTCGCAGAGCTGATGCGGCGCCTGCAGGGGCATGGCAACGCGCTGTCGTTACCTCTGACCTGGGTTGATCAGTGCCTTCGGGAACAGGGGCTCACCACCGACGTTCTCATACATAGTTTCAATCAACAGCTTGCCGCCAGCCAGCTGTCTGTCAGTAACAGCATCGCGGGTCTCCGATTAGTGAGTGAAACGGACTGGGCTGATCTCGCCGAAACGATAAGCGTCGTTGAACAGGCATTACGCAATGATCCTGCCGGGATCTATCCCCGGATGCACTTCAATACCCGAGATCATTACCGCCACGTTGTAGAGATCCTGGCCAGAGACAGTGGTCTCAGCGAGCATGAGGTTGCTGACAGGGTGCTGGCGCTTTCAGAGGAAAAAGCACCCAATACACCGGAACATCATGTTGGTTATTATCTCGCGGGCGAAGGTCGACAGGCGCTGGAAATTCATCTCCTGGCAGACACTTCAGGACTCATACGCTTGCGGCACAGTTTCAACAGAATAACCCTGCTGTCATGGCTTGGCAGCCTGGCATTGTTGACAACCGCAGCGACCGCGGCAATATTGCACGAAACTGCCATGCAGGGCGCAGACTGGCTGTTAATCGCGGTGATATTGCCTCTGGTTATCGCTTTAACTCAGTTAATGAGTGATTTACTCAGTGACGCAACCACCCGTTTTCGCGTTCCTCGCCCCTTGCCGGGGATGGATTTTTCAACCGGAATTCCCGCTGACAGTGCCACCATGGTCGTCATCCCCTGCATGCTGACCAGCCACGAAAGTTTCAGCCAGCTCCTCTCCAGTCTTGAAGTCTGCTGGCTTGGGAATGAAAACGAAAATCTCAGGTTCGCGCTGCTCACTGATTTTGCTGATTCTGAAAATGAACCCTCGCCGGAAAGTCACGCGCTGCTCAGACAGGCGATCGCCGATACGCAGGCGCTGAATCGGCGCTACCCCTCCGGTCCACCACGTTTTTATCTGTTACACCGCCAGCCTGAATGGAACCCCGAGGAAGGAATGTGGATGGGCTATGAACGCAAGCGGGGAAAACTGGCGTTACTGAACAGCTGGTTGCGCCATCCGGGGACGCAATTCGTCAGCGTTGCAGACATGCCTGCTCACATTTTACCGGGTCACATTAAATACGTTATTACCCTGGACAGTGATACGGTGCTGCCGCGCGATACGGCTCACAAACTGGTCGCGGCGATGGCCCATCCGTTGAATACGCCAGAGTATGATCCGGTACGCCAGAGGGTGGTCAAAGGATTTGGTATTTTACAACCCGGTCTTGCGGAGGAGATACCACGCAACGGTCAGGGGCGTTACGCAGGCCTGCGAAGCAGCATACCCGGCAATAACCCTTATTCGATGATGTCTTCGGATATCTATCAGGATCTCTTTGGGGAAGGATCGTTCGTGGGCAAAGGGATTTACGATGTTGACATTTTTATGCAGGCCACTGCCAACACCTGCCCGGAAAATCTGGTTCTTAGCCATGACCTACTCGAAGGGTGCTATGCGCGCTCGGGTCTGCTGAGTGAGGTGTTACTCTACGAACAGTACCCTAATAATTATCTGTCGGATGTTGCGCGGCGTTCACGCTGGATCCGGGGCGACTGGCAACTGCTTAACTGGCTGAAACCACGTGTCCGAAAAGCCGATGGAGCCCGGGCCAGGAATCCGCTGACTGCGCTTTCTTACTGGAAATTACTTGATAATCTGCGTCGCAGTCTGGTCGCTCCCTCTTTACTTGTATTGCTGTTCTTCACCCTGCTTGGGGTACCCAATCCGGTTTACTGGCTGGGCATCTTATCACTGATTTGGCTGTTGCCAGCCATCCTATGCATCACCCATGACCTTCTCCATAAACCTCTGCGCCGCCGCCTGAAGCCGCATCTGTTACTGGTGGGGTCGGGCGCGCTGAAGCGTCTGTCTGGAATCGGTCTTAATGTTGCGATACTGCCGCACGAAGCCGGATATTCACTGAAAGCGATCGCCGTGACGCTATGGCGATTGGGGATAAGCAGGCGTCACCTCAGCCAGTGGGTCAGCCACAGCCAGGACAGCAATCAGGCCAGACCCACTGTTGCACGTTTTTATCAGGCGATGTGGCTGAATGTTGTCGGTGGCGTGGCGCTGATAATACTGACCGGACAATTTGCCCCCCAGCTACTGTGGATTGCGTTGCCGATCGGTTTGTTATGGTGCGTGGCACCGCTGCTGATGAGCTGGTTGAGTCGCCAGCCCGTGCGTAAGGTTTTTTCGCCAAATCAGAAACAAAAACAGCTGTTACGCCAGACAAGCCGTGAAATCTGGGCTTTTTTTGAAACCTTTGCCACAGCAAAAGAGAACTGGCTTCCGCCTGATAATTATCAGGAAATACCACAACCGACGGTGGCACATCGAACTTCCCCTACCAATATTGGTCTTTCGCTTATGGCTAACCTGACGGCATGGGACTTTGGCTACCTGCCTGGCGGAGAGGTGCTCCGGCGCGTGTCGCTCACGCTCGACACGCTGGATAAAATGGAGCACTACCGGGGCCATCTCTACAACTGGTATGACACCCGTACGCTGGTCCCCCTCAGTCCACGCTATATCTCCAGCGTCGACAGCGGCAATATGGCCGGGCATTTGTTGACGCTGCGTGCAGGGCTGTCCGCCATGCGTCATCAGCCTGTTTTAAACAGCCAACAGATACTGGCAGGACTGAACGATACGCTGGATATTCTGGAAAAACAGTGGGGTCAGAACCCACCTGACAACCTGAGACTGCTGCGCAAACACTGCCTGAGCGCGGTGTCACTCTCTCCACAGGCATTTTTCAGTGAACTGAAAAACATGAGCATCCAGTGCAACCATCTGTCCACGTTATGTCATCAGGGGGCGCCCCTTCAGATTCGCTGGGCAGGACATCTGGAGAATCAACTGGTTCAGTTCTGCAATGAGTGGTCGTTATTGCTTGGCTGGTTACCTGTATCGTGGGACGAACAGACGCTGCCGACGCTGAGCGAGCTTGCCCGTCAGACATCAACCGGTACAGGAACATCACAGGCGTCAGCGACGGAGCAGGCCCGAATGCGACTCAATATTATCACCGAGCTAGAACAGCGGCTGGATGAGCATGCGAGAATGGATTTCGCCTTTCTGTACAGTGAAGCAACCAGTCTGCTCAGTATCGGTTATAACTGTGACACGAATACGCCTGACAAGAGCCACTACGATCTCCTGCCGTCTGAAATCCGCCTGACCAGTTTTCTTGCCATTGCGACTAATCAGTTACCTCTTAAAAGCTGGTATGCGCTGGGGCGATTGTTTACCACGATTGATAATGAAACTGCCCTGATGTCATGGAGTGGGTCCATGTTTGAATATCTGATGCCGAATCTGGTGATGCCCACCTGGCCCGGCAGCCTGCTCGATGAAATGAGTCAGTCGGCGGTTATGCGCCAGATTCTCTGGGGGAAAGAACGCGGGGTACCATGGGGTGTTTCAGAGTCTGGCTATCATGCTTTTGATGTTCAGCATAATTATCAGTATCAGGCATTTGGCGTACCGGGTCTTGGTCTGCGCAGGGGGCTTGCCGATGACATGGTTGTTGCTCCTTACGCCACACTGCTGGCGCTGATGGTTTCCCCACAGAGAGCCTGTGAGAACCTGTTCAGGCTGCAAAAAAATGGTGCATGCGGCGAATACGGTTTTTATGAAGCGCTGGACTATACCCCCTCACGTCTTGCAACCGGCCAGCTTTATGCGGTCGTACAGTCCTGGATGGCGCATCACCAGGGTATGGCATTTCAGGCGCTGGCTCATGTGCTGCTTGACGCCCCCATGACTGAACGCTTTATGTCCAGTACGGTATTCAGGTCAGCGAGTCTCCTGTTACAGGAGCGCGTGCCGGATGCGGTCGATCTGTACAGTCCGCGCCGTCACTTTGAATCTCATGAGGGCAGGGTCAAACCCGTTCGCTATGAACCCCGTATTTTCTATAGCGTGGATACACCAGCTCCTGATATTCAACTCCTGTCCAACGGCCATTATCATCTGATGTTGACCGCGGGCGGCGGTGGTTACAGTCGCTGGAATGATATTGCACTCACACGCTGGCGCAGTGATACCACCCGTGATAACTGGGGAGCATTCTGCTACATCCGTGATACACAGACGGGGGATGTATGGAGCAATACCTGGCAACCGACAGGCAACTTCAGCGGACAAGACGAGGAAGTTTTCTTCACCGATGCGGGGGCTGAATTCCGACGCACCTTCGGAGAACTTAGCGTCAAAACTCAGGTGGTGATCTCCCCGGAGGATGATGTTGAGTTGCGACGGCTCACACTGATCCATCGTGGTCGCCAGCCCCGCTCTCTGGAACTGACAACCTATGCTGAAGTGGTAATGGCACCTGATGCCAGCGATCTGGCTCACCCTGCATTCAGCAATCTGTTTATTCAGACTGAGCTGGATCCTGAGCGTGGCGCCATTCTTTGCCACCGGCGCCCGCGCTCTCCGGATGAAGCGAGCCCCTGCCTGTTTCACATGATGGTGGTGCATGGCGATAACCGACATAACGTCTCGTTTGAAACGGACAGGGCAAAATTTCTTGGTCGTGGCAGAAACCCTGCTGATGCCCTGGCAATAGAGACGGGAGGGACGCTCAGCAACACGTCGGGGTCAGTGCTGGATCCGATACTGGCAATACGTCACTCCATCACTCTACAACCGGGGCATCCGGTCACGATTGATATCATTTATGGTATCAGCGAGACCCGCCAGCAGAGCCTGGCGCTGCTGGAAAAATATCGCGATTACCCTATTGCCGATCGCGTCTTTGAACTGGCCTGGTCTCACAGTCTGGTGGTATTACGCCAGATGAATGCCAGTGAAGATGATGCAACTTTGTTTAATCGTCTCGCCAGCGCTGTGCTTTACCCTGCCCAGGAGCTTCGCGCCGAAGGTCTGGTGATCAGCCGCAACCGGCGTGGTCAGTCCGGTCTGTGGGGCTGGGCAATTTCAGGCGATCTGCCGATAGTGCTGCTCAGTATAACCAGCGAAGAAAGTATTGCCTCAGTGACAACACTGATTCAGGCACACCGTTACTGGAGACAGAAAGGGCTGGATGTTGATTTGGTTATCCTGAATAACAGCCCCGGCGGCTACCAGCAGGGATTACAAAATCAGATTATGGAGTTAATTTATGCCGGGTCTGAAGCCAGTCTGCTGGATAAAAAGGGCGGGCTTTTTGTCCGCAACGGTGAGCATCTCTCCGCTGAGGATAAGTTGCTTTTGATGAGCGTGGCCTGTCTTTATCTTGATGACCGCGCTGGGGGTATTAATGAGCAGCTTAATCAGCGTATTCATACCCTGAAATCGCCGGCTAGGGCATTCATTCCGCGTGCTGTGCGCGAACGTAATCAACATACGGACTGGAGCCCTGATATCAGTCAGCTATGCCATTTCAATGGGTACGGTGGATTTTCTCAGGATGGGCGGGAGTATCAGATCGTCCTTCGGGAAAATGCGCTTACACCGGCTCCCTGGTCGAACATACTGGCAAATTCCCGTTTTGGCAGCGTGATCTCAGAGGCAGGACAGGCCTACTCTTGGTATGAGAATGCACATGAATACCGGTTGACGCCGTGGGAGAACGATCCGGTGAGCGATCGCAGCGGCGAGGCATTTTACCTGCGCGATGAAGAGAGCGGGGAGTGCTGGTCGCCAACGGCTTTACCTATTCGCGGACACGGTGATTACCTGACCCGCCATGGTTTTGGCTACAGCGTTTTTGCCCATCGAGAGAGTGGTATCGACAGCGAGTTGACGGTCCTGGTTGCCGAAGAGGATCCGGTTAAACTGGTGCTCCTGACGCTCAGTAACTCTTCGGGACGGACACGTCAACTTTCCGTCACAGGCTATGTAGAGTGGACGCTCGGAGAAACACGAACTCGCTCAGCTCCTCACATTGTGACACATGTGGCCAGAACGCCCGGCGGCTGCGGGGTACTTGCGAACAACTTTTATGGTGATAATGGTGGCGGCCGAACTGCATTTTTTGCCGTCAGCGGTAATGACTGTTCTCTGACAGGGGACCGCCGGGAGTTTATTGGCCGTAATGGTTCCCTTCACGCCCCGTCGGCCATGAAACTGCAAAAGCTTTCTGGTAAGACGGGGGCCGGTCTGGATCCCTGCGGAGCGGTGCAATCGGCGGTGACATTAATTGACGGGGACCAGAGGACATTTATTTTTATCCTCGGCGCAGAGGAGAATGATGTTTATGCTCAGGAGACGCTGGCCCGTTACATGAACGAGGATACGGTCCGCCAGGAGCTGAACCGGATTCATAATCACTGGCACAATGTGCTCGATAAAATCGTAGTTAACACCCCCGACACGTCCATAAATTTACTGGTTAATGGCTGGCTGTTGTATCAGACGGTAGCCTGTCGTCTTATGGCCCGTAGTGGCTACTATCAGTCTGGCGGTGCATTTGGTTTTCGCGATCAGCTGCAGGACTCACTGGCACTGAGCCATGCCGATCCGAACCGGATGCGTGAACAGATAATACTCTGTGCCTCCCGGCAGTTTATCGAGGGGGATGTGCAGCACTGGTGGCACCCGCCACACGGCAACGGTGTCCGTACCCGTTGTTCCGATGACTACCTGTGGCTGCCGCTTGCCGTTTGCCACTATGTTGAAACGACGGGGGATATGGATGCTCTGGGAATATGCATTCCTTATCTGGAGGGACGCCCGCTTCAGCCTGGTGAAGAGTCTGTCTATGACACGCCGGTCATCAGCGGCACCGAAGAGACTCTCTGGTTACACTGTGTCAAAGCTATTCGACATGGGCTGCGGTTCGGGGAGCATGACCTGCCGCTGATGGGGGCTGGTGACTGGAATGACGGGATGAACCGGGTGGGTATCGAAGGCAAAGGCGAAAGCGTCTGGCTGGGCTTCTTCCTGTACGATATTTTGCAACGGTTTGCTGCGCTGGCGGAGCGCAGGCTGGATGAAAGTGTCGCCTCGATGTGCCGTTCACAGGCTCTGCGCCTGCAAAGCAATCTCGAAGCCCACGCCTGGGATGGTGAATGGTACCGGCGTGGATATTTTGACGATGGTACTCCCCTGGGGTCGAAAGCCTCACAGGACTGCCGGATTGATGCGATTGCGCAAAGCTGGTCTGTATTGTCCGGGGTCGCGAGCGCGGGGCGGTGTGCAAAGGCCATGCGGGCGCTGGATAAGCATCTTGTGGATAACGAAGGGGGACTGATTAAACTGTTAACGCCTCCTTTCGATGGACACGGTCCAAATCCAGGTTACATACAGGGGTACCTGCCCGGTGTGCGGGAAAACGGAGGGCAGTATACTCATGGCGCCATCTGGGCCGTGATGGCATTTGCCCGGATGGGGAATGCCGAACGTGCCTGGCAACTCTGGTCAATGCTCAACCCTATAAATCATACTCTGAATGCGGACTCTGTCGGGATTTATAAAGCTGAGCCTTATGTCATGAGTGCTGATGTCTACAGCGTCGCTCCCCATACCGGACGCGCAGGATGGAGCTGGTATACCGGTTCTGCTGGCTGGGCCTGGCGTTTGCTTACCGAGGAATTACTGGGGATAAAACGCACCGGCGCTGACTTTACTGTTCATGCCCGGTTACCGGATGAGTGGCCGTCTTTTTCTATGGCCTATCAGTATGCCGAAAGCCATTATCAGATTAGTGTCTCACGCGGCGATGCAGAATATCGCGTGACACTGGATGGTGTTCTCCTCTCTGATGACAGAATACCGCTGAAGAATGATGGACAAAACCATACGGTTGAGATCATTCAGAAATAACACTTATCCCAGAGGCGCATTAACGTCTGCCGTTAATGCGCTGATTATCCCTGAGAACATCAATCGCAGTCTGCATGGCGATTTTGTCATCCCGCCTTTTTTGTTTGTCCTGCATGACCTGAAGGTATTCCAGCAAGGTGCGGGTATTAATCGGTCGGCCCTGTTTGCCCACAGCCAGCACGGCTTCGCCAAGAATAATTTTCACTGGCGGTAGTTGTGCCGGATACCAGTCAAGGGTGTCTTCTGATTTCATCATAAATTTCTCACGGAAGGGTAGTGTATCATAAATCAGACGTTCAGTTTTCAATATCTGATATCCTGATTCAGACACAACTTAACATAACTTATGCCAGTTATTTTTATATCAAAGCGTATAATAATTACTGTATTCCTCAGAGAATTATTTATGTCTTATACTAAAGGGCTCAGGTATTTTAAAGGAAGACCGGTTCATGTTGCCTGCCCGGTATGCGCACACAGAGCTGATCAGAAAGCAGGTAAACTAAGAAAAGATGCGGTTCTTGAGTGCCCTGCCTGCGGACTGTTGTTCAGACCTTCAGAATGCTGGTGTATCGGCGGCTGATCAGCTTCTGCCACTTAACGTAAGTGATGTCGGGAAATGACAACATTTCTCCTGTGCTGCGGTTGTCGAGGGTATGATGATGAAATTTAAAAAATCTGTTTTTATTGAAGGGCATATCCTGTCGAACAGCTGTCACGGGCAGGCCGGTCAACCTTTCTGTATTCACCGGGTCAGGTTTAGTAATGGTAAATATGCGATTATCCGGGTGGCATCCGGGATATGTTTCAAACCTGGCGAAATTATTCAACGAAACGATTGCGAGTGGTTTTATAAACTTACCAAAATTCGCCTTCTTTCTTTTGAGTACCTTGATGATGATGAATCCAGAAGACAATTTCTTGAGTATCAATGATAAATCCATGAATTTATAACAGAATAACTTTACTGGCTTACAATTCATTCATGACTCTTTAAATCCTTTACCAGTCATTGCAAAATTATTTGTTTTATTCTGAATTTAGATAAATTTAAATTGTCTAAAATAAAATGTATCGCTAAAGACGAATTGCCTCATTGTTTTCCTTTTGCGTTATAACCTTCATTAGCATTAAGGAAATTTATGGCACAGACTTTTACTCATAATTTACTTTATCCCCGCTACTGGCTTACCTGGTCTGGTTTGGGTCTGCTGTGGCTTCTCGTTCAACTTCCTTACCCGGTTTTACACATTCTGGGCTCCGGCCTTGGAAAAATATCCAGACCCTTTCTGAAACGCCGGGAAGGAATTGCGATTAGAAATATCGAACTCTGCTTTCCCGAGATGACACCGTTTGCCCGGAGCCAGATGGTCAATAAAAACTTTGTTTCTCTCGGGCTGGGACTGATGGAAACAGGAATGGCCTGGTTCTGGAGCGATGCGAGAGTCAAAAAATGGTTTGATGTCGAAGGGCTTGAAAACCTGACCGGTGCGACCAGAGGAGTAATAGTTGTCGGGATTCATTTTATGTCCCTTGAATTGTGTGGAAGAGTAATGGGTTTATGCCATCCTATGATGGCAACGTATCGCCCACACAATAATCCACTAATGGAATGGGTACAGACAAAAGGGCGTATGCGTTCAAATAAGGCTATGATTAATCGACGTAATTTATCTGGTTTTGTTCATGCGCTAAAAGCTGGTGAAGCCGTTTGGTTTGCACCAGACCAGGATTATGGGTCTAAGGGAAGCGTTTTTGCACCTTTTTTCTCGGTAAAAAAAGCAGCCACGACGAACGGAACGTATGCTCTGTCAAAACTCGCTGGTGCACACTTGATCACACTTAGCATGATCCGACGTAGCGATAAAAAAGGTTATCACATGTATATCAGCAATCCGTTGTCAGGCTATCCAGGGGAAGACAAGGTCGCCGCAGCGGCTTATATGAACAAGATCATCGAGCGTGAAATTCTCCGAGCCCCTGAGCAATACCTGTGGATGCATCGCAGGTTCAAAACGCGTCCTGAAGGCGAAGTCTCTTTATACAAATGAATCACTCTACTTGTCATGAGCCAGAATCTGTCTTTCTTGCCACTGCGTATTTGTAAAAAATGGATAGGGAATTATTCGATCGGCTTCATGTTAACGATGGCGTAACTGACAGCCAAGGCTAATCAATGGAACCTGTTAGGATTTGAAGGTCCTCTTTTCGCTCAAAGCAGACCGTCACGTTCCCATTTTATTTTTTTGATAAAACTGATGTTTGTATTGAGCCTTCATTAATGAAGGCTCAATATTGGCTCTTCCTACTGCAGATCTTTTTCCTTCAAAAATTGACTAACCAAATCAGCAATCTGCACATTATTTAAATCAGAGAACGGGAAGTGGGTATTCCCTTTGATTCCCACTTCAGGCAGATGCGTCACCGTCACATCCCCGCCATGCTTGTTCACCACGTCACGCCACTCACGAGCCATCGCCAGACGTACGCGCCAGCTGTCCTGCGCGGGCATGGCTACCCCACATGTAGATGATGTGGAGTCAAATAACGAAGGTGGGTTAAAGAGACTTGAGGTTGTTACTTTCGATCTAGCATATATCAAGACCGTTTGTGATATAAAAGCTTTGAGACCTAACTTTGTACTACACGATTCTATTGATGAAATCGATATTCAACACGTTCGCAAAATTTTTGATGAGTCGATTAAATTGTCAGGGCAACATATTGTATCTATGCTGTCTGATAAATTAATAACAGAAGATTACCAGAAATATACTCGTTATATTATTCTTGAATTATCTCAAGATAATAAATTTTTTAAGCTTTAATTCTGCAGGCTGCTAACTTAGCAGCCGTTCTTCTGGAATGTTGCTCCTTATAAAAGCAATTGCGAAAATTAATAATCGGCATGTTGGTGTTCATATTTTTACACTTAGTGTGTTGAGTGTTAAAATTAAAGGAGGTTTTTTTGAATTATCCCTCCTATGTAAATGATTACAAAGTTCAACTATACAGATTATTTAACTGAGGTAATTTGAAGAAATATGATTCATCTGTGTTTTTAAAGTCCCCAGATGCATTTTCTCTGAGAGATGAGTTAATAAGGATGCAACAATTCTCAGCTCTGGTTATACCAACGTAGTGGAGGTTAAGTTCTTGTTGAAGCGTCGGGTATCGAGGTGTGTATCTGTCTTCGCTGTTATATTCTCTAAATGGGAAAGACCATTCATCTAAATCTAGGTGAAATACTAATTTGAATTCCAGTCCTTTAGATTTATGAAGGGTCATTACTTGTATCTCATTATCATCTAATGGTTTGAATTGTTTGACTAAAATATCGTCTGAGATTGTTCTTATTACAGCCCCATCAGTATGTTCTGTTGAATTTATCCCTAAAATATATGCAATATCATGAAACTTATGTATTAAATCTTCATTTTTTAATTCATTTCTAATTGTTTTTATTTTTTTTCTTAGTAAGAGCAGAGTGTTATCATCTACTATAACCCCATCAAAAACTTTGTTAATAAACTCTTGTGCTGTACTTATAGAGCCGTACTTGTATGCTAACAGATCTTTGTATAGATCTGAGCAATCAGTACCAATTTTATCTAGAGGTGTGTCAACATAAAGCCTGAAGTTTAAGTTTAATCCAGAGCAGAATAATGTTAGTGATTTTTCTTTTCTTGCTAAAATGGCTATTTGATTTGCTTTTTCTAACTTCCATTCGCCACTACTCAGCCATCCTGAAATCCAAGAGGAAATCGTAACAGCAGCATCTTTAAGATTTCCATTAAGTCGTCTCCTAAATACTCTTATCTCATCCGCAGGTAGTAAAACATAGGATGGTTCAAGCAATCTTGAAGCATAATTGCTTATTGATGGGTGGCATCTATGGTTGAAATTTATCTCAAAATGCTTAAAGCATTCTGTATTACTTACCAATTCTAAAAGAAGCTCCGAATTCCCTCCTCTAAATTCATAGATTGATTGCCAAACATCACCAACAGCAATGGAGCATAAGCCAAGTTCGTTTATTTTTAGAAATAGCTCATGCTGAGATAAAGACGAATCTTGATACTCATCTATGAATATATGGCTATATCTTGCTTTGATATACCGCTTCGCAGCAGATGATTCATTAATTATTTTTAATGCTAAGGCCGAGAATGACCCCATCCAAAGTATTCCCTCATCGTATAGTTTTTTATACCCAGGGTCCTCATTGATATTAATAACTGATGGTGTGCCAGCAAAATTGCTTTCTATGAAATGGTTATATGGAGATTCCAATTTCTTTAAGACTTTGCATTCTGTTGGTGTTCCTCCCCATACCCTTGAAAGAAATGGAATAATTATTTCCTTTAAGCAAAAACTATCAATAGTACCAAAGAAACTATGTTTTACATTGTGTCCTTCAGCCTTGCATCTACGTTCCAGTTCTGAACTTGCTTTTTTTGTGAATGTAATTGCAATGACCCCTTTATGCTCTGGAAGACAGTCGGTAATATTTCTGATTTTTTCTTTTATAACCGTAGTCTTACCGCTTCCCGGACATGCTGTTATTACCATGCTTCCAGTGTAGTCAATGGCTAATGCTTGCTGAGGTGTTGGTGAGAAAGTACTCATTTCATTCACCTCTAATTATTTTTACAAGATGGTTTAACGGTTTAATTAATTCACCGGCATTAAGCTTGTGAAGGTCTGTTTTTATATCTTTAAGAAGTTCTCGCATTCTTAATGCTTTTTTCTTTTGTAAGTACTCTATCGCACCTTGGTCATTTTTCTTACCTAAAGCGTTTAAAATTGGTGCGCTTAATTCTCCTACCAGATCAGTTTCTAAATCAACTTTGGATAAATATACCCCGCATTTATTTATTTCTTCAGAAACTGTTTGCCAATCACCGCTGGTCAGAGTATCTATAGGTACTATTTGTATGTCGCTATGTTCAAACTTTTCCAAACCGGCTATATCTAAACATCGGTTTATACCTGAATATTGCCACTTGTCTTGATCTTTAAGTTTAGATATATCGTTATCCGTTCGCATTACCCATGGGATCTCTAAAGCATCTAGTATAGCTACGTAAATTTTAAATGATATTCCGTCCACTGAAACCAGTGAAATATTTAAATAATCAAGATCAATGTTTAAATTTTCGGCTAAAGAATGGTAGAATAAAACTTCTGATGGTCCTTCGATTAAGAAAACTCCATTTGAAAAAAACGATTCTGCTGGCAATATACTCATCCGATAGCTCATTCCTTCCCAGCCATCTGAAATATCTTTAGAACACCCTTCACTTGCGGCTACTGTGTGTCCAGCACGGTCAAGCAACCTTATTACTGAGCCTGGTTCAAAGTTTACAGCTATTTGTGGTGAGTGGGATGAAATGATCGTTTGACCTGGAAGTTCTGATATCAAATAATCAGCCAGTTTTCTTTGTTGGTGAGGATGTAGGTGTGCTTCAGGTTCTTCGATAACATAGAAGATAACCTCGTTCTCGATATCATGTTCCTTAATACTTTTCGCTTTCCATAAAGCTAATAATATTTGATTGTTTCGCCCGTCTCCTCCAAGCATAACATTAGAACCATTTGTATTAGCTCCAAGTTGTAGGTTGTCAATAAAGTCATTTATTCCAATTGCCCCAGTATCTAGTTGCACAGAATACTCTGAGTAATGATGCGCAAGTTTTTTTAGCTCATCGTTGACATCTTTTGTAGCTCTTTCTACATATATAAGTTGAGATATTTTATCATTAATAGACTGTAAATCTATACTTATCTCTCCTAACAAATCGTCATCTTCTTTTCTTTCTTCAGAGTTCAATGATTGCTGTGCGATTTTTAATAGTTGTCTTTTTTCTTTACGAATAAACCTCTCTAAATCTCGTTGTGATTGAATATATTTTAAATTAACGAATTTAAGATAATAGCGAGAGTTGATTTCTTGTAAAGACTCTAAAGACTCACCAATAAAAAGTTTATAGCTGAGATCGGATTTTTGTGCAATGTACTTAATGAACGATTCACCTGAGTCACTGACATTCCCTTTCAAAATTGAAAGTACTGCATCTTCATTGATATCTTTAAAATGAATAATAATTTCAAATTCTTCACATGATTTTCCGTTTTCTAAATGAAAGTCAAGTTCATTTGGTTCAATTTCTGAATCTGATATACTTTTATCTAATAGCATTCTTAGCGAATGCAACATATTACTTTTGCCAACATCATTGGCACCGATGACCAGAGTATTTGAGTTAAAATTGATGTGTGCATCTTTAAAGTTTCTAAAACCCTTGAGTTTCAGAGATGATATTTCCAACTTAAAATCCCTCTTTAAAGTAAAAAATCTATTTCATGATGAGGTATCACGTAAACTATGCAACCGAATTTTGCTCATTTTTTGCGGAAGATCTATTAGTTGATTTGGTTAAACGAAGGGACTACCATGATGTTAAATATATGATTTACCATATGTAATGCATCTATTCTTTAAGCAACACAATTTCAAGGCTTCGTTAAATTCGATGAAAATCATAGCATTACAACTCTTCAAAAACCTCTCCGATGAAACCCGTTTGGGCATCGTGTTGCTGCTCAGAGAGATGGGAGAGCTGTGCGTGTGCGACCTTTGCACTGCGCTAGAACAGTCACAGCCCAAGATCTCCCGCCACCTTGCAATGCTTCGGGAGAGTGGCCTATTGCTGGATCGCAAGCAGGGAAAATGGGTTCATTACCGCTTATCTCCGCATATTCCTTCCTGGGCTGCCCAGGTGATTGAGCAGGCCTGGCTAAGCCAACAGGACGACGTACAGGCCATCGCCCGTAAGCTGGCATCAGCCAACTGCTCTGGCAGCGGTAAGGCTGTTTGTATCTAAAAAATTTGCCTATACATATATGTTTTTACGAATGTGAGGTGTTAAAGATGAAAACGTTAACGGTGTTTGATCCGGCGCTGTGCTGCAGTACCGGCGTTTGTGGTTCAGATGTCGATCAGCTTCTGGTCGATTTTTCTGCTGATGTTCAATGGCTGAAAGGGCGTGGGGTCCAGATCGAACGTTACAACCTGGCGCAGCAGCCTATGAGCTTCGTTCAGAATGAGAAAGCGAAAGCTTTCCTTGAAGCTTCTGGAGCTGAAGGGCTTCCGCTGCTGTTACTGGATGGTGAAACAGTGATGGCCGGGCGATACCCGAAACGCGCTGAACTGGCTCGCTGGTTTGGTATACCGCTGGAAAAGGTGGGTTTAGCTCCCGCCAGTTGCTGTGGTGGTAAAACTTCCTGTTGTTGAGTATGTCAGGAGGACATATGAAATTCTTACAGAATATCCCGTCTTACCTGTTTTTCACCGGTAAGGGAGGTGTAGGAAAAACTTCGATTCAGGACCCGGAACGTACCAAAGTCCTGCTGGTCACTCTGCCTGAAACCACACCTGTACTGGAAGCTGCAAACCTGCAGTCCGATCTTGAGCGCGCGGGGATTCATCCCTGGGGCTGGATTATCAATAACAGCCTTTCTGTTGCACAGACTCATTCACCACTGCTTTGTCTGCGTGCTCAACAAGAACTTCCTCAGATCGAGGCTGTGAAGAACTAGCATGCAAGCCGCATAGCGTTAGTACCCGTACTGGCATCAGAGCCCACTGGCATCGAGAAACTCAGAGAGCTGGCAGTTTAATTTTTTGTATACACAGGGCGTCAGAGCCGTCCTGTCTGGAGGATTTATGTTACTGGCAGGCGCTATTTTTGTCCTGACCATTGTTTTGGTTATCTGGCAACCGAAGGGATTAGGGATCGGCTGGAGCGCAATGCTGGGCGCGGGACTGGCTCTGATATCTGGCGTTGTGCATGTGGGCGATATTCCGGTGGTGTGGAATATCGTCTGGAACGCGACGGCGACCTTTATTGCCGTAATTATTATCAGCCTGCTGCTCGATGAGTCCGGTTTTTTCGAATGGGCAGCACTGCACGTTTCCCGCTGGGGTAACGGTCGTGGACGTTTGCTCTTTACGTATATCGTTCTGCTCGGTGCGGCGGTGGCGGCACTGTTTGCCAACGATGGTGCGGCACTTATTCTGACGCCGATAGTCATCGCCATGCTGCTGGCATTAGGGTTCAGCAAAGGCACCACGCTGGCATTCGTCATGGCTGCCGGTTTTATTGCCGATACGGCTAGCCTGCCGCTTATCGTGTCGAACCTGGTGAATATAGTCTCGGCGGACTTCTTTGGACTGGGCTTCACTGAGTATGCGTCGGTAATGGTGCCAGTGGATATTGCCGCTATTATCGCCACACTGGTGATGCTACATCTGTTCTTCCGCAAAGATATTCCACCGACTTACGACCTGGCTCTCCTGAAAGCACCGGCAAAGGCGATTAAAGATCTGGCAACCTTCAGAACCGGCTGGATAGTTTTAATTCTTCTGCTGGTTGGGTTTTTTGTCCTTGAGCCGCTCGGTATTCCCGTTAGCGCGATTGCGGCTGTTGGAGCTGTGATCCTGTTTGCAGTAGCTAAACGAGGCCATGCCATTAACACTGGCAAAGTGCTGCGCGGTGCGCCATGGCAGATTGTCATCTTCTCATTGGGGATGTACCTGGTGGTCTACGGTCTGCGCAATGCCGGGCTAACCGAATACCTTTCTGGTGTGCTGAATGTACTGGCGGATAAAGGACTCTGGGCCGCGACGCTCGGTACTGGCTTCCTGACGGCTTTCCTGTCTTCCATCATGAACAACATGCCTACCGTGCTGGTTGGAGCTCTCTCTATTGATGGCAGCACCGCAACAGGCGTTATCAAAGAAGCGATGATTTATGCCAATGTGATTGGCTGCGATCTGGGACCAAAATTAACACCTATTGGTAGCCTGGCAACGCTGCTCTGGCTGCATGTCCTTTCACAGAAGAATATGACCATCACCTGGGGATACTATTTCCGCACCGGGATCGTCATGACTCTTCCTGTGTTGTTTGTAACACTGGCAGCGCTGGCGCTACGTCTCTCTTTCACGTTGTAATGAGATACTGATATGAGCAACATCACCATTTATCACAACCCAGCCTGCGGCATGTCTCGTAATACGCTGGAGATGATCCGCAACAGCGGTACTGAACCGAACGTTATTCTTTACCTTGAAAATCCACCTTCACGCGATGAGGTGCTCAAACTCATTGCAGATATGGGGATAACGGTACGGGCACTATTGCGTAAAAATGTTGAACCTTATGAAGAACTGGGGCTTGCGGAAGATAAGTTTACTGACGATCAGTTAATCGATTTTATGCTTCAGTATCCGATCCTGATTAACCGCCCGATTGTGGTGACACCATTGGGAACACGTCTGTGCCGTCCTTCCGAAGTGGTACTGGATATTCTTCCGGATGCGCAAAAAGGCGCATTTGCTAAGGAAGACGGTGAGAAAGTTGTTGATGATGCAGGTAAACGACTGAAATAAAGATGAAGGGGGCAAATGCCCCCTTATTTGTTAATTCTCCAAACTCTTCCGCAAGTCTGTTCGAACCAGTTCATTATGATGATTACCATTGTTTTTTTGGATTTTACAATAGTATCATGGGGTTAATGGTATTTAAGTTTGCTTCGTCTGAAGCACCATATCACGATGGTAATGAATTTATACCTTTCATTATGCAACAGCAGATAATGAAACCGATGTATCAAGCTGATCGACCAATTCGCAGATTTGCGATTGTTCATAGCTCAGGACCGGTCGTTGCTTAACCACACTTACTACAAGTGGTTTAATCAGCATATTGGCCGTTGCTCGGTCTTGCTCTTTTGCGGCGAAGATAACCTCCAGGGTTTTTTGGTCAATTACTGTTGCCAGATTCGCGTTCAGGTTTTCAAGTTCGTGTTCTGTAAGCATGAAACTTGTTGCAAGCCATGTAACCTGTTCCTGGATGAGAGCCAGCACTTTTACTCGGTCGTCTTCAACCAGTGCACCCGCTATTTTTTTGGAAATAGCTGTGGCAATCATACCGCCTAACAAGCCACCAGCTGCGCGTCCTGCTAAAGCACCGAAAGGACCTAATGGACTAAGCATCATTCCGCCAGCAATAGAACCAATTGCACCCCCAGCCACACCAGATGAAGTAACTGCCAGATTTTTTATAAACTGTGCCCCAGAAATACGACCTCGCACCATTTTGATCATATCCGGACCAGTGGTCACGGCGACCAGTGCGAAAGAGGTAACCAGTGTGCCACGCATCATCTTGTTAAGGGAGTTGAGATTGTTAGCTCCGACTCCCTGTTGAAGCGCATTACGAACTGTCGGGCTGGCAGCGGCAAAATCAATATTTTTAAGTAACCCCTGAACGGCACTGATACGGTGTAATTGCTGTACCGTCACATAAACTGTCAGTGTGCGGGTAAATGTTTTACCTGCCTGTATTGCTGCCGTTTGCAACGCAGCCTTACGATCGCCGGTATTGAGGTAGAAAATAGAAGCTGTCAGACCGAAGCTGATACCTCCAGCTGCGAGGCTGATGATAGATCCTTCCGCAATGTCGTAAGTGATAGATTCGAACGTGCCAAACTTAGTAATGTTTTGTGCCTGGCTATAAGTCAGGTGTCCCTGACGTACAAGTTTTGTGGCTTCTGCAGGATCGGTAACGCCGGGGACTTTGCCATCGCGAATTTTGTTCTCCATCGTTTCAAGCGCTTTCGAATACTGGTCTTTCGGAACCTCTAACTGCATTGGGGTTCCGTTACTGTCATAATAGCGATAATTACCGTTTTGTCCGTCAAAACCAGCACCGACGCTACGTGCAGCGGTTGCACAGTATTTGGTCTGAATCTCTGAACCGTTAACCAGCCTGTCTGCACCATTTTTCGCATTATCATCACCGAGAATATGTGCATCTTTTAGTTGGATTTTGTCAGTAAGATGATTTCCCCGTTCGGCTGCAAAACCATGTCCTTGTCCTCCCACTGCAAACATTTTTTCGTTAGTATTCCAGGCCTCCGGGAGTGTCATGAGAATCAGACCGTTT
This sequence comes from Citrobacter sp. CK206, assembly GCF_030333125.1. Lineage (NCBI taxonomy): Bacteria > Pseudomonadati > Pseudomonadota > Gammaproteobacteria > Enterobacterales > Enterobacteriaceae > Citrobacter > Citrobacter sp. CK206. The sequence continues at coordinate 52,491 of NZ_JAOWGM010000021.1, forward strand.
GTTGCTGCACTGGAAATAAATTCAGCCTGTGGTCGCTTGTGAATTTCAATGCAGAGTTTTTCCGTTTCCCGGCAAATATCAGAGCAATACCATTCCTGGCTCCCACCACCGCCCTGGTGTTTTGCGTTTTTAATCTCGCTCAAACCGCATGAAGTGCAGGTACAAAGCTCGTCGACATAGTGAAACGAGACAAATTTTCGACCATCCGAAAAAGAATAATAGTTCCCACCATCAAGATAACGGTTCAGGAGATCATCATTCGCAGCAGAGGGTAAATTCAGCCTATTACCAAAAAGGCTTCTTAGCTCATCTGATGAGTGTACTATTTTACTGTTTAACTGCTCATTAAATTCAGCCATCTTTCTTTCATACCAGGCATCATTTAAAAGCCAGTTTTCACCAGCCAGATCCTGCTCTCGAGTATCGCCCTGAAAAATATGCTGTGAGACCAACTTGAGATAGATAGTCTCTACGAATTCTGCTGAGAGGTTACTTCCTTCTTTTAGTTCCGTCAGCCAAAGTTTGTTATTGATCGCTTTTTGCTCATTTAACCCTGTATTGATGGCATTAGTTAACTTCTTGAGTTCCTGAATTTGGTTTGCCGCATAGAACTGTGTCAGTAAGGCTGCTATCCAGTATAGCAATCCTGTCCACCACATCAGTGAAGATGAGATATTATATTGCCAGGCTATAAACGGTGTAGCCGCAGAGCAGGCCATCAAAAAGTAAGACGCATAAAAACAGCAATAATACTCTTTAAGTTTGGCATTGATATCGGCTGGTATAAGCCCGTTTTGTAGAATAGCCTTGGTTTGTACAGGTACTGCAAGCAGGCCACTGGCAAATGCAGCGGTTAAAATAAACTTCATTGAATCAAATGAATAAGCTTCGTAGGCAATATGTTTACCATCAAGTCCCCACATAAAGCTAATCACCATTCCTGCTATGGCAAGAGGTACACCCAGCAGCCAACGTGAGTGAAGCGCATAGGTTACGCGCTCTACAATATAGCCCGCCAATAAAGGTGGGCCTGCAACAATCAATGCACCCAATCCTAATATCACACCTAGAATATTGAGAGATGCCTTAAACAACGCTTTTATAATAACAAAACCGATTACCAGTAAAATTAACGCACCAATTATCTGTAGCATTGTGGTTTTATCCTTGCTGTAATTTTTATTCGAGTGCTACGCCATCATAAATGTGTCAAGATCATCCGCATTTTTGATTATCTTCACCTCTTCAACACCGTGGGCCTGGGCAAGCGTGATGCTTGCTTCCAGCAACCGGCGATTGTTTTCCACGCTAAATGCAGCTGCGGTAAGCTCACCCAGCGCCGCGAACTCGTTCAAAATTCGGTTGAGTGCTTTCTGCTCAATCTCACTTAAGCGACATGTAAATTGCTCCATTTTTTTCGCCAGCAATTGGCGTGCTTTACTGTCCAGATTTTTAGCTACGGTAACCATAAACTTCCCTGAGATAGAACCAACCAATGCCCCCAAAACAGGCACAGGGATGATTGCCTGACCTGCGACAGACATTGCGCCAACGATGGCCGATTCCGCGCAGATGATAAGGCCAAGATCGGTAAATTCATCAGCATTAATCTCACCGCGCTGATAGGAGAGAGCAAGATTGCTTACACCTTTAGCGGCAGTGACCAGCGCGCTGGCGAACGGTGCTCCCAGAGAGGCATAATTGGTCAGGGTATAAATTGCTCCGGCGGATACACCGCCAATAGCGGCACCTTTCAATGTATCTAAGCCGACATCCTGCCAGTCCTGTCTGTTGAAATCTCCACGAAATATATTTTTACCATCACGGTATTTGCTATATATACCTGTTACAAGAGCAAAGGTTCCACCGAAAGCGGCTCCCATTGCGGTTGCACGCATGCCTTCACTTAGGGAGGGTTGGTGATTGTCAATAATTTCTGCTTTTTTTGCCTCGTTCTGTTCCGCTAATTCCTGATCATGTTTATCAAGCGTTTCGTCAATTTTTCCCCACTGAACATCTTTGTAATCAGAAACTCCAGGACGCACGACATCATTAAAGGATCTTCCCGTTGTACTTTCAATTTCTGCAACTTTATCCCTGATAGCCTGTATTGTTTTTTCGCTCAAGCCCTCCACCGGCTTCCCATCAATAACATTCTGAATCGTTTGCCAGGAGTCTTTGGGGATATGGTAAAAGGATTCTCCCTGGGTAAAATTGGGATAGGTTTCCATGTGCTGAAGGACATGGTTCAGGTTATTATTAACTCCGTTGATAAACTTTGACTGCACGTCAACGCCATCTATCATATAATCCGCCGGAGCGGTTCGACCCACTCCGTCAAACGTGGCGCTAAGATCAGAGGCATCCTGAACCCTTTCTTCTATTGCCTGGCGAGCATTGCGCACGCCAACTTCTACCTGCTCAGCAATTTCACCGTGTTTGGTGCTCATTGAGCCCAGGATGTTACCCGGTGACGCGATGAAATCACGCACCTTTTGCATTTGTTCGCCAGCCAACTCAAATGCACGCTCCTGCTGCGATAGTTTTAACAGTTCACTATCAATGCGGGTCTGATTAATGGCGTTAACCGCGCTGCCGATAAGCTGGTCGCCAACTGTATTATGGTTAATGCTCATTACTGGATTTTCTTGTTGATCAGTTTTGATAATGCATTGATATGGTTAATCAATGCCCCTAATTGATCTTTCTGATGGGTATTAAACTGGCAATAGTCTTGAGGCGCAGCCTTTTCCAGCACATCAATAATGCTTTCAGTACCATGATAGTGCTCGGATGTGAGCATCTTGAGTTCTTGCGCACCACGTTCCATCACGCGAAGTTCGCTGGTTTTTGCGCGAACCTGGCGCTCTTCCTGTTGTGCCTCATCAATGATTTTACCGTTTTTGCGACGGGCTAGTAGGGTTCCGCCAGCGATGCCTACAGCACCAATCCCCCAGCCTATTGGACCCGCCAGAGCCAGTAGTGCGCTTCCTGCTGACATGCCACCGCCACCCGCAGCCAGTGCGCCGCCGCCGAGCCATGCCAGGGCTGCATTTGTTGCGGCAGCTCCGCTTAACGTAGCAATAGCGGTACCCGTGGATGCTGTACCAAAAGTTGTTGCGACCGCCAGCGCAGCCGTAGGGGCAAATGCGGCGACCCCCGCCCCAACGGCAACCCCCGCAGCAGCCGTTCCTTTACCAATATGTGATGCGCGGTATTCTTCTTCCAGTTTTTCCACCACGTTATCAAATTCAGCGATTTCCGCTTTCAATTCGCTCCAGGATTTATCAAACTCTTTCGGTGTATTCGCCAGTCGATTAACAAAATTTTCACCACGGGCAATCAGGTCCTTACTGCATTTCTGGCGTAACAGAAAGAGGGCAGTGATCTCATCCTGGGTGTCTTTAGCCTGTACTTCATAACGGTTAGTTGCACTTTTGAGACTGGCTAATGCTTCTTTTCTTTCTGAACCACGTAACATTTTTTACTCCTGCTGTATGTTGTCAAAAATAATTTCACTGCAATGGGTTTTTCATTTCTATTATCTGCTGGTTGAGCTTCTGATAAAAACGTTGTTGTAGGCTAATCGGGGAAATAATAGTGAGGTTTGGTAACCAATAACGTAATAATGGAAATAGCTGGTTTTCGTGTGCCATTTTGGTTTGCACGATCAAGTCGCCATTAGGTTCCTGACGAATTAACTTTTGGGCAGGCAGAACATTTCGACGTTTAAAAAAATGGCTTACGTCGGCTGAAATTTTAAGGAGTACAATCTGCTTATCCAAAGAAAACCAGACATCATCTTCTTCAGCAAAGTATTGTGTGATATGGGGTTGTGGTGTGAAGTGCTCTGATTTAAATTTCAGCCAATGAATTTTGGTGAGCTGGAATCCTTTAACCTTTTCATTCTCTACCGCACCGAGATACCAGACGCTCTTTATGTTAATAAGCTTATAAGGCGCGACGGTCCGATGTTTCCCTTTATAATGAAATTCACAAAGGCTATTTTCACGAATCGCTTTATCGAACACACTATAGTTATTCTCAAGTACGCGTTTCGCTTCTGGATCTCCGGGCAGCGATCTGATGATCAGTGAAGTCATGTCAGGCTGGGAGAAGATTTTTTTTACAGGGAATAACTCTGCCATCCCCAGGGCATTGATGAGATTTTGTTGTTCTTTTAGAGCCTGAGGTTTAGCGTAAGCGGGAGCCAGCCTGTAAATACCATCACCATCGGGGACGATTCTGTCGCCCAGACGATTAAGATCACGATACAAAGTACGCTCACTGATGTTGAATTCGTCCATCATCTTCTTACGTGATACAAAACCGTACTGGTAAAGTTCTGCAATAATAGCGGTTATTCTTTGTACCATTACCTCATGCCCGCTCATGCGCGTTCTCCTTGTAATTTTTCCTTGAGATTACCAGTCGCTACTGACAGGGCATGTCAGTAGCGACTGGGGGATCATGTTTTCATATCGGCAAATTTCTCACATAACTTAAGGAGATTAAGTCGAAAAGTCAGTTAATGGCTTTTGCGGTCAATAACATAATCAGTCTCCTGCAGACAGTCGCGAGCAGCCACTCAGAGGTGAAAGAACAACTGACGTGTCAAGGCTTCAAAAGCGGAGTATGCTGAGATTCAGTCGATTAGAGCCAGGCTTAAAAATTTTTGTAGAGCTAGTTTGTTTTGCCTCAGGACTGGCTGCAGCCAAATGAGCGTTCATTCCGGCTGTATGACTTGGTGCGCTCCTTCGCAAAATAACTCAGCCTGAAAGTGAGTTTATCGTAAACCGTTTTGTAGTCTAAATCGTTGACGTCCAGGTAATACAATGGGTTGTCCGGGATATGTACCAGCGTTCGATATCCGGGGGGAGGGCTCAACTGTAAAGCACTCAGCCAGGCTGCCTGTATCAGGCTGGCTAATCCAGTTCCATTTTCACTGTACGCCCCTAACCCGTTGAAAGTATCTTTATTCACAAAGAGTACCATGTGGTAATGAGACTTCTTGTTTACTTCTCCAACCTCCCGGACCCAGGCGTAACGTAAATGACATGGGTAGCATCGAACACCCTGCTTTTGTTTGCTTCGATATCGTGCTTCAATCTTTGCATTTAGTGATTCTATAAATCGAGAGATAAGACCAGCCTTACATTCATCATGGTTATCAGGAAGTCGTAGGTCTACACGAACAGCCATTGTTCGTGGATATTGTGCTGTAGCGTTATTAATTACGCTAAGCATCCGTTGCAGATACATTGTATTGAATGGGGAATGACGTTGATCAAGATAAATATCGTTAAGCATCATAAATTCCTGTTGTCTGTATAGTATCTAGGGTGATTCCTTACCTTGGGTTGACGAGGTAATTAAATGGTGATTTATGGTTTTGATTTGAATGTTTGTTAGTTTGATTTGTGGGGTTGTGTATATGTGCAGAGTGTATTGACTGTTGTCTTTTATATACTTGCAATGGATGAGTGTGTTGATGGTTGGATGCGTTGTATATTGTTGTATATATTACCAATCCGGGGCGTTAATTTTAATGTGTGTCATGCAAGATGTGGTTTTATTAGCTGGTGGTCATTTATTTTTACTCCGAAGTTAACATGTGGGTTATATAATGATGTTTATGATGTAAATATGCAGTCCGATATTTAAATTGTTGGGGTGTGGGCGTAATTTCATTTCAGATTCGCGATGCTTTAACTCGTTCTCTTAACCAATTTTCAACTTCACTCTGTAACCAGCGAGAACTTCTCCCTAGCTTAATAGGTTTTGGAAATTCACCATCTTTAATTAATTTATAAAACCACTTATCAGTTAATCCAGTTAGGGTGGTGATAAATAACATGTCAACTAATTTGTCTTCAGTTAATAGTGTTTCAGTTGTCATATTAGATTCTCCGGTTGTTATTAGTGTGGTAGAGCTCAATTTGGAATTGAGTTTGCGTTCTGGCATAACAACCGGTTGTTATGTAAAAATTATAATGAGCCTTTTAAGTGATTCTGGAAATTGAAATATCCCACTTCATGCATATAAAGCAGTAAGGTTTTTTATAATTCGTAATGGCTATTTCAATCTGTTTATATTTGCGCTTAGAGTTTTATATCCCTTTGTAATCCAGTACCCAAACAGTTCTTTTACTTCTTCCCTTCTGCTATCCCCCAATCCTCAAGAAGCCAAATTTTCGTGACCGTATACACGTTATCAACAATAACTCATTGAGTTAATGTGCAAAAATGGGTATTTTTGTACCTATAATCACGTAGTGACAAGGGGGTGGTGGTGGTTTCATTTTATGATGAAAGGAATCTCATTTTATTTTTGTACTTTAAATTAAAGAAATTCGAGGTTGATATTCCTCCTGAGTCGTCCGAAGCAAATCTTGCAAACTATGAAAAGAGAGTGCGCAATTTATTATTGAGTGGGAATAAAGGTTCCGAAAGAGAAGTAGATACTTTTATCAATAACACCCGGGTTGAAGCTAAAAAAGAGATTCCATGTGAAGATGAGCTTGAATGGTTCACCACAGACTCCAGGGCTAGTTATTGGTTACTTTGTAAAACAGATCAAGATCACGTTACCTCGGGTTATGCACCCTATACAAACACTTTCCCTATTCAGGTAGGAAATTCTCTGTTAAATGAACCATTCACTTTAGGATTCGATATTCCACCGGTCCATAATCTTCGGGTGCGGCTTATCAAAGATAAAGTTGTAAAAAGTATTTCTGAAGGCAATACCAGGCAATATATTCTAAAATTACATAATGAGTGGAATGAATTAATCACAAAGAAAAATTTATTTTCTGATGTTAATGGGAAAGCAGGGGTAACCATTGACTGGTTGCTGAATTATTTGCAGGAAAATAATGTTACCTTGCAAAGGTATCGGCATGCTGAAGGAACAGAAGAAAAAATCGCATACTGTTATGCATCATATTTTATCTGGCGTGAGGATTTTTTTAGGACTGAAGCAGAAAGAGAACTATTCATAAGAAAATTTAAAAGTGCATTGAGCACACAGAAAAGTCGAGAGAAGAAGCGTGCAGATAAAAATAAAGCCCTTAACGTGATCATTTCTCAGGAGACTCATGATAAGCTTCGTGATATATCTGTGAGAGAAGGGATCTCAAATGCCAGAGTTATTGAATATGCTATTCATCTGGCATGGAGGCAAAAATTGAATCCACGCTGAATGTTTTTTTGGATATATATCATCCCCATGAAGGATTCAAAAAGGCAGCCGTGTAAGCTGCCTTTTTATTATCAATAAGAGGGTGGTGTTATGAAAAATAAATACGGTTATTCTTCTTTGCTAAAGCCGGTATCTGGATTACCTGAATGGGTTACTGAGCATTTATTGCAACAAATAAGACAGATAACTGAGTATGAACCGGTTATAGGTATTATGGGTAAAACGGGAGCAGGCAAAAGTAGCCTTTGCAATGCCCTGTTTGCTGGTGAGGTATCGCCTGTCAGCGATGTGGTAGCCTGTACCCGGGAACCTCTGCGCTTTCGCCTTCAGGTTGGCGAGCGCGTTATGACGTTGGTAGACCTGCCCGGCGTAGGGGAAAGTAGTGCACGCGATAGCGAGTATGCCGGGCTGTACCGTGATCAGCTTCCCCGGCTCGACCTGGTGCTGTGGCTGATCAAGGCCGATGATCGGGCGCTGGCGGTGGATGAGCATTTTTATCATCAGATAATTGGTGAGTCGTACCGGCATAAGGTGCTGTTTGTTATTAGTCAGTCGGACAAGACCGAACCCACTAGCGGTGGCGGTTACTTATCCACAGAGCAGAAGCAAAACATTAGCCATAAAATTTGCCTGCTGCATGAATTGTTCCAGCCTGTTCATCCTGTATGTGCCGTATCGGTCCGGGCTAAGTGGGGATTACGAACAATGGCGGAGAGAATGATTCGTTGCCTGCCGAGCGTGGCCAGCAGCCCGGTGGTAGCGCAATTGCAGTCTCCCTTTCGCACAACAGTAGTCCAGGAAAAAGCGCGCGTTGATTTTGGTGAAACTATCGGTGCGGTGCTGGATACGGTGAGTACTTTCCCGCTGATACCGACTCCGGTGCGGACCATCATTCAGGCCATGCGCACCACCGTGGTATCAGTGGCCCGTGCTGTCTGGGATTTCTTCTTCTGAGCGTTTAATTCCAACCTGTTATTCCATGAGCCCTGTCGCCTGTGCGGCAGGGCTTTCTATTATTGTTTTCCATTATGAGGAGCCTGTTTATGACCCGTCTGGCTTCGCGCTTTGGCGCAGCAAATCTTATCCGTCGTGACCGTCCGTTAACCCGCGAAGAACTGTTTCGTGTGGTGCCCAGCGTTTTCAGCCAGGACAAACACGAATCCCGCAGCGAACGTTATACCTATATTCCAACCATCTCCCTGCTGGACAGCCTGCAGCGCGAAGGCTTTCAGCCATTCTTTGCCTGTCAGACCCGCGTGCGTGACCCGGGGCGTCGGGAACACACCAGGCACATGCTTCGCCTGCGGCGGGAGGGGCAAATTACAGGTAAACAGGTGCCGGAAATCATTCTGCTTAACTCTCATGATGGCACCAGTTCGTATCAAATGCTGCCGGGATTATTTCGTGCGGTGTGTCAGAACGGGCTTGTCTGCGGTGAATCGTTTGGTGAGGTGCGGGTACCACATAAAGGTGATGTGGTGAGTCAGGTGATTGAAGGGGCTTATGAAGTGCTTGGGATTTTTGACCGGGTGGAAGAGAAACGCGATGCCATGCAGTCTCTGATGCTACCGCCACCTGCGCAGCAGGCACTTGCGAAAGCAGCGCTTACGTATCGCTTTGGTGAGGACCACCAGCCTGTTACTGAATCGCAGATACTCTCCCCACGCCGCTGGCAGGATGAGAGCAATGATCTGTGGACCACTTATCAGCGTGTACAGGAAAACCTGATTAAGGGCGGGCTTAGTGGACGCAATGCTAAAGGCGGACGAACGCATACCCGTGCGGTGCGTGGCATTGACGGGGACGTAAAACTCAACCGTGCGCTGTGGGTGATGGCGGAAACGATGTTGTCACAGTTTCAGTCTGTTTAACTTCAGATTCTGCATCTGAAAAGTTAATGCCTCGTTAAAGAATGACATGCCCTGTCAATTCACCTCTTCTTGTATTGCTGATTAATTGAACAAAAAAACGGCTTACCCAGTGAGCAGTGGCTTCCTGTCCATCGAAAAATAGTTATTGCCCCGGACATACCCTGTCAGACCCCTTCTTTAGAATCATAACCCTTTCAGTCAGTTAACTCGTATGGAGAAATGATAATGACACAGACAGAGCGCCGCCACGACAGGCTGGCGATCAGGCTGTCGCTGATTATCAGTCGTCTTGTCGCAGGCGAAACGCTGGATATGCGCAGGCTGACCGCAGAGTTTGGTGTATCTGCACGTACTCTGTACCGCGATTTTCGCGAACGGCTAATGTATCTGGATCTTGAATGTAGCAACGGTTGTTACCGCCTGCGGACGGGCGTGAGTGGTGCGCAGGCCGAGCTGGATGTGCTGACCTTCGCTCACCGTACAGGTGTAGCCGATCTGTTTCCGGGGCTGGACCGTCGACTGGTCAGCCTGCTGCTGAACTGCAACGACGCGCCCTGTCTGGCGGGTGAAGCTATGGGTATAACCAGCCCGTCAGCGTCACTGTCATTCTATCGTCTGGTCAAAGCCATTACCGCCTGCTATCGCGTCACGCTGCTCGCTGACGGACAGCGTTGCGAACGGCTGGCACCGTATCGGCTGATGATGCAGGAAGGTCACTGGTATCTGATCGCTGAATATCAGGAGCGTCCGGCTGTTTTCACCCTGAATGAAATCCATGTGGTACAGCCCACAACGGAGATATTCAGACGTAACGAGAGGCTCTGGCGGATGGCAGAGAATACCGGTTTTGCCCGGGCTCTGCCGCATTTCCGCTGCATCCAGCAGTCGCTGAATGCATTTACCTCACCCTGAAGTTTTTCACCAGCCAGCATCCACGGAGAGTGGATGCTGGCTTTTTTATTTACACACAACAAGGTTAATACGATGAAGCGAAATCTGAATACCAGCTATCGGCTGGTCTGGAACGAAGTTCTTGGCGCATTTGTGGTTGTTTCAGAACTGGCAAAAGCAAAAGGAAAGCGTACTGGCGCAGTACTCGCACTAGCCGTTGCCGGACTGACCTCTGGTACAGCACTGGCGGCAGAGACCTCTGTACCTGTCGGGGAGACGACTGACGGGGTGGTTATCAGCAATAACGACACACAGCTGGTTTACGGGCAGGCGAATAACACCACCATTAACACTGGGCTTGAGTACGGCAGCGATGATGAAGATAACAATCAGGGCGGCCAGTTCGTACAGGATGGTGGCGTAGCAAACCACACCACCATAAACAGTAACGGTCTTCAGGCGGTGCTTGCAGGCGGCAGTGCCAGCGATACAACGATAAATACCGGTGGTGGTCAGAGCGTACACGGTCAGTCTTCCGGTACGGTACTGAACGGTGGCGAGCAATGGGTACATTCCGGCGGGATTGCCAGCGGTACCGTCATTAATGAAGGCGGCTACATGGTAGTTAAAGGGGGGGCTCAGGCAATTGGCACCGTTGTGAATACCGGCGCACAGGGTGGTCCGGATTCGGAAAACAGCGACGGGATGTTTGTTTCTGGTACCGCAACAAATACAACCATCAATGAAAATGGCCGCCAGGTCGTTTTCGAGCAAGGGACCGTCGTCGCTACGACGGTGAATGCTGGCGGTGACCAGAGCGTTCATGGCAGTGCAGAAAATACCACGCTAAATGGCGGCTATCAGTACGTTCATTCCGGTGCGGCAGCAACGGATACCGTCATCAACAACGGTGGCTGGCAGGTAGTTAAGGACGGCGCTCAGGTCAGCGATACCACGGTCAATAACAGCGGCAGACTCAGCGTGGTGGCGGGTGGCAAAGCCTCAGATGTCATTATCAATGCCGGTGGCGCACTGGTGACAAATACGGCTGCGGATGTGTCCGGCACCAACCGGCTAGGCAGCTTCAGTGTTGATTCGGTTTCCGGTAACGCAAGCAATGTGGTGCTGGAAAATGGGGGGCGACTGGATGTCCTCACTGACAATGCCGCAGACACAACAATGGTCGATAAGGGCGGTGTGCTGGCGGTTAACAACGGCGGAACGGCGACAAACGTGACTATAAATGAGGGCGGTGCCCTGATTGCCGACAGCGGTTCAACGGTCAGCGGTACAAACGCGCATGGTGAATTCAGTATTGATGCTGCATCTGGCAAAGCCAGTGGGCTCTGGTTGGAAAACGGCGGTCACTTTAGCGTTAAATCCGGTGCGATAGCGGAAAATACAGCCGTTGGCAGCGGCGGCGAGCTGAGTGTGAGAAATGGCGGTGGGCTGGCCGGAACCACCAGCCTGGCTGAGCATGCAAACCTGACGATTACGGGGGATGTCATCAGTACCGGCACCATTGAAAATGCCGGTACGATAACCTTCGCGCCTGAGCAAAGCGATGCCGCCAGAACTCGCCTGTTTGCTGCTTCCTCTGATATTACCTTTACTCCCCGCAAGCTCACCACGACAAACATTGTCGGCCAGGGGGGCACCATTAACATGAGCATTAATCTGGCTAACCCAGACTTCCCGGCTGATATGCTGGTTATTGATGGTGGGCAGGCAACGGGTAAAACCTGGCTGAATTTCACCAATGCCGGTGATGCCGGGCTGGGCCTCGCCACCACGGGGAACGGCATCAAAGTAGTGGATGCGATTAACGGTGCCACGACGGATGCCGGGGCCTTTGCACTTGGCAGCAAACTGCAGGCTGGTGCGTATAACTACATCCTGAACCACGGTGCTGCGGATGAAAACTGGTATCTGACCAGCGAAGCTGGCTATCGTGCTGAAGTTGCTCTTTATGCTTCGCTGTTTGCGCAGAGCATGGACTATGACCGCGCACTGGCAGGCAGTTACAACCAGCGCAGCGCGGTCAAAGGTGACAGCGGAGTCTGGGGACGCATCCAGGGCGGTCACATGGGACATGATAATAACGGCGGAATTGCACAGGGTGCGACACCGGAAAGCAGCGGCAGCTACGGCTTCGTACAGCTGGGTGGTGACATGTTGAGTACGCCATCACTGAAAGCCGGTGTGTACGGTGCAGCAGGACATTCTTCTGTTGATGTAAAAGACGATGACCGCTCCCGCGCCGGGACTGCCCGTGACGATGTGTACAGCCTGGGCGGTTACCTGACCGCCGTGCATGCCGCCAGCGGCCTGTGGGCGGATGTGGTGGCTCAGGGCTCCCGTCATAACCTGAAAGCGACGTCTGATGCAGACAGTTTCGCTACCCACGGCTGGGGCTGGCTGGGCTCGCTGGAAACGGGCCTGTCGTTCAGTGTGACCAGTGGCCTGATACTGGAGCCGCAGCTTCAGTATGTCTGGCAGGGGCTGTCCCTGAATAACGGCTATGACAATGGCGGCTACGTGAACCTCGGTGACGGTAGCGTACAGCATATTCGTGCCGGTGTTCGCTTCGGCAGCCAGTCAGAGATGGCCTTCGGTAACGGTACTTCCACACAGGCAGGTTTTGGCGACAGCACGAAACGCAGCGTAAGCGAACTGCCGGTGAACTGGTGGGCGCGTCCGTCTGTTATTCGTACCTTCAGCTCAGATGGTGATTTGAGCATGGGAACGGCCACGGCGGGAAGCAATGTTACCTTTACCCCGTCTCAGGATGGCACAGCGGTTGATCTCCAGGCGGGTATCGATGCACTTATCCGCCAGAACGTGACGCTGGGTATTCAGGGCGGCTATACCCGTAGTGTCAGCGGTAACAGCGCTGACGGTTACAACGGGCAGGCCACGCTGAAAGTCGCCTTCTGATAGCACAGCCCCACTAAAACAGAGATAACCACTCTCATCCGGCCCCTGTTGCTTATGCAGCAGGGGCTTTTTGTTTTTAACGTTATGTAATCGACTTCACGCCAGCACACAGTCGCTGGCTTTTTATTTCGGAGAAACATCATGAACGCATTCAATAGCAATAGCGTTACGCCCTTTCAGGAACAATCGCCAGCGACAGGTATTACCGCCTCTGTTGTGCCCGATCGTCAGCGGCTCTCATTCTGGCCGACACACTTTGGTTCCATTCCGCAGTGGATAATCCTGAAGCCCCGCATTTTCGCCTGGATGGACCGCTTCTGTGATGAGTACAGCGGTGGTATCTGGTCCTTTTACACGCTCAGCAATGGCGGCGCGTTTATGGCTCCTGATGCTGACAGTGACGATAAATGGCATCTTTTCAACAGCATGAACGGTAATGGTGCGCAAATGAGCGCAGAAGCCGCAGGTATTGCTATCTGCCTGATTGAATACAGCCATCACGCCTGTCGTACAGAATGTGACGCAATGACCGCACACTATTATCGCCTGCGGGACTATGCCCTGCAGCATCCCGAAGCTCACGCCATTCTGCGTATCATCGACTGAAAGGAGGAACAACGGATGAAACAGCTTTCCTTTTTACCCGGCGAGATGACGCCACAGGACCGGCGTCTCATTCAGCGGGCGCTCAGGGCTCTGGAGCGGCACCTGCATGAGCCTGGGGTAGCCTTCACCTCCACTCATGCCGTTCGGGAGTGGTTGCGACTGCATATGGCCGCACTTGAGCGGGAAGAGTTCCGGGTGCTGTATCTGGATAATCAGAACCAGCTTATCGCTCATGAGACGCTCTTTAGTGGCACGATTAACCGCACCGAGGTTCATCCCCGGGAAGTGGTCAAACGCGCCCTGTACTTCAATGCGGCAGCAGTGATACTGGCGCATAACCACCCTTCCGGCGACACCACTCCCAGCCAGGCAGATAAGACCATAACGCAGCGTCTGGTGCAGGCGCTTCAGTTCGTTGATATCCGTGTGCCTGACCATCTCATCGTCGGTGGCACGCAGATATTGTCGTTCGCTGAACACGGTCTGCTTTGAGGTATTACATGAAAATTATCAGTAAACGCCGGGCGATGACGATTTACCGTCAGCATCCGGCCTCCCGCATTTTTCGATACTGCACCGGCAGATACCAGTGGCACGGCAGTGTCTGTCATTACACCGGTAAGGTAGTTCCTGACATTCCCGGCGTGCTGGCGGTATACGCCGAACGCCGCCAGGACCGCAACGGGCCTTATGCCTGCCTGATGAGTATCACCCTGAACTGACAATAGTGGAGAACTGTAATGAGTAACATCACCTGGGGCCTGCAGCGGAATATCACTCCACGCCTGGGAGCCCGTCTGGTGCAGGAGGGGAACCGGCTGCATTATCTGGCTGACCGGGCCAGTATCACCGGTAAGTTCAGCAAAGCAGAATGTCTTAAGCTGGATGTGGCATTTCCGCATTTTATCAGCCAGATGGAATCGATGCTGACCACTGGTGAAATGAATCCCCGCCATGCCCACTGTGTCACCCTGTACCACAACGGTTTCACCTGCGAAGCCGATACCCTGGGTAGTTGCGGCTACGTATACATCGCCATTTATCCCACACAACGCTAACAAATTTCACGAGAGCAAACATGAAAAAACTACCTGCTACAATTTCGCGGGCGGCGAAGCCCTGTCTGTCGCCCGTTGCAGTCTGGCAAATGTTACTTACTCGTCTGCTTGAGCAGCACTATGGCCTAATGCTAAGCGACACACCTTTTAGCGATGAAACCGTTATAAAGGAGCATATCGATGCCGGTATCACTCTGGCTAATGCCGTTAACTTTCTGGTAGAGAAATATGAGTTAGTTCGTATCGATCGCAATGGATTTACCTCTCAGATACAAGCACCATATTTGACTACGACAGACATTCTTCAAGCTAGGAAAGCGTGCGGGCTGATGAGCCGGTGTTCTTACAGGGAGGTAAGTAATATTGTTCTTAGCCGATCACGGCTGTGAGGGGATGGAGATCTGTGAAGGTTTCCACGATACGTGAAGAATTTGATGAGATTAACGACTCGATGAAAGTCTCATCGAGTCGCATGAAAAACAAGGTGGGGGCACAAAAGGGGGCATTTATAAAGATGAAACAAGAAAATATATGTATTTATCAAAGAGAATATGCGATGTGTTATGTTCCTATTATCATTCCAAATTCTTCCCAGGTCTACCGAAATCAACTCAAAGCCCGTATACTGCGCCTTCTGGCCCGTATCTTATCTCCTGTTATCAACTGGACTCAACCGGAATCAAGTTACAGTTGGGGGCACAAGTGGGGGTATTCTGTGCTCGGTCCAGGGATATGCCCCCAATGAAGCTAAAATGCCCGACAGGTTGATGCCGCTAAATCCAGAGAGAAAGCCTGCAAGCTGGCAGACGGAGCTGGTTTGTATCTTGAAGTCGTTCCCTCTGGTTCTCGATACTGGCGGATGAAATATCGCTTCAATGGAAAAGAGAAGCGTATGGCTTTTGGTGTCTATCCGGCAGTCTCCCTTGCACAAGCCAGGGCACTACGTGATGAAGCCAAGAAAAAGCTGGCCGAAGGTATCGATCCATCATTTTGCCAGGAAAGAAGAAAAGCGGGTTGATGTGCAGCTCAACAACACGTTTCAGGCCGTGGCGCTTGAATGGCACGGAACGAAGCCGATGGTCAGAAGGGTATGCTTCTGACGTTCTGGAGGCCTTTAGGTTCTACTGAATGTGCTACGTCGAATGGAAAGCCGTGGCGCGACAGAGAAGGCAAAGAAGGTTCGCCAGCGTTGTAGTGAAGTCTTTCGCTACGCTATCGTTTAAACTTATAGTTCCGAAGGAACGATACCGCATCTGTGTGAACACGTTCACATACGTTATCTTCCTCATCACGCCATCGCTGTACTATATTGATATCAAGCTCAATACCTATATTTCTGTCGGCCGGTAATTTATTGCGCATGACAGCCCCACCACTTGGATGGGTTTCAATATAAGTATGGTGCTGCGGCATAATATTAATGAGCCGCTGAAAGCACTTGCTTTTTCCGCCTGGATATTTCATTACTCAATCATCGCCATAAATGATGATATAAAGTTATTGTCCCGTTCATTATATCTCTCATCATGTAGTTAAATTCATGACATTTACTCTGTCAGGTGTTGACATTGCACATGATGGGGTCCGTTTGGAAAAAGGAAAATATCTCAAGCTAAGACTTTTTTGTACTACCCAGTGTCAACTGTGCGTAATGACCGATGCCCAAATATTTGCAGCCTTTTACCGTCATTACTTTCAGTTTTTTGGGTTGTCTCTACGGAGGTGTTTGCACTCGATGTCACTGCGTATCATCGCGTTCAGTTTCATATGTCTGAAGAGGAAGCTGCAAAGTCGCTGAAGCAGATTACTCCGCCTGCAGGTTAACCAGCGTATATACCGGGTGGTCAGAATTAGCAAATGTAAGCGCGAGGAAGATCTGACCATTTTGTTGCATAAGATGGTGAGAGCATTTCACTATTCATTTGCCATTCCGGCGCTATCCCTCCGAGGTTGTAACTCGTCAAACAGGTTAAGCTGAGAAACGCCAGAAGGGGTAAAGTCATTCAGCATCACACCTGCCTTCGCGTAACAATGGCCCTCAAGAAAGATACGATCCAGAGCCTTTACAGCGGCGGTGATGATGTCACATGTATCGTGGGTGGGAAGACGCAACTTTTCGCTGGCCACGTTGCTGTAGTAAGTCTCTTTGACTGCAAATAGTGACGTTTTTTGACGTGCCGGCAATATTGTCGTTCTCCTCGCAGCTTAGCGGTCTTTCCGGGGATCTCTAACCCATGTATTTCCCAGTATCCTGGCTTGTGCTTAAATAGCTAAATCGGTTTAACGTTATTTAGCTATGAGGATTACATGGAAAAGATCTGGGTGCTTGGCGACGCGGTTGTGGATCTTCTGCCGGATGGTAAGGGCAGATTACTGCAATGCCCCGGGGGCGCACCGGCCAATGTCGCGGTTGGCATTGCCCGCCTCGGCGGCAAAAGCGCGTTTATCGGCAGAGTCGGTGATGACCCATTCGGCAGGTTTATGCAAAAGATGCTTGCGGACGAACAGGTCGACGTTCAGTGGATGCGGCGGGACCCGCAGCATCGCACATCAACGGTGGTGGTTGATCTGGACGAACAGGGTGAACGCTCGTTTACGTTTATGGTACGCCCGAGCGCCGATCTGTTCCTGACATCTGATGATCTCCCGCCATTTCAGGTTGGGGAGTGGCTGCATGTCTGTTCGATTGCCCTGAGCGCAGAACCCTCTCGTTCCGCTACACTTCAGGCAATGGAAACCATCAGAAAGACCGGTGGTTTTGTCAGCTTCGACCCCAACATCCGCCACGATCTCTGGCGTCATGATGCCGAGTTGCGCCAGTGCCTTGCGCAGGCATTGACCAAAGCCGATGTGGTGAAACTTTCCGTGGAAGAGTTGAGCTATTTAACGGGGGAGCATCAGGTACAGGACGGTCTGACGGCGTTAATGCAAAGCTGTCCTGCCAGTCTGGTGCTGGTAACTCGGGGTAAAGAGGGGGTGATTACCTGGCATGAGGGCACGATGACCCACTATCCCGCGACGTCAGTGGAATGCGTTGACACCACCGGCGCAGGGGATGCCTTCGTGGCGGGACTTCTCTACGGACTGGCGTCAGCAGGCTCTGCCATTCCCCATCATCTCCCCCCGATAATCGGACTCGCACAACGCTGCGGCGCACTCGCCACAACGGCCAAAGGGGCAATGACTGCACTGCCGTATCTCCACGAACTGTAATATCCCTCCGCAGGCTGCCTATCGGTGGCCTGAATTGTTGCCCTGATCACAATTGTTAAACCGGTTTAGCAAAAAGCATTGCCGATTCAGAATCCATCAGTTTAGTATCACTTTCCTAAACCGGTTTAGCTGATTAGCAATATTCAATAACTTCTTTCAGGATGCGACAAAATGTATAAAAAACGCAGAATTGCCGTGATGATAGGCATGCTGATCGGCAGTACCTCTGTTCTTGCCCAGACGGATATGACGAGTATCGAATCACGCCTTGCGGCGCTGGAGCAGCGTCTTCAGGACGCAGAAACCCGCGCACAGGTGGCTGAGAAACGTGCCATAGCAGCAGAACAAAAAACGCAGCAGTTGGTTGCCGCCCAGCAACAGGCGCAAACCATCACCCGGGAGGTGGCGCAGCGGACTACCGCGCTGGAAAAGAAAGCCGATCAGAGTAGTGGATTTGAGTTTCACGGCTATGCTCGTTCCGGCCTGCTGATGAACGACGCAGCCTCGAGCAGCAAAAGTGGCCCGTACCTGACGCCAGCCGGGGAAACAGGCGGGGCGATTGGGCGTCTGGGGAATGAAGCAGATACCTACGTCGAGCTAAACGTGGAACACAAGCAGACCCTGGACAACGGCGCAACCACGCGCTTTAAGGCCATGCTGGCCGACGGGCAGAAAACCTATAACGACTGGTCAGCGGACAGCAGTGATCTCAATATTCGCCAGGCCTTTGCTGAACTGGGCAATTTGCCTGATTTTACCGGTGCGCTGAAAGGCAGTACCTTCTGGGCGGGAAAACGTTTTGACCGCGATAACTTTGACATTCACTGGCTGGATTCTGACGTGGTGTTCCTGGCCGGTACGGGCGGCGGTGTGTATGACGTGAAGTGGGACGACACGCTGCACAGTAACTTCTCTGTCTATGGGCGCAATTTTGGCAGCGAGGAGGAGATCGACAACAACGTTCAGAACTACATCCTCAGCATGAACCACTTTGCCGGACCGTTCCAACTGATGGTGAGTGGTCTGCGGGCTAAAGACAACGATGACCGTAAAGACAGCAACGGTGACCTGATTAAAACTGATGCGGCGAATAACGGTGTTCACGCTATGGCTGGCCTGCACAACAAGAGTTTCTACGGCCTGCGGGAGGGATCTGCCAAAACGGCGCTGCTGTATGGCCACGGCCTGGGTGCGGAAGTAAAAAGTATTGGTTCCGATGGCGCACTGCTGTCTGAAGCTGATACCTGGCGCTTTGCCAGTTATGGTGTCACGCCTCTGGGCGGCGGCTGGCATATTGCACCTGCAGTCCTGGCGCAGAGCAGTAAAGACCGTTACGTCAAAGGCGACAGCTATGAATGGGTCACGCTCAACACTCGTCTGATTAAAGAGGTCACGCAGAATTTCGCCCTGGCGTTCGAAGGTAGCTATCAGTACATGGATTTGAATCCTGAAGGCTACAAAGACCGTAATGCGGTCAACGGGAGTTTCTACAAGCTGACTTTCGCCCCGACATTAAAAGCAGGCAAGATCGGCGATTTCTTCAGCCGTCCGGAGCTGCGTCTGTTCGCCACCTGGATGGACTGGAGCAGTAAACTGGATAACTACGCCAGCGATGACGCCTTTGGCAGCAGCGGCTTCAATGCTGGCGGGGAATGGAACTTTGGGGTTCAGATGGAAACCTGGTTCTAAGCCTTCACGCTCCTGCGTGGCGGGAGCGTTTTAAACACCATAAAAATGAAGTCAGGCAGAGGTATATATGGATTTTGATAATATCGCCCGCGAACTCATCCCGCTGCTCGGAGGCAAAGAGAACATCGCAAGCGCCGCTCACTGCGCAACGCGTCTGCGTCTGGTTCTGATTGACGACGCGCTTTCCGATCAGCAGGCCATTGGCAAGGTCGAAGGGGTGAAAGGCTGTTTTCGTAACTCCGGGCAGATGCAGGTGATTTTTGGTACCGGTGTGGTTAACAAGGTCTACGCCGCGTTTATTCAGGCTGCGGGGATTAGCGAATCCAGCAAGTCCGAAGCTGCAGATATCGCCGCACGTAAGCTGAACCCGTTCCAGCGTATTGCTCGTCTGCTGTCTAACATCTTCGTGCCAATCATTCCTGCCATTGTGGCGTCCGGTTTGCTGATGGGCCTGCTTGGGATGGTAAAAACCTACGGCTGGGTGAATGCGGATAACGCGCTTTACATCATGCTGGATATGTGCAGCTCGGCGGCGTTTATTATTCTGCCGATCCTGATTGGCTTTACCGCAGCCCGGGAATTTGGCGGTAACCCGTATCTGGGGGCGACGCTGGGTGGCATTCTGACGCACCCGGCGCTGACCAACGCCTGGGGCGTGGCGTCCGGCTTCCACACCATGAACTTTTTCGGTTTTGAAATCGCCATGATTGGCTATCAGGGAACCGTGTTCCCGGTACTGCTGGCGGTGTGGTTTATGAGCATAGTGGAGAAACAGCTGCGCCGGGCGATCCCGGATGCGTTAGATCTGATCCTGACCCCGTTCCTGACTGTTATTATCTCCGGCTTTATTGCGCTGTTGATCATTGGCCCTGCGGGCCGCGCGCTGGGAGACGGTATCTCCTTCATCCTGAGTACCCTGATTGCTCATGCAGGCTGGCTGGCCGGGCTGTTGTTTGGTGGTCTGTATTCGGTAATTGTTATTACCGGTATTCACCACAGCTTCCACGCCATCGAGGCCGGACTGCTGGGGAATCCGTCGATAGGCGTTAACTTCCTGCTGCCAATCTGGGCGATGGCGAATGTGGCGCAAGGCGGGGCGTGTCTGGCGGTGTGGTTCAAAACCAACGATGCCAAAATCAAAGCCATTACATTACCGTCGGCGTTCTCTGCGATGCTGGGCATCACCGAAGCGGCGATTTTTGGTATCAACCTGCGCTTCGTGAAGCCGTTTATCGCGGCGCTGATCGGTGGCGCGGCGGGCGGTGCTTGGGTGGTGTCGGTGCATGTCTACATGACCGCCGTGGGACTGACTGCTATTCCGGGCATGGCAATAGTACAGGCCAGCTCGCTGCTTAACTATATTATCGGCATGGTGATTGCTTTCGGTGTGGCGTTCACCGTCTCCCTGCTGCTGAAATATAAGACGGACTCTGAATAATGACTTTAGCTTCCCGCTGGCCTGCCGTGTTGCAGGCAGTAATGCAAGGCCAGCCGTGTGCACTGGCGGACAGCCATTATCCGCAGTGGCATCCCGCGCCGGTAACGGGGCTGATGAACGATCCGAACGGGTTTATCTGGTTTGCCGGGCGCTACCACCTGTTTTATCAATGGAACCCACTGGGCTGCGATCATCGCTATAAGTGCTGGGGACACTGGAGCTCCGTGGATCTGGTGCACTGGCAGCACGAGTCAATTGCCCTGATGCCCGACGAAGAGTATGACCGTAACGGCTGTTACTCCGGCAGCGCCGTGGATAACAACGGCGTGCTGACCCTGTGCTACACCGGTAACGTCAAGTTTGACGACGGCGGTCGCATCGCCTGGCAGTGTCTGGCGGTGCAAAATGACGATGGCAGTTTTACCAAGCAGGGGCCAGTGTTGCCCCTGCCGGAAGGGTACACCGGGCATGTACGGGACCCGAAGGTGTGGTGCCATGATGGGCAGTGGTACATGGTGCTCGGTGCGCAGGATCTGCAAAAGCAGGGCAAAGTGCTGCTGTTCACATCCGATGATTTACACCACTGGCAGCCCTGCGGTGAGATTGCTGGACAGGGCGTGAACGGTCTTACGGACTCCGGGTATATGTGGGAGTGTCCGGATCTGTTTGCGCTTGATGAAACACATGTGTTGATCTGCTGCCCGCAGGGGCTGGCGCGCGAACCGCATCGCTATCTCAATACCTATCCGTCAGTCTGGATGAGCGGGGCATTTGATTATGAAACGGCTTCGTTTGCCCACGGCGAGCTGCATGAGCTTGACGCCGGTTTTGAGTTTTATGCGCCACAAACCACGGTGGCGGAAGACGGAAGACGCATCCTGATCGGCTGGATGGGCGTGCCGGACGGTGAAGAGATGCTTCAGCCCACATGTGCGTACGGCTGGATCCACCAGATGACCTGCCCGCGGGAATTGAAGTATCGCGACGGCAGGCTCTGGCAAACGCCTGCCAGAGAACTTGAACAGCTTCGCGAAGCCGAACACCAGTGGCAGGGCCGCGCCAGCGATGCGCCAGAACTGGAGGCGACGCGTCTTGAGTTTGAACTGAGCACTTCGTACGTGAATGCCGATTTTGCCGGCGCGTTGCGTCTCACGGTCGATGACTACGGTGTGCGTCTGGAACGCGCCAGTCTGAAAAACGGTGAAATGTTGACCCGCTACTGGCAGGGCGACGTCAGCCATTTACGCGTTCTGTGCGACAGCTCCAGTATTGAAATTTTCATCAACCATGGCGAAGGGGTGATGAGCAGCCGCTATTTTCCTGACCATCCGGCCCGGGTACGCTTCGAAGGTGCGTCCGACATCACATTACGCTACTGGTCGCTGCGCCGCTGCATGATAGAATAGGAGTTTTGGCAGCCGGATCTAAGTCGTTGTGAGAAAAACAAAACGCGTCACAATAAAAGACATCGCGGAACTGGCGGGGGTCTCAAAAGCCACTGCCAGCCTGGTACTGAACGGACGCAGCAAAGAGCTACGGGTGGCGGAAGAAACACGGGATCGTGTACTGGCTATTGCAAAAGAGCATCACTACCAGCCCAGCATTCACGCCCGCTCGCTGCGTGATAACCGCAGCCACACCATTGGTCTGGTGGTTCCGGAAATCACCAACTACGGTTTTGCCGTCTTTTCTCACGAACTGGAAACCCTGTGCCGGGAGGCGGGCGTTCAGTTGCTGATTTCCTGTAGCGATGAAAACCCAGGCCAGGAGACCGTAGTGGTCAATAACATGGTGGCGCGCCAGGTGGACGGGTTGATTGTCGCCTCCAGTATGTTGAATGATGCGGATTACCAGAAACTGAGCGAGCAGATGCCCGTGGTTCTATTTGATCGCCACATGAACGACAGCTCTCTGCCGCTGGTCATCACCGATTCGATTACTCCCACGGCTGAACTGGTGGCGGATATCGCCCGCCAGCATCCTGACGAGTTCTACTTCCTCGGCGGTCAGCCGCGGCTTTCCCCGACGCGTGACCGTCTGGAGGGGTTTAAGCAGGGGTTACGTGAAGCCAACGTTGAACTGCGCCCGGAGTGGATCATCCACGGCAACTATCACCCTGGTTCCGGTTATGAGATGTTCGCTGAACTTTGCGCCCGACTGGGACGTCCGCCTAAGGCGCTGTTCACCGCCGCCTGCGGGCTGCTGGAAGGGGTGCTGCGCTATATGGGCCAGCACAATCTGCTGCAAAGTAACATGCGGCTGGCCAGCTTTGACGATCACTATTTGTATGACTCACTCACTATTCCTGTCGATACCATCCGCCAGGATAATCATCAGCTGGCATGGCACTGCTTTGATCTTATTGGCAAATTGATTGAAGGGGAAAACCCGGAACCTCTCCAGCGTAAGCTGAAAGCAACACTGCAACGGCGATATAAAACAGAAAAACAGACGCAATAGTCTGTCCTGACACGTTAATAAAAAGAATCGGAGAACCACTGGCTAACGGTATTTTTTTCAGACACGAAACTCAAATTTTAAACTCTTCGGGATAACGCTTACCGTCCATGGGCACCTCTTTTTAAGCCATCTTAAACGACTCTGAGGTGTCTGTTAAACCCGTGGCGATTCAGGATTCAAGCCATTCGGCACCTATATTGATAAGAAGTCTGCGTATCCGTGGCGATTCATATTGGTAAAACGGATAAAGTTAACTGTGCCCCCAGTTGAGTCCAGCATTCAGTCATGTTTTCATCGGATCAATACCAATTATTTTACTTGAATTTAATGGGGTTTTAGAGTGAATGCCAAAGAAGTATCGGTGAACCTACCAACATTATAAGATTTTTTTCGCCATTAGGGCTGTGGGTTAAAAGCCTTACCACCCGGCAGGAAGGCGGTAAGGTCAGGAAAAAAGTGGCATAAAAGATGAGAACAAATACCTGAAAGGAGGGGGATGAAACTCTCTGTCAAAGTGCCTTAAAGGACGTAACGAACGCCGAACACAAATTCATTGTTGACCAGGCGTCCACGCATATTTTCATCCTGTAGAGCACGGGCGTTTACAAAGGTGTTACGGCCGCTTTCGATATTGCCCATATCGACATAACGATAAGTGGCGTACAGGGTCAAATCGTTAATAACTTCATAAGAAGCACCCGCACCAACGGAGTACGTAAAGTTGGTTTGCGTGTTGCCGGCGAACTCGCGGGTGTCATTACCCTGCCAGCCACCTACTTTCACTTTCGCTACACCGGCGCCAGCCGTTGCGTACAGGGCGAATTTATCGGGAAACTTAAACTGCGACTTGAACAGCGAGACCGTGACAAGGTTGGCCGCATGGCACACCGGATTAACGGCGGTGCACGGATGATGAATTATACGCCGCTGAAAGAGACCTGTGAGGCGCTTGAAGTTGCCTGCAATAACGAGCAGGACTGGGAAACGATTGAACAGTTGGTCGAATGTGTGCTGGAAGATATGGTGCGCTTTAATAAGTGGCTGGCAGAAAAATCTTAACCCCCTCCGGGCAGTTATGAACTGTTTGAAAGAGGGCGATAAACAGCAGCTGTCTGGCTGACGCCTTCTGCGCCAGCATGCGGTTCTGCCGCTCAGGGATATATTACCCACTGCGGTTTATAGCCCGTATCTTATTAACAGAGTCATTTAGCCGAAAGTTCTCTTCGGATGATTTCTGCGCCTGCGCTTAGGGCATCGAGCTTACCTCTGGCTACCTGACGAGATAAGGGTGCCATACCACAGTTGGTAGAAGGATAGAGCTTGTCGGCATCGACAAACTGAAGCGCTTTACGTAACGTACTGGCGACGTCCTCTGGTGTCTCAATGGTATTGGTTGCCACGTCAATGGCTCCTACCATGACTTTTTTACCGCGAATCAGTTCAAGCAGATCCATTGGAACATGCGAGTTATGACATTCCAGTGAGATGATATCGATATTAGACGTTTGCAGTTTGGGAAAAGCTTCTTCATATTGTCTCCACTCTGACCCCAGCGTCTTTTTCCAGTCGGTATTGGCTTTGATGCCATATCCATAGCAGATATGCACAGCGGTTTCGCATTTTAGCCCTTCAATGGCTTTTTCTAATGCGGCGATCCCCCAGTCATTCACTTCATCAAAAAACACATTAAATGCGGGCTCATCAAACTGGATTATATCGACACCGGCAGCTTCTAACTCTCTGGCTTCCTGATTGAGAATTTTTGCAAATTCCCAGGCCAGCTTTTCGCGGCTTTTATAGTGGGCATCGTAGAGCGTATCGATCATCGTCATAGGCCCTGGCAGCGCCCATTTAATTGGCTGACGAGTGAGCTGGCGTAAATACTTTGCATCTTCAACAAAAACGGGTTTTTGACGCGCTACCGCATCAACAACGGTCGGTACGCTCGCATCATAGCGATTACGAATTTTAACAATCTGACGTTTCTCAAAATCAACGCCGCTGAGGTGTTCAATAAACGTGGTGACAAAGTGTTGGCGCGTTTGCTCGCCATCACTAACAATATCAATACCTGCCCGTAGTTGATCATCCAGGGACAAACGTAGCGCATCTTGTTTTCCCTCGATTAATTCCTCATTTTGCAATTTCCAGGGCGACCAAAGCGTCTCAGGTTGAGCAAGCCAGGAAGGTTTAGGTAAACTGCCAGCCGTTGAAGTGGGTAGTAATATTTTCATAATCGATGACCTTTTATTTTCGGTTAATCAAAGAGCGTAGTGAGCAGACCATTTTTCAAGAATATCTTTGTATGGTTTGATGAAATGCTCTTCTGTAAACTTTCCCTGCTCAATAGCCAGCTGGCTGCGTTCTTCCCGATCATAAACAATTTTTGTTAATGAATGATCCTGGTGGTTCAGATTTGGTTGATAGCATTGACCTGCGGCGGCGTTGGCATTGTAAATTTCAGGTCGGTAAATCTTCTGGAACGTCTCCATCGTGCTGATGGTGCTGATAAGTTCAAGATTCGTGTAATCACTAAGTAAATCACCAGAAAAATAAAAGGCTAAAGGTGCAACGCTATTTTTTGGCATAAAATAGCGAACCTGCAAATCCATTTTTTTGAAGTATTTCTCAGTTAACGAAGAACCACCTGGCTGGTATTCGATACCCAATACAGGATGCTGATTCCCAGTCCGATGATAGATATCGTTACTTGACACGCTGAGACATATCACAGGTGGTTTTTTGAAATGCTCTTTGTATTCATTTGAGTTTATGAAATGTTTAAATATGTTACCATGCAAATCACCAAAATTATCTGGAATGCTAAACTCAGGTTTGTTTTTGTTATGCTCTGGCAGTAATACGCTAAAATCATAATCTCGCACGTAAGAGGAGAAATTATTCCCGACAATACCTTCAAAACGTTCGTTGTTCTTTTTGTCAATAATATTGGTTTTTAATATTTCAATTGCGGGGAACGTATCGCTGTTGCTATCAACGTTAATATTCATCGCAACAGAAATGATATCAAGTTCCACAGAATAACGATCGCTTTTGGGGTTATCCCAATACGCCAGTGTATTGAAGCGATTGTCAATCATCACTAACGTGTTGCGTAAGTTTTCCTGGCGGTTCTTTCCTCTGGCCAGATTCGCAAAGTTGGTAGTAATACGCGTATTTTCAGAAGGGTTATAATGTTCATCGAAGCGACTGCTTTTGATCGTAAATGTAAAATCGTTATTCATCGTGATCCTGCATCCTAAGTCATGATATGAAAACTGAATTAATTTATTGATTTTACAGAGTTACCTGACTTTATTATTTAGCAGTCTTCATGTTATCAATAAGTGAGTAAGGTCTCTTTTATGCCAGAGTCACTGGATGAGTGAAAGAGACTTAATTTCATTACAACATGAGTCATATTCATGGTCTGCTGTATGGTCAAACCCGGTCATGCTTGTAATCGATTAAGTTGAATAGTGATTCTTCTGACTGACCGGTTCACCTGGCTCTGTTATTCAAGCGCAGCTGGCAGGAGGCTGTGCAGCAGAACATTAGCGCCTTTTTCTGCCCATTCCGGCTGAATGTTTTCTGCCTCGTTATGGCTGATGCCTTTTTCGCAGGGGATAAAAATCATGCTGGCAGGCGCGATTTTGCTGATATAACAGGTATCGTGACCGGCGCCGGACACCATCCGTTTGCTGCTGTATCCCAGTGCCTGGGCCGCGTTTGCGCTGCGCTGTAGGCAGGTCTCGTCAAATGCGATGGGGGCGTAATCGAAGATACGTTCCACGTCGAGCTGAATGCCGCGCTGATTCAGATCGGCGGTTGCCTTGCGAAGCGCCGTTTCCATTGCCTGGAGGGTGGCAGTCTGTGGATGACGAAACTCCACGCTGCAATGTACTTCCCCTGGCACTACGTTACGCGATCCCGGTGAAATCTGCGCCATACCGATTGTCGCTCTGCCGTTTGGTTCGTGCTGATTGCCAATATCCTCCACCGCCAGCGTCAGACGGGCGAAGGCGGTCAACGCATCGCGGCGGCTGGCCATTGGCGTGGTGCCGGCATGGGCGGCAAATCCGCGAATTACAACGTTGAACCAGCGCTGGCCCATAGCGGCATGCACCAGGCCGATATCAATACCTTCCTCTTCGAGAATCGGGCCTTGCTCGATATGTAGCTCGTAACAGGTGTAGACAGGGAAGGCGACGGCGGGCTGGTCGCCACGGTAACCGATGGCCTCAAGCGCTTCGCCGACGCTGATGCCATCCTGATCTTCACGCGCCCACGCGTATTGTTGTGTGAACTGCCCGCTCCAGACGCCGGAGGCCAGCATTGCTGGCGCGAAGCGCGCGCCTTCTTCATTGGTCCAGTTGACCAGTACAATATCGCGTTCGGTCTCTATGTTCTGATCGTTTAAAGTACGCAGCACTTCCAGCCCGGCCAGCACGCCGTAAATTCCATCATATCGCCCACCCAGCGGCTGAGAATCAACGTGTGAACCGGTCATCACCGGCGCAAGCTGTGGTTTTTTACCGGCGCGGCGAATAAACATGTTGCCCATGCTATCGATTTCGCAGCGGAATCCGGCTTCCAACGCCCAGTCGCGCAGTAAATCACGGGCGAGGCGATCCTCATTGCTTAATGCCAGTCGGGTGACGCCACCGGCTGGTGTGCCGCCGATTTGCGCCATTATCTCAAGCGTCGACCATAAACGCTCTGCATTCACGCGGATCATACGTCTTCCTTTTTGGTGCGATAGCGAAAGTCACAGCATGCGCCACCCTGCATGATGGTGGTCGTACGGGTCAGCTCCACGTCGGGCGCGTAGCCGACGATAAATTTCTCATCGCGGGCGCAGGAGAGCAGGTGGCCAATCTCACCGAGGCCCATCTCGTGGTACATCTCGGCATAACGGCAGCGGGTGACGTTATAGTTGTACTGCTTGTCGTCGGCGTCGATCACTTTGACATCCAGCGCGTTATCCTTCTCCCACAGGTATTGCAGGGCGATAAAACTCTTCACGTCTGTGCCATTCGGCTCCTTGCGCGCAAATTCTTTACCGGCATCGATCGCCGCCTGCTCAATGGCTTCGCCAATGACCGCCTGGGCGCGGGCTTTCCCTATCTCGCGCACCAGGATTTCATAGATTGGTTTAATAATCTCTGCTTCTATTTTGCGGCGGGCGAGAATGCCCAGCTCATTATTATCACTCATCACATTGCCTCACTGCGTTACTTCGTTTTGGCGCCGCCCAGTACCGTTTGCGGCTGCCATTTACCATCCACGACTTTGTAGACGGTGAAAGACGGCGATTTCAGGTTGCCTTCATTATCAAAAGCGATCTGCCCGGTAACGCCGGAATAGCTTATTGCGCGCAGAACCGGCAGATACTCAGCCGGATCGACAGAGTCGGCTTTTTCCATCGCAGCAACCAGAACGCGGGTGGCGTCATAGGCGAACGGGGCGTGGAGTTCAATATGGGTGTGGTAGCGAGACTGATACTCTTGTTCGAACGCCTTACCGCCCGGCATTTGCTCAACCGGCAGGCCCGGCTCCAGCGCCACGACGCCTTCACCTTCTTTCTGGGCCAGTTGTAGGAAGGTCTGGCTGACGAAGCCGCCTGCGCCCATCAGCGTGGCGTTCATACCCAGCTGTTTGATACGACGCGCCAGCGGCGCGGCCTGGCTATCCACGCCGCCGAAGAAGATCAGGTCAGCATTTTTGCTACGAATGGCGGTCAGCACGGCGCTGAAATCCACGGTTTTGTCGTCAACGTACTGACGGTCAACAATCTTCACGCCCTGCGCTTCAAGTGATTTTATAAACTCGTCAGCCAGCCCCTGACCGAATGCGGTACGGTCGTCGATCACGGCAATACGTTTTGCCTTCAGGGTATTCACCGCGTACTGACCGGCAAACTGGCCGCCGTCGTCGTCATGCCCCATCACACGGAAGCTGGTATCAAAGCCCTGTCTGGTATAGGCATGACCGGTGGCAACGGGCGCGACCTGGGCGATACCCGCATCGTGATAAACGCGTGCCGCCGGAATACTGGTGCCGGTATTCCAGTGGCCGACCACGCCCGCCACGCCGCTATCGACCAGACGCTGCGCCACAGCCACGGCAGTGCGCGGGTCAGACTGATCGTCTTCAGATTGCAGCCTGAAGGTCACCGCTTTACCACCGATGGTCGGGTGCTGCTTGTTGATATCGTTAATCGCCAGTTGGGCGCCGTTCTCCAGATCTTTACCAATACGGGCAGACGGGCCGGTAAGCGGGCCTGCAAGACCGATGGTCACGGTTTCGCTTTTAGCTGACCATGCACCTGTAGAGGCAAAACTACTGAGCAGAATAGCGGCGCTGAGCGCACTGATTTTTACTGTTTTCATTGTTTTTCCCTGCTGTTGGTGAGTGTGTTAAACAGGCATTTCGCCCAAATAAATCTGTGCAATTTGATCGTCATTAAGCATCGCTTTCGACTCGCCGTGATGCACAATGCTGCCGCTGTCCATCACCCAGGCGCTGTCGGTTACTTCCAGCGCCAGTCGGGCGTTTTGTTCAATGAGCAGCAGGGCGACGCCGCATGCGCGCAGCCCGGCGATCACGGTAAAAATGTTTTCCACCATCCTGGGGGCTAACCCCATAGACGGCTCGTCGAGGATCAGCAAACGCGGGCGGCTCAGCAGGGCGCGGTTGAGCGCTAACAGCTGCTGTTCGCCGCCAGAGAGCAGTCCTGCAAGCTGGTGCTGGCGTTCGCCAAGACGCGGGAAACGCTCAAAAATCTCTGCCATTTCGCGCTTAACGCTGGCGGCGTCACGCCTTAACCATGCCCCCATCTGCAAATTTTCAAGCACCGTCATGCGGGCAAAGATGCCGCGACCTTCCGGCACCATCACCAGCCCGTTGCGCAGCAGCGTCTCCGGTTTCTGTTTGCGTACGGCTTTGCCATTGAACTCAATGTTGCCGTTAAAACTTTCCAGCCCGGTGATGGCGCGCACGGTGGAACTTTTACCCGCGCCGTTGGCGCCAATCAGCGTGGCTTGTTCACCCTCATGCAGGGTAAAGGAGATATCGCGAACGGCCTGAATACCGCCGTAATGCACATCCAGGCGTTCCACCTTCAGTAACTCAGACATGCTTATTGCCTCCAAGCCAGGCTGCGATAACTGCCGGGTCGCGACGCACGCTATCCGGCGTGCCGCAGGCCAGCGTTTTGCCGTAATCGAGCACCGTCAGGCGGTCGCAGATGTTCATCACCAGCTTGACGTCGTGCTCGATCATCAGCAGGGTTTTGCCATCTTCACGAATACGGATTAACAGCTCGCCAAGCGCGACCTTCTCGGCGGCGTTCATCCCCGCAGCAGGTTCGTCAAGCGCCAGAAGCAGCGGATCTGTAGCCAGCGCGCGGGCGATCTCAAGACGACGCTGGTGGCCATAGGCCAGATCGCAGGCGCGGTAATGGGCAAACTTTGCAATGCCGGTGTACTCCAGCCAGCGCCAGGCCTGTTCGCGGGTTTGCGCTTCTTCCTCACGGGCGCGTTTATGGCGGCTCAGTGCAGCCCATAGCCCATTACGGGTACGAACGTGGCGACCGACCATCACGTTTTCCAGCACCGACATCTCGTTGAACAGACGCACGTTTTGAAAAGTGCGTGCAATCCCGGCGGCGGTGACTTTCTCTATCTGTTTTGGGTAATAGGGTTGGTCTGCAATAAAAAACGCCCCCCTGTCTGCCGGGTAAAGCCCGGTAATCAGGTTAAAACAGGTGGTTTTTCCGGCTCCGTTGGGGCCGATCAGACCGTAGATCTCGCCTTTATTAATGGAAAGCGAGACATCGTCCACGGCGGTCAGGCCGCCAAAGCGTTTGGACATATTGCTCACGGTTAACAGGCTCATGCTTTCACCTCTTTGTGGCGAACCGGCCAGATACCGGATGGGCGAACCAGCATCACCAGCACCAGTGCAAGGCCGTAGAAGAGCTGACGCAAAATTTCCGGGTCAATCAGTACCGTACCGAACAACATCTGTTGAACAGGGGCCGCCTGGCTACGGAGCAGTTCCGGCAGAGCGGTCAGCAACACCGCACCGAGGATCACGCCGGGGATATGGCCCATACCGCCCAGCACCACCATCGCCAGCACGGCAATGGACTCTTGCAAGGTGAAGGATTCCGGGGAGACAAATCCCTGAAACGCGCCAAACAGTGCGCCAGCGACGCCGCCAAACGAGGCGCCCATAGCAAAAGCCAGCAGCTTATAGTTGCGCACGTTAATGCCCATCGCGCGGGCCACGTCTTCGTCCTCACGAATCGCGTGCCAGGCGCGACCGATACGTGAGTGTTGCAGGCGCAGGCAGACAAAAATGATCGCCACAATGACCAGCATCAGCAGGTAGTACCACAGCCACAACGCGGGCACTTTAAAGCCGAGCCAGTGATAAACACCGCTGAACTTCAGGCCAAACAGGTTAAGCGTATCCACGCCGGTGATGCCTTTGGCGCCGTTGGTGATATTCACCGGACGATCGAGGTTGCGCATCAGAATGCGGATAATTTCGCCAAAGCCCAGCGTAACAATTGCCAGATAATCCCCACGCAGCTTCAGCGTCGGTGCGCCAAGCAAAATGCCGCATACGGCAGCGACCAGTGCCGCAGCCGGAACGATCAGCAGATACGAGGTATGTAGCCCGTCCGGGAACCAGACGGTGAGGATTGGGAACACCTCAGACAGATGGGGAGAGGCCAGCAGAGCGGCCAGATAAGCCCCAACGGCATAAAAGGCAATAAACCCCATATCCAGCAGGCCGGTATAGCCCACGACGATATTAAGCCCCAGCGCCAGCATGATGTAGAGCAGGGCGAAATCGATCACGCGGACCCAGTAGTTACCGCCAAGCTGACTGGCAACGACAGGAGCGATCAGCAATGCGATGCAGAACAAGGTCATGCCTGACCAGAATTTGCGCGTCGTGGCTGGAGCTTGCAGTTGTACGGTTGTCATTGATTTTCCCTTACGCTCTGTGCGCCACGCGCTCGCCCAACAAACCTGCCGGACGGAATACCAGCACCAGGATCAACACGATGAAGGCAAACACGTCCTGGTAATTACTGCCAAAGACGCCGTTAGTGAGTTCACCGAGATAGCCCGCACCCAGCGCTTCTATGACGCCCAGTAAAATCCCGCCGATCATCGCGCCGCGAATATTGCCAATGCCGCCAAGCACGGCGGCGGTGAACGCTTTAATTCCGGGGAGAAAGCCCATTGAGAAGCTGGCGTTACCGTAGTTGCTCGCCATCATCACGCCGGCCAGCGCCGCAAAAATGCCGCCGATAGCAAACGTCAGGGTGATGATGGCGTTTGGGTTAACGCCCATCAGCGTGGCGACTCGCGGATTCTCTGCCACTGCGCGCATGCCTCGCCCGAGGCGAGTGTATTCAACCAGCAGCCACAGACCGGTCATGACTGCCAGCGCCAGCCCGACGGTGACAATGCCGGTGAGAGTGATAATCGCGGGTGGATGAGTTTCGCCGCCGGAGGTCACGGCGATCGGGGCCATCGACAGGATCTGCGGGAACATCAGCGGGTTGCGGGTCCAGACGATCATCGCCACGGTTTGCAGTAATACGGAAACGCCGATACCGGAGATCAGCGGAGCCAGCCGTGGAGCGTTACGCAGCCTGCGATAGGCGAAACGTTCTACCGCCATTGCCAGCAGGGCGCAGACGGCCATCGCAATGAGCAGCGCTACACCGAGTTGCAGTAACTGCGGCATAGCAGGGAAGGTATGATTCAGGACATTGATGGCGGAGAGCGTAGTAAGCGCGCCAACCATCAGGATATCGCCGTGAGCAAAGTTAATAATACGCAAAATACCATACACCATGGTATAGCCCAGCGCGATCAGCGCGTAGATGCTGCCCAGCATCACACCGTTTATCAGTTGTTGTATGAGTGTGTCCAACGTTTGTACCCGACAAATTGCTCTTTCAGTGGGTACCATCCAATAATTGAATAAAATTGTAAAATACACATATATTATTTCTTATGATAAACAGATATTTTCATATCTTAATGATTAATATGATTATTTTATTAATCACAAAACAAGGTTACAGCCTAAAGAAATCAATATATGAATAAAACAGAACAATTGACGACATTGCCCTCCTTTGCGGAGAGTCGCCTTGCCAACGATCCTCCGTTGCGGGCGGTGCGCGCCTTTGAAGCCATTGCCCGGTTAGGAAGCGTGACGCAAGCCGCGAGGGAACTGGCGATTTCGCCATCTGCGGTTAGCCATCAGCTCAAATTACTTGAGGGATATCTGCAAATCGCGCTCACCGAACGGCATGGGCGACGACTGGCGCTGAGCCAGCAAGGGCGTGAATATTATCGTTCGATCCGTGCGGCGTTTAACGTTTTGCGTCAGGCGACGGAGCATCTGGTGGAGCAGGAGCAGACCCGGCAGGTAACGATTAGCTTGATTCCGCTTTTTGGGATGGGCTGGTTTATTCCTCGCCTGCCGATGTTTATGCGCGCGAATCCGCATACCGAGATTAACGTGGTGTATGCCAATCACCGCAACTATCTGAGTGATGCTTCAGACATGTCGATCCGCTTCGGCAATGGCAACTGGGCGGGATACCAGAGTGAAAAACTGATTTCCGGGCGCATGGTGCCAGTATGCAGCCAGGCGTTTTTGCGACTGCATGGTCATATTGATACCCCGGAGCAACTGATGCAGATGCCGCTGCTGCATGATGAAGAACGAACCACCTGGCATCAATGGTTTATTCAGCAGGGCGTGAAGCGTTCCCCGCCGCGCAGCGGCCCCTTGTTTGAGGACGGTCTGCTGACGCTGGCGGGCGTACAGGCAGGACTGGGATGCGCCCTGATGCGCGAACCCCTCATTATGCCGTACCTGGACAAAGGCGAGCTGGTGAAGATTTTCGATCTGC
This sequence comes from Citrobacter sp. CK206, assembly GCF_030333125.1. Classification (NCBI taxonomy): domain Bacteria; kingdom Pseudomonadati; phylum Pseudomonadota; class Gammaproteobacteria; order Enterobacterales; family Enterobacteriaceae; genus Citrobacter; species Citrobacter sp. CK206. The sequence goes on from NZ_JAOWGM010000021.1 coordinate 86,815, forward strand.
CAATAGATGACGGGCGCGACTACTATTTGTGCGTCCGCCAGGATAGTGAAATGACGCAGGATGGCAAGCTATTACAGAATTGGTTAAGGCGCGAAGCGGCTACCGTATAACGACATCACCGCGTATGAAGCGAGTTGGGGGCGACATAATAAAATGCCGTTTTCAGCGCAGCGTTGCATAACCTCTGGAGAACGCAATTTCTTCCCGGTCGCAGACGACTTGCCAGGCGTCTGCTGACGGGGTGATAAATCCCCGCAGCCCCAGAGGCCGTAATAGCGTGGCGTCGCGCTCTGTATTCAGCGTCAGCAGCGCCGTTTGCAGTGCCGTAATGGTCTGTGGATTAACGGTATCGCTTGCCACCAGTAAAGGCATCGGTGCGGGAACGCTGCGCGTCAGTATGCGCACATGGCGCGTTAATTCCGGCTCATACCGGCACAGAAGCGACCAGGCATAGCTGTCCAACGGGCCGACATCCGCTTCGCCCGCCGCCAGCGCTTCCACCACGCGTCGCGGGGTGATTAGCGGCCCGACAAGCGTGCGATAGAGCGTCTTTCGCGTCTCGTTAATGTATGCCGACAGATGATAGCGTACCGCGTTATAGCCGGAGTGCGACTCCGGGTTGGTATACGCCAGCCGCCCGCCGAACGTCTCTTCCAGACATCTGGCGGTAGACGATGTCGGCACCATAAATAGGGTGCGGTAGTGCCCTGGAATCCCTTCTCTGGCGGCCTCTTCCGTAACCGGCGCGGCCACCGGGCGTACCGAAAAGCGCCGCTGCGCGAAGGGCCAGCCGCACATGAATACCGCCAGCAGATCGGAACGAGCCCATAGCCCCTCCAGCCTGGCCGGGGCCGGGTAGTCAACAATCTCTGCCGTCAGCCCGGCGCGGCGCACGGCTTCGGGCAGGAGTCTTTTCCACCCCTCCGCCGCAGCCGGAGTTACCGAGTACATTCTTGCGTTAACAATCATCGGTATCGTAGCTCCTGACCAATACCCAGCGCATGCGCTTTCTTCAGCATCGTATGCCCCAGCGCAATATCGCTTAGCGACAGCCCCCGGTGCCAGAAGAGGATGGTTTCATCATCATTTTCACGGCCTGGCTTCGTGCCCGCGACAATGTCGCCCAGCTCGGCATGCAGGGTATGCTCACTTAATTTTCCCGCTTCTACGTGGGCTCGCAGTGAACCAAACATGCCGCCTTTGCACTGCCCCCAGTCGTCCACCACCAGCTTGTCCATCATGTCGGTGAGCGACAGTTCCACGGCGCTCATGGTGCCGTAGGGCACAACAAAGGCGCCGGGCTTTATCCATTCTGTTTTTAACAGCGGCGTAGGCGCATTAAGACGCGAGGCTTCGACCACAATATCCGCGCCGCGCACGCAGCTTTCCCAGTCATCAGTAACGATGATTTTTTTGCCGAGATCCTGCTCCAGACGGCGGGCAAATGCGGTACGGCTTTCCGGGCGACGCGAATGAATGCGGATTTCATCAAAATCATAAATGCTGTTGAGCAGACGAACGTTCCACCAGGCGGTTCCCCGCGCGCCGATATGTCCCAGCACTTTACTGTTGCGGCGGGCAAGGTGGCGTGCGCCCAGCGCGGTAAGCGCGCCGGTGCGCATATCGGTGATCGCTGACGCGTCCAGAATGGCGACCGGCATCCCGGTGCGCGGATCGAACAGGTTCAGCAGCGCCATTTCCGAGGGCAGCCCGAGCGTATAGTTATTGACGTAATCGCCGACGATTTTTACCCCGGCGAGTCCCAGCGGTTCGATATAACCGCGCAGCACGTTAAAGTGGCCGTTAAACGCTTTATCGGGAATTAAATGCATGCGCGGTTCAATGACTGTTTTTTTCTCTCCCTGTGCCCGCAGCCCGTCCTCCACCGCCGTGAGGATTTCTGTATCCGTGAGCTTCAGTTGGTCAACGTCGAGGCCGTTTAGCCAGGTTAAATGGATGGGTTGAGTCATAGATTTCTCTCACTGATAGCATGGTTCGCATCGGGTCGTACGTGGGTGAAAAGCCGCTGGCGAGTTAATACGCCAACGGGCGCGCCGCATTTGGTGACGGTGATGCTGTCGGCGCGCCGGGAAAGCATCAGCGCCAGCGCATCTTTCAGGGTAGCGTTGACGTCAAGCCGTTGTGGATGGTCAGCGCTCAGAGACGTTTCCATCGCCTGGGCGACCGGGGTAATAGCAAGAAGTTTCAGCGCCGCATCGCTGCCGACAAAAGCCGCGACGAACTCATCTGCCGGGGCCGAGAGCACTTCAGCGGGCGGGGCATACTGGCACAGGCGTCCTTCGCGCATAATGGCGATGCGATCGCCCATTTTGATGGCCTCATCAAGATCGTGAGTGACGATAATCACCGTCTTTTTCACGCGTTGCAGAATCTGCTTAAACTCGGTCTGTAATCGCCCGCGAACCAGCGGATCGATGGCGCCGAACGGTTCATCCATCAGCATGACCGGCGGGTCCGCCGCCAGTGCGCGGGCAACGCCGACCCGTTGCCGCTGACCACCGGAAAGCGCGGCAGGAAATCGGCTGGCGTATTGCCGGGCATCCAGCCCGACCAGTTCCAGTAATGTTTCCACTCGCGCCTGAATACGCGAGGCGCTCCAGCCCAGCAGGCGCGGCACCGTGGCAATGTTGTCCGCGACGGTCATATGCGGGAACAGTCCGACGTTCTGAATAACGTAGCCGATATGCCGACGCAGCATCACCGGATCTTCCGTTGCGACGTCGCGCCCATTTACCCGGACACGCCCGGAAGTGGGTTGTTCCAGCCGGTTGATTAAGCGCATGGTGGTGGTTTTACCGCAGCCGGAAGGGCCAATCAGGGCCGTGGTGGTTCCCTCTTCAAACGTCATGGAGAGATCGTCAAGCGCTTTACGCGGCGAACCAGGATAAATTTTGCTAATATTTTCCAGTGTAATCATTACATTAGCCCTTTACGTCGGCTGAGAAAACAGGCGCTCAAGCAGGGCGAAAAGCGCTTCGATAGCCACAGCGAGCAGAATAATCGGCACCGCGCCGACCAGCAGGCGCGACATGTCCATGATGGCAATGCCGGTGGTGACAAAATCCCCCAGACCGCCGCCACCGATAAATGACGCCAGAGCCGCGCCGCCGACAACCTGTACGGCGGCGGTACGGCAGCCGGCGAGAATGCCGGGAGCCGCCAGAGGCAGTACGATTTTGCCTGTGACCTGCCAGGGCGTCAGCCCCATGCCGTGCGCCGCTGAGAGCGTATCCGGGTTCACGGACTGAATGCTGGTGCAGGTGTTGAGCAAAATCGGCGGCACGGCCAGCACCACCAGCGCGACGACTGAAGGCAGCAGGCCAATACCGAGAAACGGCATGACCGCCGCAAGGATCGCCAGACTTGGGATCGTCCGCAGCGTGCTGGCGCCGCTGGTGATGATAAAAGCGAGGCGAGGGATGTTCGCGATCAGCACGCCCGTCGGGATAGCAATAATCAGGGCGATGCTGAGCGCCAGCCCGCACATCATCAGATGCTGCCACACTGCCTGCCAGAACAGCGGCTGGTTATCCAGCACCCATAGCCATGCCTGGATTATCATTGGTCTCTCCCCTGTAAAACGCGCCGCTGTAGCCGGACAAAAAACAGATCCGCGCCGATCGCCAGCAGTGACGTCAGGCCGCCGCCGATATATATTTTCTCTGGATAGCGCTGATCCAGCCCGGCGAGAATAATCGCGCCAAGTCCACCGGCGTTGATATATGCCGCGACCGTAGCGATGCCGATAAGCGTGGTGGTGGCAATGCGCAGTCCGGTGATGATGAACGGTAGCGCCAGCGGCAGTTCCACTTCGCGCAAATTGCGCCAGGCGCCATATCCCATTCCGCGCGCCGCTTCGCGGACGTCCAGCGGAATGGCATGAAAACCGGTGGCAATATTGCGGGTCAGGATCATCAGCGCATAGGCTGTCAGCCCGACAATAGCCGGGAGCATTCCGATGCCGAGCCACGGGATGAGCAGTGCGAATAGCGCCAGCCCTGGAATGGAAAAAATCATGCCGGTGACCGCCATCACCAGCGCATACAGTCGCGGGCGGCGGGCGGTGGTAATGCCGAGAAACAGTGAAATGGCGAACGCCATCAGCATTGCGGCGCCGACCAGTACCAGATGCTGCCAGAGCGCCAGCAGAATGTCGTCATAGTGTCGCGTCGCCCAGCGCATCAGGAGGTCTCCAGCAATACGGCCTGGCCTGCAAGCCATTCCGGCTGCATTATTGCGTCGGCCAGAACGGAAATATCGCCAGCGCTGGCGCGATCTTCATCCAGCGGCGCCACCCGAGCGCGAATCTTGTCGTGTAATGCCGTTGCATAGCGTCCTGGGCGTGGCGACGCCTGAAGATCCAGCGCCTGCGCGGCAACCAACAGTTCAATGGCCACCAGATAGCGCAGGCTTTCCAGTAGTCGTGTGGTTTTTGCGACCACCCCCATTGCCTGCGAGGCGTAATCTTCAATCCGATCGGCTACCGGCATCGTCAGCGGGGAGAGCGGCTGGGCATGATGGGCGATATCGCTGACCAGCGCGGAAACCGTTTTTTGCAGCGTGGCGAAGCCTGTCTGCCCGGCGTGGCGGGTGAGAAAACGCGGCAGGCCGCTGGCGGCGGGTGACATCAGTTTCATGATGCGTTCACCGCTGCATGCGGCATGGCGGGCGAGAGCCAGCCCGAGGCTTTCCAGCGCCAGCGCCAGATGCGTGGCATCAAAATTGGCATTTGCCAGAACCTGTTCAGACTCAGCCAGCAGGCCGGGATTGTCGTCGGCGCTGTTGAGTTCCAGTTCCACCGCCGCGCGGGCATTCAACCAGGCATGGCAAACGCAGGCCAGCACCGGCGCGACGCAGCGGAAGCTAAGCGGGTCCTGCAACGAACGCGCGCTGCCGGGCTGGAGTAGCGGGCTGCCTTCCAGCAGCGCCAGCAGATACGCGGCGGTCCTGGCCTGTTGCGGTGCGGGGCGCATCCGCGCCGCCCAGGGCGTCAGCGGCGAGATATTAGCGCGAAACGCTTCAAACGAGAGCGTGATAGCGCCCGCGTGGACGTTCATAAGCCGGGAGGCGTCGTGCAGCAGCAGCGCGGCGAGGCCGACGCTGGCGGCGTTAGACGACACCAGCGCCAGCCCGTCTTTTCCACGCAGCGGCGCAGGCGTCAGACCCGTCTGGTTCAGCAGTGCGGAGACCGGCGCCACCGTACCCTGATATTCCGCTTCGCCATCGCCGATGAGCGCGCATCCGATATGCGCCAGCGGCGCGAGATCCGCTTCGCCGATAGATCCGATAAGCGGAACGCGCGGATGGATGCCTTCGTTGATAAAGGCCAGCAGCGCCTGCGCCACGGGCAGAGAAATACCCGATGCGCCCTGCACGAAACCCGCAAGACGCGCCAGCATGATCGCGCGAACCTGTGCGGGCGTTGCCTGCTGGCCGACGCCGACCGCCCGCGCCAGCGGGATTCGTCGCTGAATCGCCTGTAGCAGATCCTCATCGTGACGGTCATTTTGCGTGTGCAGCAGCGTCGTATCGACATTAGCGCCAAGCCCGGTGGTGACGCCATAGATATGTTTTCCGGCGCTGATGCTATGCAGCAGAAAATCAAAGGACGCGCTGATGGCCTGCTGCGCCTGCGCCCCCAGCGCGACAGTCTGGCCGCAGTCAGCGACAGCTCGCATGTCATCAAGCGTGAGCGGCGCGTCGCCCAGAAAAAGTGTCGTTGTCACGGTCGTACCCTATTTAATTACGCCTTTTGCGCGCAAAAAGTCTTCCGCCACATCGCGCGGTTCTTCTTTATTCTTTTCCACTTCCGCATTCAGTTTTTGCATCGTGGCGTTATCAAGCAACTGGCTGATGTTATTTAAAATGTCGCGAACCTGGGGATGTGCCTGTAGTGCGGCATCGCGCACGACCGGCGCAACTTCGTAGGGAGGAAAGAGGTGTTTGTCGTCTTCCAGTGCGACATACTGGTTTTCCGCGATTTGCCAGTCGGTTGCGAAGCCGTTTGCGACGTCTATTTGCCCGGCAGCAAGGGCGTCGTAGCGCAGGCCGACTTTGGCAAACTGGCGGAAGGCTTTAAATTTAATGCCGTAGGTCTGCTCCAGCCCTTTCAGGCCGTCCTGGCGGTCGCCAAACTCCGCACCTGCGCCGATGGTCAGTTCCGGCGCTGCTTTGGCGAGATCGGAGAGCGTTTTCAGGTGGTATTTCTCGGCGGTTTGTTTGCTCACCAGCAGTGCGTAGCCGTTGTTCACGCGGGCTGGTTGCAGCCAGGTGAGATGATATTGCTGCTGGTAGGCGTCGCTGACCTGCTTAAACACCTGTGCGGCATCGGAGGAGGGCTTTCCTTTGACCACTGCGCTGAGCGCCGTACCGGTATATTCCGGGTACATATCAATTTCGCCTTTCAGCAGCGCGGCGTGGGCGATTAACGTCCCGCCCAGGTTTGTTTTGCGTTCAACGGAAAGACCGGATTGCTCCAGTGCCTGGGCATAGATTTCCGCCAGAATATATTGTTCGGTAAAGTTTTTGCTGCCCACAACGAAATCCGCTGCCTGCGCCTGCGCTGCGAACAACCCCAGCGCCAGCCAGGAGGCTGCCAGTTTGTTTTTTATGCTCATCCCCGTTTCCCCGCAAAGAAATGCATGAATTTACTTGTATATACAAACCAGCGAAGCTAGCAGCATATTGACGGCGCATGAAATAGGGATTCGTTCTTTCTTATAACGAAACTTTAAATGTTTACTATTTGGCTGACTTCCCCATGATGTGCCGTTTATTGATGCTGATTACAATATGGATAATGGGTTCGAACGTGTGAAACCGTAAATTTCAGGGAAGGGAGTTGTATTATGGAAAGGAGTAAAGCCATTTTTTGATAATGGCTTAGTCAATGGGGAATACCCGCTTACCCCGCTAAATGATGAAGGGTAAAGGCCCGATTGCCGCAGAATGTATACGCAGGCCGGAGAGCAGGCTCCTGAATGTTATTCACCTATCGGTTGATAACCCTGCCATTCTGGTTGGTCACGACGTCCTGTCGGGCAGGGTGTCAGATGAATAAATAGCCCGCCTACCTTTTCAAGTAACAGACAATCATCGACATCCTTCAGATTGTCTTTATGTTGCTGTTCAACGCCGCAGAGCAACGTTTGTAGTGCATTCTTCCTGGCCTGTTGTGCGTCTTGCGCGACAAAAAGATCAAATTCATGTAATTCAGCTAACGTATCAGGCCGGTATCCACCAACGTTAACAAAAAATAACCTGTTCGCCGTTGGGGAGGGTTCAGGAGAGAGTGTGACAGAATAGCCATTCACCCACGTAATACGGCTGTAACCATCAATGTGAATCTTATCCTTGTCACCAAACCATGCTTCTCTTAGCGCAGGCCAGGCGTCTTGTGGCTCGTTGGCTGCGACAAACTGAATATCGTGTACTTCGATATTGGATTTACCGGCATTTCCACCGATATAAAACATATACAGGTTCATGGAAACTCTCTTTTAGCATTGATGTCGTTATGTATTTGACTACATAATGATTGTGGTCGCAACCTGATAAACAATATCGGGAGTCTGGGTATCCCCGGTATCAAAGCGTACCAGCATCGTCAGACAAGTTTCAGGTGGGGCTCAGTGCCGTTGAATGGTCTTAACGGCGGAGAGCGCCGGGTGGATACATAAGTAATTTTGGCTGCTCAGTAATCCCATCTTTTTTAATGCCGACCTCTTGTAGTAAGAGACCGTTTTTTCAGAGATGTTTATTGCGCTGTACATTCGTTTCACATTCCCGGCGCGGACTAACTCGCTGAGAATAAAAAACTCTTTGTCAGTGATGGTGTTACTTTCCGTATTTTTTCTATTTGAAATAGCAATCAGAATATCGTTTAATTCTGATAATGTTTTGTTTTTATTGAAGTAATATACACCGTACTGGCAAAAGAAATGGCGACGGGAATGCAGGCCTGACGGTGATATGCACAGCGTAACCTTACTAAAGAAAAAGGTTATTAACCTGTCGAGTAAACCCGGTTCTCTGACGGAGAGTAACACAACGGTATCTTTTGATAGCGAAAAAGAGGTGGTTAGCGTGAAACGTTCAAACTCGCCAGCATCGCTTAAAAAAATGCTCTCAACACGCGTACCTGACTCTTTCATCCCTTTCGATATACCCGTCAGATAATAGACGTCATCAGACACTATCACTATTTTCAACTTCATTTGAATCCCTTTTTTATATTTGAAATATGCTGGTTTCCTTAATATTTAAATCGTTATTACGAATGATTCTCGCTCATCAACGGGCCAGAGAAACCCCTGGGCATAATGTACGTCGCTCTCCGAAATAAAGCGGTGCTGGTATTCGTTTTCAACGCCTTCCACCAGAACATGATCCGTCAGGTATTCCACCTGTCTTACCAGCGTTGTCATTGCTGAGGTATCCTGTTCAGCGGATATTCTCCAGAGTTCATGTTTATCAATCTTAATCCCATCAAAGCGAAAGGGGAGTTGTGCAATTAACGGAATATGCCTGACATAGAGATCGTCCAGCCAAAGTTGAGTATTAAAAGCGCGCATTAGGGTCAGAATTGCATCAATATGCGGCACAAGCCGCGGAAAATAAGACTCGCTTTGCTGGCAATCAATTTCAATGACCTTTGGGCCAGGTAACATGGCAAGAATCGATCTGAGCCACACCAGATTCATAAGCAATGGAATCGTAATATTCAAAAATAAAATGCCATTGCGATCGTGCTGATTTGCTACTCCCGTGCATATCTGTTCCTGAACAATATGTGACAGGAGTTCTGGCGAAACAGAGCGGAAAAATAGCTCTGGATCTGCCCCTTCCGGCTGGCAGAGCACCTCACCGCCAATCCGTCTACCGGTCTGGACATGAATGATAGGTTCGATACGGCACATGAGTTTCATAATAATGGCATATCCTTTTTAATTATAAACGGTGCATCGGGCTTTTCTGGGATTAATTAAATCGGTCGCGATAAGAGATGCTTGCACTTTTTAGTGGATTACTGTTTATCGCTTTCAGCATTTTTATGTGTTCATTTTTAGTGCTTAGATGCAGCTTTTTATTAATCTTTTTGATGTAGTAAAAAAGCGTGTGATAGCGTTTATTTATTCTTTTTGCGATGTCATGGGTAGGCGTGCTGTGGGCCAATTCGGTCAGAACGGTCCATTCAATGTCGTCAAAAGAATCCGGCTGTTCTATTTCAGCCATGAGATCGTTAATGTACTGGCTGTAAAAAGCCTCATCCAGCCAGCAGGCATGAACGGCATGATTAAGCTCGGACATGGGTTCATACTTAGAAACGATATTGATATAATGAAAACTTCGCAAAACCTGAAGCAGGTAACTGTTACGCGTAAAAGTAAACACCGTTAAGCGAATGCCAGGATAGTTTATCTGCATATCATAAATAAAATTAAGCGCCTCCAGCGCACTCTCCTCCAGCGTAAAAACTTCCATGACGACATTATCAATAATATGGTTTTCTATTTTGTATTTTGCTTCTCTGAATGTCGGGCTGGTGTGTAATACCAAAGGGTTGATCAGGTGTTTGCAAAGAAAATTAATCATATAGTTATCGGTATCAATAATTAACGTTGAATGGAGCGGCTGCGTAACGCTATTTAATGACTTGACAGAGTTTTCTATCATGACTAAATCAAATCTTGCAGTGGAAGGATTACAGGGGGAGTCCTCACTGCTGAGATAAAGAAATTGATCGTTCTGTAGTGTACGCATTATATTTTTCGATCCGCATATCGTTTACAATAATGACAAGATGTAAAATTTAACTGTAACTATTTATAAAATAAGAAAATAATAGTGATGCTATTAAAACACACCATGATAAGGCGTTGATATACACTTCATCCTTCAGACTGCCTCTTTGTTGGCTGCGCTCATTCACCCCGGTCACGTACTACGTGTACGCTCCTGGGGGCTCATTCACTTGCCGCCTCGATGCTTCTCAAATGATTTTGTGTATAAATATTTTTCTTTTTTTGTTGAGGCTTCTGATTATTTCAGTAGATGACTATTCTGTTTCTCGCCTTTTATCATGGGTAAATGATGTTTACTTTCGCCGTGGTTTGTATTCTGCCTTCCGTCGGTTTTGCACCATAGATGTAATAATATGCTCTCAGTGGAATATCAAAATTGCTTCCCCACTGCGCAATCTTATAGAGTTCATACTCGCTGGTAATATTACCTGCGGTAAGCTCTGTCTGGCTGATGGCAATTTTTTTACTGGTATCGGCACGCATAATTCGCACCCCAATATTCCTTGCCGTTCCCTGGGTGTTTTTCAGGGTGTATTTATCCGTATCGACGCTGGCGCTACTGAGATAAAACTGAATGGTGCGTGTGCTCATGCCTTCTAACAGGTCGCTGCATTCGGCATGCAGAGTGAAGTTTTCATAAAACTGCGCTTCCTTTCCTGCGGATATCAGGCTGGTAAGATCGGTTTCCGGTAGCGTGACCGTCGTATCCGGGATGCTACAGGTGCTGACATGAGGACGATAATTGATCGTGATATTCTGGTAGAACAGGCGTTTCTCTTCGTCAGAACCGATAAGGCCTAATATCCATTTAATGAATTCGGCTAAATTAACGCCGGGAAACCAGAAATCGATACCTGAAGCATCAACAACGGATATAGCGTGAGCAAGAGTAATACTGGTTGCGTCCGGGCCAACGTTATAGACATAGGCCGGGTTGGCGCCGCTCGGTACGCTTTTGAGTAACTTAGCCTTATAGGTATAGACCACGTTATTCAGCGAAGTACCGGGAATATGACTTTCTCCAGAGCGACTATAGTCTTTTTTCGTGGGTACAATATTGCCGATGGTGAATTGCAATACATAGTTACCATAATTGATATAGGCCGTGCTGTTGGCCATTTCAGAGATAATAGCAACACGGTTAACATAACCAATCCATTCGCCACTACAGCTAAACGTACCGGATGACAGCGACAGGTTCTGCGAACCTGTGGTTTCGCTGCTGAGGGAAAGTGAATCCAGGTTGAGCACCAGATTGCTCTCTTTTTGCGCGCCGGAATCGCTTTTACAGGAGGCCTGTACGCCATAGCTTATCGATCCCAGTAGCCAGGCAAGAATTAACGTTATTGTACGCATAGTGATTTTCATCCTCTGCTCCTGCCATTAGCGGCAAATATTTATCTGACCATCGTGGGTCGGCTGGCTAATAACACAGCTTTGGCGGCCGTCACTGCTGGTTTTGATATGTAAACGTGACGGGAGCTGTTCCGTTTTCAGGTACAACATTCCTCCCTGGGCGACATATCCGACGCTGGCGCCAGCATCGTCAAAAATTTCGGTGCCGAAGGGGAGAGGGCGCCCGTTAACGGCCCGTGCTGGCAACATGAACTGCCGCCGTTGGTCGGTATCGAAGCGCACATAGGTGACGGAACCCGCATAAGGCACCACTTCCTGGATATTGCCTTTTAGCTCAACGCCTTCCTTCATATGGGTGGTATCTAACTGGATTCGGTTTTTACGGTACGGGGACAGGTAAGGAACCAACGCTTTCCCGGCGGTATTCGTGGTGCGTGTGCCGTCGCCGCCCAGCGTGGCCCCTTGAGCGCCTGGCGCGTCGATAATCGCAAAGGTATCGCCCAACTGGCTGGACGTCAGCAGGCCGCCCCGATAAGCCACCAGGCTACCGCTGGCTCCCGCGCCGATCTGACGATAGTCTCCTGACTCGCTATAGCTGCCGTTTAAGGTGGTAAACGCAGTGCGATAGCTCAGGCTGCTGCTGGCCGAGTTATTCCCACCGCGACGGTTGCTGCCGCTGACGCTATAGGTCGCCTGATTAAATTCGCCTGCGGTTCCGCTGATCCCCACGTTCGTGTCGGAATAGCCGTCACGATTAAATGTAACGCTGCTGTTGAGGAAAACGGGCCGTTCAAAGAGACTCAGGGGCACCGAGAACGTGAGGTAATAACGTCGTTCTTCGCGCTGATTATCGTTACGCATGCTACTGGCTGAGAGGGTATAACTTACGGCGCCAACGTGGTTGGAATACCCCAGTTGATACTCTTTTGTTGTGCCATGACCATTCCAGTAGTCCCGCCAGGTTCCTGATAAGTAAAGGGAACCCAGTTCCTCACCCAGAGACTGGCTCAGGTTGATATTAAAGGTGTTTTTCTGGCGCATATATCTGGCATTAGGGCTGTCAGCGTTCTCTTTTTGCCAGTTGTGCAAAGCGATTGCATCATTGAAGCTGTAATAGTTTTTCGTGGAATAGCGATACGCCGCCAGCGCAAAGTTCGTCCCGGTGACATTGAAGAAACGGCTAAAGGCGACTTTGTAACTTTGCCCACGGACTTTTTTATCTGCCGGAATTTGCGTTTGTGACTGTGTGACGTCAAAAGACAGCGCGCCAAACGGGAGATTAAGGCCGCTCCCGAGAAGAAACGCGTTATAGTCTTCGCTGTAAATTACCCCGGTATAACCGGTGATCAGGTTATTGATCCCGTATTGATAGCTGCCCTGGGCAAACTGGGGGCGATAGCGGCTTTCTTCCGTGCGCGCTTCCCCCAGCAACAGACCATATTTCCCAATCCCTTCTTGCAGCATGTTTGGCACCGAAGAAAAGGGGACGATGAAACTGCTGGTGCGCCCGTCTGCTTCAATGACTTCGACATTCAGATCGCCGCCTGAGCCGGTAGGAAGGATATCCGCAATTTCAAATGGGCCAGGCGACACGTTTTTCTGATAAATAACCTGCCCGTTCTGACTAATTTTAACCAGCGCGTTAGACTGTGCGACGCCGCGTACAATCGGGGAAAAGCCCTGCTGAGAATCGGGTAACATGCGCATATCCGTGCCCATGCTGACGCCGCGAAAACGCAAAGAGTCAAAAAGATCGTTGCTGGAATAGCTGTCACCCATGCGGATGATCGATTTAAGCGCAGCGATCCCGCGCTCAACGTAGCGTGTATTGTTTGTCCATGATCCTTCCACGCCCTTGCTTTTGTTATAGCTGGAGCTATCGCGAAATTGCCAGCCAAACGCATTCAGCCCGCTGTTTAACTGGAAATAGGCGTTTTCCTGATTGCGTCCTCCGCCTTTGGCTTCGTTGTAGTTATAGTTGGCATTGTATCCCAGCATCAGCGCCGGAATGCCTTCATCCCAAAAGACGGGATCGACATAACCGCGCAGCGTCTGGCGAATATACGCCTGGGGAATGGTCAGACGCAGCGACATATCGGCCGCATTGACTTTCATACTGCCTCCGTGCAGTAACGTATTCACATCCACTCGCTCGCTGGCGCTATTTGCGGCAGGGACTATTGAGGGAAGAAGCCCAAGCTGGGCAATATTCTCATGCTGGAAAAACGTTCCTTCATCCGTGATATAAACGGGAAGCCGGCCTTTCCATTCCTCGTTAATAAAAACATCAAACGGGTATTCACCAGGAGGAAGCGCAGAGGCACGATAAAAACGCGACATATCGGCATTTTTAGAGTCACCGGCTAAAAAGTCAGTATTGAAAGCCACGGCATACGCCCGACTATAAATAGACATCATCGCCAGTATTGGCAATAAACATGCGTATTGACTCTTTTTACCAGCCATTGCCATCCCCATTCATTTGGACATTATTATATTATTTTGTGGTGAATGAATATTTTTGATATGAACCGTAATCATCAACTAACAGAATATCCAAAGCCTGCCCCGATAAAACCGCCCCTGTCGTGGGTATTGTCAGTGTTGACAATGGCGCAATCATTTTAGGCTCGCCAGTAAGAGATTTACCTCGTGAACTCATTGTGGCAATCGATGCGAAATAAGGAGCCCGGTTTGTGGCGACAAGTTGATTACCCTGCGCGGTAAACGATAAATACTTATGTAAATCGCTGGCCGGAATCGTGAGTTCGGTCGGGCGATAAAATAATTTGATGCGCGACTTAATGGCGATTTGCATCGTGTTTTTGCCATCAAGATTTTCCTGTTTTGGCGGAATATCCAGCACATTCAGGTAATAAACGGATTCCCTGTCCTGAGGCAGTGCGTTGGCTGAACCGGTATAGCGAATGCGCAGCTGCTGGCCGCTACCGCCTTCAACTTTCACCACTGGCGGCGTCAGCAAAAAGGGAACCTGAGCGGTTTCTGGCGTAGAGTCTGGATTACCTTCGTCTATCCAGGCCTGAATTAACGCCGGACTGTTGCCACGGTTAATCAGCTGAACCGTTGTTTCTTTTTGTTCTTCAGGATAGATAACCCTGGTATTGCTAATAATAATATTCGCCAGACTGCTAAAGCTGAAGGCAATAAGCGTTAGAAAAATGAGAGAACGTTTCATATTAACCTGAAAAAAGAGAGCCTAATCTAATCAATATACCTGGTCGCGTTTATTTTCTCTCTTCCCTCCTGAATTGCAGGTATAAGAATACCTCACCAGAAGGTGAAAATAATTCGCGAATACAATAAGTCAATAATGACGGATCAGGCTCTTTATTTATATGAGTAAATTAACCCGTTGCTTATAAATACGCGACGGTATAAGTCAGCATGGTGTTAACGGCACCGGTATCGGCAGCGTCTGAACCGACTTTATAGTAGTTCGCATACAGATCGACAGTGGCGCTATCACCTTCAACATTCGTATCAAGGTTAGTATGCAGGTTCAGCGGCGTCTGGCTATTGGCCAGCGTGCTGAGTGCGATACCCACGTTTTTCTTCGTGCCGTCGGTTCTCAACTGTGTGTTGTTCAGATACAGACCATCGTTAGAAATACTGTCTGAACTCAGGATCAGATTCAGGGTATTTTTATTTCCCGCGCCATCGTCCTGCCCCAGGGAAGCAGAAGTACAGCCGGTAAATTCCAGAGTAAATTGTTTACGGTTTTTCTGGATCAGACCTGCGGTAGATGCATCGCTAACGGCGATGGGATCTAATGGAATCGTCAGGTCAGCAGAGTTTCCGCCGTTAATTGTACAGGTTGTATCAGTAACCTGGCCGGTAAAGGTGATAGTACCGCCAGAAGCCTCGGTTGCAGCGCTGACATTAAAGGCTGCGAAGGATGACGCGATAACGAAAGAAGAGATAGCGAGCTTTTTCATTGATATTAACTCCAGTATGTTTGCTCCCGTCCTGGGGACAAACATTTCATGTCACAAAACCGTCCTGGTCTTGCTGTCTACATCCGTAAAATCCCTGAAAACGGAAAAATGGAGCCTGCATCATTATTTCCATCAGGTTAGGTGATGATCCTAATTGATGTAACACAATCTTAAAATATCAGTTTAAGAATTTACTTAAATTAAGTGTATAAGTCTGCTGTTTTGGTTTTTTTTCTTGTTTATCAGCATATGGCACTGATCGTGTAACTGAGATGTAACTTTAAATTTTAAAATTCTTATAAAACGAAAGGCAAAATGGAAAAAATCTGATGCTTACATTCAGTAATATTGATTTACACAATCAGGTAACGACAAAAAAAGAGAATATTTTGCGCGCTAATGTTATATTTATAAAGAAAAGTAGTTAAATGTTCTTTGTTTGTTTTATTTTTGTTTCATTATTCAGGGTGGATTATTTTAATTAATAAGATTTATTAAAATGAAAGTGGGTGAAGAGGATGAGCAAAAGGGATAAAAACGCCCAGGCATGCAATATAAAATGGCGTTTTAATAAAAAGGAGAGCGGAGGGGGATTGCTGCTTATTCTTACAGGTACGCACTGACGCTAACTAAATAGCGCAATGGCAGGGGAGCAGAGTGTACGGCTTTGCCATATGGGGACTGTTATATACCGTAAACTCCGTATTTTTATAGGCGGGGCTGCGTTCTGTCGTTGCATTCCGGCCTTTATCTGCCCCTTAATTCGCTCCCGATCACCGCAGACTTCCCAGCATTTTATCTTCTTCGGCGCCGCTGATTAACCGGGTTAATTCCTGACAGGCAGCAATACGGCCATTTTCTAATGTGAAACAGGCAAAGACTTCGGTTTGTGCCTGTTCGCCGTTCGTTTTGATGACGGTCACCAGGTGATGGGTCAGAACGTGATTGCCCTGCTGAGCGATGGCCAGAATGTTCACCTTCATGGTACGAGTAACCTGTTTTAGTTTTGCCATGTGCGTGACGAAGTTATCGTAATCAAGGTCGATGCCATTTACCGTCTGGCGATAATCGGGCGTGAAAAATAATTCGATAGTGTGTTCATCGTGCCCGGGCCGGGAAATAACGGCATCAAGCGCCTGAGCAACGCGTTGCATCATATTTTTCAATGTTCTCTTCCTCATCGTGATTGTGTACAGGGAAGATTACCCTCAGACTGAAGCGGCAAAGTAACCGTAGTAAGACAATAAATACGCTAAATCGGCCATGATGATAGAAAGCATTCAACCTTTACATCACTCCTCTAAGCATATGACTCAGTGGCATCATCACCCTGGCGGGCAGTTGTACTGGATCACGCGTGGCATGGTGATGGTCGAAACGGAGCAAGGGCAGTGGGCGTTGACGCCCGGTTCGGTAGGGTGGATTCCGCCGTCGTTACCCCATTGCGCGTGGATGCCGGTGAGTGCATATGGCGCCAGTCTGCACTTCAGCGCGGAATATTGCGGGGCCTTTCCCTCCTCGCCGTGCATTCGGGCAGCGTCGCCTTTTTTACTGCTGTTGCTTGAGAAAATTTGTGGGGAGGGAACCATCGGAGAGCCTTCAGAGCGGCTGGCTCACCTGTTGCAGGTTATGGTCGATGAGATTCGCTATGCTGATGCGCTCTCTTCACAATTGATCCTTCCCGACGACAGAAGGGTCAGACAGATTGCGCAAAAAATACTGGCCGACAGGGCCTATACGCTGAGTCAGGCAGAGCTGGCGAAACAGGCCGGGCTGAGCGTCAGGACGTTGAGCCGCCTTTTTATACAGCAGACGGGATTAACATTCGGTCAGTGGAAGCAAAAAGCGAAAGTCATTTTGTCGCTGGAATATTTACTGCGCGGAGAGCCTGTCAGCCTTGTCGCGCAATTAGCGGGTTATGAGAATGTGAGTGCATTTATTGCCGTGTTCAGGCGTTTTATGGGAATGACGCCAGGGCAGTTCTATCTGCGTTTCGGTCATGGTACGAATGTGGTTTAAAAAAAGGTCGCATAAATAGAGTTACTTATGCGACAAGGCACACGGAGTCAGACATCCCTGCCTGTATAATAGAATCTTATGATTTGTTCTTCGTTTTCTCCAGAATGACGCCTTCCAGAAAAATAATTCTGTTTTCCAGCAGATTAATATAATCCTTCATCAGGACATTTTCTTGTCGCAACGTTTTAAAGACATTAATTTTTAAGTTAAGGTCGTGGTCTATTTTATTTCTTCCTGTTTTTTTTATGTTTAACAGTTCCCTTTTCATAAATATTCCTTATGCTTATAAGGTTATGCCTTTATTTCTTGTTGCCCATATTTATGCTGTGTAATTATCTTGTCAAGATTATTATTTTTTCTCATTGGATTTAAGATGCAAGGACAATGTACCGGAGAGAATAAATGAGACTCTGGACTCAGGCGTGTTCTGTTTACATTGATGTATTACGCTTTTATCAGTGTTGACATGTTATCAGTTAGTTGTTTATATAACATATGTTTTACAGGGAAAAGTTCATAATTGTGATATGGTCACTTGAACTCTTTTTTATTGGACTGCATGTCTTTCATTTTTTTGCTTATTTAGCACGCTCATACAGATCTTTTCTAAACTTTACCTGATGTGCGCCTGTCTTCTTCTTCCTGAAAAGACGTATAATTGTGAAACACAATTCGTACAAGGATAATAATTATGCCGAAAATCATTCAGTCTTTATTATTATTTATTGCACTAAGTAATATCTCAATGGCATCGACGCAGGAAACGGCGTTTTTGGCTGAACGCGGGCTGGCGGGAAAATCGGTTGAGCAAATGGTGGATGCTATCGATCAAAACCCTCAGGCTCGTCCTTTACCGTATACCGCTTCTGTGACCAGCACGGATCTGAAACTGTCGGCGAATGGCGAAACGTACACCTTTCCGCTGGGTGAGAAATTTTATCTCTCGCTGGCGCCTTATGAATATCAAACCCATCCCTGTTTTAACCACAGTCTTTCAGGTTGCCAGGGAGAAATGCCGGACACCTGGTTTGATGTGAACGTGACAGATCGGAACGGTACGGTGTTGATACATAAGAAAATGAAAAGTTATCAGAATGGCTTTATCGGGTTATGGCTGCCGCGTAACACTGAGGGGATGATTGAAATCAGTCATGAGGGGAAAAAAGCGGCTTATTCGTTTAAAACCGCGAATGACAGTCAGACTTGCCTGACCGACCTGCAATTACGCGCTGCCTCGTAAAGAGATAAACAGCCTGAAGAGATGACTGACGATGTGCTGCATTCTTCGCCAGTCTCTATCTTCAGGGCGATTCCCTTGCCGGTGACTCAGCCCCGCATCGGGTGCGAATCACGTATCATGTAATGGTGACTTCTTTTCGGATTTTGTTTTGAAATTCCGTAGACAGCGATTTAAATTGCGCTCGCTTTTCTGTCAGTGTGGTAATGACTTTATTGCTGCTGGTACATCTGCCGTAGATAAAGTCAAAATAGATAGAGCAGTTTGAAACTTTACACAGCGTATTATAATCATCCTGTAGATGCGGAAAGTAAATAGATATTAATGCTTTTATTTTGGAGTAAAGTTTGCTGTCGCCGCTTATTGTCGGTTGTGTTATCGGCGTTTCTGTGGCGCTTTTACTCTTCACTTTTGTAATGAAAAACTCAATGGTGGATATTCGATACGTATGCCATTCGATTTCCATTGCTAACAGCTCCTCATATTTTTGCAGAATTTTATTATTCTGATCCTCTTTCCTTTTGAGTTCCAGCCCATCCATTATTTTTTGTTCTATTTTAGCTTCGGCTTTCAGAATGAGTATCCATCCTCCAGACAGTGCCAGGATGCAGCCAATTATGATTAAGGAGATAATAAATATTATGTCCATACATCAGACTCCTTCATTTGTTATTTTGCTCAAATTGCCTGAGTACCATTGCGACACAATCCGGCCTGTACTTAAATCTTATGTTGTATGATTGCTATAAATTCTGTTGATATTTTAAAAAATAGATGCAGAGTTAGCTGATATGTTTCATTAAGTCAAATCAGATCGCCTTGTCAATGTGTAAATAAAGTATTTGTTTTCTGTTCAAGCGTAAGGTTTTTGATTTTTCTTATTTCTGTTAGACATGAGGCAGAGTATTAGTAATTCTCTTAGGGCGTTAATGGACGAACATACAACAAAAGGAGTTTGTTATGGAGTGGAGCGTCGAAAATAACCTGGTGTGCCCGACAACGGGAACCGCCTTTGCGCTGACCAGCGGAGCGGAAAATCTTAAGTTCATTCTGTGGTATAAGGGCGATTATTTTTTACGCACAGGTTCCGTTATCTCCCCGGAGGATTCAGGCGTCCTGGCGAACGGGAAAAAAAGAAACATCAAAATCCTGCACGTTTTCCCCTACAGCAATGCGTTATGGGCCTCTTTTCATAACCGAATTGACTGCCCGGGAAATGGCGTTGTTACCATCAATCACTGTGCGCGACAGCAGCGGTGCGTATTCACGCTTTGTCCGTATGGCGCGAGGACTGTCACCGGATAAAATAATTTATGGCGTGACTATTCTGGCATCGCAGAACGTCGTCGTTACATGCAAATTGGGTATCCATCCTTTTTATTGCTGTCATTTAAGACGGGCCGGTTTTGTGTCGCCTGAATACAGAGTGCCCTGAGTAGAAAAGAAGCGACCTGATATGTCTTTAAGGTTTATAACAAAATCAGATAAAAGAATCCTTACAGCTTCTGTCTTTCTGTTTTTTCTGGTATTTGCCAGCGTGCTGTGGCTGGAGTTAACGAGCGTACAGCAAAGTAAGCAGGCGCTGCTGCAATCTGAGGTCAAAAGTCTGGCTTTTGTCGTCGATAAAGTATTAGGCGATGCCCGACTGGCGATTGCGCAGGCGCAACCGTTACTGGGTCAGCCCTGTAATACGACACTGGAAAAAAAGCTCAATATTATCCCCACACGCTACCCGCATCTTCAGTCGCTTAACTTTACGCAGGGCAATACGATTTATTGTTCCTCGCTACTCTACAACAAAGGGTACACCCTGAGTCCTGCTCTCTCTTTACAGCAGGGCATAAGGGTTGATCGGGTGATCACCTCTCCGCATGATTTCATCATGATGCTTTATGTTTCTTATCCGGCGGGAAGAATATTTGCGGCTTCTGATGTGCGCATTATTGTTGAGCGCATCAAAAATATGGCGTTCAGCGATCGTATTGTTTTACGCATGAACGATAAAATTTTAACCGCCTCTGGCGTTAAACCGGGGAGTTTGCAGGAGTCGCATTTTTCACACTATATAAAAGCGGAAAGTTATAACAAACTTTATACGATTGCCTGGCGAAAAACCGAACTGGGGGATGCGCTGGTCGTGATCGCCCACTCATGGCGCTATATTGCGATGATTATCGCCAGTGCGCTCGTATCATCCATATTGCTCTGGTTACTGTTATCGCATCGGGCATCATTACCTCATCACCTTGCGGTGGCCATCAGAAGAAATGAAATCCAGCCTTACTACCAGCCGATTGTATGCGCCAAAACAAACCGCGTGATTGGCGCGGAAGTTCTGGCCCGCTGGCAACATTGTGAAGCGGGTTCTGTTTCTCCCGATATCTTTATCCCGGTGGCAGAACGTGCCGGGTTGATTGCCGACCTGACGAAAGGATTACTGGATCTGGTGGTTATCGATATTCAACGCTCGGTCACGGTATTTAAACCGGGTTTTAAATTTAACCTGAACATCAGCCATGCTCATCTGGTGAAGGACTCTTTTTATTCATTCATCGGGACGTATTCAGGTGTGTTTCGCGAACAGAACCTGCAACTTGTTTTTGAAATCACCGAGCGTGGAGAGATCGAAGTGAATGATGATATCTCCAATAAAATTGATTATATGAAGATTCATAATGTCGGGCTGTCGCTGGATGACTTTGGCACGGGATTTTCTAACCTGTCTTATATCACTGGCCTGCGGCCAGAGAATATTAAAATAGGTCGCATGTTTATTAATCTGATTTCGGAAGGGAAAAATACGCCGCTTGTTGATTGTGTGGTCGAGATGGCACAAAGAATGCGTATTCAAACGACTGCGGAAGGGGTGGAGCATAAGTACCAGGTTGATTATCTTCGATCTAAAAATGTTGATTTCTTCCAGGGCTATTTCTTCTCCCGGCCACTTTCATTCGCGAATTTTATCCGCTTTATCAGAGGTTATCAGGTTGTCACGTAACATACTGATTATAGGGGGGATATCCTGAAAGACTCTGCGCGGGGGAGGGGGCGTGATATGAACGATAAGCTATCTCAAGTGCGTGACAGATTACCGCTCATAATAATTATGCTGTATAGCGATGATTCAGACTGGCGTCTCTTTACCTAAATCATACTGAATTAACTGCCATTGCACGGGCGAGCCCTGATAATAAGGCATCATTTCCCCTTTTTTTAGGTTCACTACAGCCGATACCGCGGTGCTGGACAATTGCCAGTAGCCGCTTTGTGGACTGGCCTGCCCGCTGTTACGCGTGATGCCGAGAGGTTTGCGACTGGCATCGTTTTGTGACGAACCTGAGGAGAGTGTCGAAAGCATGTAATTACTACTGTCTATCTTCATAACCTAACAATCCATGAGGAACACATATTGTTATCAAGCGACATTTACCGGCAACAACTTAAATCAGGGAGGTGATTATTCATAATGTGAATAAAATCTTGTGACTTATTGCAAATAAAACATAATTTAGCCAAAATAAGCCCCTGTATTGGTTAAAGATTATTCATAATGATTGGTCGCCTGATTAACTGTCTGATACTCCTTGTGTCATTCTCCGCTGCCAGCGCTTATGCGGTTAACTGTCAGCGTGCTTCTATGCCTTTAGAAAACACCATTTGTAACAACGACAATCTTCATTGGCTGGACAGCACAATGACGGTTATCTATCACACGATGTTGGTCAGAAACCCTTCTCAACAGGTTCACAAGAAGTACCAGGAATGGGAAAAGTCGCTACAGGCGTGTACCTCCGACAGCTGCATTGAGCGCGCCTACTATCAGGGCATCAGTTCTATTTCAGACGTTGCCCCGGATTTTGACTGGGAAGGGCTGTGGTGGAACACCAGTGTGTCCAATTTAAGTGGCGGAATGATCCAGTTCAGCCGGAGCGCGGAATGGTCAGTCACGACGGATATTCGCGTCTGGTCGGGATTGAATAAAGATGAGTTTACGGCCGAAGCCCGAAAACTGTACGGCATGGCGCTGGTTGAACGTATTGCCGATACCAGTAATTGCAAACTGCTGTTTATCCCCCGTAAAAGCGGCGCGCTTCAGGTCTACAGCAACGCGGACTGGGGATGCCGGATTTCGATGCCGACGGGGGCATTTATTGATGGGCGCTATCTGCGCTCGGATCACGATCCCCGCCCGAAGGCGACGCTGTACTCGCTGGGAATTTTCTCCGACCCCAAAATGGATGAGCGCTTCCGCGCGCTGGTGGGGGATGATTACCAGAAGTTTGTGGATACCGCCAACGTTTACATTTATCAGGATGATATAGATAACATCGGCGCAACGGTCGTCTCTATGTGGGTGCGTGGCGCGGCGAACAACCATACGGCCATTATTATGTACACGCAAAGCAATATCTGGGCGGCGAGGGTAGAACGCGACAGCGCCGGAAAAATGCAGTTGTACTACTTCAGCACCAGAGGTAACGATATCAAGAAAATGCCGCGTACGCTCGCTGGCTGGAAACTGCGTTACCTGGATCAATAAAACCTGTCGTTATGGGAAAGGAGATCGTCATCGCGATCTCCTTTGTCGATCTCCTGCCGGTTATGCCAGCGTCCCTACGACGTTCAGATCCGCGTCATCCGGCACTTCATTATAAGAAAGAATATGCAGCCCGCTGGCGAACAGTCGGCCATAGCGGGAGATCACCGGACGTAGCTGCGGCGTTACCAGCAGCAGCGGCGGCAGCCCTTTCGCCTTCATCTGCTCGTAAATCATCGGCATTGTCGTTTGCAACTGGGTCAGAATGTTCGGATCGACAGGGAAGCTATCCAGCGCCACTTTTCCGGCCTGCTGCGCCTGGTTGAGCGCGCCCAGCAGCATATTCTCCAGCTGGCTGTCGATGGTGTAGGCCGCGAGTTGTTGACGATCGCCGTTAATGGTGTGAACGATGGCGCGGCGCAGAGCATAGCGCACGTCGGAGGTCAGCAGCACGGGATCTTTCGTCACGGTGACGCTTTCCAGCAATGTGGACGCGATGGTGACGATATCCTTCAGTGAAATCTGCTCCAGCAATAACTGGCGATAAATGCGCAGCAGCAGACTGTAGTTAAACGCGGCATTTAAATCCTCCGCCAGCTTTGGCGCCTGGAGCGCCAGGCGCGCATGCAGGTGGGTAATATCGTCATAGTTAAACAGATCTGGCAGATGCTCGCGGGCGACCTTGTTGACGTGCGTCGCCACCACGCTCGCGCAGTCAACCACCTGATAACCAAGATTCAGTGCTTTCGCCTTTTGTTCCGGGTCGATCCAGACAATCGCCATGCCGTAAGCGGGGTCGGTATCCAGTATGCCGTTGATCTCCCCGTACAATTCAGTGCCGGGAATCGCCATCAGTTTTTCAGCCTGGACTTCGCCGAGCGCGGTACGAATGCCGTTGATATGAATCGCGTATTGCGCCGGTTTCAGGCGGAAGTTTTCCCGGATGCGGATCTCCGGCAGCAGTACGCCGCAGTGCTCGGAAATGACCTGGCGAACGCCGCGTATACGTTGTGACAACGGACTGCCCTTCGACTCATCCACCAGCGTGACCAGTTTATAGCCGAGATTCAGGCCAATGGGCTCCACCAATGGAATGCTTTCCCAGGAAACGCCTGGCGTCGCATCCGGCGCGATGGCTTCGGTGATGGCCTCCATATCCGTCTCTTCCTGGGCGGGCTGCACCGCTTTGCTCTGCCGCCAGGCGGCAAACAGCAGCAGGGCGGTGAAGCTCAGGAAGGCGATGTGCGGCATTCCCGGCACAATCGCGAGAATAAACATCACGAAAGCGGCGGTATAGAGCACCTTCGGGCGAGAGAGAAGCTGGATTTTAATCTCATCGCTGACGTCATTGCCTTCGCTGACGCGGGTCACGATAATCGCTGCGGCAGTCGCCAGCAGCAGCGACGGGATCTGGGCGACCAGACCGTCACCAATGGTCAGCAGTACGTACTGGCGGAACGCGTGGCTGGCATCGAGATCGTATTTAAAAATACCGATACAGATACCGCCGATCACGTTGATGATCAGCACCATGATCCCGGCGATGGCGTCACCGCGAACAAACTTCGACGCGCCGTCCATCGCACCGTAGAAGTCTGCTTCTTTCGATACTTCCTGTCGGCGGTTTCGGGCCTGCTGCTGGTTAATCAGACCCGCGTTCAGATCGGCGTCGATAGCCATCTGTTTGCCCGGCAGCGCATCCAGGGTAAAGCGCGCGGAAACCTCGGAAATACGTTCCGCCCCTTTGGTGACTACCACGAAGTTGATGATCATCAGGATGATAAACACCACGAAACCGACGACGAAATCGCCGCCGATGACCACCTGACCAAAGGCTTCAATGACCTTACCCGCCGCGCCTTCGCCTTCATGACCGTGCAGCAACACCACGCGGGTAGAGGCGACGTTCAGCGTCAGACGCATTAACGTCGTGATCAGCAACAGCGTCGGGAAAATCGCAAAGTCCAGCGGACGCTGCATATTCACCGATACCAGCAGCACGATGACCGCCAGGACGATATTAAAGGTAAACAGAATATCCAGCATCAGCGGCGACAACGGCAGAATAACCATTGCCAGCACGCAGAGAAGCAGAATAGGCACGCCGACTTGCCCCTGACGGAGCACGCTCAGCGCGTTGCGCAATTTACTGTTCGCCATTGGCTTTCAGTACCTCTTGAGGAATGTTGATTTGCCTGTTCAGGCGGGGCTTTTGTTCCACGTTGCCTTCGCGCCAGGATTTTAATTGCATGACGTAGGTCAGTACGTGGGCAATCGCGCGGAAAAGCTGCGTGGGAATCTGTTGGTTAACGCGGGTGGTGTAATAAACTGCCCGCGCCAGCGGCGGAAATTCCACCACCTCGATATTGTGATTAGCGCCCACTTCACGGATCCAGAGCGCAACATCGTCGATTCCTTTAGCAACGATGTAAGGGGCTTCGGCACGCTGTGGATCATATTTCAGCGCAACGGCGTAATGCGTCGGGTTGGTGATGATAACGTCTGCCGTTGGTACGGTTCGTGCGATTTGCCCCATCGCCATCTGACGCTGAAGCTGGCGGATGCGTCCTTTAATCTGTGGATTACCGTCATTGTTTTTATACTCTTCTTTCACTTCCTGTTTGGTCATGCGCATTTTTTTGGTGAACATGAACTTACTGAGCGGTACATCCAGCAGGGCGAAAATGACGATAACGGCGATGAAGTAGCTGAAGACGTGACGAAAAATGGCAAACCCTTGTCCGATCGCCTGACGAAGATAAAGCTGTTGCAGGTGCAGCAGAGCGTGCATGGAGTCATGCACCATCATGTACAACACGGTAAGAATAATGCCGCACTTGAGCAGCATCTTGCCGACTTCCGTGTAGTGGCTGGCGGAAAACATCCGCTTGATGCCGCTAATGGGGCTGAGCTTTTTAAAATCCGGCTTCAGTTTTGTGGGGGTAAAAATCCAGCCGCCAGGCACCAGGCTTGCCACTATGCAGCACAGCGGAATCGGAATCAGCGTTGCGATAAAGCGCAGTACAACCCAGACGTTCAGCAGCATAAACTGATTCAGCGCCGTGGGATCGTCGAGCCTGCCCGCCATTTCACCGACAGCGGCAAACGATTCACGGATTAACTGCTGATAATAGGGCAGAAATGCGGCGAGGGTGAAAAACGACGCCAGCAGTCCCGCCGCCATCGTCAGATCTTTTGAGCGCGGGAGGTCGCCTTTTTCACGCGCTTTGCGCAGTTTTCCGGGGGTGGGTTTTTCGCTTTTGTCGCCGCTGGAGGACATTACGACACCCTTATGGCGTCGAGCTTCGCCAGTATTTCATTGGTGAGATTGAGATAGTGATCAGGAATGTTAGTCACCATCATCGAGATACAGAGCAACCCAAACAGCATACTGATCGGAAAACCCAGCGAGAAAAGGTTCAGCGTCGGTGAAACGCGGTTTAACAAGCCAAATCCGCCCTGCACAATCAGCATGACGAACGTCGTTGGCAGCGCGATAAGCGTCGCGGATGCCATAATCCAGCCCAGTCCCTGAACAATCAGCGTCAGCGTTGGCTGGTTAATCGCCTGACCAATAGGCCAGTAGCTAAAGCCTTTGAACAGAATCGTGACCAGCAGCAGGTGTCCATCCATGATGAAAAAGAGCAGTGCGCAGAAAACATAAATGATCTGCGAAATCACCGTAGTGGAGCTGCCGTTGACCGGGTCGTTCATCATCGCCATCCCCAGCCCCATGTTCATCGACAGAATATGCCCGGCGGTTTGCAGCGTGACAAAGACGAGCTGGAGCGCCATGCCGAACAGGAATCCCCACAGGAGCTGCTCGCCGATCAGCAAGACGGTGCGCATCGAAAGCAGTTCGCTGAGCACAACATTATTGGGCAGCATGGGGGTGATAATGATCGACAGCGCCAGCGCTGCGGCAATCTTAATGCGACGGGAAAAAGCCCGGTTGTCCAGCACGGGCGCGAACTGCAAAAACGCCAGGATGCGGAAAAAGGGCAGCACCAGAGCCATCAGCGGCGTGAACAGCGCCTGTATATCGATTCCCATCGCCGCTTAACCGACCAGCGCAGCCGCCTGGTGAAAGATCTGGATCGTAAAATCCACCAGTTGCGTCAGCATCCACTTACCGGCGAAGATCAGCACGCCCAGGGTGACGACCAGTCGCGGCAGAAAGCTCAGCGTCTGTTCGTTAATTTGCGTGGTGGCCTGAAAAATACTGACGCACAGCCCGACAATCAGGCTGGGAATAATGGCGACGGCGGAAATCAGCAGCACCAGATGGATGCCGGTCGCCATGATGTCGCCTGCTGTGTCCATGTTCATCATCGCTAAAGACCCTGAACGCTGGAGGCCAGCGTACCGACGATCAATGTCCAGCCATCGCACAGGACGAACAGCATCAGCTTAAAGGGCAGCGAGACGATCAGCGGCGAGAGCATCATCATCCCCATTGCCATCAGGATACTGGCGACAATCAGGTCGATCACCAGGAAGGGGATATAGATCATAAAGCCGATCTGGAAGGCGGTTTTCAGTTCGCTCAGCAGATAGGCCGGAGTCACGATCGTGAGATCCTGCTCGCGCGCATCGCCCTCGATCCCGGCGATGCTCATCATTTGCGCCATCGCTTTATTGTTCGTCTGGGCCAGCATGTAGTTCTTCAGCGGCACTTCCGCCTTCGCCAGCGCCTGTTTCAGCGTGATTTCATCTTTTTGAAAAGGGTCAATGGCGTCAGTATAAATCGTGGTCCAGACCGGGCGCATCACCAGCAATGTCAGCGCCAGCGCAATCCCGGTAAGAATTTTATTGGGTGGACTTTGTTGCAGCCCGAGCGCCTGACGCAGAATCGCCAGAACGATAATGAAGCGGGTGAAACAGGTCATCATCAGCACCATGATCGGCAATAAGCCGAGCAGGGTCATCAGGATCAGGATCTCAATTTTAACGTTGTAATCCTGACCTGCGCCGTTGGCGGCGGTGCTAAAGAGGGTAATGTCGCCATTTGCAGCCAGTGCCGGTTGTGCGACAAGCAGACCCAGGAGCAGCAGAGCGATGCCGCTTCTGTTAAACAAGCGGTTCATCGCGTGAGCTCACCGAGTTCTTTGGCGTTGAATTCAATGATTCGCAGGCCGTATTTATCGTTGAGCACCACCACTTCTGCTTTACCAAACAGAATGCCGTTCACTTTAATGTCCAGCGGCTCGCCCGCCATCTTGTCCAGTTCGACCACCGAATCGCTGTTGACTGACATTAATTCAGCAAGCGAGATATTTACGGAAGCGACTTCCAGTGTCAGCGTCACGGGAATGCGGCTAAACAGCGCCATTTTACGGATATCCGTCATCGCGGTGTTGCGCGTTTCAGGCTGCAAATCCAGGCGGATATTCCCTTCGACGGTGTCTTCCTGCGTCATATCGCTAAGGTTCAGGTCATCCAGATCAAGAGACTGGCTTAGCTCGTGTTGCAAATCACTCATATTGCTTCTCGGTTGTCTTATCATAGATATCGCACAAAAACAGCTTGCTACGATCTTCAACGATAGCAGCCTCAAAAATCTGTTCTTTGCCGATAAATACCGGTAAAGGTTCGTTAATGGCGATGGGGATGATATCCCCGGGTTTAATATCGGAAATCTGGGCGACGGTCAGGTTCAGGCTGGCCAGACGCCCGCTCAGTTTTAACGGCAGACTGTCGAACAACCGTTCTATCTGCGCAGGGCTCAGGGGCACGCTTTTCACGGCGCGGCTATCGGCCGCATCTGGCGAACGGAGTATCGCCAGCATCTGATCAACATGGTGGTGATCGAGCAGAATGGTAAAAGAGCCGTGATCGTACCCTTCGAGGGTAAAGGTAATGCACCAGGACCAGTGGCTAATGACCGTTGAATAATCGACCTTAATATCGAGATTTTCGCCAAAGGTTTCTTTGCAAATCACCAGTTGCGTGAGTTCCTGACCCAGTTTACTTCTCAGGCGCTCTTCTGTTTTTGTCACACGCAACGATTCATCTGGTGCAACATGGCTGCTGTCTTTACTTAAACCGTAATAATCATGAAGGATGTTCAGCAATAAGATGCGATCAATAACAAAGGCGACATTTCCGTAAGGCGTCGAAAAAACCTGCGCATTCTTATATTGCTGGTCGATTGCGAAGGTCATCGACTTCAACGCGGCATTAACACGGAGTTTCTTCAGAAAATAAATGCTCAGGCGTGCATCAAGTATGTCAAAACTGTCATTCATCAACTTGGGTAACTTGTGCCACGGCCGACCGAGTTTACTGGTGTCGAGCTTTACCAGAGAAGGTAAATCCTTTCTCTGATGAATTCTGACTCGCTGTGATGCAGGGTTCATGATTATTCCGGGTTACCAAAAGTTTAGATGAAAAATAACGCCACTTTTTGGTTGTTGTGTAGCGTGAACCGTAAAATTTCCTGGAGGTATTTGAGTTTTAAAAATTATGTGTCGCTCTTGAACAACACAGAAGAAACGTCGCTGTCGAAAACTCTCACACATTACGTCAGGATGTAGATTAGACAATCTTAACCCTGCTATTGCAAGCATCCAGGGGTTATTAATCCATTATTTCTCTAGGAATTTTCTCATTAATAACTTTTTTAATTTATTGATTTTTATAGATTAATATTTTAATACCCATTAAAAACAAGACAATTCCTATTCGCTACGTATACTGCCTTTACTTTATGAAAGTTGCCTGATTCATGAGTTAAAAAAACTGTTTATTTTTATTAACATTTTATAAAAACCCATTAACAAACTGGGTTTGTGATGTTTTTAAAAGATGCTTTGAATAATGGCTGAACAGCATATTTCTTATTTTGTTTTTTCTGTTGGTACACCTAAATGAGTATTATCATTGAATGCGAAGATCGTAATAGAAATGGCTTTATCGCCGTTTCTCCTGCCAGCGTTAGCGTAATGTCGTTAGCGCGTCGCGTTGCTAAGTATAATGTATCAGTACTGATTACGGGCGAAACGGGAACAGGGAAAGAGTGTATCGCCAAATACATTCACGAGAATGCCTGCGGCAGTGACGCCCCGTATGTCGGCGTTAACTGTGCAGCTATTCCAGAGAGTATGCTGGAAGCCATTTTATTTGGTTACGAGAAAGGCGCGTTTACCGGCGCTGTTGCGAGCGTCGCCGGTAAATTTGAGCAAGCTAATGGCGGCACGCTGCTGCTTGATGAGATTGGCGATATGCCGTTGGCGTTGCAGGCAAAATTACTGCGCGTATTGCAAGAGCAGGAAGTTGAACGTCTGGGAAGCCATAAGCGTATTCCGTTGGATATTCGCCTGATCGCTTCTACAAATAAAGATTTGCAGCAGGAAATTGCCGAAGGCCGTTTCCGCCAGGATCTTTTCTACCGTATTTCCGTCGTGCCTATTCATATTACGCCGCTGCGTGAACGCAGGCAGGACATCCTGCCGTTGGCCCAGCGTTTTATCACTAAATACCGCGCTTTTCATAAAGGCGATCTGCGTCTGAGCGATGAGGCGCGTACCGTCCTGCTCAGATACGACTGGCCGGGTAATGTCCGTGAACTGGAGAATGTGATTCAGCGCGGCATGATTTTGTGCAACGGCGAAGAGATTCACGCCGCCGACTTTGGCCTGGCCGTTCGCGCTTCCCAGCCTGAAGCGCCGGTTATCGAAATGATGCCTGCCTATCGCGAGCAGGAGACGGGCAACCCGTCGATCCGCGATGTCAAACTGCACGGACGGCTGGCGGAATACCAGTACATCATCGATCTGCTTAAACGCCATAAAGGCAACAAATCCAAAACCGCAGAGTTTTTAGGCATCACCCCACGCGCTCTACGTTATCGTCTCGCCTCCATGCGCGACGAGGGTATTGATATTGAATGTTATTCCTGAGGCCAGGAAGGATTGATGAATGGATAAGATTACTGCCGCAGGCATCAACACGACACACCAGGCGTTGCTGGACAGAATGCAGCAAACCGCTTCATTAGCGTCAGCCGGTTCGGTTGACGCCTCTTTAACTATTGCTCCCGCCAGCAACGCGTTTGGCGTCAGTGAACCGATTTCCTTTGCGGGCGCGCTGAATAACGCTATCGATAACGTCGATGCGATTCAACACAGCGCAGGCGCAAAGCAAAAAGCGATTGATATGGGGCTGAGCGACGACTTAGCCGGTGCGATGATCGAAAGTCAGAAAGCCAGCGTGGCTTTTTCGGCCATGATGCAGGTGCGTAATAAGCTCACCACGGCACTGGACGAAGTAATGAATATTCCGCTCTAAGGTTTTAACCGTGCTTACTAAGATTAAAAGTCGTCTCCCTTCCGTGTCGGTGCCATCCGGTCTGAATAAGCCCCAGCTCATGGCGATTGTGGGCGGCGTGGTGCTGGCGGCCGCGATTATTCTGTCGCTGTGGAACCGCAATCAGGGTTATGTCGCGCTCTACGGTTCGCAGGAACATCTGCCGGTGTCACAGGTGGTGGACGTTCTGGGGGCAGAAAACATCGCTTACCGCATTAACCCGGACAATGGCCAGATTCTGGTGAGCGAAAGCAAACTGCCGCAGGCGCGAATGGCGCTGGCGGCAAAAGGCATCAGCGCGGCGACGCCCGATGGCTACGAGTTGATGGACAAAGAAGAGATGCTCGGCAGCAGCCAGTTTATTCAGAATGTCCGTTACAAACGCAGCCTGGAAGGGGAACTGGCGAAGAGCATTATGGCGCTGGACCCCGTGGAAAACGCGCGCGTCCATCTTGGGCTTAACGAGTCCAGCTCCTTTGTATTGACCAATAAACCGACCAGCAGCGCATCGGTCATGGTGCAACTGCACTATGGCAGAAAACTGGATGAGCAGCAGGTCGCTTCTGTCATTCAACTGGTGGCCGGAAGCGTACCGGGTATGCAGCCTGGCGCGGTGCGGGTGGTCGATCAGAGCGGTAATTTGTTGTCTGACGGCATCGAAGGCACGGATGGCGGTATGACGAGCAAGCGCATGGGCGATGACGTCATGCAGCGCATTCGCGAGGATACCACGAAAAATATCACCAGCCTGCTGACGTCGTTAGTGGGGCCGGGCAACTTCCGTATCAGCGTTGCGCCGACCGTAGATTTAAGCCGTGTGGAAGAGACTCAGGAACGGCTGGGTAAAGATCCGCGCGTCAGCGATGAACAACTGAGCCAGGAAAACACCACCAATGAAATGGCGTTTGGCATTCCCGGCTCGCTGAGTAACCGTCCGGTCAACCCGACGCCGCAGGCTCCCGCCAACCCGGCGGAGGGCAATCCGCCCGCTGCAAACGCCGCGAATAACACCGATCCGCGCTCGCTTTCCAGCCGCAGTCAGGAACAGCGTAAGTACGCGTTTGATCGTGATATTCGCCATATCCGCCACCCGGGTTACAAGCTGGAAAAACTGAGTGTCGCGGTGGTGCTGAACCAGGCCGCTCCTGCGCTGGCGAAAATTACGCCGGAACAACTGACGTCGATGACGCGCCTGGTGGAAAGCGCGGCGGGTATCGAAAAAGCGCGCGGCGATGCCTTAACGCTGGATGTTCTGACCTTCACGGCCCCGGCAGACGATGTCATGCCAGACCTGAAATGGTGGCAAGACCCTTCCATGCAGTACTGGGGACAGAATGGCGGAATTGGGCTGCTGGCCTTGCTGACATTGCTGTTTGGCGTTCGCCCGCTGGTACAGCGCTTTGGACGTCGCGACCCGATCACCCTTGATGGCGAGGCGACGAAGAAAGAGCTGGAAGCGCCTGACAATGGGGTGGTGATGAACGATGACGAGTTCGCCAGCCTGTCGAAAGCGGCGTTCAACAATAATGAAGATCTGCTGCCGCCGCAAAGCTCCGGCCTGGAAGCCAAAGTGGAATTCCTCCAGCTGTTGGCTCAGAGCGAAACCGAGCGCGTAGCAGAAGTACTGAAACAATGGATCAACAGTAATGACCGAAGCAACAGTAAGCCGGAATGATAAAAACCACTCAGCCTCAGCCGGGCGCAGCCGTCTGGAGCAGGCGGCGATCCTGCTGATGAGCGTAGGCGAAGAGGCCGCCGCGCAGGTGATGCAGAAGCTGAACCGCGAAGAGGTTATGTTGTTGAGCGAAACGATGGCGCGTCTCCATGATGTGAAGGTGCATCAGGCGCGTCTGGCAATGAACAATTTTTTCTCTGATTACCGCGAACAAAGCGGGATCAACGGCGCCTCACGCACGTATCTGCGCAGCATTCTGGAAAAAGCGTTGGGCGGTGAGATTGCCCGCAGCGTGATCAACGGTATCTACGGCGATGAAATTCGCTACCGTATGGCACGCCTGCAATGGGTCGATATCCCACAGCTGGCGGCATTGATTGAGCAGGAACATCTCCAGCTCCAGGCCGTTTTTCTCGCCTTCCTGCCACCGGATATTGCCGCCAGCGTGTTAAGCGTTCTGCCGCAAGAACGGCAGGATGAAATTATCTATCGCGTCGCGCGTCTGGACGACATCAACCGTGACGTTATCGACGAACTGGACAGACTGATCGATCGCGGCGTCGCGGTGCTTTCCGAGCATGGTTCAAAAGTGATTGGCCTCAAACATGCCGCCAACATCGTTAACCGTATCCCCAGCAATCAGCAACAGCTGCTGGATCAACTGCGCGAGCGCGACGAGAAAGTGGTCGAAGATCTGAAAGACGAGATGTACGAGTTCTACATTCTCAGTCGTCAGACGCCGGTGACGTTGCAGCGTCTGATGGATGAAATCCCGATCGAAGAGTGGGCGGTAGCCCTGAAAGGGACGGAGCCGGTTCTGCGTCAGGCCATCTTTAACGTGATGCCAAAACGCCAGGTCACGCTGCTGCAAAGCACCACGACCCGCCTGGGGCCAGTGCCGATCAGCCGTATAGAGCAGGTGCGCAAAGAGATCATGCAGGTTGTGCGCCAGCTGGCTGAAGAAGGTGAAATTCAGGTGCAACTGTTTGCCGAGCAGACGGTGGAGTAAACCATGTTCAAGAAACGGAGTTTACCGCTGGATGCCCTGACCGCCAGCCGCCAGGCGGTGGTTAAGCCGCGCTTATACCGCTTCCCGCCCCTGCGTAATCGCAGGATGCCTGCCGGTGTTGTCGCTGATGAAGACGCCGCACCGACGCTGGACCCCGCCGACTACCAGTTACAGGTAAAAGAGGGGTTCCAGGAAGGGATGAACCGGGGGTTTGCCCAAGGGATGGAAGAAGGCCGGGAAGAGGGCTACCAGGAAGGTATTCGTCTTGGTTTTGACGAAGGGATGCGCAAAGGGCTGATTGAAGGTAAACAGCAGGCGCGCCAACAGTTCCTGGACGCCGCCGCCCCGTTTGAGCGCCTGACCGCAGAGGTGCGGAACTACCTGGAGCGTTACGAGCAGCGTCGCCGCGAAGAGTTGCTGCAACTGGTGGAAAAAGTGACCCGCCAGGTGATCCGCTGTGAACTGGCGTTGCACCCGACGCAACTGCTGGCGCTGGTGGAAGAGGCGTTGACCAGCCTGCCGCATCAGCCGGAGCAGGTGCGTGTTCAGCTGAACAGCGAAGAATTTATGCGCATCAGCGAGGCCGAACCGGAGAAAGCGCGTGAGTGGGGACTGGTTGCCGATCCTTCTCTGGAGCCGGGAGAGTGCCGCGTTATCACCGATACCACGGAGATGGATGTGGGCTGTCAGCACCGTCTCGATCAGTGCGTAGATGTACTGAAAAACAGTTTGCTGCCGGAATCGCCGCATGAGCAGCCTTGATTTTGAAGAGGCGCTGCGCTCTATCGAGCAGATCGATCTGGCGCGCGTCGCCGGGCGGTTGGTCAGGGTCAACGGCATTCTGCTGGAGTGCGTCGGTTGTCGTCTGGCGGTAGGGCAGATGTGCCACGTTGAAAGCGTCGATCAGGAGATGATGGATGCGCAGGTGGTTGGCTTTGATCGTGACGTGACCTACCTGATGCCCTTCAAGCATCCCTCTGGCCTGATCGCTGGCGCACGCGTGTTTCCCGCAGGCAAAACTGAAGGGGTTATGATCGGCGATCAGTGGCTGGGACGCGTGGTAAACGGTCTTGGCGAACCTCTTGATAATAAAGGAAAGCTCGGCGGAGATACGCTGTTAGCACAGCAGCTTCCGCAGGTGCATCCGCTTAAGCGTCAGCCTGTTCATGCGCCGCTGGACGTTGGCGTTCGCGCCATCAACGGCTTGCTGACTATTGGTAAAGGCCAGCGCGTCGGGCTGATGGCGGGCAGCGGCGTCGGTAAAAGCGTTCTGCTCGGCATGATCACGCGTTACACCCGGGCGGAAGTCGTGGTGGTAGGACTGATCGGTGAGCGAGGCCGTGAAGTCAAAGAGTTTATTGAAAATGCTTTGCAGGCTGAAGGGCTGGCGAAGTCGGTGATTGTCGCCGCGCCAGCGGATGAATCGCCGCTGATGCGCATTAAAGCCACCGAGTTATGCCACACCATTGCCAGCTATTACCGCGATAAAGGGAAAGACGTTCTGCTGCTGGTGGATTCCCTCACGCGTTACGCGATGGCGCAGCGCGAAATCGCCCTGTCGCTTGGCGAACCACCTGCGACCAAAGGCTATCCGCCGTCGGCGTTTGGGATGATCCCGCGGCTGGTTGAAAGCGCCGGAAACAGCGAAAGCGAGGGATCGATGACCGCGATCTATACGGTGCTGGCGGAAGGGGACGATCAGCAAGATCCGATTGTGGACTGCGCCCGCGCGGTGCTTGACGGGCATATCGTGCTTTCGCGCCACCTTGCCGAGGCCGGGCATTATCCGGCGATTGATGTCGGCCAGTCTATCAGCCGCTGTATGAGTCAGGTGACGGAGCGTGAGCACCAGCTCGCCGCCCGCACGCTGAAACAGCTGTATGCCGAATACCAAAGTATTAAACCGCTGATCCCGCTGGGGGGATACGTTGCAGGCGCCGATCCGCTGGCAGACAGAGCGGTACGCCTTTCGCCCGCGATCAATCAATTCTTACAACAGGAAGTCCAGGATGCCGCGCTGCTTGAGCCGACAATCAGCGATCTGTGCGCCCTGGCGCAGGCAGGGTAATGCACGATGAGCAAACTGATTTCTACGCTTGAGCAACTTCACCTGCTGCGCACTCGCGCGGTAGAAGACTTAAGCACGAAGCTGGCATCGCAAAACCAGCTGTGCCAACGGTTTGAGAAAAATATCGATACGCTGACGTCACTTGCTGCGGGTCTGGTGTCCCAGAGCGCCAACAGTGCGGCCATGATGATTAACCAGTCGAAATATAAACATAACATTCAACGCATTATCGACTGGCAAAAACAGGAGCAGGCGCTGGCGCACCTGGAAGCGCAAAAAATTCAGGGCAACCTGCTGGCGGAGGCGAAGCGGGAAAAAAGCATTGAGCTGGTTCTCGACGCTAAACGCGCTGACCGGCAGGCTGAAATCAACCGTCGGGAACAGAAAATGACCGATTCGCTCTCTGCCCAGTGCTGGCTGCGTCAACAACGTCTGATTCGTCAACGATAAGCGCTATGAAAAGAAACAAACCGGGTTTCCCGCAAACGTCTTCGCGTTCTCTGATGGGGACGCTGATTCACCGTCAGCAGACGGCGCGCGTTCACAGCACGCCGTTCGTTAGCGTCGTCTGCCCGACGTATAACCGACGCGAGTTCCTGCCGTATCTGCTGTATATCTGGCAGTACCAGGACTATCCGGCTGACAAACGCGAACTGATTATTCTGGATGATTCTCCGGTCAGCAATGCCGATCTGATTGAGATGATGACGGACCCGTCGCAGCCCAACGTGCGTTATGTCCACAGTGAAGCGCGCCTGGTACTGGGGCAAAAACGTAACATGCTCAATGCGATGGCGCAGGGAGAGTACATCCTGTGTTTTGACGATGACGATTATTACCCGCCGGATAAAATTTCCTGGCAGGTGGCGCAGATGCAGGCCAGCAACGCGCTGTTCTCCGGCAGCGATCAGATTTATATCTGGTACAGCCATCTGGACAAAATCTATATCACGCACCCTTTCGGGCCGAGACATGCGCTGAACGGCACTTTTGGGTATCACCGCAATTTGTTGAAAAAAAATCGTTATGACGACGATGCGACAAAAGCGGAAGAGACGGGATTCCTGAAAGGCTTTACCACGCCAGTTCACCAGATAGATCCGAAGCGCGCCATTCTCTGTATTTCGCACAGCAGCAATACCTATGACAAAGATTTCATCATGGGCAGCTCCACGCCGGTGGATCTGACGCTGGAAGACATTGTCGATGACGCGAACTTGCTGGCGCACTACCGTCGACTGAGTCATGCGCCGCTGAATGTTCAGGTGAACTGGCAGGCTTTTGAAAAGGTGGCGGTGCTCTACGACCCGGCAAAAGAGGCGGAACTGGCCCGTCGCTGCGAGGCTTTACTGGATTTTGGCCTGCGCGGCGAACAGATCTGGCCGGTAGCGAAAAACGCGGAGGCGTCGGCGGAACGGGCGGAACTGGCAACGCACTGCCAGGTGCTTGAGCGGGCGCAGAAAGAAGGCTGGAAAAATGTGCTGCTGCTGGATGCCGACGTGCAGTTCGTCAAAAAAGAGAACGCCGTTAACGACATCAACAAGCTGCTGAATGGCCTGAACCAGCTTAACTGGCAGGTGCTTCTGCTCGGCGGGCGCTATGAAAACTTTACGCTCACCCAGTCATTGAAGGGCGTAGCGCGGATCTATAACGCGGGCTGCGGCTGCGCGTATGCCGTTAACGCGGGTTATTACGATGCCCTGCTGGACGCCTATCGCCAGGCGATGGACTATCCGGCAAGCCTGGATCGCTGCTGGGCGGCATTAATGAATAAGGGGGATTTGTGGCTGGGATTCAGCCCAAGCTTTGCCTTCCTGCAACATCACCCGGACCCTAAAAGTGGCGAAATCATCGATTGTACGCACTGGTTTTTCCGTAAACACCGCTAACCGCAGGCCAGAATACGCCTGGAGAGAGCAAACATGGAACTGATAGAACATTACCAACCTGAATTTGTGTCACGCTTTGATGCGCGAGAAACCCTGTGCCAGTGCCCGGCTTGCCAGCATGCGCAGCAAAACTGGCCGCGTATTAGCGTGAAGCTGAAAAACCAGCAGCGTGAAAGTCTGGATATCACCTGTGAAGCGGCGGCCAGAGAGATGCTGCTTAACCCGGAGGCCTTTATCCTGCACACCTCGCAAGGGGAGGCGCAGGGCGAAGATGAGTTATCCGCCTGGAGCGAAACCCTGAACCAGCAATGTATTAACCTGGCGGTACATCCTGCGCTGTCGCTGGAAGGCAGCCTGTATGCGATCGGCGTTTTGCTGAGTAAGGCGCAGCAGTATCTGGACGGCGGCGAGCACGATCCGGCCCTGCTGTCCTCTATGGGAGAGCAACTGGCGATGCTGGCAGAACAAGGCGTGCTGACACAGCAGTTTGCGCTGTTGCCTCCGATTGCTGAAAACCGCATTGCCGCGCTGAAAGAGATGGGCCGGGTACGCCTGAATCTGAATCTGCCGCTGACTGAAAAAATGAGCGTGGCGCTGAAAATGAGCGAGCTGTCGGTGATGCAGCCAGCGCGGCTGGCGGATCGTCTTCAGCAACTGGAATCGCTCTGGTCAACCATTC
This sequence comes from Citrobacter sp. CK206, assembly GCF_030333125.1. Taxonomy (NCBI): domain Bacteria; kingdom Pseudomonadati; phylum Pseudomonadota; class Gammaproteobacteria; order Enterobacterales; family Enterobacteriaceae; genus Citrobacter; species Citrobacter sp. CK206. The sequence goes on from NZ_JAOWGM010000021.1 coordinate 125,371, forward strand.
CACTGTTTGATGAACAGCCGCATATCCTGCGTAATGCGCTGATTTATCAACTGTATAACGATGTATTCCCCGGCATTCAATGCACCAATTACGGTGAGGCGCTACTGGGGCTGGCCAACCAGTTCTTCCAGATCAAAATGCTGTGCGCAATCCGCCGCGAACAGGGAGCGCTGACGCAGGATGATGTCGTGCTGCTGATTAACGCGCTGAAGGGGTGGCAGCAGCAGAATCCGTTCTCCGCGAATGCGGCGCATACCTCTGACTACAGCCTGCTGTGCGGGTTGTCGCTGTTGTAATAAATCATATGGATACTGTTTATTTACATCTTAATGCTGCAATGGGAGATACCCTGTATCTCCTGGCAGCGTGCAGAGCCATCAAAAATAAAACCGGCGCGAGCATTGTTATGCTGAGCCAGCCGCACTTTAGCGCGCTGGCGCGGGCATGCCCGCATATCAGCGAGGTCTGGCCGGTGGATTCTCTTAATGCGGAGCAGCATCAATGCATTCAGCGGGCGCAGGCGCAAGGGCGACTTTTTGACTTTACGCATTGGGCCCATGCGCTCAGACCGCGACATATGATCGATGCTTTTCTCGCGCAGGCAGGGCTTGAGGCGTCCGCAGCGGATAAACACCTCGATTTGGTCATTCCAGAATCTGCCCACAGTGCCGTTGACGCGTTCTGGCAGCAACATAAATTAGAGAACGCGCCGGTGTTATTAATGCACCCTAATATTGGGCACCCAAACCGGACCTGGCCGCAAAATAACTGGCATGAGCTGGCGCAAATGTGGCTGCAAACGGGGTGGCAAGTTGTGTTCATTGGGAGCAATAACAACTCTGAGGCGGGAAAATCGATGGCGGAAGCGTATCCGGCCGGGGTTATCAATGCTATTGACCGCTTTTCAGCGCTGGAAACGGTTGCGCTTATGCAGCGAGCGAACATGCTGGTTTCCTGTGATTCAGGGCCGGTCATGCTTGCGGCGGCAACAGATATCCCTGTGGTAGCCCTCTATTCAACCGTGGCTGCGGAACACCGATTGCCGTTTCGTTATGGGGAAGCGGGCTGGCGTTGTATGGGAATTGATCTCGCCTGTAGTCATGGGCCATGTGCGCGTTTGCTGATGAACGATGTCATTTTCACCACCGTGCTTAAACGCCCTTTTGATGTGCCGACGACTCAGGAATTTGCAAACTGGTGCGTTCATAAAACCCCTTTCCGTTGTCTGCGACAATATGAACCGGCGATGCTGTATACCCAAATGGTCAGTTTTGTTTTATCGCTCCAGGAATAACGTTATTTCTTGTCGTGCCGGTTCCTGAAGGAATATCTGGTAAAAGCGATTGGCTATGCGGCATAGCCAATCGTATTGCTAAATAGCGTGGTATGAAGACTAAAAACCTTCGGCTAATATTCTTCTTTTGTTCTTTATCGCCAGTTCAATTCTGCCTGATAGCGCGATGAATTCGCTCTCATCAATAATATTGCTGTCGCGAGCAATTTGGTTAATCAAGGCATGCAGCAACACAAGCCCATTCTCTGTTGGCGTGTCTACATACAGTTCATGAAAAATGGATGCCAGATAGTGAATCATCTTCTGTGCGGAAAATAAAGGCAGCGTTTCGGGCAAATTACGGATTATCGCATCCTGATATAGCATACCCGTATATCGGTTTAAACATTGTACGGTTTGGGGATTGCTGATATTTCCGGCCCGGGGAAGCAGCAGTCGGAAGGTATCAAGGATAGCCAGCGCGCGTTTTGCTTTGCTGCTGGAAGTGGTGATTGAGCCGTTACGAATGGTATGGAAATACAGTCTGTCGGCAAGGCACCTTACTTTTGCGTCGGGCACGCTGAGCAGCAATTCGGTGGTGAAGTATTCATCCTCAAAAAACGGTGTCTTAAACCGCATATGAGCATACGTTTTTCGCCGCCAGGCATATCCCCAGACCACAACGGAGTAACCGTGTCCTGTTCGGGCGCGTTCGGTAATGCAGTGATTAAAGAACGTTTCGGCATGAAATGTTTTATTAATCAGATTACGCGGCCGTTGATAATACCCGGAAACCATATTGTTGCTGATATGGTGCAGGTGAAATTCCAGATGGGTGGAGAAAAACAGGACATCCAGGTGATGCTTTTCCATTTCGCACACAATGGTTTCGATACCATCCGAAGCGATATGATCGTCAGAGTCCAGGCAATAAATATATTCACCTGATGCGCTTGCTAACGCGGCGTTGCGGGCCTCGGCGAGTCCTCTGTTTTCCTGGTCAACGATACGCATACCCGGCAGACGGCTCTGATAACGCGCCAGAATATCCCGGGAGTTATCTGTCGAACCGTCATTAACCGCGATAATTTCCAGATGCCGCCAGGTCTGCGCAACGAGTGAATCAAGGCAGCGCTCAAGGTATGCGCTGACATTGTAGACCGGCAAAATAATCGATACGACAGGGTGATTCATTGGCTACTCTCCCTGTTGCTATGATTTCAGCTTTTGGATGATTATCTCAATTGCGGATTCAGCAAACGCCGTCCGCGTTTGATCGAATCGAGGCATACCTTTTAAATGGCTATGATTCAGCCTCTCTATTTTCTCAATGCTGAAGTTCCCTGGCAGGGTTTGTAATAACGATAATACGTTGACGGAAACAGGCGACCAGCTCCGATGCTTAAAGGGCGTAAAAGTATGTTTATGATCGTCGTTGAAGGTTGATGGCCAAACGCCTTGCTCGTATAAATCTTCGTCTGGAATGGTTAAAACCAGATGACCGCCGGGTTTTACGACCCTTAACCAATGAGGCAGCGCGACGTAGGGGTCCATGACATGCTCCAGGCAATGCCCTGAATAAACGAAATCAAATTCGTTATCCGGTACTCTGGCTAAATACTGCGCGTCACCTTGTTGAAGATCGAATACGGTTATTGATTGGATTAAAGGAAACAGACTTTGATACAACGCAATACTGTCATCGCCGCCGCCAATATCCAGACCTTTTCCTGACAGCCAGCGAGTACTGAAACGCGCATCAAGCAATCGCCTGTTAATTGACATACAGGTTGATCCTGGTATCCCCGTTCGAAATACGGGGGCCGCAGTCCGGTCTCCTGCCAGAATATGGGTGTTAACGCCGAATTCTCGCCAGCTTTTAGGCCAAAGTACAACGTAGCCCTGGTCATCGGGGTAATGTTTGATGATATGCGTCCCGCTATAGGCCTCAAGCGCTTCCAGAAACGCGTTCTCAGCGTCTTCTGTGGGAGGAGGGAGCGCTTTGCAGCCGGTGGCCTCATGCATAACGCGAAGATAGATACGGCTATCATCAATAATAATCAGCGCATTATCCGCAAATTCTTTTAGCTGGCGTAACTCATTGAGCAGAGGAAGGCGCGTTTCCTCATTGTATTTATTGCTCTGGTAGTCCTCGAATTTAAAATCCGCGCCGGGGAAGTGTGCATCCAGAAAAACAACGGCGCGCTTGATGAAAAGAGTGCGTTTAATTTCTTCATGGGACAAAAATGTCAGGCTGTCTTCATTGTACAGATGCAGATTGTCTATTTTTGGCGCGGCATCAAATAACGGTTTATAGATTTCACAGGAATAAACTTCTTCAGCACCTGAGCGTAAGGCATATACACTTGATGCACCTTTACCAAAACCTGTTTCAATTACATGAGTAACACGATAGTGACGAATCAGGTGGGGAAGGTTGAAGCGTCGTAATTGCCCCATAATATTGGCCTCGATGAAAATTACGGATAGAACGCAAACGGAACAAAGCTACAAATCAATAAATTACAGCGCATTACCCCTGCTGATACAGCCAGTTTTCGGGTTCGCTGATATTCAACAGATTGGTCAGAATCTCCTGCTGCATATTCATCAGCATGGCGTTGTATTCATTGGTGGCCTGACATTGCGCGACCTGTTGCTGGAGACTTTGCCAGAGAGCGGAAACGGAAGGCTGGTGGGCGGCAGGCAGGCGGGCAATGAGCGTTTGCATGCCCTGCGCGTTGGCGTTAATGCCTAACCGCTCAAGCAGGCGATAACGTTGCTGACTGTGCTGCGACAAGTGCTGGTAGCATGCCATGATTTGCGCGTTCAGCACGTCAAGCTCTGCGGCGCGGCGCGCAATAATGTGGTCGCGCTGCTGTATAAGTAAATCATTCAGGACATGGTAATGCTTACGGTCTTCGGCCATGTCCTGTATCAGTGTTTTAACGCTCTGAGCGGCGTTAGTCATAATTACCTCTGGAAATACTTCTGCATCGCATCCGTCAGCGAATCGAGGTTAACCGCGATTTTACCGCTGCTGATAGCGTCTTTCATTTCAGCTACGCGCGCCATATCCACTTCCGGCAGCGCAGAGAGTTGTGTTTGCGCATCGCCCAGTACCGGATCGATCGCGGCGCTGCGCTCAATTTTCGTGCCTTCCTGAGCGACAGTGCGGGTCTGTTCTGCGGCGCTACTCTTGTTGATTGCGGTTGCCAGATTGTATTGATTCGCTACTACTTTCATCGCTTCGCCTCTTTTTCATCTTTTCGTTATGGTTGCGGATGAATCCTGCCCTGCGGAAGGAGGACTTCCGATGCCCTCACCGTTAAAGAGCGGCCTGTTGCCGGTAAAACTTAAACCGCGAATGAATATTTTTAGTTTCCGCTGGCGTAGACCATTTTGACGACGCCAGCGTCCGCGACAATTGCGCTTACCACCCGCTCGCTGCTCTCATTTTTCACCTTAATCATTTCGCCTTTACGTCCCTTTTTCATGGCTTCCCCCATCGTACGGGCCTCTACGCCTCCCTGTTCGGCGATCATCAGAACGCGCTGACCGCGTTCAACCAGCACCGGAGATTCCAGTTGCGTCAGGGTGATCGGCTGTAGTTCACGAATGCGGCGCTTCACGGTCAGCCCAATGGCCTCATCCGGGTCGGTGAGGTAGTTGCCGCGCGTGCTGCTGATGTTGAGCTTTTTGATGGATACGTCGCTGGCGGATAACACCTGGCCGCGCTCCAGCGAATTTTTGGCGATCACCACCGGAAGATAGACATCCGGTTTGACGGTGACGGCGACATCCCAGCCTTGCGGCCCTTCACAGCGCACATCAAAACGCAGGCGGTTGAGATCGATGCGTTCGCCGCCGGGCAGCGACACGGTTAGCGCGTCAGGGCAGGGAGCGTACCGGGAGACGTCGGAAGGGATAAACAGGTTCATCTTCGCCTGATACTCGGGCCACTTGCGGCGCCCGGCCTCCTGGCGAAGGGCTTGCGCTGCGTGATGTTGAACGGCGGCAGTGACCTGCTTACGCGCGCTCTGCACTTTTTCCGGGGCGGCGAAGGATGGCAGCGCCGTAAAAAGCATCAGCAGGAAGGATAACGTTCCAGGGCGGAAGCAACGCTTCACCCGTGTAGGGATAAAACCAATAAAGCCATTAAAAATCATGATGTTAAAACCTTGGCATGAATATTGCTATACAGGGAAGCAGATCATTGCAGGTTTAGCATCACGAGGGTGTGAGTTGTGAGTATTACTTTTGACAAAGCATTGGGCGTTCATCCACAGGCTGTAGCGCTTCGACTTTCCCGAGCAGAGTTGCTGTCAGCCAATCTGGCAAACGTCGATACCCCCAATTTCCAGGCTAAAGATATTGATTTTGCCGCTGAGATGCAACGTTCATCGTGGAGTTTTTCGAATCCGTCAGCGCCGCAAGAGATGTACCGCGTGCCTTATCAGCCCTCTTCCGATGGCAACACCGTTGCGCTGAACGTCGAGCAGGCTGAGTTTGCGAAGAATACCCAGGATTATCAGATGAGCCTGGCATTTTTAAACATGAAATTCACGGGCCTGAAAAAGGCCATTGAAGGTAAGTAATCCTACGCAGGTGATAACGGAATATGGCTTTTACCGATATTTATCGCGTTTCGGGGTCGGCGATGACGGCGCAAACCGTTCGTCTGAATACCATCGCCAGTAACCTCGCTAATGCGGAAACCGCCTCCGCCACCGAAGACGGCGTCTATAAAGCCCGTCGTCCGGTGTTTGCTGCGGTTTATAAGAATGATGAGTTAATGAATAGCAGGGCGTTAACCGGCGCGCGCGTCCAGGTGATGGATGTTGTCGAAACCGGCAATGCCGTACAGCGTTATGAGCCGCATAACCCGATGGCGAATACGGATGGCTATGTCTACTACCCGGATGTCAACGTGGTGGAGGAGATGGCGGACATGATGTCGGCGTCGCGCGGTTTCGAAACCAATGTTGATGTTCTGAACAGTGTTAAAAGCATGCAGCAAAGTCTGCTGAGACTCGGAGAGGTATAAGGATGAATGTAGACGGCACGTCCACCAGAAGTCAGACAGGAACGTCGGATAGCAGCATTGCCAGTAACAACAATAACAGCAGCGCAGCCGGCATGAACACGCTGTTCATGCAGCTTCTGGTCGCGCAGATCCAGAATCAGGACCCGCTGAACCCTACCGATGGCACCGAGTATGTCAGCCAGCTGGCGCAGCTGACGCAGGTTCAGTCAATGGAAACCATGTCGCAACTGATGGCGAACAGTTCCGTATTGATGGACAACCTGCAAACGCTCACCACCGGCAACCTGGTCGGGCAGCATGTGATGGTGCAGACCGACGCTATCAACTCTGACGGCGAAACGACGATTAACGGACGTCTGACGCTGGATCACGCTTCCGGTGTAACGACGGTCATCGTCAAAGACGCGGCCGGCACCGAGCACAAAATTGAGCTGGGGAAACAGGACGCCGGGCAGGTGGACTTCACCATTGACCCGCAGGAGCTGGGCCTGAGCGAAGGGAAATACACCCTTAGCGTTGTGACCGATACGGGCGAGGAAGGCATTCCTGTTGAAGTGGGCGGCATCGTCAACAATGTGCGCATCCCGCTTGATGGCAGCGCCATCCAACTGAATATCACCGGAATCGGTGAGATTGCTTACAACAATATTACCCAGTTTGGCAGCGACTCGCAGAAACGTGCGTAAGTCGGGTTAAGCGTTGAGTTAACAGGAATTTATTATGAGTTTTAATATTGCGACCTCCGGTCTGAATGCAATTACCGAGCAGTTGAACGCCATTTCCAACAACATTGCGAACTCCGGCACCGTAGGATTCAAATCCGGCCGTGCGGAATTTTCCTCACTGTATGCGGAAAGCCAGCCGCTGGGCGTAGGGGTTTCTGGTGTGACCCAGAGTATTACCCGAGGCGGAAACATTTCTACCACCGGAAATGCGCTCGATCTGGCGATCAGCGATAGCGGATTTTTCATGGTGCGTGACAGCACGGGGACCACGGCATATACGCGTGCGGGCTACTTCGGCACCGACAGCAGCGGCAACCTGATCAACAACCTGGGGATGTATCTTCAGGGCTACCCGGTTAATGCTAACGGCGAGATAGAAGTGGGGACGATCGGCAATCTGACGATCAGCAGCGGCTCTATTCCGGCGAAGGCGACCGACAGCCTCGACTTCACCGCCAACCTGGACGCGCGCGCCGCCGAGCCGGAGACGGCGCCTTTCAACCCAAAAGACAGCACTTCCTATAACAATACCTACACCACGCAGGTTTTTGATTCCCTGGGACGCGAGCACACGCTGAACCAGTATTTTGTGAAAACCGGCGAGAACACCTGGCAGGTTCACTATTACATGGACGACGTGGAAATCCCGGACAGCAGCCAGGCGATAGAATTTACCGAGCAGGGCGTCCTGAAAAGCCCGGTTGGCCTGACGAACCTGACCACATCGATCTCCGGCGCGGCGGATCTCTCTATCGATCTGAGCTACAACGGCACCAGCCAGTACGGTTCTGACTTCTCCGTCAGCAAAAACAACAGTAGCGGCTACGCGTCTGGCGAACGTACCGGTCAGGCGATTGATGAAGACGGCAGCGTTTACGCGACCTTCTCCAACGGCGAACGGATGTTGCAGGGGCAACTGGTGCTGGCGAACTTTGCGAACCCGAATGGTCTGGCGTCAAAAGATGGCACGACGTGGGTACAAACCGCCAGTTCCGGCGCGCCGCTGACCGGAACGCCGGGCACCGGTTTGCTGGGTTCTGTGAAATCCGGTGCGCTGGAATCCTCAAACGTGGATTTGACCTCTGAGCTGGTTGGTCTGATGACCGCGCAGCGTAATTACCAGGCGAACACGAAGGTTATCAGCACCAACGACAACATGATGAACGCTCTCTTCCAGGCGGTGTAATGGATCGTTTGATTTTTACCGCCATGAGCGGCGCATCGCGCAGTTTGTCGCAGCAGCAGATCCATGCAAACAACCTGGCGAATGTGAATACCCAGGGGTTTCGTAGCGATCTTGATAATGCGATTTCCCAGCAGGTTAACGGCGAGGGATATGCCTCGCGTTATATGGCGCTGCCTACTCAGGGCGGTGTGGATATGACGCCTGGCGCGGTACGTGAAACGGGGCGCAATCTGGATATCGCCATTAAAGGCGATGGGCTGATTGCGTTGACCAGCGGCAACCGTGAGGTTTACACCCGCAACGGGCAGATCGACGTCAGCCCGGAGGGCGATCTGTCGATCAACGGTCTGCCGGTTGAAGGTGACAACGGCCCGATCGTTTTACCGCCGTTCTCGTCCGTCAGCATCGGTGAGGACGGTGTGATCACTATCGTGCCTGACGACGGCGATATTGCCGCGCCGGTTGATGTTGACCGCATCAAGCTGGTGAACATTCCGGTAAGCGATCTGAGCAAAAATGTGGATGGCTTTCTGGTGAGCAACACGGCGATTAACCCACGCGATGAAGAGGTGATGGTGGCGTCCGGGCATCTGGAAACCGCTAACGTCTCGGCCATTAATGAGATGGTCGCCAGCATCGCGCTGAATCGTCAGTTTGAAGCGCAAATCAAGATGATGAAAGCCGCTGAAGATCTCGCTAATTCAGGCAACCGTCTGATTCGTGGCACCTGATAACAATAAGAAGGAATAAAGATGAATCCCGCTTTATGGATCAGTAAAACCGGCCTGGCGGCGCAGGACGCCAAAATGACCGCGATTTCCAACAACCTGGCGAACGTCAACACCACCGGGTTTAAACGCGATCGCGCGATGTTCGCCGATCTGTTTTATCAGAATCAGCGCACGCCAGGTGGGCAGCTCGATCAGAACAATATCGCGCCGACCGGCATTCAGTATGGCACCGGGGTGAAGATCGTCGGGACGCAGAAAGAGTTTACCGTCGGCAGCATCCAGAACACCGGGCAAACCTTCGACGTGGCGATCACCGGGCAAGGGTTCTTCCAGGTGGAAACTGCGGATGGCGATATCGCGTATACCCGCGCTGGTAATTTCCAGAAAACGCCAGATGGCGTGCTGACGAATGCGCAGGGGCTGCCGCTGGTGCCGCAGATTGAATTGCCGGAGAACGTCAAAGATTTGCAGATTGGTAAAGACGGCACCATTACCGCGACGGTGGCAGGCGAAACCGATCCGGTGGAGCTGGGGCAGTTGACGCTGGTGAACTTCGTCAATCCGGCCGGTCTGGAGGCGATAGGCGGCAACTTATACCGTGAAACGGCGGCCAGCGGCGAAGCGGTTGAAGGCGTACCCGGCGAGGACGCGCTCGGACAACTGGAGCAGGGCTCTCTGGAAGGTTCTAACGTACAGGTCGTTGAAGAGATGGTCGACATGATCACCGTTCAGCGTGCCTACGAAATGAACGCCAAGATGGTCTCTGCCGCCGATGACATGTTGAAGTTTGTCACCCAGTCGATGTAACGACAGGGCTTTAAAGTGAAAGAGAAATGAAAAAGCAGTTAGTTATCAGTCTACTGGCGCTGTTTTTGTCGGGCTGCGAAAGCCCGGCGTTGCTGGTGAAAAAAGACGATGCGGCGTATGCGCCGCCGGAAGATATCGTGGTGCCTGAAACGCAGGTGCGCGGCGGTGGGTTATATAACGGCAACTACAACTGGTCGTTGACCCAGGATCGCCGGGCTTATCGCGTAGGCGACATCCTGACCGTTAAGCTGGATGAGTCTACTCAGGCCAGCAAGCAGGCGCGCACTAACTTTGGTAAGAAAAACGATGTTTCCCTGGGGATACCGGAAGCATTCGGCCATTCAATCGATAAGCTTTCCGGCTCGATTGACGGCAACCGAAACTTTAACGGTAATGCCACCTCGCAGCAGCAAAACAGTCTGCGCGGCGCGATCACCGTTGCGGTTTATAAAGTGTTGCCAAACGGCGTGCTGGCGATTCGCGGGGAGAAATGGCTTACCCTCAACCAGGGGGATGAGTATATGCGGGTGACGGGCCTGGTGCGCGCGGAAGATATCGAACGCGACAACTCCGTCTCTTCACAGCGAATCGCCAATGCCCGTATCTCCTATGCCGGACGCGGCGCGCTCAGCGACGCGAATGCGGCAGGCTGGCTGACCCGCTTCTTCAACCACCCGCTGTTCCCAATTTAATGGAGGCCATGATGCGTAAACTGGCACTCTTTTTCCTGCTGATTTGCAGCATGAACGCGGCGGCGCAGCGTCTTGGCGATGTGGTCGATATTCAGGGCGTGCGCGGCAACCAGCTGGTGGGCTACAGCCTGGTTGTGGGGCTTGACGGTACAGGGGATAAAAACCAGGTCAAATTCACCAGCCAGTCCGTTACCAACATGCTGCGCCAGTTTGGCGTGCAGTTGCCTGCGAAGATTGATCCGAAGGTGAAGAACGTCGCGGCCGTGGCGATTAGCGCCACGCTGCCGCCGGGCTATGCGCGTGGGCAAAGTATTGATGTAACCGTCTCCTCGATTGGCGATGCGAAAAGCCTGCGTGGCGGTACGCTGCTGCTGACTCAACTGCGCGGTGCTGATGGCGAAGTGTATGCGCTGGCACAGGGGAATGTGGTGGTAGGCGGCGTGAAAGCCGAGGGCAACAGCGGCTCCAGCGTGACCATCAACACCGCGACCGTTGGCCGTGTGCCAAACGGCGGCTCGGTGGAGCGCGAAGTGCCGAGCGATTTTCAGCAGGAGCCGGTGGTGATGCTGAACCTGAAACGTCCCAGCTTTAAGACTGCCAACAGCGTCGCAGTCGCGCTGAACAACGCCTTTGGTTCCGGCACGGCGACCGCGCAAAGCGCGACTAACGTGGCGGTACGTGCGCCGATGGGCGCGGGCGATCGGGTGGCCTTTATGTCCTCTCTGGAAGATGTGCAGATTAACGCCGGTAAACAGCCGCCACGCGTGGTGTTCAACGCCCGAACGGGAACGGTGGTCATTGGCGATGGCGTAGTGGTGCGCGCTGCGGCGGTATCACACGGCAACCTGACCGTCACCATCCGCGAATCGTCGAACGTCAGCCAGCCTGGCGCATTCAGCCAGGGAAGAACGGTTGTCACGCCGGAAAGCGACGTCAACGTTAACCGTGGCCGGGGTCAGATGGTGACCATTGCGGCAGGAACCAGCCTGCGCAGCATCGTGAATACCATTAACAGCCTTGGCGCGGCGCCGGACGACACGATGGCTATCTTACAGGCGCTGCATGAAGCTGGCGCGCTGGATGCTGAACTGGTCGTGATTTAAGGAAATACCATGCTGAATGCCATTAACCGACAAACCGCGATTCTGCCCGGCGATCTCTCCGGGCAGGTAAAGCCGCAGAATCTTGAACAGGCCGCCGAACAGTTTGAGGCGCTGATGCTGCGTTCCATGCTGTCGCAAATGCGCAAGGCGTCCGATGTGCTGGGGGAAGACAACCCTTTCAACAGCAAACAGCAGCGGATGATGCGTGATTTTTACGATGACCGACTGGCGTCTGACCTGGCGTCTCAGCGCAGCACCGGGATTACCCAGATGATCATCAACCAGCTTTCGCCGCAGGTGAATACGCCGCTTAAGAAGACGGATGAAATGGCCGCTTTAGAAGAGCAACCGAAAGAACTTAAAACGCCTGTGGTTCCGGTAATGCGCGGGCAGGAGTAAGCCATGAGTATGATTAATATTGCCTTCAGCGGTTTGCAGGCAGCCCAGGTGGGCATGAATGTCACCTCGATGAACATCGCTAACCTGCTGACGCCGGGGTACAGCCGCCAGGGCATTATCCAAAGCTCCATCGGCCCAATGGGGGAAGCAGGTTTTACCGCCGGGAACGGGGTACAGGTCGATAGTATTCGCCGCATCTCCAGTCAGTATCTGGTTAATCAGGTGTGGCAGACCAACTCGAAAGCCAGCTATTTCGAAACCGGAAATCAATATATCGGCGCGCTGGAACAGGTGATCGGCACCGACTCTACCAGTCTTGGTAACGGGCTGGATGATTTTGTCAGCGCCCTGAGCGCATTGACCCAGACGCCGGAATCCCCGGCGCTGCGTCAGCAGCTTATTAACCAGGCGGGCGCGCTGGCGACCCGTTTCAATAACGTTAACAACTTCATCTCCAGCCAGAAAGAGTCGATCAACACCCAGCGCAACGCGATGGTTGACCAGATCAACACCCTGAGTACCAGTATTGCGGACTACAACAAAAAAATTACCGACATGGAGTCAACCGGCGGTAACAGCAGCGTACTGCGCGATCAGCGTGATGAACTGGTAAAACAGTTAAGTACGCTGGCGGACGTGAAGGTGACGGACGATGGTTCCAGCGGGTACACCGTCTCAATGGCGAACGGTCAGCCGCTGGTGAGCGGTAAGGTCGCCGGGCAGCTCAGCGCGGGGCAGGACGCCAACGGCAACTCCACGCTGACGCTGAAATTTTCCACCAGCGAGTTCACGCTGAACCCGTCGGCGGGCGGTCAACTTGGCGCGCTGTATGATTATGAAACCGGCACCCTCCAACAGATGAAAGATTCGGTGCAAGGGATGGCGGAATCGGTGGCAAAACTGTTTAACGATCAGCTGGCGAAGGGCTATGACCTGAATGGCAATTCAGGCAAGCCGCTGTTTACTTTCGATCCGAGCAATCCTGCGGGCATGTTGCAGGTGACGGATCTGAAGCCTGAAGAACTGGCGCTGTCCGGCATCCAGGCCGACGACGGCACGGGCGTACCGGGCAACGGTGATAACCTGAAGGCGCTGATCGAACTGAAAAACCAGAAAACGGATATTCCGGGTCTGGGAAATATGAGTCTGAGCGAAGGGGCTGCGGCGATCATTTCCACTATCGGTATTGCCAGTAAGCAGAGCAAAACAGAAATGGAAGCGGCGTCGACGGTGCGCGACCAGGCGCAGAATCAGCGCGATAACCTGAGCGCGGTAAACCAGGATGAAGAGGCGATTAATCTACAGATCTACATGCAGGCTTACCAGTCGAACATGAAGGTGATCTCCACCGGAAATCAGATCTTCAGCGACCTGCTGGGGATGTTTTAAGCGCCATCAGAGAATTTAAATTATGCGTATTAGTAGTCTTTACAACTCAAATGCCATGCTGGCGCAATTAGGCGTTAACGGCACGCGTATCAGTAAGTTGATGGAGCAGATGTCGACGCAAAAGCGCATTAATGTGCCGTCTGACGATCCTGTTTCCGCAAGTCGTCTGGTGCAACTGAACCGTGAGCAGTCTGCGATTAAACAGTATCAGAGCAATATTTCCAGCCTGAGCGGCGCGCTGTCGATTCAGGAGTCGAACATCACCGCGCTCAGTAACCAGATGCTGGCGGTCGGCGATAAGCTGAAGCTGGCGAATAACAGTACGCTCAGCCAGAAAGATATGGCGGGTTACGGCATGGAGCTTTCTTCAATGCTGGATTCGCTGGTCGCCACCCTGAACGCTAAAAATGAAAACGGCAGCTATCTGTTTTCCGGCACGCAGACTGACAGCCAGACGGTAACGTGGGACGAGGCGAAAGGGCAGTATGTGTACGGCGGCAATGACAGCAGCCGCGAAACGATTGTCGCGAACGGCGTCTCTATTACGGAAAACACCCAGGTCGCTCAGGCATTCTCCGGTTCAGGAAACGACCTTGAGATGCTGAATAAATTGAAAGCGCTCAGCGACAAAATGCAGGACCCGAACGCGAATTACGCTGACTATAAAGACGAACTGGAGGAGATGATCGGTGTCGCGCAAAATACCAGCGATAACATCTCCAGCCTCTTCACCGATCTTGGCGGCCGTCAGAACCGCCTGACGCTGCTCAGCGATGCGCACAGCGATGTCAGCCTTGCGAACGATCAGGTTGTACGGGACCTGTCCGAAACGGACTGGGCGACCACCAGTATCAACCTGCAACTGTATACGCAGTCGGTGCAGATCACTAATAAGGCTTACAGTATGGTGAGTCAGCTTAACTTGTTTAGTCTGTTGTAATTGTTATGCAGGTAGGTTTAAAAACAACGTCCCTTACGACTTCTGCGCCCGCAACCGGGCGCGGAAGCATTGATGCGCCGCAAACGGTCGGCCGCGTCAACGCGCCAGAAATCACCGCGACCCGCAATGCGTTCCCCGAATCGGCGCTGTTGTCCCGCCGTCCGATGCGCTACAACGTACAGCTAAATCAACAACTCACGGCAGTGCAGCAGGCTGACAGCTATCTGGCGCAGACGGAAACGCAATTGTTGCAGGTGCGTCAGTCGTCGCTTCGCGGCGATGCGACGCAGCCGGCGAATACGCTGCAAAAACATTTGATGCGTCGGACGCAGCTTTCCGGCGGCACTGTCGATCGCCATCTGACCGCGTCGCTGGAGCAAAAAAGCACGGTTAACTTTACGCTTCCCGGCAGTGAGAAACTTCTCAGCCAGCCGGGGGGAGAAACGCTGGTATTTTCACTGGGCGGGCGGCAGCGTGAGATGACCGCCATTTCGTTGCCGGAAGAGGCGACGCCGCGTCAGACGTTGACCCAGTTGAATGTGGGGCTGGGCCGTCTGGGGATTCATGCGCGTCAGACGGCAAACGGGCAACTGATGTTCAGCGTGGATGAAAGCCGTTGGGAGCGGGTCAGCCAACAGCTCACCGTGCGCGGAGAGGGCAGACATTTCCCCGCCGATGCGTTTACGTTGCTCACGCCACAGGCGGAAACGGCAAGCAGCGATGAGGTTGTTTCGCTGGCGACGCGTCGGGAAAGGGAAAGCCAGGTAAAGCTGCAAAATACGCTGGAGCACATTACCACCCAGCGCAGCAGGCTTCGCCAACAGCAGGAGCGCGTGGCGTCGCGCATCAATGATATGGCGACGGTATACAGCCCGGCGCAGGCCCGGGAAACCGCGCGCGGCCTGGGGGAAGCGCTGGCGAGCAGCGCCAGCAGCTACAGCACCCTCTCCAGGGCGCTGGGCGCGCAGGCCAACGTCAGGCTGGCGACGGTAAAAAATTTGCTGGGGTGATTATCGTAACCGGAAGCGGGCCTCCGCCTCCGGTTTTGACTTACTGCTGGATAGGGTAGAGAAAAATCGACCCGCTTTGCCCTACCACTAGCGGTTGCCCGTTAAATGCCAGCGGCTCCATCCAGAAATTGGTGTTCATCAACATATCGACCAGACCATCTATCATCAGCCCCTTGTGCGTGGTGGTGTAGTAGATGGGCGTCAGGTAAAAATAGAGTTTGCCGTTTTTCCCTGACGTCGGCGTAAATTTTTCCTTTAGTACGAAACGATTGTCATCAGGGCTGGTAATGGTCGCCAGAATGGTGCCTTTCGTTGTTTTCATCCGCGAATTATAAATTTCTTTCGTCTGCGACATCAGGTCATAGAAACCAAGCTGGAAAGTCCCTTCCACATCCGTATTGGGTCGCTCTGCGCCGCCTGTGAGGGTGCTGGTGCCGAATGCGATGGCGAGAAGCACGGAAATACTCAACAAAATCACAAGATTAACTTTCTTTGCATGTTGCCATTTCATTCAGTTTTCTCCGGGTTTCACGCATAATCAGGTTGTTCAGCCGTGTCGGATCGATACGCCAGTGATAAATCGTCATCGCTAACTGCTTTTTGTCGCACTGGCTGGTAAGGGCGAACGTGTAGTTCAGCGATGAATTGGTGATGCTAAAGTAGACGCTCATCCTGACTGACTGCATTTTGATCTGCTGATTAATGGTATAAAAAGTGTCTTTCAGCTTGGTGTACAAGTTATTGGCGTCATAAGACGGCTCGCTGCTCGTCCCAATGGAATACAGGTTGATGTTGCTGTAAACGTTAGGCTGTATCTCCTGGGCGACCAGATGCTCATGGCCTTTCAGTTTCATGTACCAGCCGGTAAAGAGTATGCTGCCGATCGCCGTCAGCGCGAGCAGTAAAAACACGGTGGTCCAGTGGATGGATTTTTTCACTGGCCTGGTCGTTGCAGGCGGCGTTACGCGGACGATATCGTTCACTTGTTCCGCGACAGGAAGTGACGTCTCGTCGACAACCTCATATTCCCCGGCTAAATCGGAGGGGGCGTTTTCTTCCAGCGGAAGATGATTTTCTTCGGGGTCGCGAACCTCGCTCTCTTCTTTTTCGATAAAGCAGCAATAATCAGGCTCAAGCAAATACCCTTTTTTAGGGATGGTTTTGATGATTTTTTGCTTTTTGCCGTCGTCTTCCAGTGCCGTACGCAGCGCGTGGATGGCATTGGGCAGACTGTTATTACCGATGACGCGGCGTTCCCAGACCAGCGTGGTGAGTTCTTCACGCGTAAAGATCTTTCCTGCATCTTGCATGAGCGTTTCAAGGAGCTTGAGTTGATATTCTCCCAGACGTTTACGTTCCCCTGTTGTTAAATGGAGAATAGATCCAGAGGGGATATCAACCAGCCAGTTATTAACGGAGTAATAGCGTTTATTCATTTATTCATCGATGGATATACCACCCCAGTAAATGCAACGGCTAAATATCGCAAGAAAATATAGCCTGAACACGGATGTTGACTATCTGTTAATTCCATTTGAAATTCTTAATGAATGCCGCTTGCCTGCGGGAGGTGAGGAAACGAAAAGCGCTTTTGCCGATGGCTGAGTTTGTTTTTCAGCCTGAACAGCACTCAGAAACAAGACACCAGCGGCCTGCTGTTGTTCTGATTATCGCGGAATCATCTTTTCCTGGCGCTCTTTTTACGCGATAAAAATGTGATGTGCAACCTCATTTGCAGTGAAAGATTCGCCTTATTATTAATTCTTCTGATTAAAAGTTAATCGAAATAGTTAAAAGATCCTTATGTAAAATCAGGCCCTGCGAATGTGAAAAATTTGTGTTCATCAATCTCCTTTCATGGGGTGTGGGTATATTTTTTGGCAGATTAAAACAATAAACAAGAAAAAATAAAGGAGCGGAGTTAATTTTTTTATCGTTTGTGTCGCCTGATTGAATAATTATGGGGTTGGTTTTATTGCCGGGCTAAAGGTGGTTTATTGAGGATGGTATAATAAGAATAATTAATTGGATATTTTTCGTCTTGAAAAAAGAGGGTGACAAATCTTTAAATAAATTTTCATTAAATGAATTTAATTTTTCGTTGTGGTGGGTCGTTTTTATCAGTCAGCAACGACAAGAACCTGATAAAACAGACAGGTAATCCAAGGAGAAATATATTATGTCGCTTTCGATTTTCACCAGTGCTTCTTCTATGGCATCCACCAATGCCCTGAATAAATCCAACAATCTGCTGTCTACCGCAATGGAGCGTCTGGGCACCGGCAAACGCATCAACTCCGCAGCGGACGATGCGGCCGGCTTGCAGATTGCCACTCGCCTTCAGGGTCAGACCAACGGCATGGCCGTTGCGCAGCGTAACATCTCTGATGCCACCGCACTGCTGCAAACCGCAGAAGGCGCGTTCGACGAAGTGAGCAACATCATGTACCGCATGAAAGATCTCGCCACCCAGGCAGCGAACGACACCAACACCACCAAAGACCGTGATGCCATCAACGCTGAAATGAACGACCTGAATGCCGAACTGAAAAATATCATGGGCAACACGTCTTATGCAGGCGATAAATTATTCGGTACTGGCGGTAAATTTGCCGATTCCCTGAACTTCCAGATTGGTTCTTCCTCTGGAGAAACCATGACCGTGAGCCTGGGTGATGAACTGGGCGGTACAGCGAGTGGCCTGTTTAGCGCTTCTGGTTTCTCGGGTATCGGTGACTGGAACAACACCGCTTCCGGTATCAACATCGGGAGCGCCTCCGACGCTACGGCGATGATGAACTCTCTGGAAACGGCGCTGAATGACGTCGGCGCCGTGCGCTCCAAAATGGGTGCGAGCATTAACCGCCTGGGCCACACCGCGGCCAACCTGGCAAACATGAAAGACAACACCGATCTGGCGCTGAGCAATATTCAGGATGCGGACTTCGCCAGCGAAGCCTCCTCCATGACGCGTAACCAGATGCTGGCGCAGACCAGCATGTCCATGCTGAAACAGTCCAACAGCATGTCCAGCATGGTGATGTCTCTGCTGGGTTAACAGTAAGCCGCCGCTTGCCTGGAAAGGCAGGCGATGTGTTCTTATGACGCTGCATCCTGCACGGGGTGCGGCTTTTTTTGTGTCTGCTGTTGCAGTGCAGCTCCTTTTTGCCGTCTTTCTTCGCCATTTTTTCCCCGGGTTGCCTGAAAAATGGTCATTCGAACGTCGTCGGATTTAATTTTCGAAATGGATGTGTCGTTTTGAGTCAGTACAACGAATGAATGACCTGAATGAATAAGGAATATCTATGTCGCTTTCTATTTTCACCAGCGCTTCTTCCATGGCATCCACCAATGCCCTGAATAAATCCAACAATCTGCTGTCCACCGCAATGGAACGTCTGGGTACTGGCAAGCGTATTAACTCCGCAGCGGACGATGCGGCGGGTCTACAGATTGCCACCCGTTTGCAGGGCCAGACCAACGGCATGGCCGTTGCACAGCGCAACATCTCTGATGCCACTGCGCTGCTACAGACCTCCGAAGGTGCGTTCGACGAAGTGAGCAACATCATGTACCGCATGAAAGATCTCGCCACCCAGGCAGCGAACGACACCAACACCACCAAAGACCGCGATGCCATCAACGCCGAGCTGAACGACCTGAACTCTGAGTTGCAGAACATCATGAACAACACCTCCTATGCAGGTGACAAACTGTTCGGCGCTTCCGGTAAGTTTGGCGAAGCGATGAACTTCCAGATTGGCTCTTCCACCGATGAAACCATGCAGGTTGATCTGTCTAAAGAGCTGAAAGGTTCTGGCACCGACTCGCTGATTGATGCCAGCGGCGGTTTTGGCACGATTAGCGATACAAGCAGCAGCTACTACTCGGCCAGCGGCATCAACATTACTGACGCTGCCGGCGCGAAAGATCTGATGAACAACCTGGAAACTACGCTGAATGACGTCGGCGCCGTGCGTTCCAAAATGGGTGCGAGCATTAACCGCCTGGGCCACACCGCGGCTAACCTGGCGAACATGAAAGACAACACCGATCTGGCGCTGAGCAACATTCAGGATGCGGACTTCGCCAGCGAAGCCTCCTCCATGACCCGTAACCAGATGCTGGCGCAAACCAGCATGTCCATGCTGAAACAGTCCAACAGCATGTCCAGCATGGTGATGTCTCTGCTGGGTTAATCCTTCGCGGATATCTGCCCCTAAAACACCGCTGTATGGCGGTGTTTTTGTATCCGGCAATGCGCTTCCTTCTGCCGGAAATTGCGGAAGGGGACATTCCTCCTCTTACGTAACTCATTGATAAATACTTATTAAAAAATTGGCACGATAGTTGCTTTATCTGCTGTATGTTGAAAGCGGCGCGCGTGCCCGGAGAAACCCACTATGTCTGATTTTGATCCAACGACACTGGCCACACAGTTGGCAGGCTATGACATTCTTGCGCTGCAAACCTCGCTGAAATCACAGACTTCCACGCTGGAAGCGCAGAAAAAAGCGCTTTCCTCGCTGCGTACCGCCCTGTCGGATTTCCGTTCGGCAATCACCGGGCTGAATTCCTCCAGCACCAGCGTGCTGAAAAATACCGCGACCATGAACCAGGAAGGGATCGCGACCATCACCGCCAGCGCGTCTGCCCGTAAAGGGACATACAGCCTGAACGTCACCCAACTGGCTTCTGCGCAGCAGAAAGGGTTTGACGGGCTTGATGATGAGGCGATTAAAAACGCCAGCGGTACGCTGAAGATCAATCTCAACGGCGAGAGCCTTGAAATTGAGATGGATGATTTAGACAGCCTCGCTGATTTTGCCGACGCCATCAATAATGCGGATTTCCCGAGCGCGTCTGACACCGCGACCTCTGACGACGGTCAGAACGGCGTTACCGCTTCGCTGATGCGTATTGATGGCAAGGTGACGCTGATGATGAGCAGCGATCAGAGCGGCGAGAAATACGATATTCAGCTGGATACCAGCGGCATGACCAACGGTCAGGATATCTTTAATGGCGAGAATGTGATTACCGCCGGTAAAGATGCCAAATTCACCGTTGGCGATTCCAGCACCGTTTACTCCAGCAGCTCCAATACCCTGGATAACCTGGTAGACGGCGTTTCGATCAAACTGACCGGCACCACCGAAGCCAACAAGCCGCTGGTTATTTCAGTCGACACGGATGCCACGGGGACAAAGGAGCAAATTCAGGCCTTTATCGATGCCTATAACACGTTGCAGGACACCATCTCCGGGCTGACGGCGACCGGCAGCAGCTCTGATTCGCGCGGCGCGTTTGCCGGTGATGCCAGTATCTCCTCGTTAACCAACGATCTGAGCAACATGCTGCGCGGCACCTTCGGCGACCAAAACATGACGAAGTTCGGCATTACTGCCGACAAAGACGGCAAGCTGTCGATCGACGCCGACACGCTCAATGAGCAACTGAAATCAAATCCGCAATCGGTCGCTGATTTCTTCAACGGGAATAACGGGCTGATTAAAGCGATGGATAAATCGCTGGATAAATACCTGAACACCAGCACCGGTTTATTAAAAGGTCGCCAGGAAACGCTCGACAGACAGCAGCGCGACATCGACACCAAAACCGAAAAAATGAACACGCGTTATGAGTCCTCCTATAACCGCTACCTGAAGCAGTTCACGCAGTTACAGTCGATCATGACGCAGATGAATAACACCATGAGTATGTTTAGCTAATTCTTAGGGAATTTAACTTTCAATGTACGGTAACGAGCAGGAAGGCTTCGGCCTCTATCACCAATCTGACCTGGCGATTCAGGCCGCAGCAGCGAATCCGCATCAGTTAGTGCTGATGTTGTTCAATGGCCTGATGGACGAACTGGTACGCGCGAAAAGCCATATTGCGGCGCGTCGCTACGAACGTAAGGCGCAAAGCATTAATAAATGCATCGACATCCTGAACGCGCTGACCAGCGCGCTGGATTTTGAAAAAGGCGGCGAGCTGGCATTAAGTCTGGCGAATCTTTATGACTACTGCGTTTACCGCCTCTATGACGCCAGCCACAAGCTGTCTGTCGAAAATATTGAAGAGGTGGAAGTTATCCTCGGCAATATTCAGGACGGCTGGGAAAAAATGGGTCAGGGAACATGAGCTATGCGTTGACGATGCGAACGCTGATGCAGGCGTTACGCCAGGCCGCAGCCGACCATAACTGGTCTGCCGTACGGAATGTTGACCTGAAGATTGCTGAATTGCTTACCGCTGTCCGGGGTAAACCCCTGGACGCGGCAGACAGCAAAGCCCTGGACGAACTGCGGGAGATTCACCGTCAGGTGCGCGATTACTGTCAGGGGCAGAGCGACATTATCGCGAACAAAATGGCGCTCGCCATGCGCAATCGTGAAGGTGCGACGGCGTATGCCGCGTTTATGGACGCAGAGGATATGGGGTAATGGATATTCTCAATCTTTCTCAAAATGCGGGGCACGCTTCCGGTTTGCCGATGCAGGCGGAGACGATCGCCGGACAGAGCGGCGCTCAGTCATCTGCCGGGCAGACGCAGCCAGGATTCAACGATGCGTTGATGAATGTTGTCAGCACGCTGATGGGCGGGCAGGGCAAAAATGCCCTGGGGATTACCGTCAGCGCGCAGCCGGTGAGCGTGCAGGATGAGGATGATACGGGCGATCGGCATCAGAAGGATGCCTCTCCGTTGAAAGACGATGCGCAACAGCAGCTGTTGCAGGCGCTGTTGATGACCGGGCAGATGCCGGTTAAACCCGTCAGCTACGCGGGTCGTTCGCAAAACGAGATGAATGCGCTGACGTTGCAGACGCAGCCGTTACTGGCGGGACAGTTGCAGGAGAAGGGGGCGTTATCGCCAACGCTGCGCCCGACGCTGGCGGCAGGGGTTAACGTAACGCCTGCGACCGAGTCGCCGCAGACGCCAACCGCAGGGTTGCAGCACATTACGCCGCAGCTTATGACCGCAGTCGCTGTGGCGACGCCGACAGTGAATGCGCAGCCGGTCTCCGTTGTCTCCACGACGCCAACGGCGGCGGTGACGCCTGATGCAATGTCTGCGCATACCTCGACATTAAAACTTGATACGGAAACCTCCCGCTGGACGCAGCAGTTGCAAAGCGCGTTGGGCGATCGTCTGCAACTTCAGGTGAAGAACCAGATCCAGCACGCCACTATCCGTCTCGATCCGCCTGAAATGGGCAAGATCGACATCTCGTTGCAGCTTGATAACGGGCGCGTACAGGTACAAATCAACGCCAGCCATGCAGAGGTCTATCGTGCGCTTCAGCAAACGAGCAACGATCTGCGCCAGAGCCTGACCGAACAGAACTTTGTTCAGGTAAACGTGCAGGTCTCCTCTCAGTCAGGGCAGCAGCAGGGTAAAGAACAGCAGTTCGCACAACAACACGCCATCATTCAGGCGGGAGATGAGATCGCGGCAGGTCTGCCGGAATCAGAAAGCACCCGCCGTGAAGATGATTCGGTATTACTGACCGTTTAACAAAAAGACATTTATGAACGCAAAAACAATCTCCTTTGGGCTGGCGATCGCTTTGGTTACCGCTTTACTGACGGCATGTTTAACCGTTGCCGGCACCTGGCTACTTCGCGCGGACACGGCATCGGAGAGCAATCCGTTGACGAGCTTATTTAAATCCTCCACGCCGCAACAGGTGGAGTTCGTGGAAATTAAAAACATCCTCATCACCCTGAAAGGGAAAGGTAATGCGGAGCGTTATCTGATGCTGGAACTGAACCTGGCGACCATGAGCGCGGAAAACGCGCGGACGGCGCAAGACATGATCCCTGCGATTCGCGGGGCGACCGTCAATTTGTTTTCTGAAATGGACTATGACGCCGTGCGTGCGCTAAGCGTCAGCAACCTGCACGACAAACTCAAAGCCGCCTATGCCGCCAGATTCGACAGCCTGAAGATGGACGTCCCCTTTGATGACGTCATCATCAGCAAAATGGTCTTCCAGTGATTGATAAGCCGTATTGGACATGATGGATTTTATCGCAAGTGAAACGCTGACGCCTGCGGATGAAGCGCGCTATGTCAGCACGTATCTGCCGCTCGTCAACAAAGTGGTGAAGCAACTCGCTTACCAGACCAGTAGCGTTATTGATCAGGATGATATGGAACAGATCGCGCTAATGGGGTTGTTAACCTCGTTGCGCCGTTACGGCCATCCTGATGAGCAGTTTGCCGCTTATGCCATACAACGCGTTCGCGGCGCGGTACTGGATGAGCTGCGGTTGCTTGACTGGCGTCCGCGTCGTTTGCGACAGAAAACGCATAAGCTCAATGACGCGATCCGCGAGATTGCGCGTCAGCTGGGACGTACGCCCAGCTTTGAGGATATCAGCCACCATCTTTCCATTACGGCTGAAGAGTATCAGGAATATCTCTTACTCGATTGCGCCAAAACGCTGGAGAGTCTCGACGATCTTTTGGGTAATGACGTATATGCGGGGGCGCTGGATAGCCGTCCGCTTGAAGAAGAGATCATCGTCAGCAGAACGTTACGCAACGCGTTGGCGAGTCTTGATGAGCGTGAGCAACTTATTCTCACGCTCTATTACCAGCATGAAATGAGCCTGAAGGAAATTGCGCTGGTCCTCAATTTAACCGAGGCCAGGGTATGTCAGCTCAATAAAATCATTGCGCAAAAAATTCAGTCTTTTTTCCAGAAGTGAAAGGTTTATGCAGAAATTCTTAGGTATTCTCATCATCATGGGGTGTGTTGTCGGCGGCTTTATTTTGTCAGGCGGACACCTCGCCTCATTCTGGCAGCCGGGTGAAATCATCATTATTCTTGGCGCGGGACTGGGGGCGATGGTACTGGCGAACCCCAAAGCGGTGCTGAGCGAAATGTACCGTCAGTTTCGCGGCATTATGCGCAAAAACGAATATACCGATGAGTATCAGCGCCAGCTGCTGATGCTGCTGTATGAACTGCTGGAACTGGTGCAGGACGGCGGCCTGAAGGTGCTGGATGAGCATATCGAAGCACCGGAAAACAGCGCGTTATTCCAGAAATACCCCCTCATGCTGCACGACAAAGCGCTGGTGACGTTCATCTCCGATAACTTCCGCCTGATGGCGATGGGGAAAATCAACGAGCACGAGCTGGAAGGGATTCTCGAACAGGAACTGGTGGCAATGGAAGAGAACCTTCTGCAACCGTCCCGCTCTTTGCAACGTACTGCGGAAGCGATGCCTGGATTCGGCATCTGCGCGGCGGTACTTGGCATCATCATTACCATGCAATCCATTGACGGCTCGATTGCGGTCATCGGCGTGAAGGTTGCGGCCGCTCTGGTGGGAACCTTCCTCGGCGTATTCTTCTGTTACTGCCTGATGGACCCGGTGGCGAACGCCATGGAGCAACGCACCAAAAAGCAAATCTCGGTGCTGGAGTGCGTGCGTACCGTACTGGTGAACCACGTTGCCGGTAAGCCGACGCTGCTGGCGGTCGATGCCGGGCGCAAAATGCTGCCGATGGACACGAAACCGACATTCGCGACGCTGGACGGTTGGGTAAACCAGATGATGGGTGATGCCTGATGCGTAACCGCAGCAAAGAACATACCACGATCATCAAACGCTCCTCGCGTAAAAGCCATGATGAATTTCATGGCGGCGCCTGGAAAGTGGCCTTCGCAGACTTCACGCTGGCAATGATGGCGCTGTTTATGGTGCTGTGGATCATGGGCGCGGTAACGGAAGAAGAACGTAAAGAGATTGTCTCCATGCTCAATGGCGAGTCGGTCTTTGAAGGCAACTCATTAACGCCCATTACGCAAAAAGAGGGGCAGGGCGGGCAGCTTTCGCTGATTGACAGTCGTCATCCGAAAACGCCTAAACCGTCGAAAACGGCAGAGTCGTCAAAACCGTTGACCGATGCGGAGAAGCAGATTGCTCAGCAGGCGAAACAGACGGAAAGCCTGGACGACGTGAACGCCCGCTCGCGTAATGAGATTGAAGATCTGGCGCGCATTATCATGAAAATCACCTCGACGTACGATGCGCAAGCCAACCTGAAAATGGAAATTGTGCCGCAGGGGCTGCGTATTCTGGTCTCGGACGATCAAAAACGCGAGATGTTCCAGCGCAGTAGCGCAATCCTGACGCCGTTTTTCAAACGCTTACTGACGGAGTTCGCGCCGGAACTGAACAAGATTGACAACAAGATCATCATCACCGGCCATACCGATGCCACGCGTTTTCGCGATCAGGTGCTTTATAACAACTGGAACTTGTCCGGCGAACGCGCCATGCAGGCGCGAGCGGTTCTGACCACCGGGGGGCTGGATCAAAGCAAAATTCTGCAAGTGAGCGGCATGGCGGATCAGATGTTGCTTGACCCGCAACATCCGCTGAGTTCCGCGAACCGCCGCATTGAAATTATGGTGCTGACGCATTCCGCCAGTGATTCTCTGTACCAGTTCTTTGGGCAGCATGGCGAAAAAGTCATTAAACCGCTGACCGATAAACTGACGAAAAACCATTAATCAGATCGTTATTGCTGTGAAACGTTTCATCCGTTCTGTCCGTTTTGTACCTGCCCGGCATGTTCTGTGCCGCCAGGTACCTTTTTTTTCTCTCATCCTGTTATTGCTGATGCCGACGGGCTACAGCATCGCAAAGCCGAAGCCTGTAGAAGCGGGTATGACGCAGCAGGAAAACGCGTTGCAGATGCGGAAAAAAAATCGCGAGCGGCTGATGGCGAAAGTGAAAAAACGGACTGCCGTCGTACCGTTAACGCCGGAACAAAAGCAGCGGGAAACGGCGCAAAAACTGGCTGACCGCACTAAAAACCGCGAGATGCTGGCAATGCATGCCCGCTGGCAGCCCGGTAGCCTGGGCGGCTCCGACACGCTGTGGAGTCAGGCACGCAAAGGGAAAGACAAAACGGGGCGCATCAGCCCGAAACTGGCGTCCCGATTACATACCGTCATCAAGCGTCTGGAAGACCAGTTAGGTAAGCCCTATGTCTGGGGCGGTAAAAATCCGCTGGAAGGATTTGATTGCAGTGGCCTGGTTTTCTACGCCTTCAATCATGTGCTGGAGCGCAAGCTACCCCGCACGGCAAACGGCATGTATCAGGACCCCACTCTTAAACATATTCGCGTAGATAAACTCCGTCGCGGCGATCTGGTGTTTTTTAACATTAACCAGCGACCGGGCGCCGACCATGTTGGCGTCTACCTTGGAAACGATGAGTTTATTGAGGCCCCGCGTAGCGGGCTAAATATCCGCATTAGCCAGCTTTCAGATGATTTCTGGCAATCGCATTACCTCGGCGCTCGCCGCATTCTGACGGAAGAGGCGATGCTGTAAAAATGACCCTTAGATTGAGTTAAAACCCATGACCGCAACACGTATGAAATTCGCCATTGATGATGGCTCAACCAATGTGAAAATTAGCTGGATTGAAAACGGTACGCTGAAGACCGTTGTTTCGCCGAACTCCTTCCGTAAGGACTGGAAAAGCGCGGCGCTGCTGCGTGGTCAGTCGGTATACAACTACACCATCGGCACCACGAAATACACCTATGATGCGACCTCGGATAAAGCGCTTTCCACGACGCACATCGAATACCAGTATGACGATTTGAATCTGCTGGCGGTTCATCATGCGCTGCTGCAAACCGGCCTGACGCCGCGTGACGTTGAAGTTATCGTCACACTGCCGATTACGCAATTCTACAAGCCGGACGATTGCCAGCGTAACGATGAGCGCATCGAAGCGAAACGTCGCAACCTGATGCGTGAGATCTCGCTGAATAAAGGCGAGCTGTTCCGTATCGTTGATGTGCATGTTATGCCGGAGAGCCTGCCTGCGGCGCTGTCGCATCTGCTTAACTCCAACGTGAATGAATTCACCAAGTCGCTGGTCATCGACTGCGGCGGGACAACGCTGGACATGGGGGTGATTGTCGGCGAGTTTGACGATGTTTCCGCAATTTACGGCAACAACGAAATCGGCGTGGCGATGGTGACGGACGCCACGCGTAAATTACTGGCGGCGGCGGACAGCGACTCCAGCTACCTGGTGGCGAACGAGCTGATCAAGCGTCGCAACGATCTGGATTTTGTCAGAAGCGTCATCAACGATGAATCGCGGATTGACGAGATCCTTGAACGGATCGAGATCAAGATTCAGGAGCTTGGCGATCAGGTGGCTTATGAAGCGAAGAAATTCGCTAAGAACCCTAACCGTGTTTATCTGGTCGGCGGCGGCGCGCATCTGATCGAATCCGCTCTGCGCCAGGCCTATTCGACGCTCGGCGATCGCGTGGTGACGCTCGACAACCCGCAAAGCGCGCTCTCTCGCGAGATCTGCCTGTACCATGCTGAGTCAGGCGTTGAGCAGATTGATTCGCCGCAAATGGTTGAGGTAGGCGACGATGAGTAACAGGCAGATCCGCCGTGTTAACCTCTCATTGCATTTGTCGCCAGAGCGATCGCGCGCGGATTTGCGCGCGATGCTGCAACTAAAAAAATGGTATGGCGCAGTGCAGCGGGACGGGAGCGACGTCAATGACGCCAACATGGAGATCCGCCAGTTTCATCGCAATATCTATCTGTCCGGCCTGCAATTGCATCTTCTCAACCCGCAATTGTGCAGCCATGTTGCAGAATCCCTGAGCCGGGAAGGTTTGAGCCTCGAATCCCTTTGCGCGGAATTGCAGGAGAGCAATTTGCTGCCCGTCGCCCTCATGACCGGCGATGGCGATGCAGAAAAAGAGAAAGACTTCAGCGAACAGCAGCTGGCGCAAATGCGTACGCTGATGGCGCAGGCCCTGCAAAAACAGCAGGTCGCCGCAGCGCCATCGGATAACACGCAGCATGAGGAGACGGCAAAACTGCGTGAAGAGGTCGCCCAGCTCAAAGTCTTGCTGGAACAGCAGCATCTGCTGTTGCAACAGCTGCGCGTAACAGGGCGCACGTCAGCGGCGGAACCGGCTAAATCCGTAAATGCTGAAGAAGTCGATCTCAGTACCGTAGACGCGCCAACGCAGAAGATGAGTAAAGTGCGTCAGAAAGGGATCTTTTAGACTTTCGCCCAGCGCGTCACCAGTGTTGAAAAGGGAACCCGGCGGTTCCCTTTTTATTTTATGCCGCCGCGCATGGCGTACTACCGGTATACCGGCAGAAGGTTAATGCTGGATAGAATATGGATAAGCGCGTTAGCTGCCCCAAAGCATAAAATCAGGACGATCATCGCGTTGCCTCCCCATACCCGATAGTGCGGGCTGTTAAAGCGTTTGCGCGATGCGCGCGCCAGCAGCGCCGGGACAATCGCCGCCCAGACGGTGGCGGCCAGCCCGGCAAAACCGATGGCGTAGATAAACCCATTTGGCCAGATTAAACCGCCGGTGATGGGCGGCAGAAACGTGACCAGCGCAGTTTTGAAACGTCCTTTTGGCGAGTCGTCGAACCTGAAGAGATCGGCGAGGTAATCAAATAATCCCAGCGTAACGCCGAGGAACGAACTGGCGACGGCAAAGTTGGAGAAGACGGTCAGCAGCAGATCGAGCGTTGAGCTGTTCAGCAAACCGCTCAGCGTCTGTACCAGCACATCGATATTGCCGCCTTTTTCGGCGATCTCAATAAACGCCGGACGCGGAATATTCCCCATCGTACCGACCAGCCAGATGATATACAGCACCAGCGCCATCAACGTTCCCAGCAGCAGGCAGCGGCGGATGGTCAACGGATCTTTGCCGTAATATTTCATCAGACTGGGCACGTTGCCGTGATAACCAAATGAGGCGAGACAGAACGGCAACGTCATCAGGACGTAGGGCAGGTAGCTGGGGCTGACTTCAGCGGTATTGAGTAAAATTGTTGGCTGGACGTGCCAGAGCAAACCGCCAAACGTCATAAAGAAGGTGAGAATTTTAGCGCCCAGCACAATGGTCGTCATACGGCTCACCGCCCGGGTGCTTAGCCAGACAATAAACGCCACCGCCAGGGCGAATAATAACCCGCCGAGCCTGGCCGGAAAGACGATCCCCATTTGTGCAAAGGTATGGTGAATAACCGAACCGCTGGCGGAAATATAGGCGTAAGTCAGAATATACAGCACGAACGCGACGGTCAGACCGTTAATAATATTCCAGCGATTTCCCAGCAGGTCTTTGGTAATCGTGTCGAAGCTGGCGCCAATATGATAATTCAGGTTTGCTTCCAGGATCATTAACCCGGAATGCAGCATACAAAACCAGGTAAAAATTAATGCCAGCAGTGACCAGAAAAACCAGGCGCCAGACATCACCACCGGGAGAGAAAACATGCCCGCGCCAATAATGGTTCCACCGATAATCATTGCCCCGCCGATCAGCGACGGCGCTTTATTTGCGACCGATAATGTAGCCATAGTGCGTTTTCCTCGCGTGGCTATGCCCGTCATTGTGCAGAGAAAAGGGCGATCCCGCTTTTCTCATGCCTGAATGCGTTGAATATCGTATTAAATAGCGGAATCGCGCTCCCGCAGGGGAGCGCGTATCAGAACGTTATTTCACCGGTTTCAGCCGGGCCACAAAGTGGCGCAGCACCGGCGGTTCATAGGTGAAAGTCAGCCCTTTGATCGATGCGGCGCGGGCTTTTACGGCGATTAACGCATCCGCGATATAGTCCATGTGATCGTTGGTGTAGACCCGACGTGGGATCGTCAGACGCAGTAATTCCATTGGCGACGGTTTTTGTTTGCCAGTGGCCGGATCGCGCCCAAGCAGCAGAGAGCCAATTTCCACGCTGCGAATCCCGGCTTCCAGGTACAGTTCGTTATTCAGCGCATGAGCCGGGAACTGTTCTGCCGGAATGTGCGGCAGCAGCAGCTTCGCATCGACAAATACCGCGTGGCCCCCGGTTGGATACTGGATTGGAATCCCCCCTTCGCGCAGCCGTTCGCCCAGGTATTCCACCTGGTTAATTCGATAGGCGAGGAAATCTTCATTCATCCCTTCTTCGAGGCCGATCGCCAGCGCTTCCATATCGCGCCCCGCCAGCCCGCCGTAAGTGACAAACCCTTCCATCGGCACGCAGCGAATGCGCACGTCGTTGAACAGATCTTCATCATCACGGAAGCAGCACAGCCCGCCGATATTGACCATCGGATCTTTCTTCGCCGACATGGTCAGCATATCCCCATACTGGTACATCTCACGGACGATCTCTTTCACCGTTTTATCTGCGTATCCCTCTTCGCGCTGTTTAATAAACCAGGCGTTTTCGCAGAAGCGGGCGGAGTCGATGACCACCGGAATATTGTGCCGCTTCGCTATTTGATACACCTCGCGCATATTGGCGATGGAAACCGGCTGGCCGCCTGAGCTGTTGCAGGTGACGGTGGTGATAATCGCCGCGACGTTTTCTGCGCCATGTTCCGCGATAGTGGCGTTGAGCAGGTCGATATCAAAGTTGCCTTTCCAGTCGTACCATGAGGTGGTGTCGAACGCTTTTGGCGTCACCACGTTGATGGCTTTCGCGCCGTTTAATTCGACATGGGCGGCGGTCGTATCAAAGTGGAAGTTGGAAATAAAGACCGGTTTTTCAGCGTTGCGGCGGGCAATCAGGCAGGGAAACAGAATTTGCTCGGCGCCGCGTCCCTGGTGCGTAGGGATCGTGAACGGGTAGCCGATCAGCTCTTTTACTTTGTCGCACAGATGGTAATAGTTGCGTGAGCCGGCGTAGGCTTCATCGCCCATCATCAGGCCTGACCATTGACGGTCGCTCATTGCGCCAGTGCCGGAGTCGGTCAACAGGTCGATATATACATCATCGCTTCTGAGCAGAAAAGGGTTATATCCCGCTTCTTCAAGCGCTTTAACACGGTCGTCCCAGGTGGTCATACGAATGTTTTCTACCATTTTAATGCGGAACGGCTCAGGAATACGTTTCATATTATTTCTCCAATAGCATGTCGTGCTACGTGAACGTTATTTTTGTGCCTTTAACAGGCGCAAGAAATACCGACCAAACGTAGTGTTCAGTTAATTTTTTATTGATGTTGAACGGCTAAGGAGAATTAACGCGGAAAGTCGTTAGAAATACGCGGATCGAGGTTATACCAGAAGTGCAGACCGCCTGCGGCAATGAGGCGATAAAACGATTTGTGTTTCATTACATCGTCCTCCATGAGTGAAAGGGAATTTAAAAATAGCGGAAGATTAAAATTTATCCGCGATAAAAATCACAAAATGTTAAATCTGATACAGTTCAGTTAAGAAAGTTGATGAGGCGCGCATTTTTGCGTTCATTGGGTGGTGTGAGTTT
This sequence comes from Citrobacter sp. CK206, assembly GCF_030333125.1. Lineage (NCBI taxonomy): Bacteria > Pseudomonadati > Pseudomonadota > Gammaproteobacteria > Enterobacterales > Enterobacteriaceae > Citrobacter > Citrobacter sp. CK206. The sequence goes on from NZ_JAOWGM010000021.1 coordinate 156,985, forward strand.
ATTCATCTTAATGTGAGGGAATAGCGGGAATACCCTGCCAGAATTGACAGGGTATTTGGATGAGAAGGATCAGAACTCCATTTTTACCGTGAACTGAACTTCACGCGGGTCGCCAATCTGATTACCCAGATTATTGGTAGCAATGGATGAGGTGTAATACGTTTTATCAAACACGTTTTTCACGTTGAGTTGCAGAGTCACTGGGTATTGCAGTTTCATCTTATAGGCTGCAAAGGCATCGGCCACAAAATAACCAGGCAGATAATAGTCCGCGCCGTTGGTGGCGGAACGACGGCTTACGCCATGTCCGCCGCCGCCAATGGTCAACGTATTGCCCATAAAGGCGTTGTGAATGTCATAGGTCAGGAACAATGAACCGGTATGACGCGGTACGTTAGGCAGCGGTTTCCCTTTGTAATCGGGATCTTCCGTGACTTTCGCTGCGGTATAACCGTAGCTGGCGATGATATTGGTATTGGGCGTTAGCGAGCCTGCGACATCCACTTCCACCCCCTGTGAGCGTACGCGCCCTGCGGTTTTCGCCACGGTTTCGCCATCCACGATTTCGTTGTACAGCACGTTGCGCTTATCAATATTGAACAGGGCGATATTGGCGGTGATGCCGTCAAAGAGATCGAATTTCGCCCCCACTTCATAGGCGGTAGAGGTTTCCGGCGGCAGATCGCCAATGTAGCTGGCAATAGAGTATTGCGGCATAAAGGCGCGCGATACGTTGCCGAACAGCGACACAGAAGGGGTCAGCTTATAGACCATGCCGAATTTCGGCACCCACTGCTGGTCCGTACTGTCGGTGTTGACGTTGAACGGGCGGCCCTTCCCGGCATATTCGGTGTAGTACTGATAGCGCATCCCGGCGACGGCGATCCACTTATCGGTCAGATACAGCGCATCCTGTACGTAAGCGGAATAGCTCTCCTGCTTAATCGTCTGGTCGCTGTCGGAGGCCGAGACGCTGGTGCATTTGCCGAGCGTACCGTAGACCGGATTGTAAATATTAAAGCCTTTCACGTTCTTACAGCGAATCATATCCGTGCGCAGCAGATCGTAATTCTCATAAGAGACGCCGGTCAGGATCTCGTTATAGAAACCAGCGATATCCACGTTTCCTTGTAAATCGGCGCGGGTCGCATGCATCCGTTGGGTGGAGCCTTGCGTCGCATCCACGCGGCGGGTCAGGTTCCCGGTAGCGGAATCATAAGCCATCACGCGAGCCTGGTTATCGCTGTATTTATCCTGACTGAAGCTGTAATCAAACTTCGCCGTCCACGCGCTGTTGAAGCGATATTCGGCATTGAGCTGCGCCAGATCCGATTCGCCATCGGTGATATTGAATTTCTCATCAAAGCGGGTTTTCCGATCCACGTTAACCGGCTGTTTGGTATTGAGATCGAAAATGGTGCCGCGATCGAACGGGGCTTTGTAATTACGGTGCGAATAGAGCACGCTGACCGTCGCGTTGTCGCCAAACCAGGTCAGGGAAGGGGAGATGAAGCTGCTCTGGTTAGTGCCATAGTTGCGCCAGTAGTCCTCGTGCTGATACTCACCGATCAGGCGATACGCCAGTTGGGTGCCTTCAATCGGCCCGGTGATGTCAAACTGGCCTGTGCCGCCGCCGAAGCTGGAGGAGGTGGCGGAAATCGAGCCGCCAAATTGCGTTTGCGGACGTTTGGTTACGACGTTAATCAGGCCGCCGGGATCGAGAATACCGTACAGCGTGGAGGCCGGGCCTTTCAGCACTTCCACCCGCGATGTGGCCGCGTTGAAACTGCGCGGCAATACGGTTTTAAGGCCGTTGGTCATCACGGAACCGTCACGATTCGCGCCGAAACCACGGCGAACAAACGCATCCTGCGTTCCGCCCAGCGTGTTGGTTTGCACAACGTTGCTGACGTTATACAGCGCTTCATCGAGGGTTGTGGCGTGCTGATCTTCCAGCACTTTGTCGCTGACGGTATTGACCACCTGCGGGATATCCAGCAGCGGCATCGACGTCAGCGTGGCGGTGGACGAACTCAGCGGTTGATAACCTGACGTGACGGCCTGATCGGCAGAAGAGGCGTCTGCGCGCACGGTCATCGTCTCTTCATTTTTGAGCGGCGAGTTTTCTTTTTCCGCCGCCATGACCGCAGGAGCCGTCGTGATACCCAAAAACAGAGCGGAGCACAGCGCTCGCCCTTTCATCCCAGAAAAATAAGGAGTTAACTTAGCCATCTTTTATTTATTCCGCAAAATACCCTGCCAAAAACGGGAGGGAAAACAGGTTTATCCAGTTCATTGCCCGGCTTGCTAGCCATGCGTTTTATCCATCTTTTAACCAACGTAAACGGCGTCAGATGTGTAATTGAGAATCATTCAATCATGGGCGTTTGTAGTAGTAAACGTAAAAATGAAAAAGAAACTACAGCAGGGTTAACGTCATAAAACCGTAGTGTTATTGCGGGAAAATAATTTTTAATTTATTGATATTTATCTGTTTTTGTAAGTTTGTTCGTCTTTTTCTGCGGCGTTTTTGTTGCGTGAGTACGGTGATGTAACTACAGGGCGTAATTGCTTGACTACTACGGCGCAACCCAGCAAGATCTTAAAGAGAATGAGTTTTATTTTTATTTGAAAGGCTGCGCGCGCTGGCTTTGCCAGTCTGCGACGGCGCAGGAGTGAACATGCCACAGCATGTGGAAAACACCGCCCACAGAACGGGCATTGAGCTGAAACAGCTTTCTGCTGGTTATCGTCAGCACGCCATCGTGCATGACGTCTGCCTCACTATCCCGCAAGGTAAAATGACGGTACTGGCCGGGGCGAACGGCTCAGGCAAATCCACCTTATTAAGTACGATTGCCCGAATGCTGAAGCCGTTGGGCGGCAGCGTGCTGCTTGATGGTAAAGCGATTCATCAACAGCCGACCAAAGCGGTTTCGCGTCAGCTTGGCATCCTGCCGCAATCCCCGCTGGTGCCGGAGGGATTAACGGTTTTTGAACTGGTTTCGCGCGGGCGTTTTCCCTGGCAGAATTTTCTCCAGCAATGGACCGATGATGACGCACAGGCCGTAGAGCAGGCGTTACAGCTCACCGGAACAACCGACTTCGCCCATTTGCCAGTGGAGAGTCTCTCCGGCGGGCAGCGCCAGCGGTGCTGGATTGCGATGGCGCTGGCGCAGCAAACGCCGTTTATTTTGCTGGATGAGCCTACAACCTTTCTCGATCTGCGTTATCAGGTAGAGATCCTTGAGCTTCTGCACTCCCTGACCCGTCATCATGGTCGTACCGTGGTGGTGGTGTTACATGATCTCAATTTCGCGGTGAATTACGGCGATATGCTGGTCTTTCTCAGACAGGGGCGGCTGGAGGGGATCGTACATGAAGGAGAGCACTGTACGCCGGAGCTGATCAAATCGGTGTTTGACGTCGATGTGCAGATGTCGGTGAATCCGTTGACCGGAAAGCCGTTTTTCATGCCGTTTCGTGCCAAGGCTGGAGCGGAAGAATGACGGCTATGGTCATCGCATCAGGCCGCCGTCGTGGTCGATTTCTGCTGGCGCTTCCTGTCTTGCTACTGCTGCTGTTTATGCTGTCGGTGATTCATCTGGGCGTCGGGGCGCGTGCCGTCAGTCCGCAGACCGTCATTCAGGCGTTATTTCACTTCGATGCCAAAAACTTTGATCACCGAATCGTTATTTCTCTGCGTCTGTTGCGTATGGCTGCGGCCATGCTGGTTGGCGCGGCTTTGGGCGTAGCCGGCGTTCTGTTACAGGCATTGATTCGCAACCCGCTGGGTGAACCGCACATTCTGGGGCTGAATGCGGGGGCCGCGTTCTCCGTGGTGCTGTGTACCGCGCTGGGCGTCGCGGGGCTCAGTCAGTCACTGGTTGCGGCAGGGGGCGCAGCGGCACTCTTTTCGCTGGTGATGGCGCTCTCTTCCGCCGGGCGTGGCGGACTGACGCCGCTGAAGGTCACGCTCTGCGGCGTGGCGCTGTCGGCGATGGTGTCGTCGCTCACGGCGGCAATCCTTATTCTGGATGAGCAGACGTTGCTGGCGATGCGCACCTGGCTGGTGGGCGATCTCGCGGGGATGAGTTGGGAAAAAGTACGCCAGGCCCTCCTGCCGTCGCTGGTTGGCGTTGTACTGGCGATAGCGATAGCGCCGGGGCTGAATATTCTGGCGCTAGGCGACCGGATGGCCTGTGGGTTGGGCGTTAATATTCTGCGCATTCGTCTGATGGCGATGATCGCCATTGCGCTGCTGTGCGGCGCGGCGGTATCCGTCGCCGGGCCGCTGGGTTTTATCGGGCTGTTGGTTCCGGGCGTCATCAGACGCCTGGTGACGGAAGACATTCGCCAGATGCTCCCGCTGGCGGCGCTGCTGGGGGCGGCAGTGCTGCTACTGGCGGATATCGTTGCCCGAACCCTGCTTGCCCCGCAGGAGCTGGCTACAGGAGTGATGACCGCGCTGGTCGGCGCGCCGGTGTTTATTTTCATTGCGTCGAGATTTCTTAAATGAGCGTTATTCTGGCGCGTGCCGGGCTGCGCGCATGGCGGGTGGGGAAATTCTCACGCCTTGTCCGGCTGAAAACGGTGTGGTGTGTGCTGGGGTTTGCCACGCTGGCCGCCGTACTGCTGGTTTCGGGCGTGTTGCAGGGGTCGCTTCCCGTTCCGGCTTCCGCCATCGGGCGTGCGTTGTTCTCTCCGCAGGCGTTAACGGAGCAGCAGCAGTATGTTGTCTGGGATGTCCGTCTTCCGCGTTTGCTGATGGCGCTGCTGTGTGGAGCAATGCTGGGGCTGGCTGGCGCGGCGATGCAGTCGATTACCCGTAACGGCCTGGCTGACCCCGGTCTTATCGGCGTGAAAGAGGGGAGTAGCGTGGTGGTACTGGCGTTAGTGCTGCTCTTCCCGTCGGTCAGCCTGGTCTGGCGACCGCTGGCGGGTATTGCTGGCGGATTACTGGTCGCCGCGCTGGTCATGCTGCTGGCCCGTGATTTCTCCCGCCCGCGATTTGTGCTGATCGGCATTGGCGTCTCATGGTTCTTTGCTGCGGGAATGGGCGTTTTTATGACGACAGCCGATGTCCGCGATGTGCAAACGGCGCTGGTCTGGCTGGCCGGAAGCCTGCACGCCGCCACCTGGCCGTTGCTGTGGGTGGCGCTGGGGTGGGCGTTGCCTGCGGCTGTTCTGCTGTTTGCGACGGCGAGAGCATCGGATGTGGCGCTGCTGGGTAATCACACCGCGACCGGGCTCGGGGTGCGTCTGTCTCATCTGGCGCTGCTGCGTTTTATGGCGCCGGTCTTTCTGACCGCCGCCAGCGTCTCCTGCGTGGGCAGCCTGGGGTTTGTCGGCCTGATGGCGCCGCATATGGCGCGTTTTTGCCTGCGCGGAGGGCAAATGGCGCTGCTGTGGGGCAGTGCGCTCATTGGCGCTCTGCTGGTGCTGCTCACGGATACCATCGGGCGTCTGGCCTTTGCGCCGCTGCAAATACCGGCGGGGATCGTGATTGCGCTGGTCGGCGGCCCTTTCTTTTTACTGTTGCTCTGGCGTCGCCGGGATCGTTTGTAATTTTTAAGAGGGTGTATGCGTTTACTTTTTTCGCTGTTGCTGCTGCTGGGGTGCTCTGTACAGGCAGAGGTTGCCACCCGGCCTTTTACCGACGATCTCGGACGCGTGGTGAACGTGCCGCTGCATCCGCAGCGCATTGTGTCGCTACACGATCTTGATATCACCATTCCGCTGATTGAGCTGGGCGTTCCGCCGGTCGCCAGCCACGGCAGAACGCGTCCTGACGGCAGTCATTTCCTGCGTTCGGGCGCGCTGCTGACCGGCGTCGATTTTGATCATTCGACAATAAAGTTTATTGGTACGGCGGACATTGATATTGAAGCGATTGTCGCCGCGAAACCCGATTTGATCATCACCGAGCCGAGTCGCCATACGCCCATCGAACAACTGGAGAAAATCGCCCCGACGGTGAGCATTGATCATCTCGACGGCGGCGCGCCGGAAATTTACCGCAAGCTCGCGCAGCTTACCGGAACTCAGGCGCGACTGGCTATCCTGGAGCGTCGCTACCGGGAAGAGATTGACCGGTTGAAACACACGGTGGATACCCAACACATTACGGTGTCAGTCATTCAGGCAAACCAGGGAAAAATCAATGCGTTGCACACCTATCATTCGTTAGGACGCGTCCTGCGCGATGCCGGGTTTTCCTTCCCGAAACTGATCGACAGCATTCCGCCTGGAGGGCGGATTGACGTGAGCGCGGAGCGTCTGCCGGAGATGGACGCGGATTTTGTTTTTGCCACCTGGCGCGGTGATACCGGTGGTAAGCCGCAGGATGAAATTGCCGCGATGGATGCTGTGTTGCCGGGCTGGTGCGAGTTTCTTACCGCTTGCCAGCGCGGGCATTACGTTTTGATCTCCCGTGAAGAGGCGATTTCGAACTCCTTTGCATCACTCAGCCTGATGGTTGCACAGGTACAGTCGCATATTGCCGGGCGCCACTTACCGGAGGGGAAATAACCATGCTGACGGCGAAGAAAGTGAAAAATCGTATTGATGTCTACGGCGATCGCTTCCGGGCGCGGGCGCATCTGCTTTCGCCGAGGATGCAGGCGGTGGCGCGTTATATCCATGAGAACCGGGAAGTGGTACTGGAATTTACGGCGATAGAAATTGCGGCCGCCACTCAAACTTCTGACGCGACGGTTGTCCGGGCGATTCAGGCATTGGGGTTTGCCGGGCTGCGCGATTTAAAACAGACCATCGAACACTGGTTTGGCCCGGGTATCACCTCGGAAGAGAAAATGACGACCACGGTGAATACGCTTTCCTGCGATGTAAATTCGAGCATTGATTTTGTTCTGCAAGGGCATCAGCGCACCTGCGACGTGCTGTCTACGCCGCAAAACCGTTACGCGATTGCGCAGGCGGTCGCACTGCTGGTGGAGGCGCGTCAGGTGGGGATATTTGGCATTGGCGCATCCGGGATACTTGCGGACTACACGGCGCGTCTGCTCAGCCGTATTGGCTTGCCGTCGGTGGCGTTTAATCGTACCGGGATTAACCTGGCGGAACAGCTTATTGCGCTACAGCGGGGGGATGTGCTGATTATGATGGCGCAGAAATCGCCGCATCGCGAAGGGTTGACGACCATCCGCGAGGCGAAGCGGTTGGGCGTGCCGGTGATTTTACTGACCAATGCGCTGGAATCACGTTTTAGCAAGGAGGCGGATGTGGTGATCAATGTGCCGCGCGGCGGTGAGAACGGGAAAATGCCGCTGCACGGTACGGTGCTGGTTTGCCTGGAAATGATCGTGTTGTCTGTCGCTTCGACAGCCCCGCAGCGTTCGATTAAGTCTGTTAAGCGCATCAATGAATTGTACCGGGGAATTGGAAAGTCAGGGGCAAAGAAATAAATTTAAATATTCTCTCCATCTGATTTTCAGATTTTTTTCATTAAATCTCCATAATCTCTCCATTATTTTCCTGGCAAATAATGCAGGAAAATAATAAGCAAAAAAATCCTTTTCAATGTGCGCAGGAGACGTATAATTAGCCAAAATGAGAACGATCATTCTCACTTTTGAGGTGACGAGGAGATGCGATGAGCAGCAAGCTGGAAATCCGCCAGAAACAACGACAGGATGAGATCATCAACGCCGCGCGCCAGTGCTTTCGCGCAAGCGGATTTCACGGCGCCAGCATGTCGCAGATCGCTGCTGAAGCCCGTCTCAGCGTGGGGCAAATCTATCGCTACTTCGCCAGTAAAGATGCCATTATCGAAGAGATGATCCGCCGTATTATCGACTATCGCATCACGCAGATAGAAGATAAAACCCAGACGGAGCGTATCCCCGGAATCCTGGCCTGGCGGCAAACGCTGAGCGAGGATGATGATGCGCTGATGCTGGAGATGGCGGCTGAATCGACCCGCAATCCTCATGTTGCCGCGATGCTCGAAGAGGCGGATGCGCGGATGTTCGACAACGCCTGCGCGCACCTGAGAAAAACGTGTCCGCAACTCAGCGAAGCCCGCATCCGTTGCTGTGTTGAAGTGATTGCAACCATGATGGAAGGGGCGGTTTACCGTCGCCTGACGCCGCAAAAAAGTGACCCTGATGCGTTACAGGAGATATATCGGGATATCGTTACCATGCTTGTGAATGGCTGAATAAAGAATCTAATAATCAAAGGGAAATAAATTATTTCCCTTATTGTCGTTGTGAGAAATAGCTCATGACGCGATACCGCTGTACCTGAAATAACGTTCAGTCGCCTGGTGCTACCTTGTTAATTTTAACGGGGCAGGCGTTTCTCACCCTGGAAAAAAGATGAAATACATAACAACATCAATTATCGCGCTATTGTTATTATCCGGCTGTGATAATACGCAAACCGACAATACCGCTTCTCCGTCTCAGGAAGTGGGCGTCGTGACCCTTAAAACAGAACCCGTTTCTGTGGTCAGTGAACTGACCGGACGCACCAGCGCAGCGCTCAGTGCCGAAGTTCGCCCGCAGGTGGGGGGCATTATTCAAAAACGCCTGTTTAATGAGGGCGATATCGTCAAAGCGGGGCAGGCGCTGTATCAGATCGATCCCGCCAGCTATCGCGCCGCATGGAACGAAGCGAATGCCTCGCTCAGACAGGCGCAGGCGCTGGTGAATGCCGACTGCCAGAAGGCGCAACGTTACGCGCGGCTGGTTAACGATGACGGTGTTTCCCGCCAGGATGCCGATGATGCGCAGGCCACCTGTGCTCAGGACAAAGCCAGCGTGGAGGCAAAGAAAGCCGCATTAGAAAGCGCGCGTATCAATCTGGACTGGACCACCATTACCGCCCCGGTTTCCGGGCGCATTGGTATCTCATCCGTCACGCCCGGCGCGCTGGTGACGGCTTCACAGGAGACGGCGCTGGCGACCATTCGTGGGCTCGACACCATGTATGTCGATCTTACCCGCTCCAGCGTGGATTTGCTGCGCCTGCGTAAGCAGTCTCTGGCGACCAACAGCGATACCCTGAACGTGACGCTGACGCTTGAAGATGGCACGACCTATAGCGAAAAAGGAAAGTTAGCGCTGACGGAAGTGGCGGTAGATGAGTCTACAGGCTCAGTCACGCTGCGGGCGATTTTCCCCAACCCTCAACAGCAGCTGTTACCCGGTATGTTCGTTCGCGCCCGCATTGATGAAGGGATCATGAACGATGCGATCCTCGCGCCGCAGCAGGGGATCACGCGCGATGCGAAAGGCAATGCAACAGCGCTGGTGGTTACTAAAGACAATAAAGTGGCGCAGCGTACCCTGGAAACAGGCGATACCTATGGGGATAAATGGCTGGTGCTGGACGGTTTACGTAGCGGCGACCGGTTGATCGTTGAGGGATCAAGTAAGGTCACGCCGGGTCAGCAGGTTAACGCCGTTGATGTACAACTGAACGGAGGCAAAGGCTGATGTTCTCCCGTTTCTTTGTGCGCAGACCCGTTTTCGCCTGGGTTATTGCCATTCTGATCATGCTGGCCGGTATTCTGGCGATTAAAACGCTGCCTGTTGCGCAGTATCCTGACGTGGCGCCGCCGTCGGTGAAAATCTCGGCGACCTATACCGGCGCTTCCGCTGAAACGCTGGAAAACAGCGTGACTCAGGTGATTGAACAGCAGCTTACCGGGCTGGATAACCTGCTCTATTTTACCTCGACCAGCAGTTCCGATGGTTCGGTCAGTATTGATGTCACCTTTGAACAGGGCACCGACCCTGACACCGCTCAGGTGCAGGTACAGAACAAGGTGCAGCAGGCGGAATCCCGCTTGCCGAGCGAGGTTCAACAATCCGGCGTCACGGTGGTGAAATCGCAAAGTAACTTCCTGCTGATTGCCGCCGTGTATGATAAGTCCGACCGGGCGAGCAGCTCAGATATCGCTGACTGGCTGGTGAGTAACGTACAGGACCCGCTGGCACGCGTGGAAGGGGTCGGGAGCCTACAGGTGTTTGGGGCGGAATACGCCATGCGTATCTGGCTGGACCCGGCGAAACTGGCCTCCTATTCTTTGATGCCGTCGGATGTGCAGAGCGCCATTGAAGCGCAAAACGTCCAGGTTTCCGCCGGGAAAATCGGTGCGTTACCTTCCCCTGACACACAGCAATTGACCGCTACGGTTCGCGCGCAGTCGCGCTTGCAGACGGTAGAACAATTCAAAAAGATCATTATCAAAAGCCAGTCTGACGGGGCCGTGGTACGCATCCAGGATGTGGCGCGCGTGGAGATGGGCAGTGAAGACTACACCGCCATCGCTAAACTCAACGGCCATCCGGCTGCGGGGGTTGCGGTCATGCTTGCGCCGGGGGCGAACGCGCTGGATACCGCCACGCTGGTAAAAGATAAAGTCGCTGAATTTAAACGGGATATGCCGCAGGGCTATGACGTGGCGTATCCGAAAGACAGCACCGAATTTATTAAGATCTCCGTAGAGGATGTGGTTCAGACGCTGTTTGAAGCCATCATTCTGGTGGTCTGCGTGATGTACCTGTTCTTGCAGAATCTTCGCGCCACGCTGATTCCGGCGCTGGCGGTTCCGGTCGTGCTGCTCGGTACTTTTGGCGTGCTGGCGCTGTTTGGCTACTCCATCAATACGCTGACGCTGTTTGCAATGGTGCTGGCGATAGGCCTGCTGGTCGATGACGCCATTGTGGTGGTGGAAAACGTCGAGCGTATTATGCGCGATGAAGGGCTGCCCGCGCGCGAAGCTACCGAAAAATCGATGGGGGAAATCGCTGGCGCGCTGGTGGCTATCGCTCTTGTTTTGTCTGCGGTATTCCTGCCGATGGCGTTCTTTGGCGGCTCTACCGGCGTCATTTATCGCCAGTTCTCTGTGACGATTATCTCGGCAATGCTGCTCTCGGTCGTGGTGGCGTTGACCCTGACCCCAGCCCTGTGCGGTTCGATTCTTAGCCATACCGCGCCGCATAAAAAGGGCTTCTTCGGGATATTCAACCGATTCTATAGCCGAACTGAACAGGGTTATCAGCGCGGCGTCCTGCATGTGCTGCGTCGCAGCGTCAGCGTGATGGGCGTTTATGCGCTGTTATGCGGGGCGATGGCGCTGGCGATGTGGAAGCTACCCGGCAGCTTCTTACCGACCGAAGATCAGGGTGAAATTATGGTGCAGTACACCCTGCCCGCAGGGGCGACGGCGTCGCGAACCGCAGAGGTCAATCGTCAGGTGACAGACTGGTTTCTCAATAAAGAGAAAGCCAATACGGACGTTATTTTTACCGTCGATGGTTTTAGCTTCAGCGGCAGCGGGCAGAATGCCGGGATGGCGTTCGTTTCGCTGAAAAACTGGTCGGAGCGTAAAGGCGAAGAAAATACCGCACAGGCTATTGCGCTGCGTGCCAGTAAAGAACTGGGCGCTATTCGCGATGCGACGCTTTTTGCGATGACGCCGCCGTCGGTTGAGGGGCTGGGGCAAAGCAACGGCTTCTCTTTTGAGCTGATGGCGAATGGGGCGACCGATCGCGATACCCTGTTACAGATGCGTAATCAGCTGATCGCCCAGGCAAACCAGAGCGATATTCTGCACGCCGTGCGCGCAAATGACCTGCCGCAAATGCCGCAGCTTCAGGTGGATATCGACAGCAATAAGGCCGTCTCGCTGGGGCTTGGCTTAAGCGATGTGACCAGCACCTTATCCAGCGCCTGGGGGGGAACCTATGTCAATGACTTTATCGATCGCGGCCGCGTGAAGAAAGTCTACATTCAGGGCGACAGCGAGTTCCGTTCTTCGCCTGCGGACCTGGGCAAATGGTTCGTGCGCGGCAGCGATAACAGCATGACGCCCTTTTCCGCCTTCGCCACCACTCGTTGGGAGTACGGCCCGGAAAGTCTGGTGCGCTACAACGGCTCTGCCGCCTATGAGATTCAGGGAGAAAACGCCAGCGGTTTCAGCTCCGGCGCCGCGATGGACAAAATGGAAGCGCTGGCAAACAGCTTGCCTGCTGGCACCACATGGGCGTGGAGCGGGTTGTCATTGCAGGAAAAGCTGGCCAGCGGTCAGGCTATGAGCTTGTACGCCATCTCTATTCTGGTGGTTTTCCTCTGCCTGGCGGCGCTGTATGAAAGCTGGTCGGTACCGTTTTCGGTGATTCTGGTCATCCCTCTGGGGCTGTTAGGCGCAGCGCTGGCGGCCTGGATGCGTGATTTAAATAATGATGTTTACTTCCAGGTCGCGCTGCTGACCACCATCGGCCTGTCGTCGAAAAACGCCATTCTGATCGTCGAATTTGCCGAAGCTGCGGTTGCGGAAGGTTATTCCCTGAGCCGGGCTGCGCTGCGAGCGGCGCAGACCCGTTTGCGCCCAATCATTATGACCTCTCTGGCCTTTATTGCCGGGGTTACGCCGCTGGCTATCGCCACAGGGGCCGGGGCGAACAGCCGTGTGGCGATCGGGACCGGAATCATCGGTGGGACATTAACCGCCACGCTGTTGGCTATCTTCTTCGTCCCGCTGTTCTTCGTGCTGGTTAAGCATCTGTTTACCCGCAAGTCCCGTCGTCAGGAGTAAGTTATGTTGCGTATTTTTCTCTTTGTTTTCGCTCTCCTGAGCGCAGGGTGTGTGTCGCTTGATCCACACTACAGCACGCCCGATGCGCCGGTTCCGGCAAGTTTACCGGGCGCGCAGGGGCAGGGGAACGCTGTCAGCCGCGACTGGCAGCAGATTGTTAACGACGCGCGGCTGCAACAGGTGGTGAACACCGCCCTTAACAGTAACCGTGATGTACAAAAGGCGATTGCTGATATCGACTCCGCACGGGCGTTGTATGGCGAAGCGCGTGCCTCGTTGTTCCCGACGGTGAATGCTTCACTCAGTTCTACACGTAGCCGTACGCTGGCGAACGGAACCGGAACGAGCGCTGAAGCCGATGGCGCGGTGTCCAGCTTTGAGCTGGATCTGTTTGGCCGCAATCAGAGCCTGTCACGGGCGGCGCGAGAAACCTGGCTTGCCAGCGAATTTACCGCGCAGAACACCCGTTTGACGTTAATTGCCGAGATCAGCACCGCGTGGCTGACCCTGGCGGCAGATAACAGCAATCTGGCGCTGGCCAGGGAGACGATGGCCAGTGCGGAAAACTCGCTGAAAATTGTTCAACGTCAGCAGCAGGTCGGGACAGCCGCCGCAACGGATGTCAGTGAAGCGATGAGCGTTTACCAGCAGGCGCGCGCCAGCGTAGCCAGCTATCAGACTCAGGTGGCGCAGGATATCAACGCCCTGAACCTGCTGGCGGGCACAACGCTGCCGGAAAGCGTGCTGCCCGGTACGCTGGAAAGCCTTGATGCGCAGGTGATTACGCTGGTGCCCGCTGGCGTCTCTTCTTCCGTGCTGTTGCGTCGGCCGGATATTCAGGAAGCGGAACATAACCTGAAAAGCGCCAATGCCGATATTGGCGCGGCGCGAGCGAACTTCTTCCCGACTATCTCCCTGACGGCAAGCGCCGGTGTCGGCAGCGATGCGCTTTCGTCCTTGTTCAGTCATGGCATGAAGGTGTGGTCGTTTGCGCCTTCCATTACGCTGCCGCTGTTTACCGGCGGCAGCAACCTGGCGCAGCTCCGCTATGCCGAAGCGCAAAAACGGGGACTCATTGCTACCTATGAAAAAACGGTGCAAAGCGCGTTCAAAGATGTGGCTGATGCGCTTGCCCGGCGTGCGACGCTGGATGAACAGCTGGATGCCCAGCGCCAGTATGTCGCCGCAGAACAAAAAACGCTGGATGTCGGGATGCGTCGTTATCGCGCCGGGGTCGGGGATTATCTGACCGTACTGACGGCGCAACGCACGCTGTGGTCGGCGCAGCAGACGCTTATCGCCCTGCAACTGACGGACAATGAAAACCGCATAACGCTCTGGCAGTCGCTCGGCGGCGGGGCCCGGTAATCAGAGGGAGGTGTTTTTATGGCGCGCGTGTCGCTTTCGTGGGTGTTGATCCTCGGCTTGTTAACCGGGATCGGGCCGCTGTGTACCGATCTTTATCTGCCCGCTCTGCCGGAGATGTCCGAACAGCTGGCAACGACGACCACCCTGACGCAACTGACGCTGACGTCTTCGCTGATCGGCCTTGGGCTTGGGCAACTGCTGTTTGGCCCGCTCAGCGACCGGATTGGTCGTAAGGTTCCGTTGATCCTGTCGCTGTTGCTGTTTATTGCCTCTTCGGTACTGTGCGCGACAACTCAGGATATTCACTGGCTGATCGTCTGGCGTTTTGTGCAGGGCGCAGCGGGGGCCGGTGGTTCGGTGCTCTCGCGCTCTATTGCGCGGGACAAATATCAGGGCGTGACCCTGACCCAGTTCTTCGCGCTGCTCATGACGGTGAACGGCATCGCCCCGGTGCTTTCTCCGGTTCTGGGCGGCTACATTGCCACCGCGTTTGACTGGCGTATGTTGTTTTGGGTAATGGCGGGGATTGCGACACTGCTTTTGCTCTGCTGCATCCTGTTTATCAGTGAGACGCTGCCGCAGCGAACGCGCGGCGCATCGTTATTTTCGACCGGGCGCAGCGTGGTGAAAAATCGTCTCTTTATGCGCTTTTGCCTGATGCAGGCCTTCATGCTGGCGGGGTTGTTTGCTTATATCGGCTCTTCGTCATTTGTGCTGCAAAGCGAGTATGGCTTAAGCCCGATGCAGTTCAGCCTGCTGTTTGGCCTTAATGGGATCGGGCTGATCGTCGCCTCGCTGATTTTTTCCCGTCTTGCGCGTCGAATCACGGCAATGACGCTGCTGCGCGGCGGCTTGCTGTTGGCCGTCATCTGCGCGTTAACCACCTTGCTCTGCGCCTGGCTACAGCAGCCGGTTCTGGCGCTGGTGGCGCTCTTTTTTACCGTCGCCTTTTGCAGCGGAATTGGCACCGTGGCGGGCGCTGAGGCGATGAGCGTGGTGGAGGTTCAGGAGTCAGGAACCGCCTCCGCGCTGATGGGGATGAGCATGTTTGTTTTCGGTGGCATCGCCGCGCCGTTGTCGGGGCTGGGCGGCGAAACCATGCTGAAAATGAGTCTGGCGGTGGCACTCTGTTATGTGGCCGCTCTGCTACTGGCTAGCGGTGGTTCACGCCTTCGTAAATCAGCCTGAGGGCGAACACGCCGATGATCGCGCCAATCACCCTGCTGGCAATGCGCTGAATCCGCCCGTAAGCGCGGCGTACCGCCGGTAGGGAAAAGGCCTGGCTCAGGAAGATGCGCCAGATGACGGAAGAGAGCACGATGCCGGCCCAGGCCATCAGTCTTGCCCATGTCGGGGTTTCCGCGCTGAGCGTGACCGAGAAAATACTGATGAAAAACAGCACCGTCTGCGGATTTGACAGATCGGTTAATAGTCCCCGGCGGAAGAACACGCTCCAGGGAGCGGAAATGGGCTGTTGCAGAGTCGGCATTTGCGGGGTGGCCTGATGGCGGATGCTGTTCCAGGCAAACCATAACAAATATGCGCCGCCGACGATTTTGATCAGCGAGAAAATTTCTTCGCACTGGGTAATCAGGGTCGCCATGCCAAACAGTCCCAGCCCGGAATAAATCGCATCGCCAAGCGCCACGCCCAGCCCCGTTAATACACCGGCCCGACGCCCGGAGGCGAGGCTGGTTTGTACCACCACAAAGAGGTTTGCGCCGGGGTTAAAGAAGGTTAAGACGAACAGGCTGACGGTCAGGACAACCGCGTGCAGAGGTTCCATAGTGAGATTTCCAGAGCCTGATAGTTAACGCCATACTATTTATAGTAAAAGTGCAGGGGTGAGAGAAAGATCACAAATTATGATACATCCGGCTGACTGGATTTTTCCGCTAATCTCAACTAGTTATTTAATCACTCAGAACAGAGCATCCGTTCCGAGAAGACGATGATAGCGTAATAACACAACCGGAGCTTTTATATGAAGACAGGATATAAAGTATTGATTGGTGCGTTAGCGTTTGTCGTAACCAACGTCTATGCCGCGGAGCTGTTGACAAAGGTCGAGTTTGAGAAAGTGGAGTCGCAATACACGAAGATAGGCACCATTAATACCAGCAACGAGACGTCAACTATGGAGGCAAAAGAGGATCTGCTTAAAAAGGCCGATGAAAAAGGGGCTGATGTGGTCGTACTGACCTCCGGGCAAACCGATAATAAAATTCATGGTACTGCCGATATCTACAAGAAAAAATAAGCTGTCATCGTGCCGGATGGCGACGTAAAACGTCTTATCCGGCCTACGGTTCAGTGCCGCTCGTAGCTCGTAGGCCGGATAAGCGCCAGCGCCATCCGGCAATAAGTTCTCACTCAGCTCGTAGGCCGGATAAGCGCCAGCGCCATCCGGCAATAAGTTCTCACTCAGCTCGTAGGCCGGATAAGCGTTAGCGCCATCCGGCGATAAGCCTTCACTCTTTTAATCGTCGCCAGAATGTCGTCCGGCTAATACCCAGATATCGCGCCGCCGCGGTTTTATCGCCGTTAAACTGCGCCAGAACCTGCTGCGGCGTAAGCGCTGATGGCGCTTCGGGAATCGTCGCCAGCTCGGGTAAAAATTGCTGTAAAAACTGGCTATCCAGACTGGGCTGCGGCTCGACGCTTAAAAAAAGCGCCAGGCGCTCCATCATATTCCGCAGCTCGCGAATATTGCCGGGCCAGGCATAGCGCAGAAGAATGGTCTGGCTTTGCGCCAGCCCCTCGCGCACCGATTCGCCAAACGGCGCGTCTAATGCCGCCAGGGACTGTTT
Source organism: Citrobacter sp. CK206 (assembly GCF_030333125.1). Taxonomy (NCBI): domain Bacteria; kingdom Pseudomonadati; phylum Pseudomonadota; class Gammaproteobacteria; order Enterobacterales; family Enterobacteriaceae; genus Citrobacter; species Citrobacter sp. CK206. Next base: position 173,734 of record NZ_JAOWGM010000021.1, read on the forward strand.
CAAAAATCCCTCCGCCAGCGGCACGATATCTGACGGGCGCTCCCGAAGGGGCGGAAGCGTCAGGCGCAGAATGCTGAGACGATAAAACAGATCGGTGCGAAATTGTCCCTGCTTTATCGCCTGTTCCAGATTGCAGTGCGTGGCGCTGATGACCCGTACATCCACCGGGACTGGCTGATGCCCGCCAACGCGCGTCACCTCTTTCTCTTCCAGTACGCGCAGCAGGCGGGTCTGTAAGGGCAGGGGCATTTCCCCAATCTCATCCAGAAACAGTGTCCCGCCGTGGGCGATTTCAAACAGACCGGCGCGTCCGCCGCGTCGGGAACCGGTAAATGCCCCCTCCTCATAACCGAATAACTCTGCTTCAAGCAGCGATTCGGTAATGGCGCCGCAGTTAACGGCCACAAACGGAGGCGTTTTTTTACCGCTGCGCTGGCCCCGACGGGCAAAAAACTCGCGGTGAATCGCCTGCGCCGCCAGCTCTTTACCGGTGCCGGTCTCGCCCTGAATCAACACCGCCGCGCTGGAGCGGGCGTACAGCATGATCGTATGGCGAACCTGCTCCATTTGCGCGGAATGGCCGCGCATATCTCCCAGATCGTAGCGGGTGCGCAGCCCGTTGCCGGAGGCATATTGGCCGCCATGTTGCAGCGTCAGCCGGGTCATATCCAGCGCATCGCTAAACGCCTGACGCACGGTGGCCGCAGAATAGATAAAAATGCCGGTCATCCCGGCTTCTTCCGCCAGATCGGTAATTAGCCCTGCGCCGACTACCGCCTCAATGCCGTTGGCTTTCAGTTCATTAATTTGCCCACGGGCATCCTCTTCGGTGATGTAGCTGCGCTGTTCCAGACGCAAATTAAACGTTTTTTGAAAGGCGATCAGCGCGGGGATCGTCTCCTGGTAGGTGATAACGCCAATGGACGAGGTCAGTTTGCCGGCTTTCGCCAGCGCCTGGAGCACGTCGAATCCGCTGGGTTTAATCAGGATCACCGGTATGGAGAGGCGGCTTTTTAAATAAGCGCCGTTGGAACCCGCCGCGATAATGGCGTCACAGCGCTCGGTCGCCAGTTTTTTACGGATATAGTTCACCGCTTTTTCAAACCCAAGCTGGATGGGGGTGATGGTCGCCAGATGGTCGAACTCCAGGCTGATGTCGCGAAACAGCTCGAACAGACGCGTTACCGAGACCGTCCAGATCACCGGCTTGTCATGATTATCGCGAGCGGGAAGGTGCGTGTCAGCCATAGCAGTTGATGTTGTATTGAGGGACCGAGATTTTGTTTTAGTCGTGTTTCATAAATGTTGCAATGAAACAGCGCGAACCGTTTCATGAAACGTTAGCTGACACGCTTTTGTCCTGATGAAAGGTATGGTTAAGTTTGTGTTTTTTTGTTATTTATTTGAATTATAAGAAAAAACAAAATTCTCTCTTTTTCAGCGACCGCTCTGGCATTCCCTTTGCTTTATGTGAATCAACATTAAATAACAAGTTGATAACAAGAGGACGGGATATGTCTCTACACTCTCCGGGCCAGGCGTTTCGCGCTGCGCTCACTAAAGAAAACCCCTTACAGATCGTCGGCGCCATCAATGCCAATCACGCATTGCTGGCCCAGCGCGCAGGCTATCAGGCGATTTACCTTTCCGGCGGCGGCGTGGCGGCGGGATCGCTGGGTCTGCCGGATCTGGGGATCTCCACGCTGGATGATGTGTTGACCGACATCCGCCGTATTACCGACGTCTGCCCGCTGCCGCTGCTGGTGGATGCCGACATCGGCTTTGGTTCCTCCGCCTTTAACGTGGCGCGTACGGTGAAGTCGATGATCAAAGCCGGCGCCGCTGCGCTGCATATCGAAGATCAGATCGGCGCGAAACGCTGCGGCCATCGCCCGAATAAGGCGATCGTGTCCAAAGAAGAGATGGTGGACAGGATTCGTGCGGCGGTGGATGCGCGTACCGATCCTGACTTCGTGATCATGGCGCGTACCGATGCGCTGGCGGTGGAGGGATTAGAGGCGGCGATCGATCGCGCGCGGGCTTATGTGGAAGCGGGGGCCGACATGCTGTTCCCGGAAGCGATTACCGAGCTGTCAATGTATCGCCAGTTCGCCGATGCCGTACCGGTGCCGATCCTGGCGAATATCACGGAGTTTGGCGCGACGCCGCTGTTTACCACCGACGAACTGCGCAGCGCTAACGTGGCGATGGCGCTCTATCCGCTGTCGGCATTTCGCGCCATGAATCGCGCTGCCGAGCGTGTCTACAACGTGCTGCGCCAGGAAGGCACGCAAAAAAACGTTATCGACATCATGCAGACCCGCAACGAGCTGTACGAAAGCATCAATTATTACCAGTACGAAGAGAAGCTGGATGCGCTGAACCTGAAGTAGACCCGTAGGCCTGATAAGGCGCAGCCGCCATCGGGCATTGCCGGATGGCACTTCGTTTATCCGGCCTACGGCTTATCAGGCCTACGGCGGCGAAACGTACACCCTCAATACCCTACATATAACAATGACGAGGACAACATGAGCGATACGACGATCCTGCAAAACAACACCCATGTCATTAAGCCCAAGAAATCTGTCGCATTATCGGGCGTTCCGGCCGGAAATACCGCGTTGTGTACCGTGGGAAAAAGCGGCAACGACTTACACTATCGCGGGTACGATATTCTCGATCTCGCGGAGCATTGTGAATTTGAAGAAGTCGCGCATCTGTTAATTCACGGCAAATTGCCCAATAGCGATGAACTCCATGCCTATAAAAATAAGCTGAAAGCATTGCGTGGATTACCGGCCAATGTACGCACCGTGCTGGAAGCATTGCCTGCGGCGTCGCACCCGATGGACGTCATGCGCACCGGCGTGTCGGCGCTCGGCTGTACGCTGCCGGAAAAAGAGGGGCATACCGTTTCCGGCGCGCGCGATATCGCCGACAAACTGCTGGCCTCGCTCAGTTCCATCCTGCTTTACTGGTATCACTACAGCCATAACGGCGAACGTATTCAGCCGGAAACTGACGACGACTCCGTCGGTAGCCATTTCCTGCATCTGCTGCACGGCGAGAAGCCGTCGCAAAGCTGGGAAAAGGCGATGCACATCTCGCTGGTGCTGTATGCCGAGCATGAATTCAACGCGTCCACTTTCACCTGCCGGGTGATTGCAGGGACGGGCTCCGATGTCTACTCCGCCATCATCGGCGCGATTGGCGCGCTGCGCGGCCCGAAGCACGGCGGGGCGAATGAGGTATCGCTGGAAATTCAGCAGCGTTATGAAACGCCGGAGGAGGCCGAGGCGGATATCCGCAAACGCATTGAAAATAAAGAGGTGATCATTGGTTTCGGCCATCCGGTCTACACCATTGCCGATCCGCGCCATCAGGTGATCAAACGTGTGGCGAAACAGCTTTCGGAGGCCGGTGGTTCGCTGAAGATGTACAACATCGCCGACCGTCTGGAAAACGTGATGTGGGAATCGAAAAAGATGTTCCCCAACCTCGACTGGTTCTCGGCGGTCTCCTACAACATGATGGGCGTCCCCACCGAAATGTTCACCCCGCTGTTTGTGATCGCCCGCGTCACCGGCTGGGCGGCGCACATCATCGAACAGCGTCAGGACAACAAAATTATCCGACCTTCCGCCAATTATACCGGCCCGGAAGATCGCGAATTTATTCCGCTGGATCAGCGCCAATAACTTTATTTCTCTAACGATAAAACGCAGGAAATGTACCCTATGTCCGCACAAATAATGAACATTCGCCCGGAATTTGACCGTGAAATCGTGGATATCGTCGATTACGTCATGAACTACGACATCACCTCTAAAGTGGCCTGGGACACCGCCCACTACTGCTTGCTCGACACGCTGGGCTGCGGTCTGGAAGCGCTGGAATATCCGGCCTGTAAAAAACTGCTGGGGCCGATCGTTCCGGGCACCGTCGTGCCAAACGGCGTACGCGTACCGGGCACCCAGTTTCAGCTCGATCCGGTGCAGGCGGCGTTTAATATCGGCGCGATGATCCGCTGGCTCGACTTCAACGATACCTGGCTGGCGGCAGAGTGGGGCCACCCCTCTGATAACCTCGGCGGGATTCTGGCAACCGCGGACTGGCTGTCGCGTAATGCGGTTGCCGCAGGCAAAGCGCCGCTGACCATGAAGCAGGTGCTGGCCGGGATGATCAAAGCCCATGAGATTCAGGGCTGCATCGCGCTGGAAAACTCCTTCAACCGTGTCGGCCTGGATCACGTACTGCTGGTCAAAGTGGCTTCGACAGCGGTTGTCGCCGAAATGCTGGGGCTGACGCGTGATGAGATCCTCAACGCGGTGTCGCTGGCGTGGGTGGATGGTCAGTCGCTGCGCACCTATCGCCATGCGCCAAACACCGGAACACGTAAGTCCTGGGCGGCGGGCGATGCCACCTCCCGTGCGGTGCGTCTGGCGCTGATGGCAAAAACTGGCGAGATGGGCTATCCGTCGGCGCTGACGGCGAAAACCTGGGGCTTTTATGATGTCTCTTTCAACGGCGGGGCGTTCCGCTTCCAGCGTCCGTATGGTTCTTACGTCATGGAAAACGTGCTGTTCAAAATCTCCTTCCCGGCGGAGTTCCACTCGCAGACGGCGGTTGAAGCCGCCATGACCCTTTTTGAACAGATGCAGGCGGCGGGCAAAACGGCGGCGGATATTGAGAAAGTGACGATTCGCACCCATGAAGCCTGCATTCGCATCATCGATAAAAAAGGGCCGTTGAATAACCCGGCCGACCGCGACCACTGCATTCAGTACATGGTGGCGATCCCGCTACTGTTCGGGCGCTTAACGGCGGCGGATTATGAGGACGGCGTAGCGCAGGACAAACGCATTGACGCCCTGCGCGAGAAGATAACCTGCTTTGAAGACCCGGCGTTTACCGCCGACTACCACGACCCGGAAAAACGCGCCATCGCCAACGCTATCACCCTTGAATTTACCGATGGTTCACAGTTTGCCGAGGTGGTCGTAGAGTACCCGATTGGCCACGCTCGCCGCCGTACCGACGGCATTCCGAAGCTTATCGATAAATTCAAAATCAACCTGGCGCGTCAGTTCCCGACTCGTCAGCAGCAGCGCATTCTGGATGTCTCCCTGGACAGAACTCGCCTGGAGCAGATGCCGGTCAATGAATACCTTGACTTATTTGTCATCTGAGCCAGCAGGCAGTAAGTTCAACAGGAGAGCTTCATGTCTTTTAGCGAGTTTTATCAGCGTTCCATTACGCAGCCGGCGTCGTTCTGGGCCGAGCAGGCCCGACGTATCGACTGGCAGCAGCCGTTTACCCAAACGCTGGATTACAGCGATCCGCCGTTTGCCCGCTGGTTTTGCGGCGGAACCACTAATTTGTGCCATAACGCTATCGACCGCTGGCTGGACAAGCAGCCGGATGCGCTGGCGCTGATTGCCGTCTCCTCTGAAACGGAAGAGGAGCGCACGTTTACCTTCAGCCAGTTGTATGACGAAGTGAACGTGGTGGCGTCGATGCTGTTGTCGCTGGGCGTGCAGCGCGGCGACCGGGTGCTGGTTTATATGCCGATGATTGCCGAGGCGCACATTACGCTGCTGGCCTGCGCGCGGATTGGCGCGATTCATTCGGTGGTGTTCGGCGGTTTTGCCTCGCACAGCGTAGCGGCGCGAATCGACGACGCTAAGCCGGTGCTGATTGTCTCGGCAGACGCCGGGGCGCGCGGCGGTAAGATTCTGCCGTATAAAAAGCTGCTGGATGATGCCATCGCGCAGGCGCAGCATCAGCCGCGCCACGTTTTGCTGGTGGATCGCGGGCTGGCGAAAATGGCGCGAGTACCGACGCGCGATCTCGATTTTGCGTCGCTGCGTCAGCAGCATCTCGGGGCGCGGGTGCCGGTGGCCTGGCTGGAATCCAATGAGATCTCCTGCATTCTCTATACCTCCGGCACGACCGGAAAACCGAAAGGCGTACAGCGCGACGTCGGCGGCTATGCGGTGGCTCTGGCAACCTCGATGGACACTATCTTCGGCGGCAAAGCGGGCGGCGTGTTCTTTTGCGCGTCGGATATCGGCTGGGTTGTGGGGCACTCCTATATTGTCTACGCGCCGTTGCTGGCAGGCATGGCAACCATCGTTTATGAAGGATTGCCGACGTACCCGGACTGCGGCGTCTGGTGGAAGATCGTAGAGAAATACCGCGTCAGCCGGATGTTCTCTGCGCCAACCGCCATCCGCGTGTTGAAGAAGTTCCCGACGGCGCAGATCCGCAATCACGATCTCTCCTCGCTGGAGGTGCTCTATCTGGCCGGTGAGCCGCTGGATGAGCCGACGGCCGCCTGGGTGACGGAGACGCTGGATGTGCCGGTTATCGACAACTACTGGCAGACCGAGTCCGGCTGGCCGATTATGGCGATCGCCCGCGCGCTGGACGACCGGCCTTCACGGCTGGGCAGCCCTGGCGTACCGATGTACGGCTATAACGTGCAGCTGCTCAACGAGGTCACCGGCGAACCTTGCGAGGTGAACGAGAAGGGGATGCTGGTCATTGAGGGGCCGCTGCCGCCTGGCTGCGTTCAGACTATCTGGGGGGACGATGCGCGTTTTGTGAATACCTACTGGTCGCTGTTCTCGCGTCAGGTGTACGCCACTTTCGACTGGGGGATTCGCGACGCGGACGGCTATTATTTCATCCTCGGGCGCACCGATGATGTGATCAACGTCGCCGGGCACCGTCTGGGCACGCGCGAGATCGAGGAAAGCATTTCCAGTTACCCGAACGTGGCGGAAGTGGCGGTGGTGGGGGTGAAAGATGCGCTGAAGGGACAGGTGGCGGTAGCGTTTGTGATCCCGAAACAGAGCGACACGCTGGAGGACAGGGACGTGGCGCAAACGGAAGAGAAGGCGATTATGTCGCTGGTGGACAGTCAGATCGGTAATTTTGGCCGTCCGGCGCACGTCTGGTTTGTTTCACAGTTGCCGAAAACACGTTCTGGCAAAATGCTGCGTCGTACGATCCAGGCGATTTGCGAAGGCCGCGATCCGGGCGATTTGTCCACGCTTGACGATCCCGCTTCGTTGCAACAAATCCGTCAGGTGATTGAGGAGTAACCGAGGTGCCCGATGGCGTTATCGCTTATCGGGCCTGGAAGAAAATGTATCGCAGGCCGGATACGGTGCTTGCACCGCCATCCGGCAATTTCCCTTTTACCGCCAGCTAATCTGGTAGTGGTAGCGCCCGGCGCTGAGCTGATATTCCGCAGAGACAGAAGGGCTCCAGGAGTCATCGCCGCCCACGCCCATATGGAAACCGTCAATATTGAGCCAGGTGCCCGCTTCCGGCTGGAGCAGATGGCGGTGGCTGGTTTCCATCAGCTGTTTCTGGCTATAGCGACCGATGTTGAACTGAAAATCGCCGCGCCACTGATGCGCGCCATAACGCAATTCACGCGTTCCGCAGCGCAGGCCGTTTTCGCTCGGGAAAACATACGGGGTGTACATCTCTTCCAGCGGCAGATCCCAGCGATCAAAACAGGCGGCAGAGAGACGATCCGGGTAGTTCTCGTGCGGGCCTAACCCCAGCCAGTTAACCCGCTCCGCCACCTGCGCAAGCTGGCAGCTCAGGCCGATGCGCGCCGGATGCGGTGTCCCGCTGGCGACATCAACATCTACCGTTATCTGCATTTCACCGTTGCCGTCGATACGGTAGGTTTTCCGGCTGATGAACAGCGTTTCGCCCTGATACTGCCAGGCGTGGGCGGTGGTAATCAGTACCGCGCTGGCAAGCGTGTCGGCATCGCATTGCAGTAATACCGCTTTAGCCTGGTAATGGCCGGCGGCCTTCCAGCGTTCAACCCAGGCGTTAGGGTCGATGCGGGTTGCCTCGCTCACACCGATGTCGTTGTCCAGCGGCGCGCGGGTGAACTGATCGACAAGCGGAGTCAGCAACTGTGCCTCTTCGCCAATCCAGAACTGCGTTAATACGCCCTGCTGGCGGCTGAACTCCCAGCGTTTCTCGCCTGCGACAATACGGAATGCCGTCCCGCTGCTGGTGAGCTGTGGCGCGTTGCCAGCGTGCTGCGGCCACTGCGTAGCGAGTTTTTCGCCGAGCTTCCACTGTTGCCAGGCGCTGATATGTCCGGCTTGCGACCACGCGGTTGCCTGCGGTTGTTCAACGCGTACCGTCAGCCACAGCTGGCCTGCGGTTTCCGCTTCCAGGAGCGCTGGCAGCGTGATGATCTGGCGTCCCTGCGGTGGGATATCCAGCGTCACAACGCCTGCGGTCAGCGGGTTGCCATCCAGCGCCAGTGACCAGTGGAGCATTTCGTTATCGCTATGGCGGAACAGGTATTCGCTGGTCACTTCAATCTGGCATTCGGCTCCCGGCAGCAGCGTAAACTGGAAAAACTGCTGCGCGTGTTTGGCTTCATACAGTGACGGATGCGGCGTTCGGTCGGCGAACACCAGGCCGTTCATACAGAACTGGCGGTCGTTAGGCGCGTCGCCAAAGTCGCCGCCGTAGGCTGACCACGGCCGACCGTCGTCGTCGTATTTGATAAGCGACTGATCCACCCAGTCCCAGACAAAACCGCCTTGCAGGCGCGGATACTGGCGAAACGCCTGCCAGTATTTCGCGTAACCGCCGAGGCTGTTGCCCATCGCGTGGGCGTATTCACAAAGGATCAGCGGGCGCTGCTCGCCCGGCATCGACAGCCATTTTTTGATCGACCATTTCGGTACGGCGGGGAAGGGCTGATCCTGATCGACGCGGGCGTACATCGGGCAAATGATGTCGGTTGCCGCCGTATTCGCGCCGCCGCCTTCATACTGCACGGGGCGGGAGGGATCTTCCGACTTAATCCAGCGGTACAGCGCGTCGTGGTTGGCGCCGTGCCCGGACTCGTTGCCCAGTGACCAGATAATAATGCTCGGATGGTTGCGATCGCGCTGTACCATCCGCGTCACGCGCTGGCTCATGGCGGGCAGCCAGACCGGATCGTCGCTCAGGCGATTCATCGGCACCATGCCGTGGGTTTCGATATTGGCCTCATCCACCACGTACAGGCCGTAGCGATCGCACAGGGTGTACCACAGCGGGTGATTCGGATAATGGGAGCAGCGCACGGCGTTAAAATTGTTCTGCTTCATCAGCAGAATGTCTTTAATCATGGTCTCTTTGTCCATCACCTGGCCGTTTTCCGGGTGATGTTCATGGCGGTTGGCGCCGCGGATCAGCAGCGGTTTACCGTTTAATAGCAGCAGACCGTTTTCAATGCTGACCTGACGGAAGCCGACGTCGCAGGCTTCGGCTTCAATCAGCGTGCCATCGGCGGCGTGTAGCTGTACAACGGCACGATACAGATGCGGGGTCTCCGCGCTCCACAGCGCCGGATGTTCGACATTCAGACGAAGGGTTGTGCGATCAGGGTAAGCGCCGCGCTCATCAATGATCTCGCTGCCGAGCGGGGCGGTTTTTTCTCCGACGAATGTTTCGCTATCCCACAGCTGCACCGTCACGCGTAAATCATCGCGTCGTTCCCCCGTTGCTCTGACCTCCGCTTCCAGCACTGCGCGGCTGAAATCATCGTTAAAGCGGGTGTTGATGCGCAGGTCACGGATTTGCGTTGCCGGTTTATGCAGCAGCGAGACGTCGCGAAAGATGCCGCTCATCCGCCACATATCCTGATCTTCCAGATAGCTGCCGTCACTCCAGCGCAGCACCATTACCGCGAGGCGGTTTTCACCCTTAAGCAAAAAATGCGTGAGATCGAATTCAGACGGCAGACGGCTGTCCTGACCGTATCCGACCCAGCGACCGTTGCACCACAAATGGAAGGCGGAGTTCACGCCATCAAAAATGATCCGCGTCTGGCCTGCCTGTAGCCAGTCTGCGTCAATACTGAATGTGAGCGAGTAACATCCGGTTGGGTTATCTGCCGGAACGAACGGCGGGTTAACCGGAATGGGATAGGTGACGTTGGTATAAATGGGGGTGTCGTAACCGTCCATTTGCCAGTTAGACGGCACGCACATGCTATTCACCTGTTGCAGATCGCTTGTCCGCCAGCTCTCTGGTACTGCTTCAGGCGCCGAAAACCAGGCAAACGTCCATTCACCGTTCAGGCTGCGCTTTTGTGCGGAGTCACGGTTCGCGCGGGCGTCATCGGCATTACGCCAGCTGCAAAAAGGAGGGTGCGCCTCCAGGCGATTAAGTTGCGTTACGCCAGGGTTTTCCCAGTCGCGACGTTTCAGAACGACGGCGAGTGAATCTGTATTCTGGGGCATAGCGGTATCCTGATTGGGTTTGTTATTCGCTCACAATTTCAGTCAAAATACGAAGAAGGGATTCCTGCTGTAAAGGACAGGAGGTTCAATGAGTGAACTGACTCACACAATTGTTATGCGTTCACATTTTCGGCGCTAACAGCGAAACCTGCCGAGCCAGTTGGATCAGGGAGTCGGCCAACGCCTGCGGAGAAGTGACCTGAGCATTGGGGGGCTGCACGGTTTTACGCTGAACCAATGAAACGGGGAGTCGCTGGTTATCGGTGGCGGGTTCGCCACGGGAGAGTTGCAGCAGTTTGTCGACGCTGGTTGCGCCAAGCAGGGGGAAATTCTGTCTGATGGTGGTCAGCGGTGGGATGTAGCAGGCGCTGTCTTCGGTGTCATCGTAGCCTATCACCGAGATATCCTGCGGGATGCGCAGGCCAAACTCGGCGATCGCCCGCATAGCGCCCAGCGCCATCTGATCGTTAGCCACCAGTATTGCGGTGGGCATCGTTCCGTCATTGAGCATCTGCATGGTTTGCTGGAAACCGGACATCGCGCTCCAGTCGCCTTCCGTTTCTGCCACCGGTCGCAGCTGATAGTGGGTCAGATATTTATGCCAGCCCGCCAGTCTTAGCCGCGCAGAGACGGACGAGCGCGGCCCTGTCAACAGCGCGATGCGCTGGTGCCCGTGTTCTACCAGATGCTCAACGCCCAGACGCGCGCCGTCGTCATGGGAAAAGATAATGCTGTTAACGGGGAACCGATCGGACACGTCGAGAAACAGTACCGGCACGTTGCCGCAGACGGCGGCAACGGCAATGGCATCGTTCTCATCAAGCGGGTAGTTGATGATCAACCCGCTTACCCGCTGCGCCAGCAGGTTATGTACCGCCGCTTTGCAGGCGTCTACTCCGTTGCGCTCTACCATCGCGATCACCACGCTGGCGCCTGACCTGTCGGCGCGGGATTTAATCGCCGCGACAATTTGCGACGGCGCGTGCAGCGCGAGGTTAGCGGTGGCGACGCCGATGAGCGGGGTTTGTTTACCCGCCAGCTGCTGCGCGACGCGATTGGGAATGTAATTCAGCTCCGCCATCGCGGCTTCGACTTTTTCACGGGTTTTGGCGGAAACGTGGCTGGCCTGATTCACCACGCGAGAGACGGTCTGATAAGAGACGCCTGCACGGTCTGCAACATCATAGAGCGTTACCGGTTTCACATTCATCACCCTGAATTTGTTGTTATCTGCGCGTTATGATGCCACACCCTGAAGGTTTTTCGCCATTCTGCCGGTCTGACGTCAGTTTGTCGGCTGATATCGCCCCTGGCTCCTGACGTTGTCCTCATTCCGTCGTATGAGTGGGAACGGTATGTTCCCACTTCTGTCTGAGCGCCGGTGCGCCGCCTTGTTGCCAGAGTTGTAAGAGATTCTGGCAGCGGAGGCATTATGAGCTGGCGACCCTTTCTTTATCTCATTGTTACTCCTCACCCGGTGCTGAGCGCCCGGCGCGCGCGTTTGCGGCTGGTACAAGGCTGACGGGTCTTTAATAATTGCGTAGCGCTCCCGATTACCGCCCGGCGCGCTGTGTTATGGTGCTTGTTTCATTGCCGATTTCATAAGCAGAAACAGGAGCCAGACTATGTCGCAACATAATCCGTTGAGCGCCATCCTCGATAAACAGGATTTCCTGTTGCTGGACGGGGCGATGGCGACGGAACTGGAAGCGCGCGGCTGTGATTTAGCCGATAGCCTGTGGTCAGCGAAGGTGCTGGTAGAAAACCCGGCGCTGATCCGCGAAGTCCACCTTGATTACTACCGGGCGGGGGCGCAATGCGCGATTACCGCCAGCTACCAGGCAACGCTCGCAGGACTTGCCGCGCGTGGGTTTGATGAAGCGCAGTCGAAAGCGCTGATCGGCAAGAGCGTGGAACTGGCGCGCAAAGCGCGGGAAGCGTATCTGGCTGAGAACCCGCAGGCGGGCACGCTGCTGGTGGCGGGTTCCGTCGGGCCATATGGCGCGTATCTGGCCGACGGTGCGGAATATCGCGGGGATTACGTATGTACTCCCGAAGCGTTCCAGGCTTTTCATCGCCCGCGTGTGGAAGCGCTGCTGGATGCGGGCGTTGACCTGCTGGCCTGCGAAACGCTGCCGAATTTTATTGAGATTAAAGCGCTGGCTGAGTTGTTAACCGAATATCCACGGGCGCGGGCATGGTTTTCGTTTACGCTGCGCGACAGTGAGCATCTGAGCGACGGTACGCCGCTGCGTGACGTGGCGGCGTTCCTCAACGCCTGCCCGCAGGTTGTGGCGACTGGCGTAAACTGTATCGCGCTGGAAAACGTCACCGCCGCATTGCAGCATTTGCACGGGCTGACCGCGCTGCCGCTGGTGGTTTATCCCAATTCGGGCGAGCGGTACGATGCGGTAAGCAAAACCTGGCATCATCACGGCGAAGCGTGCGCCACGCTGGCGGAGTATTTACCGCAGTGGCTGGCGGCGGGTGCGAAGCTGATTGGCGGCTGTTGCCGGACGACGCCGAAGGATATTGCTGAATTGAACGCGCAACGTTGAGTGTGTGGGCTGATGCCTTACCCGGCCTACAACGTGCACGAACCGTAGGCCGGGTAAGCGTAGCGCCACCCGGCATCAATTACACTGCGTCTGCTAAAACAAACATCCCGTACGGGTGGATTTCGAGGTAATAATTTTCCCCCACGTCCGGCTGCAATCGGGTGGCGTTAACCTGCAATAAAATCTCCTGTCCGTGCCACGCCACCGTCACCTCATACTGCGGCCCCATATAGGCGACGTGCTGAATCACACAGCGCTGGCTCTCTTCGCCGCGATCGCTCAAGGTAATCGCTTCCGGGCGCACGCCAACGGTGCCGGAACCCTGGGCGGCAAAGTGTTCCGGGCGCGGCAGTCGATAGCCGTAGATATCCACATACTGCTGACTGAACGTCGCCGGGAACAGGTTGGCATCGCCCATAAAGCTCGCCATAAAGCGTGACGCAGGTTGACGGTAGAGATCCTGCGGCGAACCGATCTGCATAATATGCCCCTTGTTCATCACCAGTACGGTATCGGAAACCGCAAAGGCTTCGCTCTGATCGTGGGTAACGTACAGCGAGGTGATATCAAACTGCTTTTGCAGTTCGCGGATCTTGTCGCGCATGCTGCGGCGCAGGTTGGCGTCGAGGTTACTTAACGGCTCATCAAACAGCAGCACCTTCGGCTTGAGGATCAGCGCGCGCGCCAGCGCCACGCGCTGCTGCTGACCGCCGGAGATCTGATCAACATAGCGGTCTTCGAATCCTTCCAGATCCACCATCGCCAGCGCCTCTTTCACACGGGCTTTCACTTCGCTGCGCGACACGCCAAGCATCTTCAGACCGTAGCCGACGTTTTCCCCCAGCGACATGTGCGGGAACAGGGCATAAGACTGAAAGACCATACAGATATCACGCTGCTGAATAGAGCGATGGGTGACGTCTTCGCCATCAATGAAAATCTGTCCTTCGCTCGGTTTTTCCAGCCCGGCCACCAGACGCAAAATGGTCGTTTTGCCACAGCCGGAAGGGCCGAGCAGCGTCACCATTTGCCCCTGCGGGATGGTGAGATTGATATTATCGATAACCGTGTTGCTGCCGAATCGTTTGGTGACGTTGCGCAGTTCAACAAAATTTTTCTGACTCATAGTGCGCTCCATTACGCCTGGTTTTTGGCCTTTGAACGGGAGATACGCGCTTCCCCGATCAGCCAGTCAAAGATGAAAATAATCGCCAGCATCACCACGATCAGAATCGAGCCGTAGGCGATCGCCACGCCGTATTCGCCGTCTTCCACGCGGTTGAGGATGTAGGCCGTCGCCACGCGGGTGTCTGGCGTGACGAGGAATACAATGGCGCTGACGGTGGTAATGGCGCGCACAAAGCTGTAGATCAGCGCTGAGAGGATCGCCGGGCGCAGCAGCGGCAGCAGGATGTGCGTGATGGTGCGTAAGCTCCCGGCGCGCAGGCTGAGCGACGCTTCATCCAGCGATTTATCGATCTGGCCTAATCCGGCGATCCCGGCGCGAATCCCAACCGGCACGTTACGCATCACCATCGAAATAATCACAATCGCCGCCGTTCCGGTGAGGTACACCGGGGCGCTGTTAAAGGCGAGGATGTACGACACGCCCGCCACGGTGCCCGGTACGGCGAAGCACAGCATGGTGGTGAACTCGATAGTCTTTTTGCCTTTGAACTGCTGGCGTACCACAATCCAGGCGATCAGCAGACCGAAGATGGCGGTGATCGGCGCGGCAATTCCGGCGTAGAGCAACGTATCAAGCAGGGAAGGCCACGCGCCGTCGCTCATTCCCTGGCCGAACAGCTTGATAAAGTTCGCCAGCGTCAGGGTGTAATCCACGCCCCAGTTGACGGTGAAGCTACCGTAGAAAATGCTGCCGTAGAGCAGGGCGTTGAAGGCTATCCACACGGCCAGAATGGCGATGACGCTCCACACCAGGGTGACAGGCAGCGGCTGGACGTCGCCACGGTACGATTTCCCGGAGACCGTGACGTAAGAGCGCTTACCGATCCACATATACTGCACACAGAACACCAGCAGCGAGAACAGCAGCAGGAACGCGCCCAGCGTACTGGCGGCCTGATAATCAAGCTGCGAACCGGTGATATAGAAATAGATCTGCGTCGCCAGCACGTCGAAGTTACCGCCGAGCACCAACGGGTTACTGAAGTCGGCCAGCGACTGCACCACCACAATCAGGAAGGCGTTCGCCAGCGCCGGTTTCAGCAGCGGGACAAACACGCCGTTAAAGGTCTGCCAGCGGCTGGCGCGCAGGGTATATGACGCTTCTTCCAGCGATGGATGGATAGTTTTGATCGCCCCGTCGAGGATCATAAACGCCATAGGCGTAAAGGCCAGCACCTGCGCCAGCCAGATGCCGATAAACCCGTACAGCCAGTTGGTGTTGGTTAGCCCGAACCACTCGACCATAAATTCGGTGACGTAGCCGGAGCGTCCCATCATCAGCGTAACGCCTAAACCCACTACGAACGGCGGCGTGACGATTGGCAAAATCGAGAAGATGCGGCCAATAATGGCGCTGCGTTTGGCAATGCGGGTGGTGTAAATCGCCAGTACCAGGCCGAAGAAGGTACAGCCCACGCCCACCGCAATCGACAGGGCGATGGAGTTGAGGATCACCTGGATGATATGCGCCTGCGACAGCACCGTCATAAACGCCAGCGGCGCGAACTCCCCGGCGTCGTTGGTGAACATCGGGATGAAAATCGCGATACTCGGCCAGACGATAAAGATACCGATCAGCGCCACAATGGCGGTAAGTGAGCCGATCACGAAGCGGTCGCCGCCCAGCCATTCCAGACGGGTCAACGCCAGCGTCATGATCGCGCCCAGCGCGACGAACAGCACGATAGTGGCGTAGCCTAAACCACGGCCTTCAACGGTGGCGCTGACGACGATAAAGGCCATACACAACAGCGCCCAGCCCGCATCAAGGTAATGGCGGCTGCGCTGTTCGCGCCTGGCTTCATGGAACGGGCGAATCAGCAGCAGGCTTGGCAGCAGATACCACAGCCAACTGATATTGCGCTGTGACCAGCCGTAGGATTCAAGGATTTCATCGCCCGTGGACTCCAGCAGGCCGTAATCCAGACTCCAGCTCGGCAGCAGGGCAAACGCCAGCCAGCCCAGCAGAACCCAAAAGAATATCGCATCCCGTTTTTTCACGGGATGGTGTGCAAGTGTGTGTGACATAGCGGTTCCGGTATTGTGGGCCGGGTACGGCGTTACGCCGCCACCCGGCAAATGAACGCAATGTGGGCTTATTTACCCATCTTCACTTCGCTAACCCACTTATTGATAAGCTGCTTACGGACGTCGGTAGAACCGTATTTATCCATGTCGTAATTGATGAGCTTCAGGTCGTCGAGCTTCAGCGAGTTCGGTGATGTTTCCGCTGTGGTGTTGGTCAGGATCTGATAAGACTTGCCTTTCTTCCACGCCAGTTCTTGTGCTTCTTTTGACAGCACCCAGTCCACGAACAGTTTGGCGTTGTCGAGGTTGCGCGCGCCTTTCAGGATGCTGACGCCGCCAATTTCATAGCCGGTGCCTTCGCACGGAGAGATCAGCTCCAGCGGCGCGCCCTGTTCTTTTTCCAGCGAATAGTCGTGCAGGAAGCCGATGCCGATAGCGGTTTCGCCACGGGCGGCGTTACGTGCCGGGGCAATACCGGATTTGGTGTACTGAGACACGTTGGCGTTGAGCTGTTTCAGGTAATCAAAGGCCTGATCTTCGCCCCACAGCTGGGCGAAGGTCGCCAGTGCGGTATACGCGGTGCCTGAACTTTGCGGGTCGGCAATCTGAATCTCGCCTTTGTATTCCGGTTTGGTCAGATCCTTCCAGCATTTTGGCACCGGCAGATTTTTCTCTTTCAGGCGCTGGGTGTTGACGCCAAAACCGAGAATACCGACATACACCGCTGAAGAGAGGTTGCCTTTTACTTTTGCCGGATCGCGGAATTTCTCCATGACCTGCTCAAGATTGGGAGACTTGTAGGGTTGCAGCAGCCCCATTTCACCCGCCTGAGACTGAGGGTCCAGCGTCCCGCCGTACCAGACGTCCGCCTGCGGGTTTTTCTTCTCGGCATCGACTTTCGCCAGCGTACTGCCGGAGCCGTTGCGAATGAACGAGGTTTTGACGTCATATTTGTCGCCAAACGCTTTGGTTTCTGCTTCGCACATTTCGTTGGTGGCGCTGCAATAAACCACCAGGCGGCCTTTGGCCTGCGCGGCGCCGGTTAAGGTTGCCAGCGCAATGCCGGATGCAATCAGGGTAGAGGTAAGCGTCAATTTCATTGTTTTATCCTTTGACTGAGCGAGGTGGTGATGCCCGCCATCAGTAGCGGCATCAGCAATAAACCCATAAGTACCGCGGCGACCGAGAGCAGACTGAACATGCCCGACCAGCCGTAGCGTTCAATGACCAGCGACAGAGGCCAGCCCGCCAGCGCTGCCCCCAGATAGGCGAACAGGCCGAGAAACCCGGTGATGGAACCGGCCGCCGCTTTGTGCCCGCACTCGACGGCGGCAAGGCCAATCAACATTTGCGGGCCAAAAACGAAAAAGCCCACCGTAAAGAAACAGACCGCCAGCAGTGCGTAATGGTGTACCGGCGCTAACCACAATGCGGCGACGGACACCATCAGCCCCAGCGTGAACAGCAAAATCATCGGCGCGCGCTGGCCGCTGAACAGCAAATCCGACCCCCAACCAGCGAACAATGCGCCGAGCAGACCGCCAACTTCAAACAGCATCACCGTGGCGTTGGCGCTGAGCAGATTAACGCCGTGGCTTTCCGTGAGCCAGATGTTGCCCCAGTCGTTGAGGGCGATGCGGATCAGATAGACCAGCACATATGAGACGCCCAGCAGCCAGATCATCGGGTTTTTCAGCATCGTGGCGCGCAGCATCTGCCACAGCCCCATCGGCGGGCTTTGCTGCTCCTGGCGCAGCTCCAGCGGGTCATGACGCCATGCGCCGACCGTTGGCAATCCCTCTTCCTGCGGCGTGCCTTTCAGCTGTAACGTGAGCCAGATACCTAATGCCATGCTGATGATTCCCGGCGCCAGCATCGCCGCCTGCCAGCCCCACCAGTGGGCGGCGAAAGCGCTAATTAGCGGGATAATTGCCCCGCCGATGTTGATCGACATATTCCAGCAGCCCCACCAGAAGCCGCGCTCGTTGCGCGAATACCAGTGGGTCAGCAGTCGGGCGCAGGGCGGCCATCCCCAGCCCTGAAAGAAACCGTTCAGCGTCCAGACCGCCAGCAGCAGCGTCAGCGACTCGCCAAAGGCGAACACCACATTCAGCAGGCCGGTGGCGAACAGGCCGACGCCCATAAACCAGCGCTGCCCGTGGCTGTCGTGCCACAGCCCGGCGGTAAACTTCGACAGGCCGTAGGTCAGGTAAAACAGTGAACCCAACAGGCCGATATCGCCTTTATCGAGTCCCAGATCCGTTTGCAGCGCCGGAAGTACGTAATTCACGCTTTTTCGCGTCAGGTAAAACGCGGCGTACCCAATGACCATGCACATCAGCAACCGCAGGCGTAGCGCCCGGTATCGTTGGTCTGTTTCGTTTACTGGGCGTGGGTGCATGGCCGTCTCCGTTTGTGCTGACTATAGGAAAGTGAAAACCAAAGGGGATGAGAGAAAGTCCGCAGTGACTAAGACTTTTTCCTGGTCAGGGCGTGGTTTGTTGCAAAATTGTGGGCAAGTTAACAATTACCCGCGTGCCGTGCAGCGATTCGAGCGTCAGTTCGCCGCCCAGCGCGCTGACCCGTTCTCGCATCCCCTGAATACCGAATCCCGGCATTTTTTCAGGCTGGATGCCGGTGCCGTTGTCCCGAACTTCCAGATGGAGGGTCTGTTTCTGCTGGCTTAACAGAATCGTGACCTCGCTGGCTTCGGCATGTTTACAGACGTTGTTCAGCAGTTCCTGCAACAGGCGGTAGAGGGTAAACCTGACGGTTTCATTTTCCGGGGTAAGCGTAAGGCGATACTCAAACTGGCAGCGAATCCCACGTTCGGGGAACGCGAATTCGTTGACCAGATGATGCAGCGCCTCTTTAAACGACAGCTCATCCAGCGCGGGGGGACGTAGCTGGCGTAACAGCTGGCGGGTAGAGTGGTGAATACGGCGGGCGAGATCGTTTATCTGGCTGGCGGCGGCCTGCGTCTGCGCCGGATCGCGTGCGCGTTTCACGAGCTGTGACTGGATCTGAATGGCGGTGATGTTCTGCCCGATCTCGTCGTGCAGCTCGCGCGCCAGGTTTTTGCGCGTATCCTCTTCGGTATGGATCAGCTTTTCGGTCAGCGCCCGGCGTGCCGCCAGCTCCGCCTCCAGACGCTGGCGATAGTGGTGCAGGTTTTGCGCCAGATGCTGCTGGCGGCTGATGGCGATCCCAAGACCTATACCGAGTAGCGCCTGGGTGGCGAGGAAAATCTCCAGCTCGACCAGGTTGTTAAACCCGACGCCGACCTGGCGAGCGATGGTGATCATCATGCTGCCCAGCAGCCCGGAGAGCACGCCACCCTGCCAGCCAAACTTCCACGCCATCACCACGTTAGGCAGGAACACCACGATCAGCAGCAGGCGTTCAATTTCTGGCGACAGCACCATTTGCGTGCCGATGCCGATAATAAAGAACAGGCTGCACCAGATGATCAGCGAAGTGCGCAGCGGCGGGTTGTTGGTATCCAGCCCCAACAGGTGATAACGGTGCTGCTGGCGTAAAAATTCAAATACCAGATAAACAAAGGGGGTGAGCAGCACGCCGCCGGTAAACGACGCCAGGCCAGTCAGCATTGCCGGGCTTTTTATAAAGGGCGACAGCAGGGCGGTATTCAGCAGCGAGGCCAGCGTGACGGCGGCCAGCAGCAGCGTGAGGCGCTGCCAGTACAGGGGAAAACGGTGCCAGAATTTTTGTCCGATGCTGGCCGGGATCAGGCAGATCAGCGGCGCCGCCAGCAGGACGTAGCCGCTGAGCAATTGCTCGCTATGGAGCCATAACGGCATCAGCACTGGCGGCAGTATCAGCGCGGGCCAGTAACGGCGGGAGAGTAAAATCAACAGTGCAAGATAAACGCCGTGCGGCAAAAAGAGCGCCGCCTGTTGGCCGTTATGGGTCAGGTAAAAGCCCAGCGTCCATAGCATCAGCCAACCTGTTCCCCAGGCCAGCAGGATAAACAGTGAGATCACCCAGTAACGCACGCCGCGAGACATCAGTGCCCCGTCAGCAACTGGTGGTCGAGGGCGAAATGCACCAGCTCGATGGTATTGTGGCACTGCAATTTACCCAATACGTTAGCACGGTGGACGTGAACGGTTTTATGGCTGAGGTCGAGCTTAAATGCGATCTCTTTGACGCTGTCGCCTTTGACCAGTAAATCAAAAACTTCTCGCTCGCGGGGGGTTAATACCTCCAGCACCTGCGCCGGCTGTTCGCCGCCGCGCAGCGCCCGCAACGCATCGGCACACAGATAGTGGCCGCCCATACCGACGGAACGCACCGCCTGAACCAGCTCTTCCGGCCCGCAGCGTTTGGTTAGATAGCCGCTGGCGCCTGCATCCAGCGCGCTTTGCACAAATGCTGGCGTGTCGTAAATGCTGAGGACGATGGCGCGAAACGTGGGTTTTTGCGCGCGTAGCCGCTTTAACAGACTCAGCCCGTTTTCGTCCGGCATCGCGATATCCAGCACCGCGACGTTAACGTCATCGCGCAATAATGCGGGCCAGGCTTCCGCCGCGCTGCTGTACTGGCCTGCCACGTCCAGATCGTCTTCAAGACTTAATAATTGCGCAAAGCCGGAACGCACCACCACATGGTCATCAACCAGCACCACACGAATCATATGCTTACTCTCTTGCCGAATAATGCCTCTATGATGCCTGCCCCCGCTGCGCTGGCAATCATCCGGGTGTGGTTATGGAATGAATGTAACAAAATCGCAATAATTTGCAGGGTGTTGTTGTCGTGGTAGGCGCTGATAAGCGCAGCGCCATCAGGCATGGATTGCCGGATGGCGGCGCAAGCGCCTGATCCGGCCTGCAACTCAATGCTAAATACATTTCCACACTAACCATTCCCGTTTTTTTTCTAAAAACGCTTTGCTATTAGCAAGAATTTTTAATTCCTTTATCAAACTCGGCCGCAACGAAATACTGCCCCCATAACAAGACAGGGGAGCAGACAATAATGGGTATTTCATCGCGTAACACACTTCTCGCCGCACTGGCGTTTATTGCATTCCAGGCGCAGGCGGTTAACGTCACCGTCGCGTATCAGACATCCGCCGAACCGGCGAAAGTGGCGCAGGCGGATAACACCTTCGCCAAAGAGAGCGGGGCGACCGTTGACTGGCGTAAATTCGACAGCGGCGCGAGCATCGTGCGCGCGCTGGCTTCCGGTGATGTACAGATCGGCAACCTTGGCTCCAGCCCACTGGCGGTCGCCGCCAGCCAACAGGTGCCGATTGAGGTTTTCCTGCTGGCGTCAAAACTGGGGGAATCCGAAGCGCTGGTGGTGAAGAAAACGATCGCTAAGCCGGAGGATCTCATCGGCAAACGCATTGCGGTGCCGTTTATCTCCACCACTCATTACAGCCTGCTGGCCGCGCTGAAACACTGGGGCATTAAGCCCGGGCAAGTCGAAATCATCAATCTGCAACCACCGGCGATCATTGCCGCCTGGCAGCGTGGCGATATTGACGGCGCTTACGTCTGGGCACCCGCCGTTAACGCGCTGGAAAAAGACGGGAACGTGCTGACAGACTCGGGGAAAGTTGGCGAATGGGGCTCGCCGACGCTGGATGTGTGGGTAGTGCGTAAAGACTTCGCGGAAAAACATCCAGAGGTAGTCAAAGCATTCGCGAAAAGCGCCATCGACGCGCAGCAACCCTATATCGCCAATCCTGAGGCGTGGCTTCAGCAGCCGGATAACATCAGCAAACTGTCGCGCTTAAGCGGCGTGCCGGAAACGGACGTGCCGGGGCTGGTGAAAGGCAATACCTACCTGACGGCGCAACAGCAGGCCGTTGAGCTGAACGGGCCGGTCAATAAAGCGATTATCGACACCGCGCAGTTCCTGAAAGAGCAGGGCAAAGTGCCCGCCGTCGCGACGGATTACAGCCAGTACGTCACCGATCGCTTTGTGCAATAAGGAGGCGCGGATGCTGCAAGTTTCCCATCTCTTTGCCGATTACGCCGGTAAACCGGCGCTGGAAGATATCAATCTGACGCTCGACAGCGGTGAGCTGTTAGTGGTGCTGGGCCCGTCAGGGTGTGGGAAAACCACGTTGCTGAATCTGATCGCCGGTTTTCTGCCTTATCAGCACGGCACGATCCAACTGGCGGGCAAACGGGTCGATGGGCCGGGTGCGGAGCGCGGCGTCGTCTTTCAGAACGAAGGGCTGCTGCCCTGGCGCAACGTGCAGGATAACGTCGGACTTGGCCTGCAACTGGCGGGAGCGGACAAAACCCGGCGTCAGCACGTTGCGCAGCAGATGCTGAAAAAAGTCGGGCTGGAAGGGGCGGGAAAACGCTTTATCTGGCAGCTTTCCGGCGGGCAGCGCCAGCGTGTCGGCATCGCCCGCGCGCTGGCGGCAAATCCTCAACTCCTGCTGCTGGATGAGCCTTTCGGCGCGCTGGACGCTTTCACCCGTGAGCAGATGCAAACGCTGTTGCTGAAACTCTGGCATGAGACCGGCAAGCAGGTATTGCTCATTACGCATGATATTGAAGAGGCTGTGTTTATGGCGACGGAGCTGGTGCTGCTTTCTCCTGGCCCCGGTCGCGTGCAGGAGCGGCTGTCGCTTGATTTCGCCCGCCGCTTTGTGGGGGGAGAATCCTGCCGCAGCATTAAATCCGATCCGCAGTTTATCGAGACGCGGGAGTATGTGTTAAGCCGCGTCTTTGAACAACGGGAGGCCTTCTCATGAGCGTGGTCATCAACGATAAGCTGCGTCAACGCGGGTTGAAATGGCGCTGGCCGTTCTCTCGTTGCATTACCCTGAGTATCAGCACATTAGCGGTGATTCTGGCCGTGTGGTGGAGCGTAGCGGCGTTGCAGTTAATCAGCCCGCTGTTTCTGCCGCCGCCGGGGCAGGTGCTGCAAAAACTGATCGCCATCGCCGGGCCGCAAGGGTTTATGGACGCCACGCTGTGGCAGCATCTGGCGGCGAGCCTGACGCGCATTCTGCTGGCGCTGCTGGCTGCCGTGATTATCGGCATTCCGGTGGGCATTGCGATGGGGCTAAGCCCAACGATACGCGGCATTCTCGATCCGATCATTGAACTCTACCGACCTGTTCCGCCGCTTGCGTATTTACCGCTGATGGTGATCTGGTTCGGGATTGGCGAGACCTCCAAGATCCTGCTGATCTATCTGGCGATTTTCGCCCCGGTCGCCATGTCGGCGCTGGCGGGCGTCAAAAGCGCGCAGCAGGTTCGCATTCGTGCGGCGCAGTCGTTAGGCGCCGGACGAGTACAGGTATTGTGGTTTGTGATTCTGCCCGGCGCGCTGCCGGAGATCCTCACCGGATTACGCATTGGCCTGGGCGTGGGCTGGTCAACGCTGGTGGCGGCTGAGCTGATTGCCGCCACCCGGGGTTTAGGGTTTATGGTGCAGTCCGCCGGGGAATTTCTGGCAACCGACGTGGTGCTGGCGGGGATCGCGGTGATTGCAGTGATCGCGTTTATTTTAGAACTGGGTCTGCGTGCGCTTCAGCGCCGCCTGACGCCCTGGCATGGAGAAGTACAATGAGTGAACGTCTGAGCATTACCCCGCTGGGGCCGTATATTGGCGCGCTGGTTTCCGGCGCGGATCTGACCCGCCCGCTGAGCGATAATCAATTCGAACAGCTGTATCACGCGGTGCTGCGCCACCAGGTGGTTTTTCTGCGTGAACAAGCCATTACGCCACAGCAACAGCGCGCGCTGGCACAGCGTTTTGGCGATCTGCATATTCATCCGGTCTATCCCCACGCCGAAGGCGTCGAAGAGATTATCGTGCTGGATACCCATAACGATAACCCGCCGGATAATGATAACTGGCACACCGATGTGACCTTTATTGAGACGCCGCCAGCAGGGGCGATTCTGGCGGCAAAGGAACTGCCCTCTACCGGCGGGGATACGCTATGGACCAGCGGCATTGCCGCATATGACGCGCTTTCCGAACCGTTTCGCCAGTTGCTGAGCGGTTTGCGGGCGGAGCATGATTTCCGTAAATCGTTCCCGGAATACAAATACCGCAAAACTGATGAGGAGCATCAGCGCTGGCTTGAGGCGGTAGCAAAACATCCACCTTTGCTGCATCCGGTGGTGCGTACCCATCCGGTGAGCGGCAAACAGGCGCTGTTTGTGAATGAAGGCTTTACCACGCGGATTGTCGATGTGACGGAAAAAGAGAGCGAGGCGCTGCTTGGATTCTTGTTTGCGCACATCACAAAACCGGAGTTTCAGGTGCGCTGGCGCTGGCAGCCTGATGACGTAGCCATCTGGGATAACCGCGTCACCCAGCATTATGCCAACGCTGATTACCTGCCGCAGCGGCGCATTATGCACCGGGCGACGATTCTGGGAGATAAGCCGTTTTATCGCGTGCCGTAATAGATAATCTCACTATTCGGTTAAGGAACGGTTAGGGAAATGCAGGCCTGGTAAGCGCAGCGCCATCAGGCTCAATGTGGCACCGCGCCGGATGGCGGCGTAAACGCCTTATCCTGCCTGGAAACCCAAATGCGCGCCAATATAGCGCTGATACCTGTTTGCCTTCAGATAGGTTAAATCGACCAGCACCAGACCATCCACGCAGTTGCTGAACGCCGGATCGTTACCGAAATCAATAAACTGCACGCCGCCGGGGTCGCAAAGTTCGGAGTACTGTTTGTAGAGCGGGGGAATACCGCAGCCCAGATTGCCGAGCAGCGATTTCAGCCGCGTCAGATCGTCGTTGTAGCTTTTGCCTTCAAACTGCGCCAGTACGTCCGGCAATGACGCGGGATAGGGCTGGCGTGATATTGCCAGCGGGTGCGTTGGCGGGAACCACAGGCGATAAAAGGCCACCAGTAAATCCCGCGCATCCGCAGGCAGACCGCCGGAAATAGACACCGGGCCGAACAGGTATCGGTATTGCGGATAGCGCGCCAGATAAGCGCCAATGCCAGACCAGAGATAGTCCAGCCCGCGACGTCCCCAGTAACGCGGCTGGATAAAACTGCGACCCAGCTCAATGCCGTGCTGCATCACTTGCGCCATCTGCTCGTCGTAATGGAACAAACTGTAGCTGTAAAGCCCTTCTATGCCACGTTTTTCCTGCTGCTGCGCGCAGGGAATGAACCGATAGGCGCCAACAATTTCCAGATCGTCTTCATCCCATAAAATCAGGTGCAGATAGTCGTCATCATAGCGGTCGGTGTCCCGACGCTTTCCGCTGCCTTCGCCAACCGCGCGAAAGGCGATTTCACGCAGCCGCCCCAGTTCCCGCAGGATGGGGACATCCTCTTTGCCGTTGCGCTGCCAGAGGTAAATGTGCTTCCCGTCGGCGGTGTGTCCAAGGCATTCCGTCTGGGCGAGATCGCGTTTGAGGTGCGCTCTGTCTTCTGCGCGGGCTATCGTACTTTCGGTGGTGAATAACCCAGGGCGTCCTTTACCTAATGCCGCGACGTGCTGACGGCATTTTTCGGCCTGCTCGCGGACGTTGGTTTTCGTGGCGGACCACTGTGTCCAGGCGATTTGTTGGCCGATGCGGAGCGGCAGGCTGCTGCGACGCCGACGAAACATCTGCTGCATCAGGAGCAGCAATGCGAAGGTGGGGGACACCAGGCTGCTGGCGTAAAACAGCGAGCTGTTACGCGCGTTGATATGTACGGGAAGCAGCGGCGTGCGGTATTTCTCCGCCACCCGGATAAACCCGGAATGCCATCGGCCTTCCCTGATTCCCTGCGATGTGAAGCGCGCTACTTCGCCCGCCGGAAAGAAAATTAACGCTCCGCCAGCCTGTAAATGCGCATCTATCTGTTGTAGCGATGATTTTGGCGTGCGCCCGCCGATGTTGTCCACGGGAATGAAAAGTGAGCTGAGCGGTTGCAGATGCGAGAGCAGGCGGTTGGTCACTACTTTCACGTCACGGCGCACACGCGAGATGGCATACAGCAGGGCCAGCCCATCAAGCGTGCCTGTCGGGTGGTTGGCAATGATGACCAGCGGGCCATGTGCGGGGATGTTTTCGAGGTCGTGTGCGGGGATATCGCAGCGTATTTCAAGGTGTTCGAGAACCTGTTCCACCATATCCACCCCTTTCAGATGGGGATGGCGGGATGCAAATTGCTGAAATTCTTCTTCATACAGCAACCGCCTGAGCAGATTTTTTTGCCAGGGTGTCGGCCTCGCCTGAGGCCACAGGTCGTCGAGTACGTTATCGAGACTAAACATAGCGGCTCCTCCTCCCGTCCTGTGCTGACAGTAGAAGGTACAAATGTCGTTTGTATGACGATGAGGTGACGTTTTGTGACAGCGCCGGATGGCGGCACCCGGCCTACAGATGTCAATCCCGTAGGCCGGATAAGCGCAGCGCCAGCAGGCACCGCAGGTCAGAAAGGATTAACGCAGGATTTTTTTCTCCGCCAGATCCAGCGCGAAGTAGCTGAAGATCAGATCCGCGCCCGCGCGTTTGATCGAGCCTAAGCTTTCCAGCACCACTTTCTCTTCGTCGATCGCGCCCGCCATCGCGGCGAATTTGATCATGGCGTATTCGCCGCTGACCTGATACGCGCCGAGCGGTAATTCGGTACGATCGCGGATATCACGCAGAATATCCAGATAAGCGCCAGCGGGTTTCACCATCAGGCAGTCCGCGCCCTGCGCTTCGTCGAGCAATGACTCGCGAATCGCTTCACGGCGGTTCATCGGATTCATTTGATAGGTCTTACGATCGCCTTTTAGTGCCGTACCGGCCGCTTCACGGAACGGGCCGTAGAAAGAGGAGGCGAACTTGGTGGAGTAGGACATGATGGCCGTATCCGTAAACCCGGCGGCATCCAGCGCCTGGCGAATCGCCTGCACCTGACCGTCCATCGCGGCGGAAGGGGCAATAAAATCAGCGCCAGCAGCGGCGGCGACCACCGCTTGTTTACCGAGGTTCGCCAGGGTTGCATCGTTATCGACGCCGTGTTCGCACAGCACGCCGCAGTGGCCGTGGGAGGTGTACTCACAGAAACAGGTGTCAGACATCACGATCATTTCTGGCACGGTTTGCTTGCAGATGCGCGACATGCGCGCCACCAGGCCGTCTTCTTTCCAGGCATCGCTGCCGGTGTCGTCGGTATGGTGGGAAATGCCGAAGGTCATCACTGAACGAATGCCGGCGTTGGCGATGCGTTCAATCTCGCGTGCCAGATGTTTTTCAGGAATGCGCATGACGCCAGGCATGGCGTCGATCGCTTTGTAGTCGTCGAGTTCTTCTTCAACAAAAATCGGCAACACCAGGTCGTTTAAACTGAGTGTTGTCTCTTCAAACATGGCGCGCAGCGCAGCGGATTTGCGCAGGCGACGGGGGCGTTGGATTAGGTCTGTCATGGTATGCCTGATGTTTGTGGAATCGAAACGTCGAGTATACCTGAACCTGCCGCGAGGTGTTTTACGAAAGTTGTCCTTATGTGAAGTATTGCGGGTTGCTGTTAATGAAGCGATTAAATATTCGCAATTAGTATTTCTATGAATAAGATTATTTTTGTTAGTGATACATTTATTTCTGGTTTTAATTTTATTAAATATTGTTTTAAGCTCTTCTGTCCTTTATTTATTGGTGATTTCTTTATTTCTTCATCATATATCATTCAGTTAAATAAGTAACTTCTATTTCCCTTTCTAATTTATTGAAAACTGGCGATTTAAAAAATATCTGTGATTTTGCTGGTGATTTTTTAATTGTCCGCTTTCGGACATTAAACAAAGAATAATTGAACCTTTCAATGCTGACGCCGCATAATCGACCTGCGAAACATAAAATGTTTTCTATGCATTGATAATTGATGGATCAACTATATTACGTCCCTGAGGAGGGATGACAAATGCACTCCTGGAAAAAGAAACTTGTAGTCTCACAATTAGCACTGGCCTGCACTCTGGCAATCACCTCTCAGGCAAATGCTTCTACGGATATTTCTGGAACCACCTACACAACATTCAACCACTATAATGACGCAACCTACGCTGATGGTGTTTATTATGATGGTTACGTAGGCTGGAACAACTACGCGACCGATAGCGTTTATAACGGTGATATTTATCCGGTTATCAACAACGCTACCGTTAACGGCGTAATCTCAACCTACTATCTGGATGATGGTCTTTCTACCAACACCAACAGTAATAGTCTGACAATCAAAAACAGCACCATTCACGGGATGATCACCTCTGAGTGCATGACCACCGATTGCGTGGGTCGCGATGCGACCGGTTATGTTTATGACCGTCTGGCGCTGACTGTTGATAACTCAACCATCGATGATAACTACGAGCATTATACCTATAATGGCACGTACACTGATGGTACGGCGGATACGCATGTTGTTGACGTTTACAACCTGGGTACTGCGATTACGCTGGATCAGGAAGTTGACCTGGTCATCAAAAATAATTCCCACGTTGCGGGTATTACGCTGACTCAGGGTTATGAGTGGGAAGACATTGACGATAATACCGTTAGCACCGGCGTCAACAGCGCTGAAGTGTTCAACAACACCGTCACGGTGACTGACTCTACGGTGACCTCTGGCTCATGGTCAGATGAAGGGACTTCCGGTTGGTTCGGTAACACCAACAACGCGAGCGATTACAGCGATTCTTATACTGCTGATGACGTGGCGATTGCGGCGATTGCGCATCCGAATGCGGATAACGCAATGCAGACCACTGTTAACCTCAGCAATTCTACCCTGATGGGCGACGTTGTTTTCTCCAGCAACTTTGACGAAAACTTCTTCCCGAACGGGGCGGATACTTATCGCGATACGGACGCTGACCTGGACACCAACGGCTGGGATGGCACTGACCGTATGGATGTTACGCTGAACAACGGCAGCAAGTGGGTTGGCGCGGCAATGTCCGTACATCAGGTTGATTCTGATGGCGATGGCGTGTACGACAGCTTTGCTGCGGGCACCGATGCCACTGCGACGCTGATCGACATTGCGGCTAACAGCCTGTGGCCTTCCTCTACTTACGGCATTGACAATAATGACACCGCGTATGGCGAAGATGGTCATGTTGTTGGTAACGAAGTCTATCAAAGCGGCCTGTTCAATGTGACGCTGAACGGTGGTTCACAGTGGGATACCACGAAAACCTCGCTGATTGATACGCTGAGCATCAACAGCGGTTCCGTCGTGAATGTGGCAGACTCTGATCTGGTTTCTGACAGCATCTCCCTGACCGGCGGCGCGGCCCTGAATATCAATGAAGATGGTCATGTTGCAACTGATGAACTGACAATCAACAACAGTACCGTCACGATTGCTGATGATGTGTCTGCTGGCTGGGGCGTGTACGATGCCGCACTGTATGCAAACACCATCAACGTCACCAACAACGGCGTTCTGGATGTGGGCAACAGCACCGCGTATGCGCTGCAAGCTGATACCCTGAATCTGACCAGCTACACCGATGCTAACGGTAACGTGAATGCAGGTGTCTTCAACGTTCACAGCAACAGCTTTGTGCTGGATGCCGATCTGACTAACGATCGTACTAACGACATCACTAAGTCTAACTACGGCTACGGTGTGATCGCGATGAACTCTGATGGTCACCTGACCATCAACGGTAATGGCGATGCCTGGACTGGCGATCAATCTGAAGTCGATAACGCGGGTGATAACGTTGCTGCGGCAACCGGTAACTACAAAGTGCGTATCGATAACGCGACCGGTGAAGGTTCTGTCGCTGATTACAAAGGCAAAGAGCTGATCTACGTTAACGACAAGAACAGCAAAGCCACCTTCTCCGCAGCGAACAAAGCTGACCTGGGGGCATACACCTATCAGGCTCAGCAGGAAGGCAACACTGTTGTTATGCAACAGATGGAACTGACCGACTACGCGAACATGGCGCTGAGCATCCCGTCTGCAAACACCAATATCTGGAACCTGGAACAAGACACCGTTGGTACTCGTCTGACCAACTCTCGTCATGGTCTGGCTGATAACGGCGGCGCATGGGTGAGCTACTTTGGCGGTAGCTTCGATGGCGACAACGGCACCATTAACTACGATCAGGATGTGAACGGCATCATGGTCGGTGTTGATACCAAAATTGACGGTAACAATGCTAAATGGATTGTCGGTGCGGCGGCTGGCTTTGCGAAAGGTGACATGAGCGACCGTACCGGTCAGGTGGATCAGGACAGCCAGTCTGCCTATATCTACTCTTCCGCTCGCTTTGCCAACAATGTCTTTGTTGATGGTAGCCTGAGCTATTCTCACTTCAACAACGATCTGTCTGCCAACATGAGCAACGGCCAGTACGTTGATGGCAACACCTCTGCGGATGCGTGGGGCTTTGGTCTGAAACTGGGTTATGACTGGAAACTGGGCGACGCTGGCTATGTCACGCCGTACGGTAGCGTATCCGGCCTGTTCCAGTCCGGCGACGATTATCAGCTCAGCAACGACATGAAAGTTGACGGTCAGTCTTATGACAGCATGCGTTATGAACTGGGTGTTGATGCAGGTTATACCTTCACCTACAGCGAAGATCAGGCGCTGACGCCTTACTTCAAGCTGGCCTATGTTTATGACGACGCGAATAACGACGCCGACGTAAATGGCGATTCCATCGATAACGGCGTAGAAGGTTCTGCGGTACGTGTTGGTCTGGGCACTCAGTTCAGCTTCACCAAAAACTTCAGCGCTTATACCGATGCCAACTACCTCGGTGGTGGTGATGTCGATCAAGACTGGTCCGCGAATGTGGGCGTTAAATACACCTGGTAATTGTTTTTCATGATGAAAACACAGGTGATTTAATCAAAGGAAATGCCCGTCATGGATATGGCGGGCATTAATGCAAGGATGCGCATATGCTGTCTCTGAATAAACCACTTCAGGAATTTAGTAAGCTCGATAAGTGCCTGTCTAAATACGGCACGTACTTTGAATACGCCGATGAAAAGCAGGTTGTCTATTCGAATGATGCCAATCAAGGCGATACGTTTGTCATTTTAGACGGTCTCATCTCTTTGCGCAGAGGGGAGAACGTGCTTATGGGGATAACGCAGGCTCCCTTTATTATGGGTATTGCTGATGGCGTGATGAAAAATGATATCGAATATAAATTAGTCACGGAAAGTCGTTGTACCGGTTATTTTCTTCCTTCTTCCCACGCGATAAAAATCCTTGAGCAACACCAGTTATGGCGTGAAGCCTTTTGCTGGCTGGCATGGGAAAACAGAACTCTGGAACTGCGCGATCTGCAATTAATTGGCAACAACTCGTATGATCAAATTCGGGCGACGTTGATCGCGATGGTTGACTGGGATGAAGGCCTGCGAGCGCGTATTGGCGTGATGAACTACATTCATCAGAGAACGCGAATTTCCCGTTCCGTAGTGGCTGAAGTGCTCGCCGCGTTACGCAAAGGGAACTACATCGAAATGAAAAAAGGCAAACTGGTCAATATCAACCATTTGCCTTCAGAGTATTGATCAGGATGCGGGCACGATCAGCGGTTTATTTCCGCTCAATTCTGTTACCAGGTCGTTGATGCCATCGCTCATATTAGTAAATCGCGTAAGCGGTGAGCGAGTGACGACCACAAAAGCGCCAACGTTGTGTTGCGGAATCATCGCCATATAGGTGATGAAACCACCGCCGCCGCCGGTTTTTTGAATAATCCCCGGGCGTCCGTTTTTAGGCGCCATATAGACCCAGCCTAAGCCCAGCGCATCGGCTTTGCCCGGCACGTCCATACCTGTCACCCGTGTGAGCTGAGTTCGCTGATAAATCAGCGTCTGCATACGATCGGCCTGATTACTGCGATGATAAAAGTCGGATGAGAGATATTGCTGCATCCAGCGCATCATATCTCCCGGCGTGGAATAGACGCCGCCGCTGCCAATTGCCGCCAGCGTGTTGTTACAGGGACTGGCCCCTTTCTCCGCCACCATCAGGCGCTTGCACTGATCGGGGGAGGGGGTAAAGGTTGTGTCTTTCATCCCCAATGGGCGCGTAATCTGTTCTTCAAATAACTGCGTGTAGGGTTTGCCGGATGCGGTTGCCAGCGCGTCAGCCAGCAGGTCAAACGCAAGGTTGGAATAAGACGCCTGCGAGCCAGGAGCCGCTTTTAGCGTTGCGGTAGAGAGGTAGCTCCAGCGCTGTTCGCGGGTTGGCCAGACAAATACCGGGCGATGCGGCGCGCCGCCGGGTTGCTCACGCGGCAGGGCGCTGGTATGGGTCGCCAGATTCACCAGGGTGATAGGCGTTCCGTTGTAGGTCGGTACGCGCGCCCCAGGCGGGGCATACTTGCTCAGCGGGTCGTGTAATTTCACCGTCCCCTGATCGAGCAGTTTGACCAGCATCTCGCTGGTCATGAGTTTCGTGATAGACGCAATGCGAATAACGGAGTCCAGTTGAGGATGTACGTTATTGCCGGGGCGAGTCTCCCCGAAACTGCGGAACACGCGTTGATTACCATCAATCACCACCAGCGCCATTCCCGTCGCGCCGCTGCCGTAAAAGATATGGTTGGCATAACGATCAACGATATCGGAAGCGAAAACCGGATCGGTGATTGGCTGTGCCGCCTGGACAGATGTCAATGACGCCGCGCACAGCACGGCAGAAAAAAGCAGACTACGTTTCAACGGTTGTGTCCATCAGTTAAATGAAAAAACTATGCGTATTTATACTACCTGGCGGCGCGTTGCAAAGCGCTAAAAAGACAATAATAGTGTGAAAAACGTAACGACGAGTAAACAGGGCATTTTTTCCCAATCGCGAATGTCCGCTTTTGTGATCCCGCGCTTGTGGTAACCTTGGTCGGTTTTTGGGTTTCGCCTTCCTGTTGCTGTTGAAGGGAGCCGAAACTCGCTGAAACAATTCTGAAAAAACGATGTGCGAACTAAGCTGGCGAATACGGGTCACAATGCTCGGTTTCCGTCGCGGTTTTGTTGGGTCAGGCCCGTCTTGTCGCGCTCAGCGCGGCGGCAAAAGCACAGCAGTCGTCATAACGATAAGAAGTTAGCAGGAGAGCATCATGTTTAAGTCTTTTTTCCCAAAGCCGGGGCCGTTTTTTATCTCGGCGTTTTTTTGGGCGCTTGTCGCCGTCATTTTCTGGCAAGCGGGCGGAGGCGCCTGGGTTGCGCATCTTACTGGCGCTTCCGGTGATGTTCCCATCAGTGCCGCACGCTTCTGGTCGCTGGACTACCTGATTTTCTACGCGTATTACGTCCTTTGCGTCGGATTGTTTGCGATGTTCTGGTTTATTTATAGCCCGCATCGCTGGCAATACTGGTCGATTCTGGGCACTTCGTTGATCATCTTTGTGACCTGGTTTTTGGTGGAAGTAGGCGTGGCGGTCAACGCCTGGTACGCGCCGTTTTACGACCTGATCCAGACGGCGCTGAGCTCGCCGCATAAGGTCACTATCGAACAGTTTTACCGTGAAGTCGGCGTGTTCCTCGGGATAGCGCTGATTGCCGTAGTGATTGGCGTGATGAACAATTTCTTCGTCAGCCATTATGTGTTTCGCTGGCGTACCGCGATGAACGAGCACTACATGGCGCACTGGCAGCATTTGCGCCATATTGAAGGCGCCGCGCAGCGTGTGCAGGAAGATACGATGCGTTTTGCCTCTACGCTGGAGAATATGGGCGTAAGCTTTATCAATGCCATCATGACGTTGATCGCCTTTTTACCCGTACTGGTTACGCTGTCTGCGCACGTACCGGATCTGCCGATCGTCGGGCATATTCCTTATGGGCTTGTTATCGCGGCTATCATCTGGTCGCTGATGGGAACAGGATTGCTGGCCGTGGTGGGGATCAAACTGCCGGGGCTGGAGTTTAAAAACCAGCGGGTTGAGGCCGCTTACCGTAAGGAGCTGGTCTACGGTGAAGACGACGCCAGCCGCGCTACGCCGCCCACCGTGCGTGAGTTGTTCAGCGCGGTGCGCCAGAACTATTTCCGCCTCTACTTCCACTATATGTACTTCAACATTGCGCGCATTCTCTATCTACAGGTGGATAACGTTTTCGGTCTGTTCCTGCTGTTTCCGTCGATTGTTGCCGGTACGATTACGCTGGGCCTGATGACGCAGATTACCAACGTGTTTGGTCAGGTGCGCGGTTCCTTCCAGTATCTGATTAACTCCTGGACCACGCTGGTGGAACTGATGTCCATCTATAAACGTCTGCGCAGCTTTGAGCGCGAACTGGATGGGCAGGATATCCAGGAAGTGACGAATACATTTAGCTAACAAACAAAAGGAAACGTTATGTCGGCGGCGTCCCGTCTTTACCCTTTATCATTCCTGGCTGCGTTGGTGCTGGCAGGGTGTAGTAGCCAGCCTTCGCAACCGCTGAAAAAAGGGGAAAAACCTGTCGATGTGGCAAGCGTGGTGCGCCAGAAAATGCCTGCCAGCGTAAAAGACAGGGACGCGTGGGCGCAGGACATTGCAAAGACCTTCGAAAGCCAGGGGCTGGCGCCAACGGTTGAGAATGTCTGCTCGGTGCTGGCGGTGGCGCAGCAGGAGTCTAACTATCAGGCGGACCCGGTGGTGCCGGGGTTGAGCAAAATCGCCTGGCAGGAGATCGACAGGCGTGCTGAGCGGATGCATATCCCTGTTTTTCTGGTGCATACCGCGCTGAAAATTAACTCCCTGAACGGAAAAAGCTACAGCGAACGTCTGGACGCGGTGAAAACGGAAAAACAGCTCAGCGCGATTTTTGATGATTTTATTAATATGGTGCCGATGGGGCAGACGCTGTTCGGTTCGCTTAATCCGGTGCATACCGGCGGGCCGATGCAGGTCAGCATCGCCTTTGCTGAACAGCACACAAAAGGTTATCCGTGGACCATGAACGGGACGGTTCGCCAGGAGGTCTTTAGCCGCCGTGGCGGACTGTGGTTTGGAACCTGGCATCTGTTGAACTATCCGGCGAATTACAGCGCGCCTGTATTCCGTTTTGCTGATTTTAATGCCGGTTGGTACGCCAGCCGTAATGCGGCATTTCAGAATGCGGTCAGTAAAGCCAGCGGCGTTAAGCTGGCGCTGGACGGCGACTTGATTCGTTATGACAGCAAAGAGGCCGGGAAAACGGAACAGGCAATCCGTAAGCTGGCGGGCAAACTGGGCATGAGCGACAGCGCGATTCGACGTCAACTGGAAAAGGGAGACAGCCTCGCTTTTGAGGAGACGGCGTTGTACGAGAAAGTGTATAAGCTGGCGGAAGCCAAAACCGGTAAGGCATTACCGCGCGAGATGTTGCCAGGTATTCAGCTGGAAAGTCCGAAGATCACCCGTAATCTCACTACCGCGTGGTTTGCTAAACGTGTGGATGAGCGTCGGGCGCGTTGTATGAATTTGTAGGCCGGATAAACCTGGCGTCATCCGGCACAGGGAGGGTTACTGATGACGGTGACGCCAGCGCAAAATTACGGCAATGACGCCAAAAATCAGGCAACCTGTCAGGAAAGGCACCAGTCCGAAAATGGTGCCGACGCCTAATCCAATTTCCACGCGGGGGCGTCCGGTCTCTTGCATCTGCATCAGATGTTCATAAACGCCAGGCGCGTGAACCAGAAGGTTCAGGATCTGCGCCCCTGCCCAAAAGCAAAACAGCACAAACACGGCATAGGCGATATTACCTGGCGTGGAGGAGGTATCTCGATGTTTCCCGCTAAACAGGGATTTTGAGAGGGTAAAGTCAGCCATAAAGACCTCCGGGATAGTCTTCTGCACGAATCTGGCGTCATGCCAGCGGCTTATCGTGAAGTCTGACAGGTCATCGTGTTTGTCAATATCAGAATGATGGTAATTTCACTCAGGGATGACTCCTGGATTGCGGATTTTTTGTCTGATGTCACAATTTTGTTACCTTAATCTAAATTGATTAACATTTGAGAAATTCCGCACAGGCCACAGACGCTCAGGCAGAAATGTGCGAGGATGATTTTTTATTGTTTTAGCGTCGGAGCTGTCATGAACCTGCCTGTAAAAATTCGCCGTGACTGGCACTATTATGCTTTCGCCATTGGGCTGATCTTTATTTTGAATGGCGTGGTGGGGTTGTTGGGCTTTGAAGCAAAAGGATGGCAAACCTACGCGGTAGGCCTGGTGACGTGGGTATTCAGTTTCTGGCTTGCCGGGCTGATTATTCGTCGCCGTGAGGATGATAAAACCGAAGAAGCTTAATGCGGTAGTGTGCCGGATGGCGGCATCGGCCTACGAGCGTAAAACGTCGTAGGCCTGATAAGCCAAAGCGCCATCAGGCGATCAACACCAGATGGCGCATCGTCATCATGACATGCTGGTTTTCAGGGCGTTATCCGCCGCATGACGTTCCAGCGCCAGTTCAATCAGACGGGTAATCAAATCAGTATACCCTAAGCCACTTGCCTGCCAGAGTTTCGGGTACATGCTAATGTTGGTGAATCCCGGCAGCGTATTGATCTCGTTAATCACCACCTCGTTTTCCGCTGTTAAGAAGACGTCCACGCGCGCCATTCCCGCGCAACCTAACGTCTGGTACGCCTGAATGGCGATCTGGCGGATCTTGTCGTTCACCTCTTGCGGGATTTGGGCGGGAACCACGACCTGCGCCCCGTTGTCGTCGATATATTTGGTGTCGTAAGCGTAAAAATCGCTGTTCAGGACGATCTCGCCGCAGGTGCTGGCCTGCGGGTGATCGTTGCCCAGCACGGCGCACTCGATCTCACGGCCTTTGATCCCTTGCTCAACAACCACTTTGTGATCGAATTCGAACGCCAGCGCAACGGCCTGTTCATATTGCGCTTCGCTGGTGACTTTGCTGACGCCCACAGAGGAGCCCTGATTTGCGGGTTTCACAAACAGCGGCAGACCCAGCCGGGACGCCACTTCCGCAAAACGGATCGCATCACGATTCGCGCGAGTCAGCGTAATAAACGGCGCGATGTTCAGCCCGGCATCGCGCAGCAGACGTTTGGTGACGTCTTTATCCATGCAGGCGGCGGAACCCAGCACATCGGAGCCGACAAACGGTAAATTCGCTACGCGCAGCATCCCTTGCAGCGAGCCGTCTTCCCCCAGCGTGCCGTGTACGATCGGGAAAATGACGTCCACCGTCGGCAACGGCTGGCCGTTCTGTGCGTCAATTAACTGGTGTTCGTGTTTGCCCGGAACCTGCGCCAGGCTGGTAGAAGAGGGGCGCAGCGCAATGTGCGCGGGATCGTTTGCATTCAGCAGATAGTTTTCGGCATCGCTGACATGCCATTGCCCTTGTTTATCAATGCCTAACAGCACAACGTCAAAGCGGGCTTTGTCGATGGCATCGACAATATTTTTTGCCGATTGCAAAGACACTTCATGTTCCGCTGATTTACCACCAAATACGATACCTACCCGCAATTTTGCCATCTTAAAAACCCATTCCATCGAACGCAAAGCGTATACATTACCACGACAAAACGTCGGATTCGCGGGCTTCTGCCATAATGTTTAAGGGAATCAGAGAGGAGGGGGCGTGAAAGGTAAGGGTTGGCTTGCGATTGTGCTGCTGGGGGCCGTGGGTGTGGTGGGTTACCGCTCTCTTCCGTCGCATTACAATCCTTTTGTTCCCCTGCAACTGTCCGATCCTCCGGGCTGGCTCACCAAATTCAAACTACAGCATCTGACGCCGCAACAGTGCCAGGGATTACTTGAGCAGGCCAATCGCCAGGGAATGATCTCGTCGCAACCCGTTGCCGACAGCGCGGGCGAATGTCCGCTGTCAGACGTGGTACGGGTCAGGCATTTTGGCTCCGTGTCGTTGAGCAGCAGTTTCCTGGCCTCTTGCCCGCTGGCGCTGAGTTCTGCGCTGTTTGTGGCGCGCCAGGCGAAACCGCTAACCCAGTCGTTTATGGGCAGTCAACTGACCCGTATTGAGCACCTTGGCAGCTATGCCTGTCGCAATATCTATCACCGGGCGGATGCGCGTCGCAGTGAACATGCCAGCGCGCAGGCGTGGGATATCAGCGGTTTTCAACTGGCGGACGGTCGAAAAGTTACGGTTCTGCGGGGATGGAAGGATGAGAAAACCGCCCCCTGGCTGCGCGCGATGCTTAACGGCAGTTGCACTTATTATGGCAATGG
The DNA here is from genome assembly GCF_030333125.1 of Citrobacter sp. CK206. Taxonomy (NCBI): domain Bacteria; kingdom Pseudomonadati; phylum Pseudomonadota; class Gammaproteobacteria; order Enterobacterales; family Enterobacteriaceae; genus Citrobacter; species Citrobacter sp. CK206. The sequence goes on from NZ_JAOWGM010000021.1 coordinate 211,927, forward strand.
ACTGGGGCCGGAGTACAACGCCGCGCACGCCAACCATTTCCATCTCGGTATGCGCGGATACGGGCTTTGTCGTTGAAGCATAAATCCCTGTTCTGAGCGGGTATATAATGTGACATATTTCACAAATCTGATGAACGGGGAGATAAAATAGCAAAATAGAGGTTACCGCATCTCTGGAACCGCTTCTGCTGGCGCAACTTGCTAAGCTGGTGAGCGTTTTCAGCTATTTATCGTTATGAGCACTTATGGAATCCTGGAAGGTTAATCTTATCTCCGTCTGGTTCGGCTGCTTTTTTACCGGGCTGGCGATCAGTCAGATCCTGCCATTTTTACCGCTGTATATCTCGCAAATGGGCGTCACTTCGCATGAAGCGCTCTCCATGTGGTCTGGCTTAACCTTCAGTATTACCTTTCTCATCTCCGCGATTGTTTCGCCCATGTGGGGCAGTCTGGCTGACCGTAAAGGCCGCAAACTGATGCTACTGCGCGCATCGCTCGGCATGGCGATCGCGATTTTACTTCAGGCGTTTGCGACCAATGTCTGGCAACTGTTTCTTTTGCGCGGCGTCATGGGGCTTACTTCCGGGTACATTCCTAACGCGATGGCGCTGGTGGCTTCGCAGGTGCCGAGAGAGCGTAGCGGCTGGGCGCTCAGCACGCTTTCCACCGCCCAGATCAGCGGGGTGATCGGCGGGCCGTTAATGGGCGGAGTTATTGCCGATCATATCGGGCTGCGGGCGGTCTTTTTTATTACCGCCACGCTGTTGATGGTGAGCTTTCTGGTAACGCTGTTTTTAATTAAAGAGGGCGTTCGTCCGACTCTCAAAAAGAGTGAACGACTGAGCGGCAAAGCGGTTTTTGCCTCATTGCCCTATCCGGGTCTGGTGATTAGCCTGTTTTTCACGACGATGGTGATACAGCTCTGTAACGGTTCGATCAGCCCCATCCTGGCGCTGTTTATCAAATCCATGCTGCCGGACAGCACGAACATTGCCTTTTTGAGCGGGTTAATTGCGTCGGTGCCCGGCGTTTCAGCGCTCATTTCCGCCCCCCGCCTTGGCAAACTTGGCGACAGGATCGGGACGGAAAGGATTCTGATGGCGACGCTGGTCTGTGCCGTGGTGCTGTTTTTCGCCATGTCGTGGGTGACGACGCCGTTCCAGTTGGGGGTTCTGCGTTTTCTGTTAGGTTTTGCCGATGGCGCGATGCTGCCTGCCGTACAGACCTTATTGGTGAAGTATTCCAGCGATCGAATAACCGGCCGTATCTTTGGTTATAACCAGTCGTTTATGTATCTCGGAAATGTGGCCGGGCCGTTGATGGGGGCGTCCGTATCGGCGATGGCGGGCTTTCGCTGGGTATTTGTCGCGACGGCGCTCATTGTGCTGGTGAATATCTGGCAACTGGCGATTGCGTTGCGCCGCCGTCACGCTGCCTGAGATCCGCTGTTAATCGTGATCATGTGCAGAAAGCATTCTGTACATGATCCTTTCTTTGCTGCCAAATCCAATGTAGATCACGAATTGACCATTAGTTGTGTAAGAGAACTTCTTTTTTCTACTGTTACGCGTATACAGTTACGCGTAACAGCTATCGAAAAAGAGGTTTTTGATGAAAAGTATTTTTAGTCTTGCAGGTAAACGCGCATTGATTACGGGGTCAGCGCAGGGAATCGGTAATTTGCTGGCAAGGGGGCTGGCAGAGCATGGCGCCAGCCTGGTGATTAACGACATTACGCAGCAGCGGGCGGAACAGGCCGCGAGCACTCTGACGGCTCTGGGTTATGACGCCGTGGGTTATGGGTTTGATGTCACTCACGCGGCGGAGGTGGAAAAAGCGATTGCGCATATTGAGCAGGAAATTGGGGCGATTGATATTCTCATCAATAATGCCGGTATCCAGCGTCGTTACCCCCTGACGGAATTTCCTGAAGCAGAGTGGGATCGCGTTATTGATGTCAATCAGAAATCCGTCTTCCTTGTTTCTCAACAGGTGGCCAAATATATGATGGCGCGCCGGGAAGGGAAGATTATTAATATTTGTTCCATGCAGAGTGAATTAGGCCGGAAAACAATTACACCCTACGCTGCCTCAAAAGGCGCGGTGAAAATGTTGACGCGAGGAATGTGCGTGGAACTGGCGGAATATAATATTCAGGTTAACGGTATTGCGCCGGGCTATTTTGCCACAGAGATGACGGAAGCGCTGGTAAACGACGACGCCTTTTCCGCCTGGCTGTACCAGCGCACGCCTGCCGCGCGCTGGGGAAAGCCGGAGGAGTTGATTGGCGCGGCGGTTTATCTTGCGGCCCCGGCCTCGAATTTTGTTAACGGTCATATTCTCTTCGTCGACGGCGGAATGTTAGCTGCGGTATAGACTCATTATCAAAAGGAATGTGTATGAACGCTCTTGCTAAATTACCAGCCCGGCGCTGGTGGTATTTAATGCCGATTATTTTTATTACTTACAGCTTAGCGTATCTCGATCGCGCCAATTATGGTTTTGCCGCCGCAGCAGGTATTGAAACCGATCTGGGTATTACGAAAGGAACCGCATCCTTAATTGGCGCGCTTTTTTTCCTCGGGTATTTCTTTTTTCAGGTGCCGGGGGCCTTGTACGCCGTTAAACGCAGCGTACGGAAAATGATCTTTTTCAGCCTGATCCTGTGGGGAATATGTGCCGCCGCGACGGGGTTTGTCAGTAATATTCCCATGCTGATGGCGATCCGTTTTACTCTTGGCGTGGTTGAGGCGGCGGTGATGCCAGCCATGCTGATTTATATCAGCAACTGGTTTACGAAAACCGAACGCTCGCGGGCGAATACCTTTTTGATTCTGGGTAATCCGGTCACCGTGTTGTGGATGTCGATTGTCTCCGGTTATCTGATTCAGGCCTGGGGATGGCGCGAGATGTTCATTATTGAGGGCATCCCGGCAGTACTGTGGGCATTTTGTTGGTGGGTGCTGGTTCGTGATAAACCGGCCGATGCCAGCTGGCTGACGGCGGAGGAAAAAGAGACGCTGCAACAGGCGATGGATCGTGAGCAAACCCATATTAAACCGGTACGTAACTACGGGGAAGCCATGCGCTCGCGTAACGTTGTCATGCTGTGCGCGGTACATGCTTTGTGGAGTATCGGCGTGTACGGATTCATGATGTGGATGCCATCCATCCTGAAATCAGCGGCTCAAATGGATATCGTATCCGTCGGCTGGCTGGCCGCCGTGCCCTATCTGGCGGCGATCTGTCTGATGCTTACCGTGTCGTGGTTATCGGATAAGTTTCAAAACCGTAAGCTGTTTATCTGGCCGTTGCTGCTGATTGCCGCCATCGCTTTCTTATGTTCCTGGCTGTTGGGGAGCAACGCTTTCTGGCTCTCTTATGGATTGCTGGTGGTTGCCGCAGCCTGCATGTACGCACCTTACGGCCCGTTTTTTGCCTTAATTCCTGAACTGTTGCCGCGCAATGTGGCGGGCGTGTCGATGGGCTTAATCAACAGTTTCGGCGCGTTAGGGGCATTCCTCGGCGCATGGCTGGTGGGGTATCTCAATGGCCTGACGGGCGGGCCGGGCGTTTCGTACACCTTTATGGCGATTTCCCTGCTGGCCTCGGTGGTATTGATGTATAACGTGCGCGCTAATCAGGCGCCGTCGTCCACATCCTTACAAACCGGGAAAGCGGTGGGCTAATCCGGTCGGATAAGATGCAGTCCCTCGCTGGCTGTGTTAAGGTTCTCTGCGAATTGATCACGCTGTCTTTCGCAGAGAACTTCATGAAAAACAATCGGATGACCTTGCAGGATATCGCCACGCTGGCTGGGCTAAATAAGATGACGGTAAGCCGTTATCTTCGCGATCCCAATCAGGTCTCGCAGCGTAGCCGCGAGCTGATTTCGAAGATCATGGAGGAGAATAATTATATTCCCAATCGCGCCCCCGAGATTTTGCTTAATGCGCGCAGTAAAACGATCGGGGTGCTGATTCCCTCCTTTCGCAACCAGATTTTTGCCGATGTCCTGGCGGGGATTGAATCGGTGACTTCCGCTCACCAATACCAGACGCTGATCGCTAACTATGAATATGACCCGGAGCGGGAAGAGCGCGAAGTGCTTAACCTGCTCTCCTACAACATTGATGCGCTGATTCTGACCGGAAAACAACATACTGAACGTATGGTGCAGTATGTGCGCGCTAGCGGTATCCCCGTGGCGGAGTTAATGGATATCACCGAGCATTGTCTGGATATGCAGGTTGGTATTGATAACGAAAAAGCCGCGTGGGATATGACTCAGGCGTTTCTGGAGGCGGGAAAACGCGCCGTGGCGTTTTTCGGCTCAATGGACGACCCGCGTGATGTCAGTCGCTATCGCGGCGTTGAGCGTGCGCTGAACGAGCAGGGGTTACAGCCTTACCATGTGGTGCCAAAAGCCATTTCGTCACTGGCCTTAGGCCGTCAGTTGTTTTTGCAGACGATGCGCGACAGACCGGATATTAACGCGATTTTTTGCACCAACGACGACTTAGCCGTTGGCGCGCTGCTGGAGTGTCAGTCGCAGCAGATCCCCGTTCCGCAACAGGTTGCTATTGCCGGATTTCATGGCCTGGAAATCGGCCGCGCACGTTTGCAAAAAATAGCGAGCGTGATTACCCCCCGCTACGATATGGGAAGCGTAGCCGCAGATATGCTGATTAAACGTCTGGGCGGAAAAGAGACGCTGGACAGGGTCAATCTGGGATATCAAATATATTATGGCGATACGCTTTAAGTTAAATTCTGGCGTATTTACCATAACTTTAATTTATGTAATGGCGTGACTATTTATACCCTGATTTTTTACGGTTGAATTATTTTCTCGCGAGAAACGTTTCGCTCCATTTTGTCAGTGCATTATTTACAGAAAGTCTTTCCTTTATCATAAAAATACTACTTTTACCCTCTAGGCAGTCGTGAACCATAATGATAACGTCAGCATTCCTCGGATAAGGAAATACGGTCATGAAAAATCTCATTTCAGAGTTGTTGCTGAGGCTCGCCCAAAAAGAAGAAGAGTCGAAAGAACTGGTTGCTCAGGTAGAAGCGTTAGAGATTATTGTCACGGCGATGCTGCGTAATATGGCGCAAAATGAGCAGCAGAAGCTCATTCATCAGGTTGAGGATGCGCTCGACGGCGTAAAGCCGGATGCCAGCGTTCCAGATTACGATACGGAATTGCTGCGCCAGTATGTAAAAAAGTTACTGAGGCATCCTCGTAGCTGATCGTATTTAGAGTAAACACTGTCATAACCTTGTCACGTCAGTTACCTATAGTCGCTTTGTTTTTATTTTACTGTATTTATACCCGTTGTACTTCAGGTTGCATATGTATTGGCTTTCTGTAACCCGAATTATTTAGGGTAGGCACATGGAGAAAATAAAGTGAAACAAAGCGCTATTGCTATTGCCCTGTTACCTCTGCTGTTTACCCCCATTACACATGCCAGGACGTCCGCGATGACGGTGCTGGATAATCGTGCCGCACAGGGAGATATTACCACGCCGGGCGGGGCGCGCCGATTAGCGGGCGATCAAACGGCGGCGCTGCGAGATTCGTTGAGCGATAAACCGGCCAAAAATATTATCCTGCTGATTGGCGACGGTATGGGTGATTCTGAAATCACTGCGGCGCGAAATTATGCGCAAGGGGCCGGCGGCTTTTTTAAAGGAATTGATGCCTTACCGTTGACCGGGCAATACACCCATTACGCGCTGGATAAAGAAACGGGCAAACCGGATTACGTCACAGACTCCGCCGCGTCGGCAACGGCGTGGTCGACGGGAGTAAAAACCTATAACGGCGCGTTAGGCGTTGATATCCACGAAAAAGATCACACCACGATCCTGGAGATGGCCAAAGCGGCAGGTCTGGCGACGGGCAACGTCTCGACCGCAGAATTACAGGATGCGACACCCGCTGCGTTAGTCTCCCATGTAACTTCACGCAAATGCTACGGTCCCAGCCTTACCAGCACTCTTTGCCCGACAAACGCGCTGGAGAAGGGTGGAAAAGGGTCGATCACCGAGCAACTGCTGAATGCGCGGGCGGACGTTACGCTTGGCGGCGGCGCGGCCACCTTTGCTGAAATGGCGACCGCAGGCGAATGGCAGGGGAAAACGCTGCGTGAGCAGGCGCTGGCGCGGGGATATCAGCTGGTGAACGATGCCGCCTCGCTGAAGGCGGTAACGGCGGCAAATCAGGATAAGCCGCTGCTGGGCTTGTTCTCCGACGGCAACATGCCGGTTCGCTGGGAAGGCCCGAAAGCCTCTTATCACGGCAACCTTGAACAACCTGCGGTGACCTGCAAGGCAAACCCGCAGCGCGATGATACCGTGCCTACGCTGGCGCAAATGACGGACAAAGCGATTGAGCTGTTGAGTAAGAATGAAAAAGGTTTCTTCTTGCAGGTTGAAGGCGCGTCCATCGATAAACAGGATCACGCCGCCAACCCATGCGGGCAGATCGGCGAAACGGTCGATCTGGACGAAGCCGTGCAGCGTGCGCTGGCATTCGCTAAAAAAGAGGGCAATACCCTGGTTGTGGTGACTGCCGATCATGCGCATTCCAGCCAGATTATCGCGCCGGAAAGCAAAGCGCCGGGACTGACGCAGGCGTTAAATACCAAAGATGGCGCGGTGATGGTCATCAGCTACGGCAACTCGGAAGAGGAGTCGCAGGAACATACCGGCAGCCAGTTGCGCATTGCCGCATACGGCCCGCATGCGGCGAATGTCGTCGGATTAACGGACCAGACCGATCTGTTCTACACCATGAAAGCGGCGTTGGGACTGAAGTAAACGGACACCTGACGGCAATACTTTTGCCGTCAGGTGGTATTTTCGTCGTCAGCAGCCAGACTTAGAGTTAGCCTCCTTCGGTTACGGCGCACGTAACCAGAAGGATGACGTGTAGTGTCAACACTCACAGAAGGATGGTGCTATGAAAATAACATTACTGGTTACCCTGCTGTTTGGGCTGGTTTTTTTAACCGCCGTCGGCGCTGCCGAGAAGACATTAACCCCGCAACAACAGCGTATGACGAGCTGCAATCAGCAGGCGACGGCGCAGGCGTTGAAAGGGGATGCGCGTAAGACCTACATGAGCGATTGCCTGAAAAACAGTAAATCCGCCCCTGGTGAGAAAAGCCTGACGCCGCAGCAACAGAGAATGCGTGAGTGCAACCAGCAGGCGACGGATCAGTCGCTGAAAGGCGACGATCGCAGCAAGTTTATGAGTGCCTGTCTGAAAAAATCCGCATAGTGCTAACGGGTGAGCTGAGAAAATCACTCACCCGAAATTTCATACTTCCTTCACAATCCCCCTCTCTATAATTTGGGAAAATTGTTTCAGAATGTTCCCAAAAAATAATGAATGATGAAAACTTTTACAAAAAAGCGGTCGCACAGAGTGAGCCACCTCACTCTCCTCAAAATGACCATCAACGCTCCGGGCTGCGATTCGCCAGGCGGGTGAGACTGCCGCGTGCGGTAGGACTGGGATGGATGTTTCTCCCGATCGCCGCCGTACTGGCTTCACAACCGATTGCGGGAGGATGGTGGTTGTTTCTGGTCGGCTGGTCTTTCGTCTGGCCGCACCTGGCGTGGCAACTGGCGAGTAAAGCCATCGATCCTTTAAGCCGGGAAATATACAACTTAAAGGCGGACGCCATTCTTGCTGGCGTCTGGGTTGGGGTGATGGGCGTCAACGTGCTGCCCTCCACGGCTCTGCTGATGATGATGTGTATGAATTTGATGGGCGCGGGAGGGCTGCGGCTCTTTATTGCCGGTATGGTGTTAATGGTTGTGTCATGTCTGGTGACGTTACAGCTGACCGGAATTACCGTGGCTTTTCGCAGCGCGCCGCTGGAGTGGTGGTTCTCCCTGCCGGTGATTGTGATTTATCCCTTGCTGTTTGCCTGGGTGAGTTACCAGACGGCGACCAAACTGGCGGAACATAAACGCAGGCTACAGGTGATGAGCATGCGGGATGGCATGACCGGCGTCTATAACCGGCGTCACTGGGAAATATTGTTGCGTAATGAATTTGATAACTGTCGCCGCTACCACCGGGACGCCACGTTGCTCATCATCGATATCGATCACTTTAAGAGCATTAACGATACCTGGGGGCACGATGTCGGAGATGAGGCGATCATTGCCCTGACGCGCCAGTTACAGATGACGCTGCGCGGCAGCGATGTGATAGGACGTTTTGGCGGCGACGAGTTTGCGGTGATCATGTGCGGTACGCCAGCGGATAATGCGATTGCCGCGATGTCGCGGGTTCATGAGCGATTAAACGCGTTACGCCTGCCGTGCGCGCCACAGGTTATTTTGCGCATCAGCGTGGGCGTTGCGCCATTGACCACACAAATCGGACACTACCGGGAATGGCTGAAATCGGCGGATATGGCGCTTTATAAAGCAAAGAACGCCGGACGTAACCGTACCGAAGTGGCGGCCTGACGTCCGGCAACTGGCTCAGGACTTACTGAGTTTCTCTGATTTTTCCATACACTTCGCCATCGCTTCGATAATCGACGCCCGGAACCCTCGCTCCTCCAGCACGCGAACGGCTTCAATGGTCGTCCCGCCAGGCGAGCACACCATATCTTTCAGTTCACCCGGATGTTTACCCGTTTCGAGCACCATTTTGGCTGAGCCCATTACGGCCTGCGCGGCGAATTGATAGGCCTGCGCGCGAGGCATTCCGCCCAGCACCGCAGCATCGGCCATCGCCTCAATAAACATGAAGACGTAAGCCGGAGCGGAACCGCTGACCCCAACGACGGGGTGGATCATCGACTCGGCAATCACTTCCGCTTCGCCAAAGCAGCGGAAAATGTTCAGCACGTCAGCGGTATCTTCCGGTGTGACCAGCGCATTTGGCGTTATGGAGGTCATGCCCGCGTTGACTAAAGACGGCGTGTTTGGCATCGCGCGAACAATTTTGCGATCGTGCCCCAGCGCGCGCGCCAGCTGATCGAGCGTGACCCCCGCAGCGATAGAGACGACTAATGAGTCCTTGTTCAGGCTGGAGCTGATTTCGCTCAGCACTTTAATCATGATGCCCGGCTTCACGGCGCCGAAAACGATATCCGCAACCTGCGCGACGTCCTGCGCACTCTGCGCCGCATTGATGCCGTACCGATCGTGCAGCGCGGCGACGTTATCCGGGGAAGGGGTATAGACCCAGATTTGCCCGGGGAGAACCTGACCGCTGGCAATCAGGCCGCCCAGAATGGCTTTTCCCATATTACCGCAACCGATAAAACCGATTTTCTTCTCCATTTCGTCACTCCCTATGCGTATTTTTAGTTGGGGTTATTAGCTTAACGTGGATTGAAAGTCTCATGAAGGAGAAACAGCACTTTGACGGAAGACAAAAGCACGAGACAATAGATGATTGCACATGAGCCTGGAGCGGTTATGACAATATGGGTGGATGCGGATGCGTGTCCGAATGTGATTAAAGAGATTCTGTACCGTGCGTCTGAACGTATGCAGATGCCGCTTATTCTGGTGGCAAACCAGAATTTACGCGTACCGCCTTCGCGTTTTATCCGCACACTGCGCGTACCCGCCGGATTTGATGTCGCTGACAACGAGATTGTGCGTCAGTGCGAAGCCGGAGATTTGGTCATTACGGCGGATATCCCGCTGGCCTCTGAAGTGCTGGAAAAAGGGGCGGCGGCGCTGAATCCACGCGGCGAACGCTATACGGAGTCAACGATCCGCGAACGCCTGACAATGCGTGACTTTATGGATACCCTGCGCGCCAGCGGGATTCAGACGGGCGGGCCGGACAGCCTTTCTCCGCGCGATCGCCAGCATTTCGCCGCCGAGCTGGATAAGTGGTGGCTGGAAGTCCAGCGCAGAACGCGCTAAATGTAATGTTATTTTTACACTTTGCTGCTGATGATTTCTTGTTATAGTAAGCGCGTACAATCTTTCACGGTTTTTGTGGAATGATTTATTTACATTTAACGATGTACTAGTTTGGTGGTATGATTATTACTTTGATGACATCAGATCCCGCACCTTTGCGGCTCTCTGGGGAAAGCCCGCTATGACGCAACCTCTCTTTCTTGTTGGCCCTCGCGGCTGTGGTAAAACAACAACCGGTATGGCGCTTGCGCAGGCAGTGGATTTCCAGTTTGTTGATACCGATCGGTGGTTGCAATCGCACGTCCAGATGACGGTTGCGGAGATTGTTGACCGGGAAGGGTGGGACAGCTTTCGCGCCAGAGAAACAGCAGCGCTGAAGGCAGTTACCGCGCCGTCAACGGTGGTTGCGACGGGGGGAGGGATCATCCTCACCGAATACAATCGTCGCTATATGCGCGAAAATGGCATTGTGATTTATTTAAGCGCGCCAGTGTCCACGCTGGTGAACCGGCTGGAGGCCGCGCCAGAAGAGGGACTGCGCCCGACGCTAACCGGCAAGCCCTTAAGTGAAGAGGTGCAGGAAGTGCTTGAGCAGCGTGACGCGCTGTATCGTGAAGCCGCGCATTACATCATCGATGCGAGCCATACCCCTGACCAGGTTGTTTCTGAAATTCTTGTGGCGTTGTCGCAGGCGGCGCAACGATTGCAGGGCGGCGTCTATAATTAAAGTTCATCCAGTAAAAAGGAAGAACTATGCCAACAAAACCGCCTTATCCCCGGGAAGCGTATATCGTCACCGTTGAGAAAGGAACGCCAGGTCAGACGGTGACCTGGTATCAGCTCCGCGCCGACTATCCCGAACCCAACGCACTGATCAGCGAGCATCCTTCCGCGCAGGAAGCGATGGATGCCAAAACGCGCTATGAAGATCCCGATAAAAGCTGATAAATCCTGACGTGTGGAACGCCCGGCAAGGCGTCTGAGTCACGTCACAACGTACTTGCATCACACTTTTCACTCATTGCCGCATTCTGCTAAAACTGAAAATTAAACGATAACAATATACTACTGGAGTGATTTGGAATCTTTACACAATGCATTGCCGATCTCCTGCTACGCTTTTCTGCATTTGTAGCGCAGGGCAGGTAAGTGTTCAGGCATTTACCCGGAAATTAACGACGAAGTAAAAAGAAGGTGGAACAGAAAATGAGTGCGTCGTTGGCTATCCTCACGATCGGCGTTGTGCCAATGAGCGAAGTGCTGCCGCTTCTGACGGAGTATATCGATGAGCAACATATTACCCATCATAGTCTGTTGGGTGAGATCAGCCGTGAAGAGGTGTTGGCGGAGTACGCCGTCGAGGCCGGAGACGATCCGCTATTAACGTTGCTCAGTGATAACCAAATCGTCCATGTTTCGCGCCAGAAAGTGGAGCGCGACCTGCAAAGTATTATCGAAGTGCTGGATAACCAGGGCTACGATGTCATTTTACTGATGAATACCGCCGCGATTAACAGTATGACCGCGCGTAACACGATCCTGCTGGAGCCGTTGCGTATTATCCCGCCGTTAGTGGCGTCGATTGTTGATGGCCACCAGGTGGGCGTGATTGTGCCGGTTGAAGAGTTACTGGATGTGCAGGCGAGAAAATGGCAGGTCTTACAACGTCCTCCGGTCTTTTCTTTGGCGAATCCCGTGCAGGGATCGGAACAACAACTGATTGATGCCGGTAAAGATTTGCTGGAACAGGGCGCGGATGTGATCATGCTGGATTCCATTGGATTTAATCAGCGTCATCGTGATTTATTGCAAAGAGCGCTGGATGTTCCGGTCTTGCTCTCTAATGTCTTGATTGCACGGCTGGCTTCGGAGTTACTCGGTTAATTTTGCGTGACAGGCAGAAGGTCGCGACCCTATATTGGTGCTTAACGTAACCATGAGAAAGGGCCAGTTTATGCTACAAAGTAACGAATACTTTTCCGGCAAAGTGAAATCGATCGGCTTTACCAGCAGCAGTACTGGTCGCGCCAGTGTCGGCGTGATGGCGGAAGGCGAATATGCCTTTAGCACTGCCGCGCCGGAGGAGATGACGGTGGTCAGTGGCGCGTTGAACGTACTGCTTCCGGGGGAAACCGAGTGGAAAGTCTACGCAGCGGGCGAGGTGTTTAACGTCCCTGGCCAAAGTGAGTTCCATTTGCAGGTGGCTGAACCGACGTCCTATCTTTGCCGCTATTTATAATGGCGCTTCCCTCTCCCGGCGGAGAGGGAATATTCACTTAGCGTTGCGCTTCGCCGCCCAGACCTTCAACCAGGCTTTGAATTAACGCCGCCAGCTCACCCGTCATCAGAATGAAATCGGCATCAAAACGCTGAGCGTAGTCTTCGCGATCGATATCTTCGTTTTGATCGCGCAGTTCATCGCTGAACTTCAGGCGTTTGATCGAACCGTCATCGCAGATCAAGAACTGAATGCGCTGCTGCCAGTCGAGCGCCAGTTTCGTGACCACTTTACCCGCTTCAATGTGCACGGCGATCTCGTCGCTGACCAGATCCTGTTTCTTCGCGCGGATCACGCCGCCGTCTTCCAGCATTGCTTTCAGCTCTGCTTCGTCCAGCAACTGGAATCCCTGCGCCACCGTACCGGAACGCACCCATTCGGTGAGCGTCAACTCGATAGGATTTTCCAGCGCCAGCGGAACCACCGGCAGCGAGCCGAGGCTTTTACGCAGCAGCGCCAGCGTATCTTCCGCTTTTTTAGCGCTTGCGCAATCGACCATGATCAGACCGTTAACGGTGTCGATCCACATCATTGTCTGACTAAAACGGCTAAAGGCGCGCGGCAACAGTGAGTGCAGCACTTCATCTTTCAGCGAGTCTTTTTCCGTTTTTTTCAGCTTGCGCCCCTGGTCAGCTTCCAGTTTGGCGATTTTCGCTTCCAGCGCTTGCTTGATCACCGGCGACGGCAGAATTTTCTCTTCTTTGCGCGCGCAGATAATAATTTGGCCATTGGCAGTATGCGTTAACGCATCGCTGTGCGAGCCCATTGGCGGAACCCAGCCCATTTTTGCCATATCCTGGCTGCCGCAAGGGGTAAACGTCATCGAGGCTAGCTGTTTTTCCATCTCCTCGGCGCGCAACGAAATATCGCGGCTAAGACGGTAAACCATTAAATTTTTGAACCACAGCATGATAATTTCCACGGCCTTGTCGTTAAATCCAGCGGGTATAATAACGAATTGTCGGCGGGCTTGCATTGCCAACCAGAACACCCGCCTCTACTCTGTTGATATTCCCTAAAAATGAGGAGCGATGTGTGCGTATAGGTATCGATTTAGGCGGCACGAAAACGGAAGTGATTGCGCTCGGCGATGCGGGGGAACAGCTGTTTCGCCATCGTCTGCCTACGCCGCGGGATGATTATCGACAAACGATAGAGACCATCGCTTCGCTGGTCGAGATGGCGGAAAAGGCGACGGGCCAGACGGGTACGGTAGGGATGGGTATTCCCGGTTCGATCTCGCCCTATACCGGCGTGGTAAAGAACGCCAACTCAACCTGGCTTAACGGTCAGCCGTTCGATAAAGATTTGAGTGCGCGTTTGCAGCGGGAAGTGCGCCTGGCGAACGACGCCAACTGTCTGGCGGTGTCCGAAGCGGTGGATGGCGCGGCGGCCGGAGCGCAGACCGTTTTTGCGGTGATCATCGGCACCGGGTGCGGGGCTGGCGTGGCGCTGAACGGTCGGGCGCATACCGGCGGCAACGGTACGGCAGGCGAGTGGGGGCACAATCCCTTGCCGTGGATGGATGAAGATGAACTGCGCTACCGTGAAGAAGTGCCCTGCTATTGTGGCAAACAAGGCTGCATTGAAACCTTTATCTCAGGAACCGGGTTTGCCACGGATTACCATCGTCTGAGTGGTCATCCGCTGAAAGGGAATGACATTATCCGTCTGGTTAACGAGCAGGACGCGCTGGCGGAACGGGCGCTTAGTCGTTATGAACTGCGCCTGGCGAAATCGTTAGCCCATGTGGTCAACATCCTCGACCCGGACGTTATCGTGTTAGGCGGCGGGATGAGCAATGTCGACCGGTTGTACAACACCGTGCCATCGTTGATTAAACCGTTTGTTTTTGGCGGCGAATGCGAAACGCCGGTCCGTAAGGCGTTACATGGCGATTCCAGCGGCGTTCGCGGCGCGGCATGGTTGTGGCCGCAGGAGTAAATCGTTTTTTGCCGGATAAGGCGTAATGCCCGGTGGCGCTACGCTTACCGGGCCTACAAAATGCTCCCTGTAGGCCGGATAAGGCGGTGACGCCGCCATCCGGCATAGTGCCCGGTGGCGCTACGCTTACCGGGCCTACAACGTGCTCCCTGTAGGCCGGACAAGGCGGTGACGCCGCCATCCGGCGTAATGCCCGGTGGCGCTATGCTTACCGGGCCTACAACGTGCTCCCTGTAGGCCGGATAAGGCGTTTACGCCGCCATCCGGCGTAATGCCCGGTGGCGCTACGCTTACCGGGCCTACAACATGCTCCCTGTAGGCCGGATAAGGCGTTTACGCCGCCATCCGGCGTAATGCCCGGCGGCGCTATGCTTACCGGGCCTACAATGTGCTCCCTGTAGGCCGGACAAGGCGGTTACGCCGCCATCCGGCAAAACAACCGTCATTCCACAGCAAACATCTTATCCAGTTTGCTGTAACCCAGCCCGTTGATTTTCTTCACCTTAATTTGCACAGGAATGCGTTCTTTCATCGCTTCCACATGGCTTATTACGCCAATCGTCTTACCGGTGGCATTCAGCGCGTCCAGGGCATCCAGCGCGGTATCCAGCGTCTCGCTGTCCAGCGTGCCGAACCCTTCATCAAGGAACAGAGAGTCGATGCGCGTTTTGTGGCTAACCAGATCGGACAACGCCAGCGCCAGCGCCAGACTGACCAGGAAACTTTCGCCGCCCGACAGCGTGCGGGTATCGCGAACGGCATCCGCTTGCCAGGTATCGACCACCTCCAGTTCCAGCGCTTCGCTGGCCTTGCGCTGGAGCAGGTAACGACCATGCAGGCGAGTCAGCTGATTGTTCGCCAGCCAGACCAGGTTATCCAGCGTCAGTCCCTGAGCAAATTTGCGGAATTTATCGCCCTCTTTAGAGCCGATTAACGCGTTCAGATAACCCCAGTCCTCCACCTGCTGCGAGGCGTTTTCAATCTCCAGCATCAGAGACTGCTGCTGTTGGCGGTTATCCGCATCCTGTTTGAGTTGCTGGCGGATCTCCCCCTGACGCGTCGTATTGTCCCGCAGTTGTCCGGTTAATTGCGTCACGGCCTGCTGAATGTGTTCAGGTGTGAGCGTGAGATCCAGCCCTTCGGGCGGATGTTGTTGATGTTCTGCCAGAGCCTGGCTCGCCTGAGCGGCTAAGGCCTGCGCCTGCTGTAACTGGTTTTCCAGCGCCTGGCGATGTTGTTCGAGGCGGGCGATGGTCTCATCGTCCAGCAGCGCGGCAAGGAAGGCGGCGCGATCGTCAAATACGCTGGCCTTGAGCGCGGCGTCAAAGTGCGCCTGCGCCTGTGCTACCCGCTGCATTTCCTGCGCTTCCTGCTGCTGCAAGGTCTGCCACTGGCTCTGTAGCGAAACGCAATCATCATGTACCTGCCGCCAGTTATCCAGCGCCACGCGCTCGTTGCTCTCCGGGAGAATATCTGTTTCCGGTAGTGTTTCCAGCAGGGGAGCCAACTGCGCGATGCGCGTTTGTAGCTCGCCCAGTTCCGTTTGGCGCTGTTGCCATGTTTGCGCGTCATCCGCGCGGGCGTTTAACCACGACGCTTCTTCTCCGTCGGCGGGCAGGGATAACCCGTAGCGGCGCAGTTCAGACAGCAGCGTAGTTTGACGCTGGTCGATTTGCTGCTGAAATTGCGTAACCTGCCCGGTATGGGCGGCGATCTGCGCCTGCAACATATGGCGCTGGCTGAGCTGATACAGCTGTTGTTCATAGTCCTGCCGGGCGGTCAGCCACGGTGAAATATCGTCCTGAGGGTGCAGCGTAACTTTTAGCGCGCCACACAGCGTCTGCCATTCTTGAGTGAGCGCTTGCTCCTCTTTTACCAGTGCTTGCGCTTCGCTTTCGTCGCGGTGTAGCTGCTGCGTTAATGTTTCCAGTTGCCCGCGTAAGGCGGCGCCTTCTTCCGCCAGCGTCTTGACCTCTTTTTCCAGTGCATCTCGCCGCGCCTGATTCACGCCGGGTTCGAGTGCCTGATAGGATGCAATCGCCGGATGCGAGGTCGAGCCGCAGAGCGGGCATGGCTGGCCGGATTGCAGCAGCGCTCGCTGGCTTTCCAGATCTTTGATGCGCGCCTCCTGCTCGCAAATCGTTTTTACATCCATGAACTGCTGATTTTTTTCTTTATATTTCTGCCGCTTATCCTCCAGCGCCGCACTGCGTCGGGCCAACTCCTGCTGACTATTCTGGATCGCGGTTTGCAGTTGTTCCCGTCGTTTTTGCTTAGGCGCTATCTGCCCATGCAGGCTGGCGAGCCGCTGACGCAGCGGCTGCTGCTGCGTATGCTGCGCCAGCGCTGCCGTGGCCTCTTCTGGCGTAAGCGTCAGAGGATTCGGTGGAAGCGCGTCACGCTTGCGGATATCGCTTGCACACTGCTGCTGCCATTTAAGCAACTGCGCTTTATCGCTGGACTGTTGAGCAAACAGCGCACGCCAGCCTGCCAGTTCACTGCTCCACAAGCGGAAGCGTTCATGCTCGGTGAGCCACCCGGTCAGCGTCTGCATGGTGGCGCGCAGTTCGGCGGATTGTTGTTGAGCGCTGTGTCGAATGCGGCTGCGCAGGTGTAATACGCTTTGTAAGCGAGCATTCACTTCCTGAATTTGCTGACGTGTGCGCCCGGCGGCAGCGGTTTGTTCCTCAATGCGTTCCCAGTGTGGGCGTAACTGCCGGGCAGGATGCGCCAGGTTCAGCGCGGCCAGCTGCGGCTGCGCGTTTTCCTGTTCTTCCTGGGCGACCCGCAGCGCCTGCTGGCGGCGATTCATTTCAGCCTGCAACTCATTCTGACGGGTCAGCCAGTGCAGATGTTGCTGGTGAAGCTGCTGGCGGGCGAGCAGCTGTTTTTCTTCGTCAGTGAGCGCCTGCAAACTTTCATTGAGGGAATGCTGCTGCTCCGGCGCTAACAGCGAGACGCCGCTGGCCTGCGCCTGAAGCTTTTCCAGGTCGGTGCGGGCGGTCTTGTGCTTTTCAAACACCAGCGCGGAGATCTGCCCGTAGATTTCGGTTCCGGTCAGCTCTTCCAGAAGCTCGGCGCGCTCTTTTGGCTTCGCATTGAGAAACGCAGCGAACTGCCCCTGCGACAGCAGCATGGAGCGGGTAAAACGTCCGTAATCCAGCCCGGTAAGCGATGCCGTCATCTCCAGCTTATCTTTGACCTTATCGGCGAGGATTTTTCCGTCGGCGCAGCGCGCCAGCTCCACGCGCGGCACTTGCAGGTTTCCATCCGGCTGATTGCGGGCGCGGTTCTGGCTCCAGAAAGCGCGGTAAGACTCGCCTTTAACCTCGAACTCCACTTCAGCAAGGCATTCGGCCGTATCGCGGGTCATCAGATCGTTTTGCGATTGCGAAACGGTGCTCAGGCGTGGCGTCTCGTGATAGAGCGCAAGACAGATGGCGTCGAGCAGCGTGGTTTTCCCCGCGCCGGTCGGCCCGGTGATGGCAAACAGCCCGTTGCTGGCAAAAGGTTCTGCTGTGAAATCGACTTTCCATTCTCCCTTCAGGGAGTTGAGGTTTTTCAGGCGCAGGCTGAGAATCTTCATGCGTCATGCTCCCCGGCCAGCGAATGTAGGGTGGTGGTAAAAAGCTGCGTCAGACGTTCACGCTGGGGCTCATCCATCTCTTCCAGCGCCAGACGGCGGGTAAAAACGTCTTCCACGCGCAGTTCGCTCAGGGTTTCACGTCGTTCGTTAGCCATAATGCGTTCGCGATTTTCCCGACTGCGGCGCACCAGTAAAACCTCAACGGGCAGCGACTCCGTTAATGCCTGAATTTTGCGCTGCATATCGTGAAGGTATTCGTCGGTGGTGATTTCAATATCCAGCCAGACGGGAGGCTCCTGGTGAGCATCGCGCCATTGCTCAAGTTGTTCGGTGATGGAGGCCAGATCGCCTTTCAGCACCGCCAGCGGTTGAGTGACGGGAACGGTGAGGTTCTCTACTTGATGTAATTTGCCGTTTGCAAAACTGACCAGATGGACGCATTTGCTTTTGCCGCACTCATCAAAGCTCAGCGCGATCGGAGAGCCGCAGTAGCGGATGTGTTCCGTGCCGCCAATGATCTGCGCCCGGTGAATGTGTCCCAGCGCGATATAATCGGCAGGAGGGAAGTTTTGCGCCGGGAAGGCGTCCAGCGTGCCGATATAGATGTCACGTACCGCGTCACTTTTACTGGCGCCGACGGTGGTCAGGTGCCCGGTGGCGATAACCGGCAGAGTTTGATCGCCGTCGCCGCGCAGCTTACAGGCTTCCTGATACTGTTGTTGGTAGTAATCAGTGATCGCCCCGAGCAGATGCTGCTGTTTTTCATTGCCCGAAAGCCCCGCCTGGCTGGTGATGATGTCGCGCGGGCGTAAAAACGGAATCGGGCAAAGCACGGCGCCCGGCGTGCCGTCGCGACGGTAAAGGTACTGCGGCGCGTGGCCTGCGCTGGCGACCACGGTGGTGTTGAGAAACGCCAGAATATCGCGGGATTCGTTGAGCGTGGCGACGGAGTCATGGTTTCCGGCCAGCACCACCAGATGACAGCCGGTTTGCTGTAAATTGACAACAAACCGGTTATACAACTCGCGGGCATAGCTTGGCGGCGATCCTGTATCAAAAATGTCACCCGCGACAATAATCGCATCCACCTGGTGAGATTGCGCGGTTTCCAGCAGCCAGTCGAGAAACGCCTGGTGCTCGGCGGCGCGGCTTTTGCTGTAGAAGTTTTGTCCCAGATGCCAGTCAGAGGTGTGAAGGATGCGCATAACGGTTCCATGACGAAAAAGCGTGGGCAGGATTATAACCCGTCGGGAACGGTAATATCTTGTTTCGTGACTGTCATAAATCAATAACCTGAGCCGAATGTCGACTATCTTTTTCATAAATCTGTCATAAATCTGACGCATAATGGCGCCGCATTGATGACAACGACTTATTTAAACAGGGCAAATCATGGCGAGACGTATTCTGGTCGTAGAAGATGAAGCTCCAATTCGTGAAATGGTCTGCTTCGTGCTCGAGCAAAATGGCTTTCAGCCAGTAGAAGCCGAAGATTATGACAGTGCTGTGAACCAACTGAATGAACCCTGGCCGGATTTAATCCTCCTTGACTGGATGTTGCCCGGCGGGTCGGGCCTTCAGTTTATTAAACACCTCAAGCGTGAAGCGATGACCCGGGATATCCCTGTGGTTATGCTGACGGCAAGAGGCGAAGAGGAAGACCGCGTGCGCGGGCTGGAAACCGGGGCGGATGACTATGTCACCAAGCCGTTTTCCCCTAAAGAGCTGGTGGCGCGTATCAAAGCTGTGATGCGCCGCATTTCGCCGATGGCGGTAGAAGAGGTGATTGAGATGCAGGGGCTTAGCCTCGATCCAACCTCACATCGCGTGATGACCGGGGAAAATCCGCTCGATATGGGGCCGACCGAATTTAAATTGTTACATTTCTTTATGACGCATCCTGAGCGCGTCTACAGTCGCGAGCAGCTCCTCAACCATGTCTGGGGAACGAATGTGTATGTTGAAGACCGTACGGTCGATGTGCATATTCGTCGTTTGCGTAAAGCGCTGGAGCACAGCGGTCACGATCGTATGGTGCAAACGGTACGCGGAACCGGGTATCGCTTTTCGACCCGTTTTTAATACCTTGCCGCCAGACCGGCATCTCGGTGTGGCGGGCGGGTTTACTATTCTGAAGGGAGTGTGACGCGTGCTGGAACGGCTGTCATGGAAAAGGCTGGTGCTGGAGCTGATCCTCTGCTGCATCCCCGCTTTTATCCTCAGTGCTTTTTTTGGTTATCTGCCCTGGTTTTTACTGGCGTCGGTAACGGGATTGCTGATCTGGCATTTCTGGAATTTATTGCGCCTCTCCTGGTGGCTGTGGGTCGATATGAGTATGACGCCGCCGCCGGGACGCGGGAGCTGGGAGCCGCTGCTGTACGGTCTGCACCAGATGCAGTTGCGTAATAAAAAGCGGCGTCGCGAACTGGGAAACCTGATTAAACGCTTTCGCAGCGGGGCGGAATCCCTCCCCGACGCGGTGGTGCTGACAACCGAAGACGGCGGGATTTTCTGGTGTAACGGGCTGGCGCAACAGGTGCTTGGGCTGCGCTGGCCGGACGACAACGGGCAAAACATTCTGAACCTGCTGCGCTACCCGGAATTTACGCAGTATCTCAAAACACGCGATTTTATCCGGCCGCTCAACCTGGTGCTCAACACCGGGCGGCATCTGGAGATCCGCGTGATGCCCTATACCGATCAGCAACTGTTGATGGTCGCGCGCGACGTGACGCAGATGCACCAGCTTGAAGGCGCGCGGCGCAATTTCTTCGCGAACGTCAGCCATGAACTACGCACGCCGCTCACCGTCTTGCAGGGCTATCTGGAGATGATGCAGGAGCAGCCTCTGGAAGGCGCGACGCGGGAGAAGGCGCTGCATACGATGCGTGAGCAAACGCACCGGATGGAAGGGCTGGTGAAACAACTGCTGACACTGTCGAAAATTGAGGCGGCGCCCGCGCTTCTGTTAAATGAAAGGGTAGATGTGCCGATGATGCTGCGCGTTGTTGAGCGTGAGGCGCAGGCGCTCAGCCAGCAGAAACACACCTTTACGTTTGAAGTGGATGCCCGGCTGAGCGTATTGGGCAACGAAGAACAGTTGCGCAGCGCGATTTCGAACCTGGTCTATAACGCGGTGAATCACACGCCTGCGGGAACGCATATTACCGTGCGCTGGCAGCATGTAACCCACGGTGCGGAGTTCAGCGTGGAAGATAACGGGCCGGGGATTGCGCCTGAGCATATTCCGCGTCTGACGGAGCGTTTCTACCGTGTGGACAAAGCGCGGTCGCGGCAAACCGGGGGAAGCGGATTAGGTCTGGCGATTGTGAAACATGCGCTGAATCATCACGAGAGTCGATTGATTATCGACAGTTCTCCGGGTAAAGGGACGCGCTTCAGCTTTGTGCTGCCGGAACGATTAATTGCCAAAAATTGCGCTTAATTGTGGTTCGTAAGGTTAGCTTTCCATAAGCCAGCGGATGCTGGCTTATTTTCTTTGCAGTAAAGAAGACTCTGCTGAATTTTTCAACGTCTGATGCTTTTTTGTTCGCATGATTAGCCATGACTTTTTCTTATGGATAGCGTTTTGTACTGGTTGCTAATTTCATATCGCTATATTCTTCTGGTTTTTGGATCTCACCTTGCTTTAAAACGTTATAAGCGTTTAAATTGCGCTCCAGATGCTGTCATACCGACTGCATTTACGCGGTAAATCGAAAAACTATTCTTCGCCGCGCCAGCCCAGGAGCATATCCCGCTGGAATTGCTTAAAAATGCCGCTGTATCGTCCCGCAGGGAAGGGCAGAAAATTTAACGTTTTCAACACCACATCCACAGGCAGTAAAACTTTATGACCCATCAGTTAAAATCGCGCGATATTATCGCTCTGGGCTTTATGACATTTGCGCTGTTCGTTGGCGCAGGCAATATTATCTTTCCGCCGATGGTCGGTTTGCAGGCAGGCGAACACGTCTGGACTGCGGCGTTCGGCTTTCTGATTACTGCCGTTGGTCTTCCGGTACTTACCGTTGTGGCGCTGGCGAAAGTCGGCGGTGGCGTTGATAGCCTGAGCACCCCGATTGGTAAAGTGGCTGGCGTTCTGCTGGCGACCGTCTGTTATCTGGCGGTGGGGCCGTTATTCGCAACGCCGCGTACGGCGACCGTCTCCTTTGAAGTCGGGATTGCGCCGCTGACCGGCGATTCCGCACTGCCGCTGTTTATCTACAGCCTGGTGTATTTCGCCATTGTGATTCTGGTATCGCTCTATCCGGGCAAACTGCTGGACACGGTGGGTAACTTCCTGGCGCCGCTGAAAATCATCGCGCTGATTATTCTCTCCGTTGCGGCAATCATCTGGCCTGCCGGTCCGATTAGCGACGCGATGGACGCCTACCAGAACGCGGCGTTCTCTAATGGCTTTGTGAATGGCTATCTGACGATGGATACGCTGGGCGCAATGGTGTTTGGTATCGTTATCGTCAATGCGGCGCGCTCGCGCGGCGTTAAAGAAGCGCGCCTGCTGACCCGTTATACCGTCTGGGCGGGCCTGATGGCGGGTGTGGGTTTGACGCTGCTGTACCTTGCGCTGTTCCGTCTGGGATCGGATAGCGCGACGCTGGTCGATCAGTCTGCTAACGGCGCGGCAATCCTGCACGCTTACGTTCAGCATACCTTCGGCGGCGCGGGTAGCCTGCTGCTGGCGGCGCTGATTTTCATCGCCTGTCTGGTGACGGCGGTTGGCCTGACCTGCGCATGTGCGGAGTTCTTTGCGCAGTACGTCCCACTCTCTTATCGCACGCTGGTGTTTATTCTGGGCGGCTTCTCAATGGTGGTATCGAATCTGGGTCTGAGCCATCTGATTCAGATTTCTATTCCGGTGCTGACAGCCATCTATCCGCCGTGTATCGCACTGGTTGTATTAAGCTTTACCCGCTCATGGTGGCATAATTCTTCCCGCGTCATTGCTCCGGCGATGTTTATCAGCCTGGTTTTTGGTATCCTTGACGGGATTAAAGCCTCTGCGATTGGTGACATCTTACCGGCCTGGACCCAGCGTTTACCGCTGGCGGAACAGGGGCTGGCGTGGTTGATGCCAACAGTGGTGATGGTTGTTCTGGCAATTATCTGGGATCGCGCCGCAGGTCGACAAGTGACCTCCAGCGCTCACTAAGATCACTGACAGTATGTTTTAACCACGGGGCTACAGGCCCCGTGGTTTTTTTATTATTTTGATGGGTTCGGAATTGATGGAAAGCAATAACAAGCTAAAGCGTGGGCTGAGCACCCGGCACATTCGCTTTATGGCATTGGGATCGGCAATTGGCACCGGATTATTTTATGGCTCGGCAGACGCCATCAAAATGGCCGGGCCAAGCGTGTTGCTGGCCTACATTATCGGCGGGGTCGCGGCGTACATTATTATGCGCGCGCTGGGCGAAATGTCCGTGCATAACCCCGCCGCCAGCTCGTTCTCGCGCTATGCGCAGGAAAACCTCGGCCCGCTCGCGGGTTACATTACCGGCTGGACTTACTGTTTTGAAATTCTGATTGTCGCCATTGCCGACGTGACCGCCTTCGGTATCTATATGGGGGTCTGGTTCCCTGCGGTGCCGCACTGGATCTGGGTGCTGAGCGTGGTGCTACTTATCTGCGCCATCAACCTGATGAGCGTGAAGGTATTCGGCGAACTGGAATTCTGGTTCTCGTTCTTTAAAGTCGCCACTATCATCATCATGATTGTCGCCGGCTTCGGCATCATTATCTGGGGGATTGGCAACGGCGGGCAGCCGACCGGGGTCCACAACCTGTGGAGCAACGGCGGGTTCTTCAGCAACGGCTGGCTGGGAATGGTGATGTCGCTGCAAATGGTGATGTTCGCTTACGGCGGGATTGAAATTATCGGCATCACCGCCGGAGAAGCGAAAGACCCGGAAAAATCTATTCCGCGTGCCATCAATTCTGTGCCGATGCGTATTCTGGTGTTCTACGTGGGCACGCTGTTCGTCATCATGTCTATCTACCCGTGGAACCAGGTTGGCACCAGCGGCAGCCCGTTCGTCCTGACCTTCCAGCATCTTGGCATTACGTTTGCCGCCAGCATTCTGAACTTTGTGGTGCTGACCGCTTCGCTGTCGGCGATTAACTCCGACGTGTTCGGCGTGGGGCGTATGCTGCACGGTATGGCGGAGCAGGGCAGTGCGCCGAAAGTGTTCGCTAAAACGTCGCGTCGCGGTATTCCGTGGGTGACGGTTATGGTGATGACCATTGCGCTGCTGTTCGCGGTTTACCTGAACTACATCATGCCGGAAAACGTCTTCCTGGTGATTGCTTCGCTGGCGACCTTCGCCACGGTATGGGTATGGATTATGATCCTGCTGTCGCAGATTGCGTTCCGCCGCCGTCTGCCGCCGGATGAGGTGAAGGCGCTGAAATTTAAAGTGCCGGGCGGCGTGGCGACAACCGTTACGGGCCTGATTTTCCTGGTCTTTATTATCGCGCTTATCGGCTACCATCCAGATACCCGTATTTCGCTGTACGTCGGTTTCGCCTGGATCGCACTGCTGCTGGTCGGCTGGATGTTTAAACGCCGCCGCGACCGCCAACTGGCTGAAGTGGGGTGATTCCCCGCCGGATGGCGCTAACGCTGACCCGGCCTACAGGCAACCGTAGGCCGGGTCAGGCGAAGCCGCCGCCCGGCAGTATCAAACAATATCCTCCCCCGGACTCCTCCCCCAATAAACATTAAGATGATGAGTTATCCTTGATGTCGCTATGGCAAGGTGGCTTCATTTTCATCAAAGGGGATACGTGATGTTGAACGCCTGGCACCTTCCGGTTGCCCCATTTGTTAAGCAAAACAAAGAACAACTGACCATTACGTTATGGCTGAGCGGGGAAAACCTGCCCCAGCGTGTGACGCTACGCGCTGAGAACGATAATGAAGAAATCTCGCTGGCGATGCATCGGCTGCGCAGTCAACCGCAACCGGGCGTCACGGCGTGGCGGGCGGCGATCGATCTCGCCAGCGGACAGCCGCGCCGTCGCTACAGCTTTAAGCTGCTCTGGCACGATCGCCAGCTGTGGTTCACGCCGCAGGGATTTAGCCGTTTCCCGCCCGCGCGGCTGGAGCAGTTTGCCGTCGATGTGCCGGACAATGGCCCACAATGGGTCGCCGATCAGATTTTCTATCAAATCTTCCCGGATCGCTTTGCCCGCAGCCAGCCGCGCGAAGCGGAACAGGATAATGTCTATTACCATCATGCCGCCGGTCAGGATATCGTCTTGCATGACTGGGACGATCCGGTGACTGCGCAGGCCGGGGGATCGACGTTCTACGGCGGCGATCTGGACGGGATCAGTGAGAAACTGCTGTACCTGAAAAAACTGGGGGTGACGGCGCTGTACCTGAACCCGGTCTTTAGCGCGCCAAGCGTCCATAAATACGATACGGAAGATTATCGTCACGTTGATCCGCAGTTTGGCGGCGATCGGGCGCTGCTGCGCCTGCGGCAGCATACGCAGCAGCAGGGAATGCGCCTGGTGCTGGATGGCGTCTTTAACCATAGCGGCGACTCGCACGCCTGGTTTGACAGGCACAATCGGGGAAGCGGCGGCGCATGCCACAACCCGGATTCGCCCTGGCGTGACTGGTACTCTTTCTCCCCGGAGGGCGTGGCGCTGGACTGGCTGGGGTATCCGAGTCTGCCCAAGCTGGATTACCAGTCGGAAAGCCTGGTCAATGAAATCTACCGCGGTGAAGACAGCATTGTGCGTCACTGGCTGAAAGCGCCGTGGCATATGGACGGCTGGCGGCTTGATGTGGTGCATATGCTGGGCGAGGCCGGAGGCGCGCGCAATAACCTGCAACACGTTGCCGGCATTACGCAGGCGGCAAAAGAGACGCAGCCTGACGCCTATATCGTTGGCGAGCATTTTGGCGATGCGCGGCAATGGCTCCAGGCGGATGCGGAAGACGCCGCTATGAACTATCGCGGCTTCACTTTCCCGCTGTGGGGATTTCTCGCCAATACCGATATCTCTTACGATCCGCAGCACATTGACGCGCAAACCTGCATCGCCTGGATGGATAACTACCGTGCTGGTCTGTCGCATCAGCAGCAGCTACGGATGTTTAACCAACTGGACAGCCACGATACCGCCCGTTTCAAATCGCTGCTGGGCAAAGACGTGGCGCGTTTGCCGCTGGCGGTTGTCTGGCTGTTTACCTGGCCTGGCGTTCCCTGCATCTATTACGGCGATGAAGTGGGGCTGGACGGCAATAACGATCCGTTCTGTCGTAAGCCGTTCCCGTGGCAGGTTGAAAAACAGGATGCCACGCTGTTGGCGCTGTACCAGCGTCTGGGGAAACTTCGCCAGCGCACGCAGGCGCTACGTCACGGCGGTTGCCAGGTGATTTATGCCGAAGAAGATGTGGTGGTCTTTGTGCGAGTCTATCACCAGCAGCGCGTACTGGTGGCGATCAACCGGGGCGAGGCCTGTGAGGTCGTATTGCCTGCCTCACCGTTGCTTAACGTCAGCGAATGGCGAGGCAAAGAGGGGAAAGGCCAACTGGCTGAGGGTGTTCTCAGCCTGCCCGCCATTTCCGCTACGGTCTGGGTGAATCACTGATAGAGCTGCGCGACTTCCGGGCTGGCGAGCAGGGCTTCTCGCCACCAGCGCTGCGCCAGACCGTCGCTGTGGTTGCGCCATGCCATATAGGCGACATCTTTCTGCCGAAAAGAGATGACGGATTTTTCCACCAGCTCGCCGGTGGCAAGCCACGGTCTGACAATATGGCGGGGGAGGAATCCGCACCCTAAACCGGCGCGCAGCAGCGTCACTTTGCTGTCGAAGTCATCCACGCGAATTTGCGGCTGCTCATCCATTAAATTGGATTGCAGGGGATGGCAGAAGCGGGCGCTGTCGCTGATCACCACCGCCCGGTGCAGACAGAGTTGCTCATTGGTCAGACCGTCCGTGGCGGCGGCCAGCGGGTGCGAAGGCGCGACCACAAATACGTTGTCCAGGGTGCCGAGCATTTTATATGACCAGGCGGCGGAGGTCGGAGGCTCGTTAATTGCGCCGAGAATGATGTCCGCGCCGTTGTGCGTCAGCTCTTCCCACGATCCCGCCAGCGTATGGTGTGTAAAATTGAGGCGCGTTTGCTTATTCAGCGCATAAAACGCATCAATAACGGGCAGCAGCGTCTCGAAAGGGAAGGAGTCATCCAGCGCTATCGCCAGCTCTTTTTCCCAGCCAGAGCTTAACTGCACGGCTTGTTTCTCCAGGTCTTTTGCGGCGTTGAGCAGCAGACGCCCTTTTTCCAGCATCATTCGTCCGGTATCGGTAAATTTCGCCCGGTGGCCGGAGCGATCGAGAAGCTCAATATCGAGATCGTTTTCCAGTTTCTGAATCATATAGCTAAGCGCCGCGGGGGTTTTAAACAGCGACCCGGCCGCAGCGGCAAACGAGCCGTGTTTGTCGATAGCATCAAGAATGAGCAGAACGTCCAGATTGATTCGCATGATCTGAAAATATCCTGAAAATGAAATAAGTACGTTGTACAGACTGTCGAAAAACAATGCCAGTGAATAATTTAGACCAAAGCATGGCATTTTTTTGAGGGTGTCTGTTATGCAAAATAAGATGAAATAACCACGTTATTAGCATGGTTCATTTCCTCAATAATGCATTAAAAATGGTCGGCTCTATTCGCCCCTAAGCCGCGTTCTGGTTTACGCTGCGATCCGGCATTTTCACCTTCAGGGATGGCAAAAATGTAATAATCTATGTCATTCTGGTCTGTCCTTGTACAGTGAAGGTGGAAACATGGATGAGCTTTTAATCCTTGGCTGCATTGTTTTATTCTTCGCGCTGGTGGTGGTTCCCATTCTCGCGATTGTCGCGCTCAACCGCAGCGCGGCGGTTCGCTTTGAGCTGGCGGTGTTGCGCCGACGGGTTGAGCAACTTGAACAGCAGCGTGCGGAAGAAGCGCCTGCGGTACAGGTGACGGCGGAACCTTCGCTATCTGCGAAAGAGCGTGTCGCGCCATCGCCGCCTGATGCCATCGAAGCGGCCATATCTGAGCCGGAAAATCCCTGGGCTGCGCAGGAAACCCTCGCAAAACCGCTCCCGGCGCCTGCTAAAACGGCAAAACCTTCCGCGTTCGGCGGCGTTTTCACCTCGCTGGCGCGCTGGTTTATGCAGGGAAATCCGCTGGCGAAGCTGGGCATCCTGCTCCTCTTTTTCGGTTTATCTTTCCTGTTGCGTTATACGGTTGAACACGCGCTGTTTCCGCTTGAACTGCGTCTTGTCACTGCGGCGCTGTGTGCCGTAGTGCTGCTCGCGACGGGCTGGCGTTTGCGACACAAACAGCCGGTTTATGCGTTGATCCTGCAAGGCGGTGCGACAGGCGCGCTCTATCTGACCGTCTTTGGCGCATTCCGGCTGTGGCAAATGCTGCCGATGACGCTGGCGTTTGCGCTGCTGGTGCTGATTTGCGCCGCAAGCGTAGGGCTGGCTATTTTGCAAAAAGCGCTTAGCCTGGCGATGCTGGCCAGCCTGGGCGGCTATCTTGCGCCGCTGCTGCTGTCGACGGGCAGCGGGAACTATGTGGCGCTGTTCTCGTTCTATCTCCTGCTGTCGGCAGGCATTCTTGCCATAAGCGTCTGGCAGCACTGGCGTGAGCTTAATCTGCTGGGGTTATTATTCACTTTCGGGGTCGGCGGCCTGTGGGGTGTCAGTGACTACCGGCCTGAATACTGGCTCAACTGCCAGCTTTTCCTGATTGCCAATATCATTATTTTCGGCGTGCTGAGCGTGGCGCTGTCGCTGCGGGCGCAGGAAAAAGGCAAACATATTGTTGATGGCGTGCTGTTGTTTGCGCCGCCGCTGGTTGGGTTTGGCATGCAGTACGCCATTACCCAACATATGGATTACGGTCCGGCGCTCAGTGCGCTGGGATATGGCGCGTTCTATATGGTGCTGGCGTGGCTGGCGCTGCGCCGCTACCCGTCGATGGGAAGGCCGCTGGTGCTGGCGGCGCTCGCGTTGGGCGGCGCGTTTACTACCCTCGCCATCCCGCTGGCGCTTTCGGCGCGCTGGACGGCAATGGCCTGGGCGCTGGAGGGGCTTGGCGTATTGTGGCTGGGTATGCAGCAACAGCAGCGGCGGATGAGTTATAGCGGCACTGCGCTCATGCTACTGGCTGTGGGCAGCGCGCTGTGGGCGCTGGCCGATGACGCCGCGCCGCTGACGGTGATGATGATCTTCGCCGTGCTGAGTTTGTGCTGGCTGGGCGGCGCCTGGCTGTGGCGCAGCGAGAAGAAGGAGGTCAGTTGGGCGCTGCTGGCGGGCGGCATCGCCTTCTGGATCGTCGCGCTGACGGGCGCCTCGCAACTGGCGCTGGCGCGTTATGCTGCCGAATGGTCTGGCGTGCTGGCGCTACTCGCCGCGTCCGCCTGGCTCTGGCGTTATCTGAGCGGGCGGCTCGCCTGGCAGGCGTTAGGTTACAGCCCCTGGCTGCTGTGGCCTGCGATGCTGCTGGCATTGCTGTACCAGATTGAAGAACGCCAGATTTTCGCCGCAGGCTGGCAAAATCTGGCGTGGTGCGTGGCGCTGCCTTGTGCGGTGCTCATGCTTTATCGTGATGATGCGCATCTGCCGCCGCGCATCTCCCGGACGCTGCATTTATCCTTGTTCTGGATGGTGCTTTTAGCGCTCGGGATGGAGCTGTTCTGGTTTGTGCAGTCGTTGCCGTGGGGAATGGACGCCTGGCGCAGCGGGTTGATGATGGCGGCGGGCGGAATCGTCATACTGCTGGTACACGCCGCGCTGCGCCGCGATTTGTGGCCGTTCAAATGCTGGCCTGCGTTGTACGGCGCGCTGGCGCTGGCGCCCGTGGCAGCGATCCTGCTGTTGCTTCTGGTGCTGGCGAATTTACAGGATGGCGTGGTTTTCCAACAGCGCTATCTGCCAGTGGTGAACCCGCTTGAGGAGGGAGCCGCTTTCGCCTTGCTGGGATTGTTCCTCCTTGCGCGTTTCTCTCGTCGTTTTCTGCCGTCGCCGTTAGCGAAATATCGCGCATGGGCGCCTGTGGTGCTGGCGGCGCTCGCATTCTGGTGGTTGAACGGAGGGCTGATGCGGGCGCTGGCGTGGTATGGCGAGGTGGCGTGGAGCATGGAGACATTGTGGCATTCGCGGTTGATCCAGACCTGTTTCGCCCTGTTCTGGATGCTGACGGCATTAGTTATGATGTTGCTCGCGACCCGTCGCCGTTCGCGGCGGGAATGGTTATGCGGCGCGGTGCTTTTGGGGATCGTCATTGTTAAGCTGATGCTGGTGGATAGCGCGCGCGGCGGCGGGCTGGCGCGCGCCATCGCTTTTATCGGCGTGGCGATCCTGGTACTTATCGTCGGGTATTTCTCACCGTTACCGCCCAAAGCAGGAGAAGAAAAATGAAATGGATGAAAGCGGTAGTCTGGAGCGCGTTGCTGAGTGTGGCGTGGCCGGCGTTCAGCCGTGATGAAGCCCCGGAAACGCCGCAGGATTACGCCACCGGCATGATGCTGGAAGCGACGGGTTCATCGCCGTGGTATCGCGTTTCGCTGCCGCTGGCGCTTTACCAACAAAGCGCCTGGCCGGATTTACGCGATGTGCGGGTTTTTAACCGCCAGGGCGATACGGTGCCCTTTGCGCTGACGGCGCAGAAAACGCCGTCTGTCACGCCAGAGACGGTGGCGCTGCGGCTTTTTCCTCTGGATATGTCGCCAGTATCACCGCGGGAAGGGGAGCGCCGTGGAAGCGAATCCTTTGTCTTGCGTTCAAAGACCGGCGTGGAAATTCATCTGGAAAGCGATGACGTTAACGCGGTTGGGCAGAGCTATTTACTGACTCTGCCGGAAGAGATGACGGCGGCCTTTTCGCTGGCGCAACTGCGCCTGAACTGGAACACGCCTGCGGGCAACTGGCAGGGGAAGGCGTCCGTTTATGCCAGCCGTGATTTACGTTACTGGCAACCCGTGCAAGAAGACGCGCCGCTGATGGATCTGACGCGCGATAACGATCGGCTGAAAATGGACACCATCAGCGCCAGCCTGACGCTCTCTGCGGAAGGCCGTTGCTACCTGCTGGTGATTCTTGATTCGCAAAGTCCGCCGCTGACCTTAAACAGCGTAAGCGCCATTGCGGACAGCGGAGAACCAGCGTCGGAGCGTATTGCGCTGGAGGCCCACGCAAAGAAAGTGTCGGAAACAGAAGCCGTATGGCGCTGGAATCAGCCGCAGCCGCTGACGTCGCTCAGAATTGCGCTGGAAAACGAGGGCGTTTTACCGGTTGAGCTGGCATGGCGCGGCGGGGAAAAAGAGGCGTGGCGTCCACTGACGAAAACGATCCTGTACCGCCTCGACGGGAAGCGTTCGGAGGATATTCTTCTTTCAGGTCAACAGGTTGAAGCTATCCGTATGACCACCATCAACGCCCGATTGCCGGAAACGCTGCCTGCGCTGAGCGGCGCGCGGGACAGTTATCAACTGGTGTTCAATACGCAGGGGAAAGGCCCGTATATGCTGGCCTGGGGAAACCGGGCGGCGGAAAAAGCCGATGTTGAGCTGGATATGCTGATCCCGGCGTCGCTGCGCAAAACGCAGGATGTTAACGACCTGCCCTGGGCGATGACGCAGCAGCGCGTAACGCTGGGCGGTGAGGCGCGGCTGACGGCAACGTCGGCTGCGGAGCAGCAAAGCCGCTGGAAAACGTTACTGGTGTGGGGGGCGTTGATTGCTGGCGTCGCGGTACTGTTGGTGATGGCGTGGCGAATCTGGCGCGAGGTGAAAAAGGACGGCGCGGCGTAAACGCGACATGTTTGTAGGCCCGGTAAACGGCGTGCCACCGGGCACTACGCCGGATGGCGGCGGAACGCCTTATCCGGCCTACAAAAATCCATAGGCCTGATAAGCGCAATAAAAAAGCTCGCCATAGCGAGCTTTTTTCAATTCGAGCCGATTACAGGCTGGCGACGTTTTCAGTCAGGTATTTTGCCACGCCGTCTGGAGAGGCGTTCATCCCTTCTTTGCCTTTTTCCCACTGTGCCGGGCACACTTCGCCGTGCTCTTCGTGGAACTGCAACGCGTCAACCATACGCAGCATTTCGTCGATGTTACGGCCCAGCGGCAGGTCGTTAACCACCTGGTGACGAACCACGCCGTTGGCGTCGATCA
Source organism: Citrobacter sp. CK206 (assembly GCF_030333125.1). Lineage (NCBI taxonomy): Bacteria > Pseudomonadati > Pseudomonadota > Gammaproteobacteria > Enterobacterales > Enterobacteriaceae > Citrobacter > Citrobacter sp. CK206. The sequence goes on from NZ_JAOWGM010000021.1 coordinate 243,875, forward strand.
GGAAAGAACCGCGCAGGGCAACGCCCGCTTCCGGGTGTTCGATACCGTAGGCTTTCTGGATTTCACGCTTCACGTCAGCAACCATTGCGTATTTCACTGCACCGATGCCGCCTTTATCGACAGGGGTGTTACGCCATGCGTTGTGGACGAATTCAGAGTCAAAAGAAACGCCGACAACTTCTACGCCACGCGCCTGGAACTCTTCATAACGTTTGTCGAAAGCAATCAGTTCAGACGGGCAAACGAAGGTGAAATCCATCGGCCAGAAGAACAGAACGGTTGCTTTGCCGTTGGTGTGCTGTTTGAAGTTGAAGTTTTCAACGATCTCACCGCTACCCAGTACGGCGGCTGCTGTGAAGTCCGGGGCCTGACGAGTAACCAGTACCATATAAATACTCCTGCAAAGTTAAGGGGTTTGGAACGCAACGCGGGCAAGTATAGGGAGGGGAAGAGGGCAACTCAACGCGGTGCTGACAATCAATGAGACAGGTTTCACCTATCAATTTTTTGCCTGATGGCGTTACGCTTATCAGGCAGCTAAAGCGACTTCTGACGCGCCTGCGCCATCATGCGCGGGTAGAAGCGCCAGAAACGTGCTTCTAACGCATCGTAGTGCGCATCCAGATCGTACCAGGAATCGCGCAGGGCATCGAGGCGTGGGCGGCGATTCGCCATCCCGTTGAGGACATTCTGGATAAAATCCATATCGCGATAACGCTCCAGCCACTTTTCCGACCACAGATAATCGTTCAGATTCACAAAACGCGGCGGCGAGTCGGGCAAAATAGTGCTGACCTGCGCATGGGCGTAGCCCACGAATGCCTGCAACGGGAAATCGGGAGATATTGTCGCCCAGTGGCGCGACAAGAAGTGGTCCCACATCACATCCAGAGTGATGGGGGCTACACGACGGGTTTCGCTGCGAAACCATTCCCGCGCTTCACGCACTTCCGGCAGATTATCGGTCATGACGTCAATCCGCCGATGCATATAAATCCCTTCCACCACGTCAGGGGGAAAATTAGCCTCCGGGTTTCCCCGAACAAAATCGGCCAGCAAATTGCCGGAAAGCGAGCTGTCGGCGAGATGTGCTAAGTGCAGGTGTGCAAGAAAATTCATATCCACTTCATCCTTCAAACTGCCTCTTTGTTGGCTGCGAGTTACTCGGCCTATCCCCGGGCCTCACCCCAGCGACTTACTTGAGTAAGCGCCTGGAGACTCATTCAGTTGCCGCCTCGATACATCCTGAATGATTTTGTCTATAGCTTATATCTCTTAACTTGAGGGGTAACGGTTGCAGGGAGCGCGCCCCGGCACTAGACTACCCGCCTCTTATTTTAGTCTGAGTCAGTGTCATGCGCGTTACCGATTTTTCCTTTGAATTACCCGAATCCCTGATTGCCCACTATCCGCAGCCTGAGCGCAGTCGTTGTCGCTTGCTGTCACTGGACGGGCCGACGGGCGCGCTGACGCACGGTACTTTCACCGATCTGCTCGATAAGCTCAACCCTGGCGATCTGCTGGTCTTTAATAATACCCGCGTCATCCCGGCGCGTCTGTTTGGCCGTAAAGCCAGCGGCGGCAAGATTGAAGTGCTGGTTGAGCGGATGCTGGATGACAAACGTATTCTGGCGCATATTCGCGCTTCCAAAGCGCCGAAACCGGGCGCGGAACTGCTGTTGGGCGATGACGAAAGCATTAACGCCACCATGACCGCACGTCATGGCGCGCTGTTTGAAGTTGAGTTCAACGACGCGCGCCCGGTTCTGGAGATTCTCAACGCGATCGGCCATATGCCGCTGCCGCCGTACATCGACCGCCCGGATGAAGACGCCGACCGTGAGTTGTATCAGACGGTCTACAGTGAAAAACCGGGGGCCGTTGCCGCGCCAACCGCAGGTTTGCACTTTGACGATCCGCTGCTGGCCGCGCTGCGCGAAAAAGGCATTGAGATGGCGTTTGTGACGCTGCACGTCGGCGCGGGGACGTTCCAGCCGGTGCGTGTGGAGACCATTGAAGATCACATCATGCACTCGGAGTACGCCGAAGTCCCGCAGGAGGTGGTTGATGCGGTGCTGGCGGCAAAAGCGCGGGGTAATCGGATCATCGCGGTAGGCACCACCTCGGTACGCTCGCTGGAGAGTGCGGCGCAGGCGGCGAAAAACGACCTGATCGAACCGTTCTTCGGCGATACGCAAATCTTCATCTACCCAGGTTATCAATACAAAGTGATTGATGCGCTGGTGACCAATTTCCATCTGCCGGAATCGACGCTGATTATGCTGGTGTCCGCTTTTGCGGGTTATCAGCACACGATGAATGCGTACAAGGCTGCGGTAGAACAAAATTATCGCTTTTTTAGCTACGGGGACGCGATGTTTATCACGTACAATCCGCAGGCTTTGAATGAGCGTGTCGGGAAGTAGGTTCGCGGCACAGGTTTAAACGTCAGACTGTTTTTCTGGCGTATGGAGAGAAAATGAAATTCGAACTGGATACTACCGACGGACGCGCTCGCCGTGGCCGCCTGGTGTTTGATCGTGGCGTAGTGGAAACGCCTGCTTTTATGCCCGTCGGTACGTATGGCACCGTTAAAGGCATGACGCCGGAAGAAGTTGAAGCTACCGGCGCACAAATTATTCTCGGCAACACCTTCCACCTGTGGCTGCGTCCGGGTCAGGAAATCATGAAACTGCATGGCGATCTGCATGATTTCATGCAGTGGAAAGGCCCGATCCTGACGGACTCCGGCGGTTTCCAGGTGTTCAGCCTCGGCGATATTCGCAAGATCACCGAGCAGGGCGTGCATTTCCGCAACCCGATCAACGGCGATCCGATTTTCCTCGATCCTGAAAAATCCATGGAGATTCAGTACGATCTCGGTTCCGATATCGTCATGATTTTCGACGAATGTACGCCGTATCCGGCGGACTGGGACTATGCTAAACGCTCTATGGAGATGTCTTTACGCTGGGCGAAGCGTAGCCGCGACCGTTTTGATGGTTTGGGCAACAAAAATGCGCTTTTTGGTATCATTCAGGGCAGCGTTTACGAAGATTTACGCGATATCTCCGTCAAAGGTCTGGTAGAGATTGGCTTTGATGGCTACGCTGTCGGCGGTCTGGCTGTGGGTGAGCCGAAGGAAGACATGCACCGCATTCTGGAGCATGTCTGCCCGCAAATCCCGGCGGACAAACCTCGTTACCTGATGGGCGTCGGCAAACCGGAAGATCTGGTGGAAGGCGTGCGTCGCGGTATCGATATGTTTGACTGCGTTATGCCAACACGCAATGCCCGTAATGGTCACCTGTTCGTGACTGACGGCGTGGTGAAAATTCGTAATGCGAAGCATAAAAGCGACACCAGCCCGCTCGATGCCGAGTGTGATTGCTACACCTGTCGCAATTATTCGCGTGCCTACTTGCATCATCTCGACCGTTGCAACGAAATATTGGGCGCGCGACTCAACACGATTCATAACCTGCGTTACTACCAGCGTTTGATGGCGGGTTTACGCAAGGCTATTGAAGAGGGTAAATTAGAGAGCTTCGTGACCGATTTTTACCAACGTCAGGGTCGACCTGTTCCACCTTTGAACGTTGATTAATTTTAATAATGAGGGAAATTTAATGAGCTTTTTTATTTCTGATGCGGTAGCGGCAACAGGTGCTCCGGCGCAGGGCAGCCCGATGTCTCTGATTTTGATGCTGGTGGTGTTTGGTCTGATTTTTTACTTCATGATCCTGCGTCCACAGCAGAAGCGCACCAAAGAACACAAAAACCTGATGAGCTCCATCGCAAAAGGCGATGAAGTGCTGACTAACGGTGGCCTGGTGGGTCGCGTAACGAAAGTAGCGGAATCCGGCTACATCGTTATCGCGCTGAATGACACCACTGAAGTGGTTATCAAACGTGACTTCGTAGCTGCCGTTCTGCCGAAAGGCACTATGAAGGCGCTGTAATCTATTGTTTTCCCAAAGGGAACTGCCGTGTTAAACCGTTATCCTTTGTGGAAGTACATCATGCTGGTCGTCGTGATTGTCGTCGGCCTGCTTTACGCACTTCCCAACCTGTATGGTGAGGATCCGGCTGTTCAAATCACTGGCGCGCGCGGCGTCGCCGCCAGTGAGCAAACGCTGATCCAGGTCCAGAAAACGTTACAAGAAGAAAAAATTACCGCTAAGTCTGTGGCTCTGGAAGAGGGCGCTATTCTTGCGCGCTTCGACACCACCGACATCCAGCTGCGCGCCCGTGAAGCGCTGGTTGGCGTGCTGGGTGATAAATACGTCGTGGCGCTTAACCTTGCTCCGGCAACGCCTCGTTGGCTGGCGGCCATTAAAGCCGAGCCGATGAAACTTGGCCTTGACCTGCGTGGCGGCGTTCACTTCCTGATGGAAGTGGATATGGACACCGCGTTAGGTAAGCTTCAGGAGCAAAATATCGATAGCCTGCGCAGCGACCTGCGTGAAAAAGGCATTCCTTATACCACTGTTCGCAAAGAAGATAACTACGGTCTGAGCATCACGTTCCGCGATAACAAAGCGCGTGATGAAGCGATCTCTTATCTGAGCGGGCGTCACCGCGATCTGGTGATTACCAGCCAGGGCAATACGGTGCTGCGTGCGGTCATGTCTGATGCGCGTCTGAGCGAAGCGCGTGAATATGCCGTTCAGCAGAACATCAACATTCTGCGTAACCGTGTAAACCAATTGGGCGTGGCTGAGCCGGTTGTCCAGCGTCAGGGTGCGGATCGCATCGTCGTTGAGCTGCCGGGTATTCAGGATACCGCGCGTGCGAAAGAGATCCTGGGCGCTACCGCGACCCTCGAATTCCGTCTGGTAAACACCAACGTTGACCAGTCTGCGGCGGCATCCGGGCGCGTACCCGGTGACTCGGAAGTGAAACAGACGCGCGAAGGCCAGCCGGTTGTGCTGTACAAACGCGTGATCCTGACCGGTGATCATATCACCGACTCCACTTCCAGCCAGGACGAATACAACCAACCGCAGGTTAACATCTCGCTGGATAGCGCAGGTGGCAACATCATGTCTAACTTCACCAAAGACAATATCGGCAAGCCGATGGCGACCTTGTTTGTGGAGTACAAAGACAGCGGTAAGAAAGATGCCAACGGTCGTGCGGTACTGGTGAAGCAGGAAGAGGTGATTAACATCGCCAACATCCAGTCTCGCCTGGGCAACAGCTTCCGTATTACCGGTATCAACAACCCTAACGAAGCCCGCCAGCTCTCTCTGCTGCTGCGCGCCGGTGCGCTGATTGCGCCGATTCAGATTGTTGAAGAACGGACTATCGGCCCGACGCTGGGTATGCAGAACATCAAACAGGGCCTGGAAGCGTGTCTGGCCGGTCTGGTGGTCTCCATTCTGTTCATGATCTTCTTCTACAAGAAGTTCGGTCTGATTGCGACAAGCGCGCTGGTGGCCAACCTGGTATTGATTGTCGGTATCATGTCGCTGCTGCCGGGGGCCACGCTGAGTATGCCGGGGATTGCCGGTATCGTGCTAACCCTTGCGGTGGCGGTCGACGCCAACGTACTGATCAACGAACGTATTAAAGAAGAGTTGAGCAACGGGCGTACGGTTCAGCAGGCGATTGATGAAGGTTATAAAGGCGCGTTCAGTTCCATCTTCGATGCGAACATCACCACGCTGATTAAAGTCATCATCCTGTACGCAGTCGGCACCGGGGCAATTAAAGGGTTCGCGATTACTACCGGTATCGGTGTGGCGACGTCGATGTTTACCGCGATTGTCGGTACGCGTGCCATCGTAAACCTGTTGTATGGCGGCAAACGCATCAACAAGCTGTCAATCTGAGGAGTGCGATGTGGCACAGGAATATACTGTTGAACAATTGAACCACGGCCGTAAAGTCTATGACTTTATGCGCTGGGACTACTGGGCTTTCGGCATCTCTGGCTTCCTGCTGATTGCGGCCATCGTGGTGATGGGCGTGCGCGGTTTTAACTGGGGTCTCGATTTTACCGGTGGTACGGTTATCGAAATCACGCTGGAAAAACCGGCCGAAATGGACGTGATGCGCGATGCGCTGGAAAAAGCGGGCTTTGCCGAGCCGCTGTTGCAGAACTTCGGTAGCAGCCACGACATTATGGTGCGTATGCCGCCGACGGAAGGTGAAGACGGCGGTCAGGTGCTGGGTAGCAAGGTGCTGAGTGTCATTAACGAAGCCACCAGCCAGAACGCCGCCGTGAAGCGTATTGAGTTTGTCGGGCCGAGCGTGGGCGCCGATCTGGCGCAAACCGGTGCGATGGCGCTGATTGTCGCGCTGATCTCTATCCTCATTTATGTCGGTTTCCGCTTTGAGTGGCGACTGGCGGCGGGGGTGGTTATCGCGCTGGCGCACGACGTGATTATCACCTTAGGGATTCTGTCGTTGTTCCATATTGAGATCGACCTGACGATCGTTGCATCGTTGATGTCGGTTATCGGTTACTCGCTGAACGACAGTATCGTGGTATCTGACCGTATTCGTGAAAACTTCCGCAAAATTCGTCGCGGGACGCCTTACGAAATCTTTAACGTGTCGTTGACCCAGACGCTGCACCGTACGTTGATCACCTCCGGGACGACGTTAGTGGTGATTCTGATGCTGTACCTCTTCGGTGGTCCGGTACTGGAAGGCTTCTCTCTGACCATGCTGATCGGTGTTTCTATCGGTACGGCATCGTCGATCTACGTGGCCTCGGCGCTGGCGCTGAAGCTGGGCATGAAGCGCGAGCATATGTTGCAGCAGAAAGTTGAGAAAGAAGGGGCGGATCAGCCGTCTATTCTGCCTTAATCACGCAGTCACGTTATTACTGGAATCCCGGTCGCATGGCCGGGATTTTTTTATCGCTAAAAAAGCCTGTGGTTAAGCGGGCTTCTGCATCCTTCACGGGCAATGGGGTACGCAGAGTGTTAAACTTGCTCATAACCCTACATTCAACGCAGATACAGAGTCACTATGGCGATTATCCCTAAAAACTATACGCGGCTGGAAAACGGCTATCGTGAAAAGGCGCTCAAATTATTTCCGTGGGTATGCGGGCGATGCTCTCGCGAATTTGTTTATTCTAACCTGCGCGAATTAACCGTCCATCATATCGATCACGACCACACCAATAACCCGGAAGACGGCAGTAACTGGGAGTTGCTGTGTCTGTACTGTCACGATCATGAGCATTCGAAATATACCGAAGCCGATCAGTATGGCTCAACCGTTATTGCCGGGGAGGATGCGCAGAAAGATGTCGGCGCTGCGATGCATAACCCTTTCGCTAATCTGAAAGCGATGATGGATCAGAAGAAATAAAAAAGCACCGGCGCGTTGCGCGTTCGGTGCTCTTTCTGTGCCCGGCGCTGTGCTGGCCGGGCGGCAAATAAACCGCTTAGAAGTTGTAACCGACAACCAGGTAGCCACCCCAACCGGTAGCTTTAACCGTTTCGGATTGCCATACCGGCTGAGCGCCGTTTTCCCACTGTCCGCCGTTATGGAAGTAACGAGCCACCACAGAGTAGTGCCAGTGATCGTAGTTCAGCGCCAGGATGTGGCTGGATGCGATAGAGTTGCTGGTACGGTACTGAGAGTCGCCCAGATCGGAGCCCCAGTCAAAGTTAGTGAAACCGATGTAGCTCAGGTTGCCGCCCCACAGCTCGGTGAGTGGCACGAAGTATTTCACTTTGAAACGGTAGCCATCCCACTCGTTTTCGTTATCAGCCAGGTAGTTCTGCCACTGGTACTTCGCATAGACGTTCAGAGACAGGCTCATCGGCAGACCGGTTTCGATGTCAGTACCCAGACCCATGTACCAGGTGCTCTGACGGCCAGACTTGTTACGACCCATGTCATAGATGTAGTTGTTAGCGAAATACCACTCTTTGAACGGGCCAAAGCTCAGGTCGGCTCCGGTCAGTTTGTCGATAGAGAAACGCGGTTCAATTTCCATGAACAGCGGGGAACCGTGGTTCCAGATACCCTTCGCGTTGGTGTTACCGCCGAAGAATACCGGCGCATCCATATAGCCGTAGAAATCGAACCAGTCTTTTTTCGCGAATGCTTCATATTCCAGATAGGTATCGTTACGGAGCTGCGGTCCGAAACGGGTATGGTAGCTGCCTACGACGTTAACGCTCTGGTGCCACCAGTCTGAAAGGTATTGCGGTTTGTCATTTTCTGCTGCGTTAACAGTAAAGGACGATGAGAGCGCCAGCACTGCACCGGCTGCAAGTAATGTTTTTTTCATATTGTATGCCACTGTTTGAAATCCCTTGAAGGGAATGAAAAAGGCGCAATTTGCGTTTCTAAATATTTCGTGTTTCTGCGGAGCCTATTATAGAAATCATTGCTCACAAAAATATGTCTTGTTTCACAGATCTATCATCTACGTAATCGATTGCGTTCACGTTTGCGTACTTTAAGCGCGGCGATTGTACTGACTTTCATGAATGTTGCCAACTTTTAGCAAAAATTGCGGTGATGTCAGGGGAGTAACAAAAAGCAGGGGGGGGGATGTTGCGGAACGCACAAAACGCTCCGCCGGAGGTTTATTGATTAACAGGCTGGATATCGTGAACGCGGACAAAACCTAACTGGTCGGGCGTTAATCCATTTAATTGTAACGGGATGTCCACATCGCTCGGCGCCAGGATGCTGGCCGGGGCGTTAATCAGTTGATTCTGGACATTCACTTCCTGATAGTTATCCGTGGTGCCCTGAATCTGCCCGTATTCGACAGTACCGCTAAACGCCGGTAACGGATCGTTGGACTCACCCTGAATGCGCAGCGTCACGCGCGTGCCGTCGGCATTGGGCGCGGTATTCACCAGGGACATACGCAGCGTACCGATCTGGCTGTTCAGGCGGGCAGGCGTTTTTGAACCCGGCAGCAGGTAGACCCCGCTGGTGGATTTCGCATTCAACATATTTTGCTGAGTAATCTTCACGGTTTCCTGGTTTAACTGCGCCATTTCCGTATTCAGCGTGCTGACGCTTTGGTTCATCTGGCGAACTTCGCTCTGCTGCGCGCAGGCGCTCAGGCTAAAGAGGCTTCCCACCAGGAGAATTCTTAGGTAACGTCTTGTCATGTAGATTATTTCCTTCATGGTCGCGATACCCTAATGGTAGATCGCAAAGGGGCGTAAGGTATCGATCCTTTGTCTCAAAAGTGCTCCGCCTTTGTTGTCGCGCCAGTTCAGGGTAAAATAGATTTCTGTTAACCACCTGGTCAGGACGCCGTATGCATTGCCCATTCTGTTTCGCCGTAGACACTAAGGTTATTGACTCTCGTCTCGTGGGTGAGGGCTCTTCCGTACGCCGCCGTCGGCAGTGTCTGGTCTGTAATGAACGTTTCACTACCTTTGAAGTGGCAGAGCTTGTTATGCCGCGCGTAGTGAAAAGTAACGATGTGCGTGAACCTTTCAACGAAGAGAAGTTGCGCAGCGGTATGCTAAGAGCGCTGGAAAAACGCCCTGTCAGCTCTGATGACGTCGAAATGGCGTTGAATCACATCAAATCACAGCTGCGAGCCACCGGGGAACGCGAAGTTCCCAGCAAAATGATTGGCAACCTGGTGATGGAGCAACTGAAAAAGCTCGATAAAGTGGCTTACATCCGCTTTGCCTCCGTCTATCGGAGTTTCGAAGACATCAAAGAATTCGGCGAAGAGATTGCTCGCCTACAGGATTAAGCCATGCTGGATGAGTTTTACATGGCGCGTGCGCTGAAGCTGGCGCAGCGCGGGCGTTTCACCACGCACCCGAACCCGAATGTAGGCTGTGTGATCGTCAAAGATGGCGAAATCGTTGGCGAAGGCTACCATCATCGCGCGGGTGAACCGCATGCTGAAGTCCATGCGCTGCGTATGGCGGGAGACAAAGCCAAAGGCGCGACCGCGTATGTCACGCTTGAACCGTGCAGCCATCATGGCCGTACGCCGCCGTGCTGCGATGCGTTGATTGCCGCTGGCGTGGCGCGGGTCGTTGCGGCGATGCAGGACCCCAATCCGCAGGTCGCGGGACGTGGGCTGTACCGTTTGCAGCAGGCGGGGATCGACGTCAGCCACGGGCTGATGATGAGCGAAACGGAACAGCTGAACAAAGGTTTCCTCAAGCGGATGCGCACCGGCTTCCCGTATGTGCAGCTCAAGCTCGGCGCATCGCTGGATGGCCGCACGGCGATGGCCAGCGGTGAAAGCCAGTGGATTACCTCCCCGCAGGCGCGGCGCGATGTGCAGCGTTTACGGGCGCAAAGCCATGCGATTCTGACCAGCAGCGCGACGGTGCTGGCCGACGACCCGGCGTTAACGGTTCGGTGGCCTGAACTGGATACCTCAACCCAGACTCTCTATCCGCAGGAAAACCTGCGTCAGCCGATTCGCATTGTCCTCGACAGCCAAAACCGCGTGACGCCGGAGCACCGTATTGTGCAGCAGCCGGGAGAAACCTGGTTTGCCCGTACACAGGACGATTCCCGCATCTGGCCTGAGACGGTTCGCAGCCTGCGGGTGCCGGAGCATAACGGTCATCTGGATCTGGTGGTGCTGATGATGCTGTTAGGTAAACAGCAGATTAACAGCATCTGGGTGGAGGCCGGGCCAGTGCTTGCGGGCGCGCTGTTGCAGGCGGGCGTGGTGGACGAGCTTATCGTCTATGTTGCGCCTAAACTGTTAGGAAGTGATGCGCGAGGATTATGTGTGCTGCCGGGGCTTGAGAAACTGAGCGAGGCACCCCATTTTAAATTCAACGAGATACGCCATGTAGGCCCGGATGTTTGCCTGCATTTGATTCCCGCGTAAAGGCTTCGAAATAGAGAAGCGGCGCGTCGAGTATTATGATAAAATCCGCCCCCCTGCGGGGCCATATCGAACCCGAAGGAAGAATATGAACATTATTGAAGCTAACGTTGCTACCCCGGACGCTCGCGTCGCCATCACCATTGCGCGTTTCAACAATTTTATCAATGACAGCCTGCTGGAAGGCGCGATTGACGCCCTGAAGCGTATTGGTCAGGTAAAAGATGAAAATATTACCGTGGTTTGGGTTCCTGGCGCGTATGAACTGCCGCTGGCGGCTGGCGCATTGGCAAAAACCGGTAAATATGACGCGGTGATTGCGCTGGGTACAGTGATTCGTGGCGGTACCGCGCACTTTGAATATGTGGCTGGCGGTGCAAGCAACGGCCTGGCGCACGTCGCCCAGGACAGCGAAATCCCGGTAGCCTTTGGTGTTCTGACCACTGAAAGTATTGAACAAGCCATCGAACGTGCTGGCACTAAAGCTGGCAACAAAGGTGCGGAAGCCGCACTGACCGCGCTTGAAATGATTAATGTATTGAAAGCCATCAAGGCCTGATTTTTGTAAGGGGAAATCCGTGAAACCTGCTGCTCGTCGCCGCGCTCGTGAGTGTGCCGTTCAGGCGCTCTACTCCTGGCAGTTGTCCCAGAACGACATCGCTGATGTTGAATACCAGTTCCTGGCGGAACAGGACGTAAAAGATGTCGACGTTCTGTATTTCCGTGAACTGCTGTCCGGGGTGGCGACTAACAGCGCGTACCTGGACGGATTGATGAAACCGTACCTGTCTCGTCTGCTGGAAGAGCTGGGTCAGGTAGAAAAAGCTGTGCTGCGTATTGCGCTGTTTGAACTGTCTAAACGTAGCGATGTGCCATATAAAGTGGCCATCAACGAAGCGATTGAACTGGCGAAGACCTTCGGCGCCGAAGACAGCCACAAGTTCGTCAACGGCGTACTGGACAAAGCAGCACCTGTGATTCGCCCCAACAAAAAGTAATCTCCAGGTCGGCTGGTGGCGGGATATATTCCCGCTATCTCCGGCCTTTTCTTTTTTTCTGCTGAGGCATAACGTATGGCATGCGGCGAGTTCTCCCTGATTGCCCGTTATTTTGACCGTGTTAGAAGCTCTCGTCTCGACGTCGAAACCGGTATCGGTGACGATTGCGCTCTCCTGAATATTCCTGAAAAACAGACGCTGGCGATCAGTACCGATACGCTGGTGGCGGGCAACCATTTCCTGACTGATATCGATCCTGCCGATCTGGCCTGGAAAGCGCTGGCGGTTAACTTAAGCGATCTGGCGGCGATGGGGGCCGATCCGGCCTGGCTGACGCTGGCCCTGACGCTGCCGGACGTTGACGAAGCGTGGCTGGAAGCGTTTAGCGACAGCCTGTTTGACCTGCTGAATTACTACGATATGCAGCTGATTGGCGGCGACACCACGCGTGGGCCGCTGTCGATGACGCTGGGTATTCATGGCTATGTGCCCGTGGGACGCGCGCTCAAGCGTTCCGGGGCAAAACCTGGCGACAGGATTTACATCACCGGCACGCCGGGGGACAGCGCCGCTGGGCTGGCGATTTTACAACATCGCTTACAGGTGGCGGATGCGAAAGACGCAGACTACTTGATTAAGCGGCACCTGCGCCCGACGCCGCGTATTTTGCAGGGGCAAGCTCTGCGCGACCTGGCGAATGCGGCGATCGATCTTTCCGATGGCCTGATTTCTGATTTGCGGCATATCGTTAACGCCAGCGGCTGTGGCGCGCGGGTGGATGTGGATGCGCTGCGGTATTCTGAGGCGGTTACCCGTCATGTTGATCCCGGGCAGGCGCTGCGCTGGGCGCTTTCCGGCGGTGAAGATTATGAATTATGCTTCACTGTACCGGAGTTGAACCGTGGCGCGCTGGATGTGGCGCTGGGGAATCTTGGCGTACCGTTTACCTGCATCGGACAAATGAGTGCGGATGTGGAAGGCATCAGCTTCATGCGTGACGGAAAGCCTGTCACTTTTGACTGGAAAGGATATGACCATTTTGCCACGCCATAAAGATGTTGCCAAAAGTCGGCTGAGCCTGCGTAACCCGTGGCACTTGCTGGCTACCGGGTTTGGCAGCGGCCTCAGCCCGATTATTCCGGGAACAATGGGGTCGTTAGCGGCGATCCCATTCTGGTATCTGATGACATTTCTGCCCTGGCAGCTCTACTCGCTGGTGGTGATGTTGGGGATCTGTATTGGCGTTTATCTTTGCCACCGAACGGCGAAGGATATGGGCGTTCACGATCACGGTAGCATTGTCTGGGATGAGTTTATCGGGATGTGGATCACCCTGATGGCGCTCCCTACGATGGACTGGCAGTGGGTTGCCGCCGGATTTGTGATTTTCCGTATTCTGGATATGTGGAAACCCTGGCCGATTCGCTGGTTCGACCGTAACGTACACGGCGGAATGGGAATAATGGTTGACGATATCGTCGCAGGGGTTATTTCCGCCGGTCTGCTTTATTTCATTGGGCACCATTGGCCCATCGGGTTGTTTTAAACCTGTAGGCCGGATGGCGGCATACATGCCTTATCCGGCCTACATGCTCATCGGGCAATATTATTTAAACCCGACCACCGGATGCTGTTTATACGGCGTTTCCAGCTCGGCAATCTGCTCTGGCTTCAACGTCAAATCCACCGCGCCGAGCAACTCATCCAGCTGTTCTTCCCGCGATGTACCGATAATCGGCGCAGCGATGCCTGGTTTACTCAATAGCCATGCCAGCGCCACCTGCGCACGCGTTGCGCCAAGATCCTCACTGACGCCCGTCAGACGCTCTGCAATCCGTGCGTCATTCTCATCGCTCTCGCTGTACAGCGTCTTGCCGAACTCATCGGATACCGAACGTGCGGTGGCTTCTCCCCACGGGCGCGTCAGTCGTCCTCGTGCCAGCGGGCTCCACGGAATCACCGCGATCCCTTCGTGATAGCACAGCGGCAGCATCTCGCGCTCTTCTTCGCGATAGATGAGATTGTAATGATCCTGCATACTGACAAACTGCGCCCAGCCGTGCTGTTTTTGCAGCGCCAGCGCCTGGGCAAACTGTGCGGCGTGCATGGAGGAGGCGCCGATATAGCGCGCCTTACCGGCCTTCACCACATCATTCAGCGCTTCCAGCGTCTCTTCTATCGGCGTGTTGTAATCCCAGCGGTGAATTTGCAGGATATCCACATAGTCCATACCCAGACGTTTCAGACTGTCATCAATGGAACGCAGGATTTGCGCGCGGGATAATCCTTCTGGCAGGTCGCCGACGCGATGAAAAACTTTGGTGGCGACCACCACCTCTTCGCGGCGGGCGAAATCACGCAGCGCGCGACCCACAATCTCTTCGCTGCTGCCTGCGGAATAGCTATTGGCGGTATCAAAAAAGTTAATACCGCCTTCAAGCGCGCGCTTAATGATGGGGCGGCTGCTTTCTTCCGGTAGCGTCCAGGCGTGATTGCCGCGATCCGGTTCACCGAACGTCATGCAGCCCAGACAAAGGCGAGAAACCCGTAGATCTGTTTTTCCTAAGGTGTTGTATTGCATTGTTCCGCTCCTGTTATACCCGTTATTGATTAAGCATAGCAGGAGCGGGGAGGGGATTATGCCAGCCAGTCCTTGATTTTGGCCTCAATTCCGGCGGCATCCAGACCGAGTTCCGCGCGGGCCTCGTCCTGTGTACCCTGCGGGATAAAGAAGTCCGGCAGGCCGATATTCAGTACCGGAACGACTTTACGATGCGCCATCAGCACTTCGTTAACGCCGCTGCCTGCGCCGCCCATAATGGCGTTCTCTTCAAGCGTGATCAGCGCTTCGTGACGCTCAGCCATCTCCAGAATCAACGTTTCATCCAGCGGCTTCACAAAGCGCATATCGACTAAGGTCGCGTTCAGGGATTCGGCGACTTTTGCCGCTTCCGGCAGTAGCGTACCAAAGTTCAGAATCGCCAGTTTTTCACCCTGACGTTTGACGAGTCCTTTGCCGATCGGCAGTTTTTCCAGCGGCGTCAGTTCCACGCCAACGGCGTTGCCACGCGGATAACGCACTGCCGTTGGGCCATCGTTATAGTGATAGCCGGTGTACAGCATCTGGCGGCACTCGTTTTCATCGCTCGGCGTCATAATGACCATTTCCGGGATGCAGCGCAGGTAAGAGAGATCGAACGCGCCCTGGTGCGTCTGCCCGTCAGCGCCGACGATACCGGCGCGGTCGATAGCAAACATTACCGGCAGTTTTTGGATCGCGACGTCATGCAGCACCTGATCGTAGGCGCGTTGCAGGAAGGTGGAGTAGATCGCCACGATCGGCTTATAACCACCGATCGCCAGACCGGCGGCAAAGGTCACTGCATGCTGCTCGGCAATCGCCACGTCAAAGTAGCGGTCGGGGAATTTACGTGAAAACTCCACCATGCCGGAACCTTCGCGCATTGCCGGGGTGATTGCCATCAGCTTGCTGTCTTTGGCGGCGGTTTCGCACAGCCAGTCGCCGAAGATCTTTGAATAGCTCGGCAGGCCGCCGCTGCTTTTTGGCAGGCAGCCGCTGGACGGATCGAATTTTGGCACCGCGTGGAAGGTGATCGGATCTTTTTCCGCCGGTTCATAGCCACGACCTTTTTTGGTCATGATATGCAGGAACTGCGGGCCTTTCAGATCGCGCATGTTCTTCAGCGTGGTAATCAGCCCCAGCACGTCGTGACCATCGACCGGGCCGATATAGTTAAAGCCCAGCTCTTCAAACAGCGTGCCTGGCACGACCATGCCTTTGATATGTTCTTCGGTGCGTTTGAGCAGCTCTTTGATAGGCGGCACGCCGGAGAACACTTTCTTCCCGCCTTCACGCAGGGACGAGTAGAGCTTGCCGGAAAGCAGCTGCGCCAGGTGGTTGTTCAGCGCGCCGACGTTTTCCGAGATCGACATTTCGTTGTCGTTGAGAATGACCAGCATGTCCGGCTTGATATCGCCCGCGTGGTTCATCGCTTCGAACGCCATCCCGGCGGTGATCGCCCCGTCGCCAATGACGCAAACGGTGCGACGGTCTTTGCCTTCTTTTTCTGCGGCGACCGCAATGCCAATACCTGCGCTAATGGAGGTAGAGGAGTGGCCGACGCTCAGTACGTCGTATTCGCTTTCACCGCGCCACGGGAAGGGGTGCAAACCGCCTTTCTGACGAATGGTGCCTATTTTATCACGACGCCCGGTGAGAATTTTGTGCGGATAAGCCTGATGCCCCACGTCCCAGATTAACTGGTCAAACGGGGTGTTATAGACATAGTGCAGCGCCACGGTGAGCTCCACCGTGCCCAGCCCGGAGGCGAAATGTCCGCTGGAACGACTGACGCTGTCGAGTAAATAGCGGCGCAGTTCGTCGCAGAGTTTCGGCAGACTCTCTTTTGGTAGCAGGCGTAACTCCGAAGTGGAGTCGACCAGTGCCAGGGTCGGGTATTTGGCTATATCAAAACTCATCAGAGGCCTATTAAGTAAGACTTGTTGTTTGTTTATTTATCACGCTGGATTATGTAGTCCGCTAGCGCTTCCAGTGCCGAGGTATCGAGTGAGAGGTCTGCCAGCTGCGTTAACGACTGGCGGGCGTCTTCGATCAGATCCCGGGCTTTATTCCGGGCTTGCTCAAGGCCCAGAAGTGCAGGGTAGGTACTTTTGCCAAGTTGCTGGTCAGCACCCTGACGTTTACCCAACGTTGCAGTATCGCCCACCACATCCAGAATGTCATCCTGGACCTGGAAGGCAAGGCCGATACTTTCTGCGTACTTATCGAGTATCGGCAAGGCGTTTCGTCCGTTTTCTCCGGCACTTAGCGCGCCAAGACGAACCGCAGCGCGAATCAGCGCGCCCGTTTTATGACGATGGATACGCTCCAGCGCCTCCAGCGGCACCCGTTTCCCTTCGGCATCAAGATCCAACGCCTGGCCACCGCACATTCCGGCGATGCCGCTGGCGTTCGCCAGTTCAGAAATCATAGCAATGCGGTCGCGGTCGGCCACTTCCGGCATCGGGGCATCGCTGATGATAGAAAACGCCAGCGTTTGCAGGGCATCTCCGGCCAGAATGGCATTCGCTTCGCCAAATTTGACGTGGCAGGTCGGCAGACCGCGACGCAGGTCGTCGTCGTCCATCGCGGGTAAATCGTCATGAATCAACGAATAAGCGTGAATGCACTCAACGGCGGCTGCCGGGGCATCCAGCGTGGGCAGGCTTACGCCAAACATCCTGCCCGTTGCGTAAACCAGGAACGGGCGCAGACGTTTACCGCCTAATAATGCGCCATACTGCATGGTTTCGACCACGGGAGTGTTCTGAAAGGGCAGTGGTGCGATAAAACGGCTCAGCGCCTGGTTGGCCTGCTCGACGCAGGACTGTAGCTGCTGCGAAAAGTCCATTTACTCATTATCCGGTGTAAAAGGCTCAGGAGATGCATCTTCATTGTCAGACAGCAGAATCTGCACACGCTGTTCGGCCTGTTGCAACTTTGCCTGCCCCTGACGCGCCAGCTGCACGCCACGTTCAAATTCGTTCAGCGCCTCTTCCAGCGGCAGGTCGCCGCTTTCCAGACGGGTAACAATCTGTTCCAGCTCGCTCAGCGCTGTTTCAAAGCTGGCGGGCGCCTCATTTTTCTTCGGCATAATGAATATCTGACTCTCAATATTTTCAGCTCTGATATGGTAACGGACTCAGAGCAATTATCAAATAACGCGCAATGTGCACAGGACGACCATGATGGTGGTATACTTCCGCGCCTGGATGCAGCTTCATGTATGGGCTGCTGTACTCTTTTCTCCACGACAAGCCTTGATGCTTGCTTAAGAACCATTGCCGCCATGAAGTTTATCATTAAATTGTTCCCGGAAATCACTATCAAAAGCCAATCTGTGCGTTTGCGCTTTATAAAAATTCTGACCGGGAACATCCGTAACGTGTTAAAGCACTACGATGAGACCCTCGCCGTTGTTCGCCACTGGGATAACATTGAAGTTCGCGCCAAAGATGAAAATCAACGCCTGGCGATTCGCGACGCGCTGACCCGTATTCCGGGCATCCACCATATTCTCGAAGTCGAAGATGTGCCGTTCACTGATATGCACGATATCTTTGAGAAAGCGCTGGTGCAGTATCGCGATCGGCTTGAGGGCAAAACCTTCTGTGTGCGCGTTAAACGTCGTGGTAAGCATGAGTTTAGCTCCATTGAGGTGGAACGTTACGTCGGCGGCGGTTTAAATCAGCATATTGAATCGGCGCGCGTGAAGCTGACCAACCCGGATGTGACGGTACACCTGGAAGTGGAAGACGATCGTCTGCTGCTGATTAAAGGCCGTTACGAAGGTATCGGCGGTTTCCCGATCGGCACCCAGGAAGATGTCCTGTCGCTGATCTCCGGCGGTTTTGACTCCGGCGTTTCCAGCTATATGCTGATGCGTCGCGGCTGCCGCGTACACTACTGCTTCTTTAACCTCGGCGGCGCGGCGCATGAAATCGGTGTTCGTCAGGTGGCGCATTACCTGTGGAACCGCTTTGGCAGTTCGCATCGCGTGCGTTTTGTCGCCATCAACTTTGAACCGGTGGTCGGCGAGATCCTCGAAAAAGTCGATGACGGTCAGATGGGCGTGGTGCTGAAGCGTATGATGGTGCGCGCGGCGTCGAAAGTGGCGGAGCGCTACGGCGTACAGGCGCTGGTGACGGGGGAAGCGCTGGGGCAGGTTTCCAGCCAGACGCTGACTAACCTGCGTCTTATCGACAACGTTTCCGATACGCTGATCCTGCGCCCGCTGATCTCTTATGACAAAGAGCACATCATCAACCTGGCGCGCCAGATTGGTACGGAAGATTTTGCCCGCACGATGCCGGAATACTGCGGCGTTATCTCGAAAAGCCCGACGGTGAAAGCGATTAAGGCGAAGATTGAAGCGGAAGAAGAGCACTTCGACTTTAGCATTCTCGATAAAGTGGTTGAGGAAGCGAGCAATGTCGATATTCGCGAAATCGCCCAGCAGACCGGGCAGGACGTGGTGGAAGTGGAAACCGTCAGCGGCTTTGGCCCGAACGACGTGATTCTGGATATTCGCTCCGTTGATGAGCAGGATGACAAACCGCTGAAAATCGAAGGCGTGGATGTGGTTTCTCTGCCGTTCTACAAGCTGAGCACGAAGTTTGGCGATCTCGACCAGAGCAAAACCTGGCTGCTGTGGTGTGAACGCGGCGTGATGAGCCGTTTGCAGGCGCTCTATCTGCGTGAGCAGGGCTTCCAGAATGTGAAGGTGTATCGTCCGTAATTGTTAGCACGATTACAGGCCTGATATGCATCGCGCTATCAGGCGCAACGTATTGCCGGATGACGGCGTAACCGCCTTATCCGGCCTACGCACCGCCATCCGGCGCTATTCGTAGTAATTATAAATTCCCGCCGCCATCACCAGCTGTGACGCCACTTCATGGGCTTTTTCACGGCCAACCAGCAGATCGATAATTTTCAGTCCGAAGTCAATCGACGTTCCTGGCGCCTGGCTGGTCAGCAGCTTCACGCGCGGGTCCCACACCACACGTTTATCCTGCCACTGTTCGGCGGGAATGTTGTCTTTCAACGCCGGGAAGCCGGTCATATTGCCGATGGGAAAGATATCGTGCGGAACGAGAACCGTGGCGGCCGCTGCGCAAATCGCGGCGACAATACGCCCGGAACGGTGGAACTGCTTAACGGTTTCGACCAGCAACGGGCTGTCGCGAAAACACTCCGCGCCCTTAATGCCGCCAGGCAATACAATGATGTCGTAATCGCCGTCGGCCACCTCGACCAGCGGCGCATCCGCCAGCAGTTTTACTCCACGCGAACAGACAATGGTGAGATTTCCGTCGCTGGCGACGCTCGCGGTCGTGACCTGAATACCGCCACGAACCAGCAGATCGATAGTGGTGACCGCTTCGGTCTCTTCACTACCAGGGGCGAGGCATACCAGTGCCGATGCGCTCATACTCACTCTCCTTTCGCTTTACCATTTCAAACAGACGGGCATTTTCCGGGACGGCGATGCCATGCGCGCGGGCGCGTTTTAACAAATAACCCGTAATATAGTCGATCTCGGTATGACGCAGGGCACGCATGTCCTGCAACATAGACGAGATATTTTCTGCCGTACTCTCAATCACTTGATCGACATAATAACGTAAATCGTCCGCCGACGTATGGTGTCCTTCGCGCTCGATAACCGCAGCGACCTCCTGACATATCGCCATTACCGCTTCCGGGTGGTGGCGTAATTCGCCGTTGGGGCAGTCCCATAGCGCGGTAAGGGGATTAATCACACAGTTTACCGCCAGTTTGCGCCACATCTCTGCGCGAATGTTGTTGTGCCAGGCGACGTCAGGCAGCACGCCCTGCAAAATATCGGCCAGATAGCTGTAATCCCCGTCCTGCTCGCGCGCCGGGCCAATATGGGTAGTGCCGTTGGCGACATGAATGATGACATTCCCGTCGCGTCTGGCGGCATGCGTCGTGGTGCCCATCAGTAACGGCTGCGGGATGTTTTGCAACTCTTCGATTGTGCCCATCCCGTTGTGAATCAGCAGGATCGGCGTGGTTTCAGGCAGAGTGGCGACCAGACCTCTTACGGCATCGTAGACCTGCCAGGCTTTCAGCGTGACCAGCAGCAGATCGCTGTTGGCCAGAAAATCAGGATCGTTCGCCGTCAGGGATTCGTTAAATATTGAACCGTCCGTCTCTATCAGATTCACGCTGCAATAGGGTTGCGGTACGCGCAGCCAACCCTGTACTTCATGTCCATGTTTGCGCAGCGCTGTAAGCCAAAGTTGCCCTAAGGCTCCGCATCCCAGTACGGTAATTTTCATTGTTCCTCCTCACCTGCAACAGCGCCAGGTGTTATGGCCTAAGTATAGCGCCATCAGCTAAGCTTCTCGTTATGTCTCGTTACGGGTATTATGCTTCGCATCAAAAACGAAGGGAGAGGAAAAGATGCCATCTTTCGATATTGTCTCTGAAGTCGATCTTCAGGAAGCGCGTAACGCAGTAGATAATGCGACTCGCGAAGTTGAATCACGCTTTGATTTTCGTGGCGTTGAGGCCACGTTTGAATTAAACGACGCGAACAAAACCATCAAAGTACTGAGCGAATCGGATTTCCAGGTGAATCAGCTACTGGATATTCTGCGCGCGAAGCTGCTCAAGCGCGGCATTGAAGGCAGTTCGCTGGATGTGCCGGAAGCGTTCGTCCACAGCGGTAAAACCTGGTTTGTGGAAGCGAAGCTGAAGCAGGGCATTGAAAGCGCGGTTCAGAAGAAGATCGTGAAGCTGATTAAAGACAGCAAGCTGAAAGTGCAGGCGCAAATTCAGGGGGAAGAGATCCGTGTGACCGGAAAATCCCGTGACGATCTGCAATCCGTCATGGCGCTGGTGCGCGGCGGGGATTTGGGACAGCCGTTCCAGTTCAAAAACTTCCGCGATTAAGTTGTGATGCCTGATGGCGCTGCGCTTATCCGGCCTACGGACAATGCGGTCTTGTAGGCCGGATAAGGCGGTAGCCGCCATCCAGCACTTCTCACGCCAGCCTGATCGCCTGCTCAACCTCAAAACGGTTGGTCACTTTGCTGTCGATCTTCACATAGGCGGAATGCTCTTTCTCTGCGATCAACACCTCACTCACACCTTCAGTCGCCAGCAGACGCTGTTTCAGCGCGTTATCGGCGGCAATCTCCGGCGGAATTTCCACGCGTAAGCTGCTGACATACGGCGGTTCTTTCATCGTACTTGCTATCGCCAGCCAGACGACGGTCAACAATGCGCCAGCCAGAAATACCGCCTGACCGCCGAACAGACCATTCACCCAGCCGCCCAGCGAGCCGCCAATCGCGACGCCGAGGAACTGGCTGGTGGAGTAAACGCCCATCGCGGTGCCCTTATAACCGGCAGGAGACTCTTTGCTGATCAGCGAGGGGAGGAGGGCTTCCATCAGGTTAAAAGCGAGGAAGAACAGCTGTACCCCGGCAATTAACCCCCAGAAGTGCACGCCTGCGCCCCACAGCACGACTTCGGCAATCAGTATCAACGCGACGCACAGCAGAAAGACCCGCTTCATCCGGCGTTTGACTTCGGCGTAGATAATGAACGGGACTACGGAGCCAAATGAGATCAGCATTGTGACCAGATAAATCTTCCAGTGTTCGGCGGCGGGGAAACCGGCAGCGGCAAGCTGGCCGGGGAGGGCGACGAAGGTCGACATCAGCAGAATATGCAGACACATGATGCCGAAGTTAAGCTTCAACAGCTTCGGTTCGGCCAGCACTTTGCTGAAACTGCCTTTCACCATGCCGGATTCACGGTTCAATACGTGGGTTGTGCTGTTGGGGACAACCCAAATGGTCAGGGCGATGCCGAGCGCGGCGAGTGCGGCAATCATCCAGAACAGGGCGTTCAGCCCCAGTTTGTGGGTGACGATCGGCCCAAGCACCATCGCAATAGCGAAGGTAATACCAAAACTGACGCCGATAAACGCCATCGCTTTGGTTCGGTTTTGCTCGCGGGTTAAGTCAGACAGCAGCGCCATGACGGCGGCGGCGATTGCGCCAGAACCTTGTAGCGCGCGGCCAAGAATAATCCCCCAGATGGAGTCAGACAGCGCGGCGATCACGCTACCCAGCACGAACACGGCCAGACCGCCGATAATCAACGGCTTACGCCCGACTCGGTCTGAGAGTAACCCAAAGGGGATCTGGAAAACGGCTTGCGCCAGGCCGTAAATACCGATAGCAATGCCGATCAAGGCTTCGCTGGCGCCCTGAAGCGCCATACCATAGGTGGTCAGAACCGGCAGGACCATAAACATGCCAAGCATGCGCAAAGAAAATACAGTCCCTAAACCCCAGGTGGCGCGCAACTCACCCGGCGTCATTTTGTAATCGTTCATTCCCACCTCTGTATAAAATCCGCGACTAGTGTAAAGCGGTAAACGGGTGGGGTAAATACGTGCTTAATGAACAAATGTTGCGTTTGTGAGGGGGATTTTATCAGGCAATAAAATGCCGGATAAGGCGTAAGCCACTATCCGGCAGAAGATTTGTTGCGGGGCGGGTGTTACCAGACCGAAGCCAGCAGGCTGTGCGAGTCCGGCACCATAAAGTCGACGGACATCATCACGCTTAACGCAGTGATGGCGATGATGGAAAAGCCGAACAGCTTACGCGCCCAGACTTTGTCATCTTCCACTTTGTAACCGCGCAGGGCCATTCCGAGCCACCAGACGCTCACGGCTGCCGCGACCACCAGATATTTATATCCGGCATAGCCGCCCAGGGAGAGCATCAGCGTCGCAACGGCAAAGGCGATGATGTACAGCGTGATATGGTTCTTCGCCACCGAGATGCCTTTCACCACCGGCAGAACCGGAATGTTGGCAGCCTGATAATCCTTGAAGCGGAAAATCGCGATAGCGTAAGAGTGCGGCATCTGCCACAGGCTAAAGATCGCCAGCAGAATCAGCGCGCCGCTGTCGAATTCGCCCGTTACGGCGCAGTAGCCAATCACCGGCGGCGCAGCGCCGGAGAGAGAACCAATCAGCGTGCCGTAAACGGAGTGGCGTTTCATGTACAGACTATAAATGCCGACATACACCACGAAGCCCATCCCCCCCAGCCAGCAGGCCAGAGGATTCGCGCCAAACCACAGCAGCATAAAGCCAGCAATACCCAGCAAGGTGGCGTACACCAGCGAGACAGCAGGAGAAATCAGGCCTTTGACCAGCACCCGATTCTTGGTCCTTTCCATCTTCCTGTCGATATCCCTGTCGATGTAGTTGTTAAATACACAACCCGACGCCACAACCAGTGACACCCCGACCAGCGTATAGATAAACAGGGGATAGTCGATGCTGCCTTTAGAAGCCAACAGGAATCCCCCAATCACCGAGATCAGGTTGCCAAAGATGATGCCTGGTTTCGTTACTTGCAGGTATTGCTTAAACATCATAACCGCCGCTCTTAGTGCATCATCATATTGTAGTTCAGGTTCCACATAATCCAGATGGAGCCCACCACCAGAATGGCAATGATCAGCACGGTAAAGACAAAGGCCGTCATGTTCCAGCCTTCGTCAGATTTCGTATTCATGTGCAGGAAGCACACCAGATGCACCAGAATCTGCACCACTGCCATCGCCAGGATAGTCCCCAGAATCACGGCCGGGGAACCTGTACCCGTCATCACCATCCAGAACGGAATGACCGTCAGGATGATCGACAGAATAAAACCTGTCATGTAGGTTTTTACGCTGCCGTGGGACGCGCCGCTGTGATCGGTAGAATGACTCATTACATCGCCCCCATCAGATAAACAACAGTGAACACACAGATCCACACCACATCCAGGAAGTGCCAGAACAGGCTCAGGCACATGATGCGGGTACGGTTAGTGCTGGTCAGGCCGCGACGGGCGATCTGCACCATCAGCACCGCCATCCAGATAAGACCGGAGGTGACGTGCAGACCGTGCGTACCGACCAGCGCGAAGAACGCAGACAGGAAGCCGCTGCGATCCGGGCCCATGCCTTCAACAATCAGGTGATGGAATTCGTAGATTTCCATCCCGATAAATCCGGCACCGAACAAGAAGGTCAACGCCAGCCAGGAGACAACCTGGCTCTTGTTATCCTTGTGCATGGCGATAGCCGCCATGCCGTAGGTGATGGAGCTGAACAACAGCAGGAAAGTTTCAACCAGAACGAACGGCAGTTCAAAAATGTCCTTACCTGTCGGGCCGCCTGCGGTGCCGTTCACCAGAACGGCATAGGTTGCGAACAGAATAGAGAACAGAATGCAGTCGCTCATCAGGTAGATCCAGAATCCGAAGATTTTGGTCTGGCCTGCATCGTGGTGCCCGTGTTCGTGCCCGTGTTCGTGCGCGTGGGCAGTCGCGTGCGTTTGCGCTAAAGTATCAGTTGCCATTTTTCAGCCCTGCCTTAGAAATCTCATCGAAATGCTGGTTTTCCAGTTTTTCGACTTCCGGGACTGGTACGTAGTAGTCCACGTCCTCGTCAAAGCTCTTAACAATCCAGCTGATGATCATGCCTGCGAAGCTTGCAATCGCCAGCCACCAGATATGCCAGATCATGGCGAAACCAAAAATAGTGGAGAAGGCGGCGATAACGATGCCCGCACCGCTGTTTTTCGGCATATGAATTTCTTCATAATGCGCAGGCTGTTTGTACGCTTCGCCTTTTTCTTTCATTTCCCAGAAGGCATCACGTTCGTGAACGTGCGGCACAACGGCAAAGTTATAGAACGGAGGCGGAGAAGAGGTTGCCCACTCCAGCGTACGCGCGCCCCACGGGTCGCCGGTCAGGTCGCGGTTCTGCTCGCGGTCGCGAATAGAAACGAAGATCTGAATCAGCTGGCACAGGATGCCCAGTGCAATCAGCGCGGCGCCACAGGCGGCAATCAGCAGCATTGGATGGAACTGCGGGTCAATCTGCTGGCTGAGACGACGGGTCATCCCCATGAAGCCCAGCACGTACAGCGGCATAAACGCCACGAAGAAGCCGATGATCCAGAACCAGAATGCGCGTTTACCCCAGGTCTCGTTCAGCGTGAAGCCGAACGCTTTTGGCCACCAGTAGGTCATACCGGCGAAGCACCCGAAGACCACACCGCCGATGATAACGTTATGGAAGTGCGCAATCAGGAACAGGCTGTTGTGCAGAACGAAGTCCGCGCCCGGAACCGCCAGCAGAACGCCAGTCATACCGCCGACCGAGAAGGTCACGATAAAGCCGATCGTCCACAGCATCGCTGAGTGGAAGACGATACGCCCCTGGTACATGGTGAACAGCCAGTTGAAGATCTTAACCCCGGTCGGGATTGCGATAATCATCGTGGTAATACCGAAGAAGGCGTTTACGTTCGCGCCCGCACCCATGGTGAAGAAGTGGTGCAGCCAAACGATGAACGACAGAACGGTGATACACACGGTCGCCCAAACCAGCGAGGTGTAACCAAACAGGCGTTTACGCGAGAAGGTTGCGGCGATTTCGGAGAACACCCCGAAGACCGGCAGAACCAGGATGTACACTTCCGGGTGGCCCCAGGCCCAAATCAGGTTGATGTACATCATCATGTTGCCGCCCATATCGTTGGTAAAGAAATGGGTGCCCAGATAGCGATCCAGGGTCAGCAGCGCGATGGTGACAGTCAGAATTGGGAAGGAGGCGATAATCAGGATGTTCGCGCACAGCGATGCCCAGGTAAATACCGGCATCTTGAACATGGTCATGCCCGGCGCACGCATCTTCAGAATCGTCACGAAGAAGTTGATACCGGTCAGCGTCGTACCGATACCGGATAGCTGGAGACTCCAGATCCAGTAATCGACCCCGACACTCGGACTGTACTCTATTCCCGAGAGCGGCGGATAAGCCAGCCAGCCGGTCTGCGCGAACTCACCAACGCCCAGAGACAGGTTAACCAGGATAACGCCGACAACGGTGAACCAGAAGCTCAGGTTGTTCAGGAACGGGAACGCAACGTCACGCGCGCCGATCTGCAACGGAACCACCAGGTTCATCAGACCGATAACGAATGGCATTGCCACGAAGAAGATCATGATCACGCCGTGAGCGGTGAAGATCTGATCGTAGTGATGCGGCGGCAGGAAGCCCGCTTCACCCGCAGAAGCCAGCGCCTGCTGGCTACGCATCATGATGGCGTCGGCAAAGCCGCGTATCAACATAACAATTGCGACGATGACATACATGATGCCAAGACGCTTGTGGTCAACCGAAGTAAGCCACTCTTTCCATAGGTAGGTCCACTTACCGAAGTAAGTGATCAAGGCTAAAAGCGCCAGACCCCCGACGATAATGGCAGCGATCGTAACCATGACGATAGGTTCATGGAACGGGACTGCATCCAGTGTCAATTTTCCGAACATCGTTTTCTTCCTCGGCCCCTTAGTGAGCGGATTCCGCGTGGCTCATGTCCATGCCTTCCATGCCTTCATGCGAGCTGTGCTCACCTTCCGGTTGGGTCATGTCCATGCTCTTACCGTGAGCCATAAATTTGTTAATGACGTCTTTAAACAAATCCGGTTTCACGTTGGAGAAATATTCCACCTGGTTGTATTCGCTTGGCGCAGCCACTTTCTCGAACGCAGCCATGTCGCTCATGGTGTTCGGTGACTGTTTAGCTTTAGCAACCCACTGGTCGAATGTGGCGCGGTCCGGCGTGGCGATAGCTTTGAACTTCATACCGGAGAAACCAGGGCCGCTATAGCTTGCGGAAATACCATCATAGGTACCGGCTTCGTTGGCAATCAGATGCAGTCGAGTCTGCATACCGGCCATGGCATAAATCTGGCTACCCAGACGCGGGATAAAGAAGGAGTTCATCACGGAGTTGGAGGTCACTTTGAAATAAACCGGAGTGTTCGCCGGGAAGGCGATTTCATTCACGGTTGCGATGCCCTGTTCCGGGTAGATGAAGAACCATTTCCAGTCCATGGAAACCACTTCGATGGTAATGGGCTTCTCGTCATGCGCCAGCGGCTTGCTTGGCTCAAGAGCGTGAGTGGTTTTCCAGGTAAGTACAGCAAGGAAAATGATGATCAGAATCGGCACCGTCCAGACCACAGCTTCCACTTTATTGGAGTGTGACCAGTTCGGGCTGTACTTCGCATCTTTATTGCTCGCACGGTACTTCCAGGCGAAACCAACAGCCATCAAGATGGCGGGAATCACGACAATCAACATCAGGCCAAAAGCCGTCAGTATCAGTGAACGTTGTTCCAGTCCAATCTGTCCTTTGGGGTCAAGAAGTGCAGAATTACAGCCACTGAGTAATGCAGTGCCTGCAATTAATGACAACCATCCCAAACTTTTATTGTATTTCCTGAGTCTCATTTAACGACCTCAATTCCACGGGACCTGGTGGCGTTTAAAGTGTGTGGGCATTTTACGGGAAGGTTACATTACTGTAAACATGATTGGATCTGTGTTACTGGGTTCTGCCGGGCATGTCACATATGTTGCAGGATATGTCGCGTTGACTTTAAGAACCTGTTGCAACATCACGTTATAACGAAAGAGGGCAGGAAAGCAGGGCTTACAGGGTAATTGGTATAACCAATGCGAAATTAAAACAATTGTTTAACAATTAATTATCAACAAAGAGACAAATGAAAAACAAAAAATAAAACTATATTGGCTGAATCGAGTAAGGAAAATAAAATCTATAAAAGGCGTCAATAATTTCCAGATGCTATTGCGCACAAAACAACAAATATTATTTTTCGCAACTGCTGTTTATTTAGCCGTTATAATTTCGCTCTGTTATTACAACGGCAAATAACGTTGCCCGCTTACACAAGACGTGTTTTGCGTAGCGCCAGATAATCCAGCACCCCGCCGAACAAAATGCCGCATATCGCCACCATGACCCCCGCCTCAAGCAGTTCGGGCAGGAAGGAGAAGCGAGTGTAGTCCACGGCGTTCATCGTCAGCAGCAACAGCCATACCGCCAGCAGGCCGCAACCGATCATTAGCGTCAGCAGCGCCAGACCATACGCCCCGCGAAATTCCGTACGGGGGATGAAGCTTTCGCTTTCCCAACTGTGTTCAAGGGTTTGACGACAAACCAGCAGAAGCAGAAGGCCGGGTACGGCCGCTGCGACGGAGAAGAGATAAAACGTGGGCCAGCCATGCGCTTCGACAAACCATCCGGCAACGGGGCCGACATACACGCGTCCCACCGCAGAGAGCGCGGAGAGCAGGGCAAACTGGGTGGCGGAAAACGATTTGTTGCACAGCGTCATTAACAATGCGACAAAGGCCGCTGTTCCCATTCCGCCGCACAGGTTCTCGAAGAAGACCGCTGCGGCCATGCTGAACATATGCTTGTCCGTCACGGAAAGCAGCCAGTAACCGGCGTTGGAAACGCCTTGCAGAATGCCGAAAATCAGCAGCGCGCGGAAAAGGGAAAGGCGCTGCATCAGGATGCCGCCGTACAGCGCGCCGACAATCGTCGCCAGCAGTCCCAGCGTTTTATTGACCACGCCGACTTCACCGGCATCAAAACCAACGCCGCGAATCAAAAAGGTGGTGGTCAGGCTCATGGCGAACGCGTCGCCCAGCTTATACAGCACGATTAACAACAAGATCAGCCAGGCGTTGTTGCGGCCAAAAAAGTCGCGCAGCGGGGCGGCAACCGCCTGTTCCAGCGTTTTAGGCACTGGAATGGAATCTTCAGGTTCAGGGGCCAGGAGCGTGGCGATAATACAGGGCACAAGCAGCGCCGCCATCAGCCAGTACATCCCCTGCCAGCCGAGCCAGCGATCCGCCAGCCACAGCGCCAGCCCACCGGAGACCAGCATCCCTAGCCGATAGCCCAGTACGCTAATCGCCGCCCCGGTGCCGCGTTCTTCCGCAGGCAGAACATCCGTTTTCCACGCGTCAAAGACAATGTCCTGAGATGCGGAACAGAAGGCGATGATAACTGCCAGCGCCGCCATCCAGCGCAACTGCGTGCCGGGTTCCAGAAAACCCATCGCCGCAATGGCGAGCAGCAGCAGAATCTGCGTGGTGACCAGCCAGCCGCGACGACGACCTAAAAAAGGCGGCGTGTAACGGTCCATGACCGGAGACCAGAGGAATTTAAAGACATAGGCCTGGCCCACCAGAGAGAAGAAACCAATGGTTTTGAGATCGATATTCTCAACGGTCATCCAGGCCTGTAGCGTGCCGGAGGTGAGCGCGAGGGGTAAACCTGATGCAAACCCCAGAATCAACAGGATAGCTGAACGCGGTTGCTGAAAAATACGTAAATATTGGTTGGGCATGGGCATCTACAGGCCCGACAAGCGCCGGGCCATCTGGACAGAAATTAACGTGCGTTCTGCTTAATGAATTCGTGAATGCTGGTGTCCTGAGACATATCAGCGATGGTGTCGGTCAGGACGCTGTTAACCGCGTTGGCGATATTCTGGTTGGACGCCTGGAATGCGCCTTCAACAGAGTAGCTCGCACGGTAGTTTTTCGTCATCTTGTTGCCGTTTGCCGCCGTCGCGATGATGGCGATATCCGCTTTGGTGGCGATGTTGTAGCGAACGTTACCCTGAGATACATCGGCATACAGCTGATTTACGATGATTTGCAGGTTCACAGCGCCGTTCGGCCCTACCATATAACCGCGTGCGGTCATCTGTTTTTCCAGCACTTCTTGCAGCAGGAAGCGCAGATCGCGGGAGGCGGTCAGAGTAACCAGTTGGTTATTACGCGTAACTTTCGCCAGCGCCTGATCCTGACGCTGGTCGGCGCCGTTGATGCTCACAGTAACGCCCATCAGACTTGGATCTTGTTGCGGCAGTGTGATTTTCGGCGATACGTCAATGGTTGTCGGCGGTGTTGCGCACCCTGCCAGCATAACCAGAGCAATTAATGGAAAGAGGATTTTCTTTAACATGTTCGGGCTCTCAGTGACTCTTAAGCGTGATAGATAAAAATTCCCGCCATCATAACATTGCCAACGGCGAGGGGAAGTGGTCAACGCATGTAAATTCATCGCGTTGTCTGTTTTCTGACCCTCGGTACACCTTACTTCGGGTTTTCGCAACCAAATGAATGGATAAGTCAGTAAACTTCATACGTTTGAATGAAAATATCAGACGAACGCTAAATTTTTGTTGTCATGATGTAATGTAAACGGTAAAAGCGGCTAGTATTTAAAGGGATGGGTGACATCTCAGCGTTGTCGGAGGAGATATTTCATGATGATACGTGAGCAAATAGAAGAAAAATTAAGGGCAGCGTTCGAACCCGTGTTCCTCGAAGTTGTGGATGAAAGCTATCGTCACAATGTTCCGGCAGGCTCTGAGAGCCACTTTAAGGTTGTGCTGGTCAGCGATCGCTTCACTGGCGAACGTTTTCTTAATCGCCACCGGATGATTTACGGTACGTTAACGGCAGAACTCTCCACAACCGTACATGCGCTGGCCCTGCATACCTATACCATTAAGGAGTGGGAAGGATTGCAGGATACGATCTTCGCATCGCCTCCTTGCCGTGGCGCAGGAAGCATCGCGTAGAAAAACGCATTTGCAACTGTTGGCGCTTTTCCAGTATGTTGCTACAGATTATGTGAAAACGGCCTGCGGGCCGTTTTGTTTTGTCTGAATTTTGAGCGAGATGTACAGTATTCAGACCAAAATTAGCCGGGAATTGTGAAAAAAGCCGCAGCAACGCGCGATAACCGTTCTCGACTCATAAAAGTGATGCCGCTATAATGCGGCGTCTTATTTTTCGGAATGTCTTCGGGATGATTCTGACGACAGGGAATGTGATTGATTATGAGAACATCCCGGTTCCGCGAAGCCAACAACCTGTGCTTGCGGAGTAGAGTTGACCGAGCACTGTGATTTTTTGAGGTAACAAGATGCAAGTTTCAGTTGAAACCACTCAAGGCCTTGGCCGCCGTGTAACGATTACTATCGCTGCTGACAGCATCGAGACCGCTGTGAAAAGCGAGCTGGTCAACGTAGCGAAGAAAGTGCGTATTGACGGCTTCCGCAAGGGCAAAGTACCGATGAATGTTGTTGCTCAGCGTTATGGCGCTTCTGTTCGCCAGGACGTTCTGGGTGACCTGATGAGCCGTAACTTCGTTGACGCGATCATCAAAGAAAAAATCAACCCGGCTGGCGCACCGAACTATGTTCCGGGCGAATACAAACTGGGTGAAGACTTCACCTACGCTGTAGAATTTGAAGTCTACCCGGAAGTTGAACTGACCGGTCTGGAATCCATCGAAGTTGAAAAACCGGTTGTTGAAGTGACCGACGCCGATGTCGACGTGATGCTGGACACCCTGCGTAAACAGCAGGCAACCTGGAAAGACAAAGACGGCGCTGCTGATGCAGAAGACCGTGTAACCATCGACTTCACCGGTTCTGTTGACGGTGAAGAGTTCGAAGGCGGCAAAGCGTCCGACTTCGTACTGGCGATGGGCCAGGGTCGTATGATCCCGGGCTTTGAAGACGGTATCAAAGGTCACAAAGCAGGCGAAGAGTTCACTATCGACGTGACCTTCCCGGAAGAATATCACGCTGAAAACCTGAAAGGTAAAGCCGCTAAATTCGCTATCAACCTGAAGAAAGTTGAAGAGCGCGAGCTGCCGGAACTGACCGAAGAATTCATCAAGCGTTTCGGCGTTGAAGATGGTTCTGTTGCCGGTCTGCGTACTGAAGTGCGTAAAAACATGGAACGCGAGCTGAAAGGCGCTGTGCGTAACCGCGTGAAGTCTCAGGCGATTGAAGGCCTGGTGAAAGCGAACGACATCGACGTTCCATCTGCGCTGATCGACAGCGAAGTTGACGTTCTGCGTCGTCAGGCTGCACAGCGTTTCGGCGGCAACGAGAAACAAGCGCTGGAACTGCCGCGTGAACTGTTCGAAGAACAGGCTAAGCGTCGCGTTGTTGTCGGCCTGCTGCTGGGCGAAGTGATTCGCACTCAGGAACTGAAAGCTGACGAAGAGCGCGTTAAAGGTCTGATCGAAGAGATGGCTTCTGCGTACGAAGATCCGAAAGAAGTTATCGAGTTCTACAGCAAAAACAAAGAGCTGATGGACAACATGCGTAACGTCGCTCTGGAAGAGCAGGCTGTTGAAGCCGTTCTGGCGAAAGCGAAAGTGACTGAAAAAGCCACTTCCTTCAACGAACTGATGAACCAGCAGGCGTAATTCGTCGCTTAATTAGCACGAAATTCGCACAAGAGCCCGTCACCTCCAGGTGGCGGGCTTTTTTTTGTCACGCATTTTGCATGGAAGAGTGCGAAAACAGCGTTTCAGTGTTAGCGTTACAACAAAAGATTGTTATGCTTGAATTATGGCGATGCCGTACCCATAACAGAGGGACTAGCTGATAATCCGTCCATAAGGTTACAATCGGTACAGCAGGTTTTTTCAATTTTTATCCAGGAGACGGAAATGTCATACAGCGGCGAACGAGATAACTTTGCACCCCATATGGCGCTGGTGCCGATGGTCATTGAACAGACCTCACGTGGTGAGCGCTCTTTTGATATCTATTCTCGTCTACTTAAGGAACGTGTCATTTTTCTGACCGGCCAGGTCGAAGACCATATGGCTAACCTGATTGTGGCGCAGATGCTGTTCCTGGAAGCGGAAAACCCGGAAAAAGATATCTACCTGTACATTAACTCCCCAGGCGGAGTTATTACCGCAGGGATGTCTATCTACGACACCATGCAGTTTATTAAGCCGGACGTTAGCACGATTTGTATGGGCCAGGCGGCTTCTATGGGCGCGTTCCTGCTGACTGCTGGCGCAAAAGGCAAACGTTTCTGCCTGCCTAACTCTCGCGTCATGATTCACCAGCCTCTCGGCGGTTATCAGGGCCAGGCGACAGATATTGAAATTCATGCCCGTGAAATCCTGAAGGTGAAAGGGCGCATGAATGAACTTATGGCGCACCATACGGGTCAGTCTCTTGAGCAGATTGAACGTGATACCGAGCGCGACCGCTTCCTCTCCGCGTCTGAAGCGGTGGAGTACGGTCTGGTCGACTCGATTTTGACCCATCGTAATTGATGCCCAGGGCGCAGGTGTGCCGCTATAATACTATCCAGGGGCGGCACAACGCTGACAAGCGACTTGCGCCTGAGAATGGCATTTGCGTCGTCGTGTGCGGCACAAAGAACAAAGAAGAGGTTTTGACTCATGACAGATAAACGCAAAGATGGCTCGGGCAAATTGTTGTACTGCTCTTTTTGCGGCAAAAGCCAGCATGAAGTGCGCAAGCTGATTGCCGGTCCATCCGTGTATATCTGCGACGAATGTGTTGATCTATGTAACGACATCATTCGCGAAGAGATTAAGGAAGTGGCACCGCACCGTGAACGCAGTGCGCTGCCGACGCCACATGAAATTCGCAACCATCTGGACGATTATGTTATCGGCCAGGAGCAGGCGAAAAAAGTGCTGGCGGTCGCGGTATACAACCACTACAAACGTCTGCGCAACGGCGACACCAGCAATGGCGTTGAGTTGGGCAAAAGTAACATTCTGCTGATCGGGCCGACCGGTTCCGGTAAAACGCTGCTGGCCGAAACGCTGGCGCGCCTGCTGGACGTACCGTTCACCATGGCGGATGCCACCACCCTGACCGAAGCCGGTTATGTGGGCGAAGATGTTGAGAACATCATTCAGAAGCTGTTGCAAAAATGCGATTATGATGTGCAGAAAGCGCAGCGCGGTATTGTCTACATCGATGAAATCGACAAGATTTCCCGTAAGTCTGACAACCCGTCCATTACCCGTGACGTTTCCGGTGAAGGCGTACAGCAGGCGCTGTTGAAACTGATCGAAGGGACGGTTGCCGCCGTTCCGCCGCAGGGAGGACGCAAGCATCCGCAGCAGGAGTTCTTGCAGGTTGATACCTCTAAGATCCTGTTTATCTGCGGCGGCGCGTTCGCTGGTCTGGATAAAGTGATTGCTAACCGTGTTGAAACCGGCTCCGGCATTGGTTTTGGCGCAACGGTCAAAGCGAAATCCGACAAGGCCAGCGAAGGCGAACTGCTGGCGCAGGTTGAGCCGGAAGATCTGATCAAATTTGGTCTGATTCCTGAGTTCATTGGTCGTCTGCCGGTTGTGGCGACGCTGAATGAGCTGAGTGAAGAAGCGCTGATCCAGATCCTGAAAGAGCCGAAAAACGCCCTGACCAAACAGTATCAGGCGCTGTTTAACCTGGAAGGCGTCGATCTGGAATTTCGTGACGAAGCGCTGGATGCTATCGCGAAGAAAGCGATGGCGCGTAAAACCGGCGCCCGTGGTCTGCGTTCCA
This sequence comes from Citrobacter sp. CK206, assembly GCF_030333125.1. Taxonomy (NCBI): domain Bacteria; kingdom Pseudomonadati; phylum Pseudomonadota; class Gammaproteobacteria; order Enterobacterales; family Enterobacteriaceae; genus Citrobacter; species Citrobacter sp. CK206. The sequence goes on from NZ_JAOWGM010000021.1 coordinate 278,570, forward strand.
TCGTTGAAGCGGCGCTGCTTGATACCATGTACGATCTGCCTTCTATGGAAGACGTTGAAAAAGTGGTTATCGACGAGTCCGTCATCGGCGGTCAGAGCAAGCCGTTGCTGATTTACGGCAAGCCGGAAGCGCAGCAGGCATCTGGTGAATAATTAACCAACTCATACAATCAGTTAACGAAAAAGGGGGGATTTTATCCCCCCTTTTATTTTTCCGTAAACATGGCGTTGAATGTGTGGGAAACATCCCCATATACTGACATACATGTTAATGGCTGCGTGAAGCACAGTCGCGCAGTCTGATTACCTGGCGGACACTAAACTAAGAGAGAGCTCTATGAATCCTGAGCGTTCTGAACGCATTGAAATCCCCGTATTGCCGTTGCGCGATGTGGTGGTTTATCCGCACATGGTCATACCCTTATTTGTAGGGCGGGAAAAATCTATCCGTTGTCTGGAAGCGGCTATGGACCATGATAAAAAAATCATGCTGGTCGCCCAGAAAGAAGCATCAACGGATGAGCCGGGTGTAAACGATCTTTTCACCGTCGGGACCGTGGCCTCAATTTTGCAAATGCTGAAACTGCCTGACGGTACTGTCAAAGTGCTGGTTGAGGGGTTGCAGCGCGCGCGTATTTCTGCGCTGTCAGATAACGGCGAACACTTTTCCGCTAAGGCGGAATACCTTGAATCGCCAGCGATTGATGAGCGCGAGCAGGAAGTGCTGGTGCGCACTGCCATCAGTCAGTTCGAAGGCTACATCAAGCTGAACAAAAAAATCCCACCGGAAGTGCTGACGTCGCTCAATAGCATTGACGATCCTGCGCGTCTGGCGGACACCATCGCTGCCCATATGCCGCTGAAACTGGCGGATAAGCAGTCCGTGCTGGAGATGTCCGACGTTAACGAACGTCTGGAGTATCTGATGGCGATGATGGAATCTGAAATCGATCTGTTGCAGGTTGAGAAGCGTATTCGCAACCGCGTTAAAAAGCAGATGGAGAAATCTCAGCGTGAGTACTATCTGAATGAGCAAATGAAAGCCATTCAGAAAGAACTGGGCGAGATGGACGACGCGCCTGATGAAAACGAAGCGCTGAAGCGTAAAATCGACGCGGCGAAAATGCCGAAAGAGGCAAAAGAGAAAGCGGAAGCAGAATTGCAGAAGCTGAAAATGATGTCTCCGATGTCGGCGGAAGCGACGGTTGTACGCGGCTACATCGACTGGATGGTGCAGGTGCCGTGGAACGCGCGTAGCAAGGTCAAAAAAGACCTGCGTCAGGCGCAGGAAATTCTCGACACAGACCATTACGGTCTGGAGCGTGTGAAAGATCGCATCCTTGAGTATCTCGCGGTACAAAGCCGTGTAAACAAAATCAAAGGGCCGATCCTGTGTCTGGTTGGGCCGCCGGGGGTAGGTAAAACCTCTCTGGGCCAGTCCATCGCCAAAGCGACCGGGCGTAAATATATCCGTATGGCGCTCGGCGGCGTGCGTGATGAAGCAGAAATCCGCGGCCACCGCCGGACATATATCGGCTCTATGCCGGGTAAACTGATCCAGAAAATGGCCAAAGTGGGCGTTAAAAACCCGCTGTTCCTGCTCGATGAGATCGACAAAATGTCTTCCGACATGCGTGGCGATCCGGCCTCTGCGCTGCTTGAGGTGCTGGACCCTGAGCAGAACGTGGCGTTCAGCGATCACTACCTGGAAGTGGATTACGATCTCAGCGACGTGATGTTCGTTGCCACCTCCAACTCCATGAACATTCCGGCGCCACTGCTGGATCGTATGGAAGTGATTCGTCTGTCCGGTTATACCGAAGACGAGAAGCTGAACATTGCTAAACAGCACCTGCTGCCGAAACAGATCGAGCGTAACGCGCTGAAGAAAGGCGAGCTGACGGTTGAGGATAGCGCCATTATCGGCATTATCCGTTACTACACCCGTGAAGCGGGCGTGCGTAGCCTGGAGCGTGAAATCTCCAAACTGTGCCGCAAAGCCGTGAAACAGCTGCTGCTGGATAAGTCGCTGAAACACATTGTGATCGATGGCGATAACCTGCATGACTACCTCGGCGTACAGCGCTTTGACTACGGCCGCGCGGACAACGAAAACCGTGTGGGTCAGGTAACGGGTCTGGCATGGACGGAAGTGGGCGGCGACCTGCTGACCATCGAAACCGCCTGTGTGCCGGGTAAAGGCAAACTGACTTACACCGGTTCTCTCGGTGAGGTTATGCAGGAATCTATTCAGGCTGCGCTGACCGTGGTGCGTGCGCGTGCGGAAAAACTGGGTATTAATCCAGACTTTTACGAAAAACGTGACATCCACGTTCACGTACCGGAAGGGGCGACGCCGAAAGACGGCCCGAGCGCCGGTATTGCGATGTGTACCGCGCTGGTCTCCTGCCTGACGGGTAATCCTGTTCGCGCTGATGTGGCGATGACCGGGGAAATTACCCTGCGAGGCCAGGTACTGCCTATCGGCGGCCTGAAAGAGAAACTGTTGGCGGCGCACCGTGGCGGGATCAAAACCGTGTTAATTCCGTTTGAGAATAAACGCGATCTGGAAGAGATTCCAGACAACGTTATTGCCGATCTGGACATTCATCCGGTGAAACGCATTGAGGAAGTTCTGACTCTTGCGTTGCAAAATGAGCCGTCCGGCATACAGGTTGTCACCGCAAAATAGTGACCTCGCGCAAATAGCGTTAAGAAAAACAGGGCTGGCAGGGCATTTCGTGCTTGCCAGCCTTTTTTTGTATAGCTAATTTAGATGACGGATCGGGCTTGCCATCATTAACGGGTGTTGTAAGGGCATGGCAGGCCTGATATAACTGCTGCGCGGTCGCACTTTGAAGGATTCCGGTGCGATATAAATTATAAAAGAGGAAGAGAAGAGTGAATAAATCTCAACTGATCGACAAAATTGCTGCAGGGGCTGATATCTCTAAGGCTGCGGCTGGACGTGCGTTAGATGCAATTATTGCTTCTGTCACTGAATCACTGAAAGAAGGTGATGATGTAGCGCTGGTAGGTTTTGGTACTTTTGCTGTTAAAGAGCGTGCTGCCCGTACTGGTCGCAACCCGCAAACAGGTAAAGAGATCACCATCGCCGCCGCTAAAGTGCCGGGTTTCCGTGCAGGTAAAGCGCTGAAAGACGCGGTAAACTAAGAGCTTCTCCCCCTGGGGATGTGACAAAGTACAAGGGCGCATCATCTGATGTGCCTTTTTTATTTGTCCAGTACTACTTTATTTGAGTTTATGCTGGTTGTGGGCTGACAATTACCCCGGTTTCTTGTCACAATACAGCTTTCCGCGCAGCGTTCAGAAAACGCTATGCTGCGTGAAGTATGAATACGCAAAACAGTCACCTACAGCGGAGTGTGGTTACACCATGATGGACAGCTTACGCACGGCTGCTAACAGTCTCGTGCTCAAGATTATTTTCGGTATCATTATCGTGTCGTTCATTTTGACCGGCGTGAGTGGTTACCTGATTGGCGGAAGCAATAACTACGCCGCAAAAGTGAATGACCAGGAAATCAGCCGCTCGCAGTTTGAGAATGCGTTTAACAGCGAACGTAATCGTATGCAGCAGCAGCTGGGCGATCAGTATTCTGAACTGGCGGCGAATGAAGGCTACATGAAAACGCTGCGTCAGCAGGTACTGAATCGTCTTATCGATGAAGCCTTGCTGGATCAATACGCGCATGAGCTTAAACTCAGCATCAGCGACGAACAGGTTAAGCAGGCCATCTTTTCAACGGCGGCTTTCCAGGTTGACGGCAAATTTGATAACAACCGCTACAACGCGATTGTGAATCAGATGGGGATGACCGCCGATCAGTATGCTCAGGCATTGCGTAACCAGCTCACCACCCAACAACTGATTGCTGGCGTTGCCGGTACTGATTTCATGCTGAAAGGTGAAACGGACGAGCTGGCGGCGTTAGTCGCGCAGCAGCGTGTGGTGCGTGAAGCGACGATTGACGTGAACGCACTGGCTGCGAAGCAGCAGGCTACCGATCAGGAAGTGTCCAGCTACTACGAGCAGAACAAGAACCGCTTTATGACCCCGGAGCAGTTCCGCGTGAGCTACATCAAGCTGGATGCGGCTGCTATGCAGGAAACGGTCAACGATGCGGATATCCAGTCTTACTATGACCAGCATCAGGATCAGTTCACCCAGCCGCAGCGTAACCGTTACAGCGTCATTCAGACCAAAACGGAAGATGAAGCGAAAGCGGTGCTGGACGCGCTGAACAAAGGCGGTGATTTTGCCGCGCTGGCGAAAGAGAAATCCGCAGACATTATCTCTGCGCGCAACGGCGGTGATATGGGCTGGCTGGAAGACGCCACCACGCCGGACGAACTGAAAAATGCCGGCCTGAAAGAAAAAGGCCAGCTGTCTGGCGTGATTAAATCCTCTGTTGGCTTCCTGGTTGCGCGTCTGGATGATGTTCAGCCTGCGAAAGTGAAGCCGCTGAGCGAAGCGCGTGATGACATTGCCGCGAAAGTGAAGCAGGAAAAAGCGCTGGATGCCTATTACGCGCTGCAACAAAAAGTCAGCGATGCGGCGAGCAACGATACCGAATCTCTGGCGGGCGCTGAACAGGCCTCTGGCGTGAAAGCGGTTGAAACCGGCTGGTTCAGCCATGACAACCTGCCAGAAGAGCTGAATTTTAAACCGGTTGCCGATGCTATCTTCAACGGTGGTCTGGTTGGCGAGAACGGTACGCCGGGCAGCAACTCCGATATCATCACCGTGGATGGCGACCGCGCATTCGTGCTGCGCATCAGCGAGCATAAACCTGAAGCGGTTAAGCCTCTGGCTGACGTGAAAGAGCAGGTGGCTGCGCTCGTTAAGCACAACAAAGCAGAGCAGCAGGCAAAACTGGATGCTGACAAACTGCTAGTTGAGCTGAAAGCGGGTAAAGGCGCAGAAGCGATGAAAGCGGCCGGTCTGAGCTTTGGCGAAGCGAAAACGCTGAGCCGTACCGGGCAGGACCCGGTAAGCCAGGCTGCGTTTGCGCTGGGTCAGCCAGAGAAAGATAAGCCGAGCTATGGCGTCGCTAACGATATGCAGGGCAACGTTGTGCTGCTGGCGCTGGACGACGTGAAAGCGGGCTCTATGCCGGAAGAGCAGAAAAAAGCGATGGTTCAGGGTATTACCCAGAATAACGCGCAGATTACCTTTGAAGCGCTGATGAGTAACCTGCGTAAAGCGGCGAAAATCAAAGTCGGCGATGCGCTGGAACAGCAGTAATCACCGAGACGCTTCGCAAAAAACTGCAAAAAGTTGTAACCCTCAAAGGCCGCCTTCGCGGCCTTTTCCATTTCTGATATTTGCTATTTGTTTGCCTTTCGCCGCCCCGCTATCGTGATGCCACTGTTAACACACAAGGAGAAAACAGTATGAAACATGGAATCAACGCACTGCTGGTCACGATGACTCTGGCCTGCGCAGGCATGACGCACAACGCGCTGGCTGCCGGAACGGTAGAGAAAAATCAGGCGGTACAAACAAAGGCGGATTCGTCTGCGTCCGCGCAGACTAAAGCCTCCGTGCCAGCAAAGGCCAGCGATGATGAAGGCGCGAGGGTCAGTATCAACACGGCTTCAGCGGAAGATCTGGCGCGGGTGATGAATGGCGTCGGGCTGAAAAAAGCGCAGGCGATAGTCAACTATCGGGAAGAGTATGGGCCGTTTAAAACGGTGGATGATTTAAAGCAGGTTCCGGGGATGGGGAGTTCGCTGGTGGAACGCAATCTGGCGGTGTTGACGCTGTAATAACTTGCACTGTGGCAAAAGTTTGCCAGGATAATGAGGTCATACCAGTTATGGCCTCTGTTCCTATAACAACAACGTAAGGTTATTGCGCTATGCAAACACAAATCAAAGTCCGTGGTTATCACCTTGATGTTTATCAGCACGTTAATAATGCCCGCTATCTTGAGTTTCTTGAAGAAGCACGCTGGGATGGGCTGGAAAACAGTGACAGCTTTCAATGGATGACGGCCCGCAACATCGCTTTTGTGGTGGTGAATATTAATATTAACTACCGTCGCCCTGCCGTGCTGAGCGATCTGCTGACCGTCACCAGTCAGGTGCAGCAGTTAAACGGGAAGAGCGGCATTTTAAGCCAGGTCATTACGCTTGAGCCGGAAGGGCAAGTTGTGGTGGACGCGCAGATTACTTTTGTCTGTATTGATTTGAAAACGCAGAAAGCATTGCCGCTGGAAGGTGAGTTACGCGAGAAACTGGAGCAGATGGTGAAGTAACGGAAAGTTGCCTGATGGCGCTTCGCTTATCAGGCCTGCGGGCGACATTGACCACGGTGAATGTCGCCAGGCCGGATAAGGTGCATGCACCGCCATCCGGCAAAACGATCACTTTAACCCTGTTTTCTGCTTCATTGCCGCCATCACTGCCGGTTTATCCGCCAGATAATGGTTCAGGCCGTTGGCGCGCAGATTACAGGCGGCGCAATGCCCGCAACCGTCACCTTTGATGCCGTTATAACAGGTCAGCGTCTCTTCGCGCACCAGATCCAGCTTGCCCCAGTAATCAGCGAGTGCCCAGGTTTCGGCTTTATCAATCCACATCAGCGGGGTTTCAAAGCGAATATCCTTCGCCATACCCAGGGTGACGGCATGATTCAGCGCTTTGACAAACTCATCGCGGCAGTCCGGGTAGCCGGAGAAATCCGTCTCGCAAACGCCGGTAATCACCGCTTCGGCTTTTACCTGATAAGCGTAAATCGCCGCCAGAGTCAGAAACAGAATATTACGCCCAGGGACAAACGTATTCGGAATACCGTCGGCATCCGGTTCATAGTCCGGTACGGGAATGTTATCGCGCGTCAGGCTACTGACCGCCAGTTCGCTCAGTAGCGTTACGTCCAGCACCTTATGCGCACGCGCGCCGAGTTTTAAGGCCAGATTACGTGCGACATCAATCTCAGCGCGATGGCGCTGACCATAATCAAAGGTGACGCAGTGCACTTCATCATACTGATGCAGCGCTTGCGCCAGACAGGTTGTGGAGTCCTGGCCTCCACTGAATACAACGACGGCACGTTTCATAACTTATCCTGACAAAAATGAAAAACGCTATGGTAGCGCCTGTGGATGGCCGCGACCAGCTTCTTCACCGCGTGGCGGCGGAAGCCATGCTTTCTCAAACTCAAACCAGCCGCGTGGATTGAGTTGAACGCCATTGACGCCCGGCGGCGCGCTAATACGGTAGTGATAGTTAAAAAGCGGCGTAAGCGTGGCGTCATTCATCAGACTCGTGAATACCTGTTGTAACGCAGTATAGCGGTCGTCTTCACCGGGCTGCGTTTGTAAGGCATCCAGCGTGGCCTGAAGATGGGCGAAAGCAGGGGCATCCAGCACATGCGGCCAGAGTTGATCGCAGCGTAGCCACTGCTCAAGCGTATATTCCGGCGCTTCGCCAATCAGTCTGTCGCCCATCATGAGATCCGCTTTTGCCAGCGAAGGGCAGTTATCCCAGTTTTTCGCGTTGTGGAAAATCAACGTTAATTCACAGCCGAGCGTTGCCAGATATTGCTGGAGTTGCTCCGCCATGGTGTGCAACTCAACGGGAAGGTGGTAGACCAGCGTCAGTTTTTTCGGTAATTCAACGGATTCCAGCCCCTTCCATTGCGGCATTACCCAGCCTGGCAGCAGCGCGTTGCTGGGCGTGATCAGATTTTCATCTACCGGCAGCGTCTGTAATAACGACGTATGATGAATGATGTCTACCAGGCGACGCGCCTGTTGCAGGCTGAGTTTCGAGCCTTTTTTAAGCGTCAGGTAGCAAAATCCCAGGCTAATACCGCTGCTCACCTGGCTAAGTGAGGCCAGCTCCTCAGGGTTGCCGATGGCAATCTGTACCGGATGACGGCAGCTGGTGCCTAAATCCTGGTCAAAAAGCTGAGGCGTGATCCAGTATTCAATCGCCTTTAGCAGCGGATGGCAAAGGTGGTAATTGTCGTGGCTTTCCAGGCGTACCAGCTCCGGCGTAAATAACGTCAGCCGAAAAGGTCCGGTGCCTGACAGCGGCTGATGCGGGTGCGCCAGGTGGCTACAGTAGCTTGCCAGACGGTGCGCCAGCCAGTAATCAGGGCGATGGAGAATGAACGTCAGGCATTGCGGGTGGGTGACTTCAATACGCTTGACGCTGATAAACAATTTATTGAGGGCTGGCAGGTCAAGCAGCATCAGCAGGCGCGCGTGCAGCTGCGCAGTTTCTACCGTATCGCCATTATGCCAGTGCAGTGTAGAGCGAATATAAAAATCCCAGCGCATACCGTCGGCGGAGATATCCCAGTGATGTGCTAAATCCCCGCAGGGGCGCTGGCTGGCGTTGTCAAAGCGGGTGAGGCCGGAGAAAATTTGTCCCGCAAGATGCTGTTCTGCGCGACCGGGCAGAAATCCTGGATGCAACGGGTCCAGCGGACGATAGTAGGGAATACGCAGGGTCGGCGTGTCGTTTTGCCACTGACCGCCCATAAACGGTTGCAGCATGGTACGCAGTTCGCCTGGCGCCAGTTGTGCCAGCTCCAGCACATTAAGCTGCTGACCTTTTTCCAGCGCTTGTTCCATCATGGTATTGCGCAGTGACTCCGGTGTGACCAGAAATTGCAGTTTACCGCGCTTACCCCGCCCGGATTGCGCCTCCCATGTTAACCAGCCGGCTTCCTGCGCCTGACGTAGTAGCGTACGGACGTGGCGTTCGCTACAAAAACAGCGCTCCGCCAGTTCCCCAACGGTGACCGACTGAGGTTCTCCGGCCGAGGGCTGCCAGAGACGTTGATATTGTTTTAAACGGTTGAGAAGTCTCATTGAAACCCGGAACAATTCATTTTATCTATTCACTATTACTTCCGTATATCTCAGGTGATACTCAATCACAAGTTAATTGCGTCACAGTGTGGAGAAAGAGATGGCTCGTCTGGCTGCATTTGATATGGATGGCACGCTTTTGATGCCAAACCACCATCTGGGTCATGAGACCCTTGCAACGCTGGCGCGCCTGCGTGAACGCGATATCACTTTGACGTTTGCGACCGGTCGGCATGTGCTGGAAATGCGGCATATTCTGGGGGTCATCTCAATGGATGCGTTTTTGATAACCGGCAACGGGACGCGCATTCACTCGCAGGAAGGCGATATGCTGCATCGCCAGGATCTGGACCCCGCCATTGCGGATCGCGTATTGCACCAGGCGTGGGATACCCGGGCCAGTATGCACGTATTCAACGATAACGGCTGGTTTACGGGGAGCGCGATCCCCGCGCTATTACAGGCGCATGTCTACAGCGGGTTCCACTATCAGATCGTGGATGTCAAACGTGTCCCGGCCCACCAGGTCACTAAGATCTGTTTCTGTGGCGATCACGACGATCTGATCCGGCTGCGTATTCAACTGAATGAGGAGCTGGGCGAGCGGGCGAATCTCTGCTTTTCCGCTGTGGATTGCCTGGAAGTGCTGCCGCTCGGCTGTAATAAAGGTTCCGCGCTGGCGGTATTAAGCGACCATTTGGGGCTGTCGCTGACGGAATGCATGGCGTTTGGCGATGCGATGAACGATCGCGAAATGCTGGAGAGCGTGGGACGTGGTTTGATTATGGGCAACGCGATGCCGCAACTGATCGCTGAACTGCCGCATCTTTCAGTGATTGGCCATTGTCGTAATCAGGCGGTCTCTCACTTTTTAACGCATTGGCTGGATAATCCGCATCTACCTTATTCCCCCGAATGAGTGATCCTTTCCAGCAAGCCAGGCCCGTAAAGCCTGGCTTTTTTTATGCCGCTTAACGGACGTTCAGCAGTTGGGCAATTTCCGCCTGCCACGGCGCTAAATCGCCAATGTGATCGTTAACCCACTGGGGATTGTAATAGGTGTCGAGATAGCGTTCGCCGCTGTCACACAGCAGCGTGACGAGAGAACCGGTCTCTCCGGCGTCGCGCATTCTGGCCGCAATCTGCAACGTTCCCCACATATTAGTGCCGGTGGAGGCGCCCACTTTACGGCCCAGCTGCGTTTCCAGCCAGTGCGCGGTCGCGACGCTGGCGGCGTCAGGTACGCGCAGCATTTCGTCCACCACATCCGGGATGAAGGAAGGTTCCACGCGCGGGCGGCCAATCCCCTCAATTTTGCTGCCCACCGGGCTGCGCAATGTAGCGTCGCGATCCTGCCAGTAGGGCAGGAAGACCGAGTTTTCCGGGTCAACCACCATCAGGCGCGTGTCATACCCATGACAGCGAATATAGCGGCCAATTGTCGCTGACGTGCCGCCTGTCCCCGCGCTCATCACGATATGCTTCGGCACCGGATTCGGCTCACGCTGCATCTGATGGAAAATACTGTCGGCGATATTATTATTGCCGCGCCAGTCGGTGGCGCGTTCAGCATAGGTGAACTGATCCATATAGTGACCGTCCAGCTCGCGCGCCAGCTGCTCGGAGGCGGCGTAAATCTCGCAGGCGCTTTCGACAAAGTGGCAGCGACCGCCATAAAACGCAATTTGTTCGATTTTGCGTTTTGCCGTGCAGGAAGGCATTACCGCGATAAACGGCAGGCCGAGCAGTCGGGCGAACCAGGCTTCGGAAACCGCCGTTGAACCGGAGGAGGATTCAATAATGGTTGTGTTTTCTTTAATCCAGCCGTTACACAACCCATACAGGAACAATGAACGCGCCAGACGGTGCTTCAGGCTGCCGGTCGGATGGGTGCTTTCATCCTTCAGGTAGATCTGGATGCCCGGAAACGCCGGTAGCGACAACCGGATCAGATGCGTGTCGGCTGAACGCTGATAGTCAGCGTTAATTTCATTAATGGCGTTTTTAACCCAGGTGCTATTCATCATTAATTTCCATTTGTCATTTTGTGCCCAGATTAGCGAAAAGCACGGAAAAAATTGTTGCCATTTCACCTTTAAAATAGAATGTAAGGAGAAAAATCTTCTCTGTGGGGTGGGTATGTTAGATAAAATTGACCGTAAGCTGCTGCTTTTGTTGCAGCAGGACTGCACCCTCTCTTTGCAGGCGCTGGCCGATGCCGTTAATCTGACCACCACACCCTGCTGGAAACGGCTGAAACGTCTGGAAGACGACGGCATTCTCCTCGGTAAAGTCGCGCTGCTGGACCCAGAGAAATTGGGTCTGGGGTTAACGGCATTCGTACTGATCAAAACCCAGCATCACAGTAGTGAATGGTACAGCCGCTTCGTGACGGTGGTCACCGAAATGCCGGAAGTGCTGGGGTTCTGGCGTATGGCCGGGGAATACGACTATCTGATGCGGGTTCAGGTAGCAGATATGAAGCGTTATGACGACTTCTACAAACGTCTGGTGAACAGTGTTCCGGGATTGTCAGACGTAACGTCGAGCTTTGCGATGGAACAGATTAAGTACACAACCGCTCTGCCTATTGAATAATTCTCCCGGAAAATATTGCCGGAAATCATGTCAGGATATAACGCGTGCGATTATTTGCTCAATTAAGCTGGTACTTCCGTCGGGAGTGGCGTCGCTATCTCGGCGCCGTGGCCTTGCTTATCATTATCGCTGTCCTTCAGCTGATCCCGCCCAAAGTGGTCGGGATCGTTGTGGATGGCGTCACTGCGCAACATTTCACTACCGGTCAGGTATTGATGTGGGTGGGCACGATGGCCATGATTGCGGTAATCGTCTATTTGTTGCGCTATGTCTGGCGCGTGCTGCTGTTCGGCGCCTCTTATCAACTGGCGGTTGAACTGCGTGAAGATTACTACCGCCAGCTCAGTCGCCAGCACCCGGAATTTTATCTGCGACACCGCACCGGCGACTTAATGGCGCGCGCGACTAACGACGTCGATCGTGTCGTCTTTGCCGCCGGGGAAGGGGTGCTCACGCTGGTGGATTCGCTGGTGATGGGCTGCGCCGTGCTGATCGTGATGTCAACGCAGCTCAGTTGGCAACTGACGCTGTTCGCGCTGCTGCCTATGCCGATTATGGCGCTGATGATCAAGCGCTACGGCGACCGTCTGCATAACCGCTTCAAACTGGCGCAGGCGGCGTTTTCCAGTCTGAACGATCGTACCCAGGAGAGCCTGACCAGCATTCGCATGATCAAAGCTTTTGGCCTTGAAGATCGACAGTCGTCGCTGTTTGCGGCGGACGCGGAAGATACCGGGAAGAAAAATATGCGGGTAGCACGTATCGACGCCCGTTTTGATCCCACGATTTATATTGCCATCGGCATGGCTAATCTGCTTGCCATCGGCGGCGGAAGCTGGATGGTAGTGCACGGTACGCTGACGCTTGGGGAACTGACCAGCTTTATGATGTACCTCGGGCTGATGATCTGGCCTATGTTAGCGCTGGCCTGGATGTTTAACATTGTGGAACGCGGTAGCGCAGCGTACAGCCGTATCCGCGCGATGCTGGCGGAAGCGCCGGTCGTCAACGACGGAACGGAGACGGTGCCGGAAGGTCGGGGAGCGCTGACGGTCTCCATTCGTGAATTCAGCTACCCGCAAACCGCGCATCCGGCGCTGGAAAATGTACAATTCCAGCTTGAGCCAGGGCAGATGCTGGGGATCTGCGGGCCGACGGGCGCGGGGAAAAGCACTCTTCTTTCGCTTATTCAGCGCCATTTCGATATTACGCAGGGGGATATCCGTTTTCATGATATTCCGCTGACGCGCTTGCAGCTTGATAGCTGGCGCAGTCGCCTGGCGGTCGTCAGCCAGACGCCGTTCCTGTTCTCCGACACGGTCGGCAATAACATCGCGCTGGGGCGCCCAAACGCGACGCAGGAAGAGATTGAACAGGTGGCGCGGCTGGCCAGCGTGCATGAGGATATTTTGCGTCTGCCTCAAGGATATGACACCGAAGTGGGTGAACGCGGCGTCATGCTGTCCGGCGGGCAAAAACAGCGCATTTCTATTGCGCGCGCGTTACTGCTCAATGCGGAAATCCTGATTCTGGATGATGCGCTGTCGGCGGTGGATGGCCGTACCGAACACCAGATTCTGCATAATTTACGCCAGTGGGGAGAGGGGCGCACCGTGATTATTAGCGCGCACCGCTTATCCGCTCTGACGGAAGCCAACGAGATTATCGTGATGCAGCATGGCCATGTCGCCCAGCGTGGCGATCACGATGAATTAGTGCTGCAAACGGGCTGGTATCGCGATATGTATCGCTATCAGCAACTGGAGGCGGCGCTGACTGACGCTCCTGAAATCAACGAGGAGACGGCAGATGCGTAGTTTTGGACAGTTATGGCCGACCCTGAAAAGGCTGCTGGCGTATGGTTCGCCGTGGCGTAAACCGCTTGCCATCGCCGTGGTGATGCTGTGGATCGCGGCAGCGGCGGAAGTCAGCGGCCCGTTACTTATCAGCTACTTTATCGACAATATGGTCGCGAAGAGCCACCTGCCTCTGGGCATGGTCGCGGGGCTGGTGGCGGCGTACATTGGCTTACAGTTTCTGGCGGCGGGGCTGCATTATGCGCAGTCGCTGTTGTTTAATCAGGCGGCCGTCGGCGTAGTGCAACAGCTGCGTACCGATGTGATGGATGCCGCTTTGCGCCAGCCACTGAGCGCCTTTGACACGCAGCCGGTGGGGCAACTGATCTCTCGCGTGACCAATGATACGGAAGTCATCCGCGACCTTTACGTTACGGTCGTGGCGACGGTGCTGCGTAGCGCGGCGTTAATTGGCGCGATGCTGGTCGCCATGTTCAGCCTCGACTGGCGGATGGCGCTGGTCGCGATGGCGATTTTCCCGGCGGTGCTGGTGGTGATGGTGATTTACCAGCGCTATAGCACGCCGATTGTGCGCCGCGTGCGGGCATATCTGGCGGACATCAATGATGGCTTCAATGAGGTCATTAACGGCATGAGCGTCATTCAGCAGTTCCGCCAGCAGGCGCGGTTCGGCGAGAGAATGGGGGAGGCCAGCCGCTCGCACTATATGGCGCGGATGCAGACCCTGCGACTGGACGGCTTTTTATTGCGCCCGCTGCTCAGCCTTTTTTCCGCGCTGATCCTCTGCGGATTACTGATGCTGTTTAGCTTTACCTCGCGCGGCACCATTGAAGTCGGGGTGTTGTACGCCTTTATCAGCTATCTGGGGCGTCTGAACGAGCCATTGATTGAACTGACGACCCAACAGTCGATGTTGCAACAGGCTGCGGTGGCGGGGGAGCGCGTATTCGAACTGATGGACGGCCCACGCCAGGATTATGGTCGGGATGAGCGCCCGTTGCAGTCGGGCAGGATTGACGTTGATGATGTCTCCTTCGCCTACCGTGACGACAATCTGGTGCTGCAAAACATTACGCTCTCCGTTCCGTCGCGCAGCTTTGTGGCGCTGGTCGGGCATACCGGCAGCGGCAAGAGTACCCTCGCCAGCCTGCTGATGGGGTATTACCCGCTTACACAGGGAGACATTCGCCTTGACGGTCGTTCTCTGTCAACGTTGAGCCACGGGGTTTTACGTCAGGGAGTCGCGATGGTGCAGCAGGACCCGGTGGTGATGGCGGATACGTTCCTGGCAAACGTCACGCTGGGGCGCGATATTTCTGAGGAACAGGTCTGGCAGGCGCTGGAAACCGTGCAACTGGCGGAGCTGGCGCGTAGTCTGAGCGAGGGTATCCACACCCGGCTGGGCGAGCAGGGCAATAATCTGTCCGTCGGGCAGAAACAGCTGCTGGCGCTGGCGCGGGTGCTGGTTGATACGCCGCAGGTTCTGATTCTGGATGAAGCCACCGCCAGCATTGACTCCGGTACTGAGCAGGCGATTCAGCAAGCGCTGGCGGCAGTGCGTGAACACACCACGCTGGTGGTGATTGCACACCGCCTGTCAACCATTGTCGATGCGGACACCATTCTGGTGCTGCATCGCGGGCAGGCGGTTGAGCGCGGTACGCATCAACAACTGCTCGAAGCGCAAGGGCGTTACTGGCAGATGTACCAACTACAGCTCGCCGGTGAAGAGCTGGCGGCCAGTGCGCGTGAGGAATCGCTCAGCGCCTGATGGCGCTGCGCTTATCAGGCCTACGGACAATGCGGTCTTGTAGGCCGGATAAGGTGCTTACGCCGCCATCCGGCAATCAACAATCTGGTGCAAAAATGTAACGTACCATGCACCGTTATAGTGCGTTTTTTCTTTTCCTTCCCCGGCCGCACCCTACAAGCCTGAATTATCCCGCGTTTTTCATTTCTGGCACACCCCTTGCAATATCCCTGTCGTGAAGCGGCAGACATTATCGAATTCTGACAGGAGGGGATCTATGAAGCTGGTTACCGTGGTAATCAAACCGTTCAAACTGGAAGACGTCCGTGAAGCACTGTCTTCGATTGGTATTCAAGGGCTGACAGTCACCGAAGTGAAAGGCTTCGGGCGTCAGAAAGGTCATGCCGAGCTGTACCGCGGTGCGGAATACAGCGTCAACTTCCTGCCCAAAGTGAAGATTGATGTGGCGATTGCCGACGACCAGCTTGATGAAGTCATTGAGGTCATCAGCAAGGCGGCCTACACCGGAAAAATTGGCGACGGCAAAATTTTTGTCGCTGAGCTGCAACGTGTCATTCGTATTCGTACCGGCGAAGCCGACGAAGCGGCACTGTAACTCCTGGCACACAGTGATAGGGAACGAAAAGATGAAGATAGCAACGATGAAAACTGGCCTTGCTTCACTGGCTTTGCTTCCAGGTCTGGCAATGGCGGCTCCGGCGGTTGTGGATAAAGCCGACAATGCCTTTATGATGATTTGCACCGCGCTGGTGCTGTTCATGACCATTCCGGGCATTGCTCTGTTCTATGGCGGATTGATCCGTGGAAAGAACGTGCTGTCGATGTTGACGCAGGTTGCCGTCACCTTCGCGCTGGTCTGTATTTTATGGGTTGTTTACGGCTATTCGCTGGCCTTTGGCGAGGGGAACAACTTCTTTGGCGACTTCAACTGGGTGATGCTGAAAAATATTGAACTCACGGCAGTGATGGGCAGTTTCTACCAGTATATTCACGTTGCTTTCCAGGGCTCTTTCGCCTGCATTACCGTCGGGCTGATCGTGGGGGCGCTGGCTGAACGTATCCGCTTCTCTGCGGTACTGATTTTCGTGGTGGTGTGGCTGACGCTCTCCTATATCCCGATTGCGCATATGGTCTGGGGCGGCGGTTTGCTGGCTTCTCACGGCGCGCTGGATTTTGCGGGCGGTACGGTCGTGCATATCAATGCGGCGATTGCTGGTCTGGTGGGGGCTTATCTGATTGGCAAGCGTGTCGGCTTTGGTAAAGAGGCGTTCAAACCCCATAACCTGCCGATGGTTTTCACCGGCACCGCGATCCTCTATATCGGCTGGTTTGGCTTTAACGCCGGGTCGGCGGGCATGGCGAACGAGATTGCTGCACTGGCCTTTGTTAACACCGTGGTGGCAACGGCTGCCGCTATTCTGGGGTGGATTTTCGGCGAGTGGGCGCTGCGCGGTAAACCTTCTCTGCTGGGCGCCTGCTCCGGCGCTATCGCGGGACTGGTCGGCATAACGCCAGCCTGTGGTTACATTGGCGTCGGCGGCGCGTTGATTCTCGGTGTCGTTGCGGGGCTGGCGGGTCTGTGGGGCGTGACGATGCTTAAACGTCTGCTGCGTGTGGACGATCCTTGCGATGTGTTTGGCATCCACGGCGTTTGTGGCATCGTTGGGTGTATCCTGACCGGGATCTTTGCGTCCACCACCCTCGGCGGTGTAGGGTTTGCCGAAGGCGTGACGATGGGGCATCAGCTGCTGGTGCAGCTGG
Source organism: Citrobacter sp. CK206 (assembly GCF_030333125.1). NCBI lineage: Bacteria > Pseudomonadati > Pseudomonadota > Gammaproteobacteria > Enterobacterales > Enterobacteriaceae > Citrobacter > Citrobacter sp. CK206. Next base: position 295,368 of record NZ_JAOWGM010000021.1, read on the forward strand.
AGAGTATCGCTATCACCATCGTCTGGTCTGGCGTAGTGGCGTTTATCGGCTACAAACTGGCGGATATCACCGTTGGGCTGCGCGTACCGGAAGAGCAGGAGCGCGAAGGTCTGGACGTCAACAGCCACGGCGAGAATGCGTATAACGCCTGATCATCAACAGGCCGGAGGCGACGCTTGTGCGTCGCCATTCGGCCATTTTCAATTGCGATTGCGCATCACGCCTTCCTGAACGGTCGACGCGACCATCACGCCATCCCGCGTGTAAAACTCCCCACGAACAAAACCACGAGCGCTGGAAGCCGAGGTGCTTTCTACGCTGTACAGCAACCATTCGTTCATGTTGAAAGGGCGATGGAACCACATTGAATGGTCGATCGTGGCAATTTGCAGACCTTTTTCCAGGAAGCCGATGCCGTAGGGTTGCAGCGCGACGGGCAAGAAATTCAGATCGGAAGCATAACCCAGCAGATACTGATGAATGCGGATATCATCCGGTATCGTACCGTTGGCGCGGATCCAGACCTGGCGCGTCGGGTTCGCAACGTGGCCTTTTAACGGGTTGTGGAACTCCACCGGGCGGATCTCCAGCGGGCGGTCGCTGATAAATTTCTCTTTCAGCACGGGCGGCAGCAGATGCGCCAATGAACGGGCGATCTCCGTCTCCGATTGCAGCGTTTCCGGCGCAGGGGCGTCCGGCATGGTTTTCTGATGCTCAAATCCCTCTTCCGGCGCCTGGAAGGAGGCTGTCATATAGAAAATAGGCTTCCCGTTCTGGATGGCGGCGACGCGACGCGCGCTGAAACTGTTGCCGTCGCGCAGAACTTCCACATCGTAAATAATGGGCTTCAGGCTGTCGCCGGGGCGCAGAAAGTAGCTGTGAAAAGAGTGAACCAGACGTTGTTCAGGTACGGTCTCTTTGGCGGCATACAACGCCTGACCGACCACCTGACCACCAAAAACCTGACGTAATCCTAAGTCTTCACTTTGGCCCCGAAAGAGTCCTTCTTCAATTTTTTCCAGATCTAACAATGACAGCAAATTATTCAGTGCCTGACTCATACGTGCTCTCCAGGTAACAACGGCGCCGAAGCGAGGTAGGCAGAGTATAACGCAATTTTGAAAGTGGTCCGATGGGTGCAATAGTCTGAATTACGGACTAATTCCAGGCAAAAATAAGTGAGATATGCCACACTTAGTCACGTTATGTCTTTGTTAACCACTCTTCCGGCGGGTAAAGCACCTCCCGCTGATGCATTGATGATAAGGAGAATTTAATGAAACTCGTGCACATGGTAAGTGGTTTAGCGGTTGCGGTTGCTCTGGCAGCCTGCGCAGACAGAAGCGCAGATATCCAGACGCCTGCGCCTGACCCGAATACTTCTGGCGTGGCTACACAGTCAACTATTCAGCAACCTAATGTCTCCGGTACCGTCTGGATCCGTCAGAAAGTGGCCCTGCCACCGGATGCCGTACTGACCGTGACGCTGTCTGATGCCTCACTGGCGGATGCGCCGTCGAAAGTGCTGTCGCAGAAAGCGGTGCGCACCGAGGGGAAACAGTCGCCATTTAGCTTTGTACTGCCGTTTAACCCGGCTGACATCCAGCCAAATGCGCGGATTCTGTTGAGCGCCGCCGTGACGATTAATGACAAACTGGTCTTTATCACCGATACCGTACAGCCGGTCATTAATCAGGGCGGCACGAAAGCGGATCTGACGCTGGTGCCGGTTCAGCAAACGGCAGTGCCTGTTCAGGCCAGCGGCGGCGCAGCGACAACCGTACCGTCAACGTCACCGACGCAGGTGAACCCGTCTTCCGCCGTACCGGCGCCGACACAGTACTAAGCTCTCACAGGACAACCCTCTCCGGCCGGAGAGGGTTAATAAATCCAGCGATATCGTTGCATATCGATTTGCCCACTCCCCGAGACCACCACGCCTTCTGACAGTAACGCCTGACGTTGGCGTTGCAGGTCTGGCCCGGTCAGGGAGATGGCGCCATGACGATTCACGACCCGATGCCAGGGGAGGGTGCTGCCTTCCGGCAATCGTTTTAATACGCCGCCGACCTGACGCGCGGCACGAGGTGAACCGGCGAGGCGGGCGACGTCGCCATAAGTCGTGACAAACCCTTCGGGGATTGAGGCCACGATTTGCCAGACGCGTTGGGGGAAAGTGTCTTGTCTGTCCATCATTCATTCCTGCGATAATCTCCCAGCATAATCGTGAACCGCCGGGGAGTGAAGTCTCATTGCGCAAGAAAACAGCATCCGATGTTGGATGGGTTGCATTTACAGGGGCCAGCAGTGATAATGCGCCTGCGCGTTGGTTAACAACGCTCTCAATGGGGGCTCTGTTGGTTCTCCCGCAACGCTACTCTGTTTACCAGGTCAGGTCCGGAAGGAAGCAGCCAGAGCAGATGACGTGTGTGCCGGGATGTAGCTGGCAGGGCCCCCACCCAATTCTGCCGTCCGGCAACCTCTTCATTTTCCTCCTCTTGTCATATTAACGTCATTATTTTGTCATCAAATGCTGGCAGAGTGTTATCGGGACGTTATTAATCAGTTTGTGCCCTGATATTCACGCGGTGACGATAGCTGTGTCGCACACGACGTGTTTTGCCTGTTTACAAGGACTCTTTACGATGGCTACTGCTGTACTAAATGTCAAAATCGATGAGACGTTAAAAGAGAAGCTTCGCCATTATGCCGAAGCAAATAATGAGAACTTAAGTATCACCACAGAAAAACTGCTGCTGATTGCATTTGAGGCCGCAGAAGAGGCGGGAGTCTCGGCGAGTGATATCGACAGTCAGCATACGGAAGAATCCGTAGATGAGCCGCTTACTCCTAAAGAAATCAAAGCATTACGCAGATTACTCAAGAAGAAAAAATGAAACAACAACTCTCAATCGCCAGTAATTATGGCGAAGCCTGCGAATTACTGCGTTCCGGCTATGTGAAGCATGTTCGTCTTAACTGGAATGTTGGTAGTGATGAATTCTTTCGTATTGCCTCCGACTGGTGCGATGCCGGGGCAAAAATAAAGAAAGACGGCGAGAACTTCATTATTTCCCTGAAAGGTTTCCCCGTCCCACGCCAGCAATAAAACGACGATGACAGGCCATATTAGATAATTTTGCGTATTTTCCCTGCGCTGTTTTGTGAGCGCAGGTTGTCCCATATCGGCTGTAATGTCTGAAAAGCCGATCGCAGTGTTTCATCCGGCAGGGTGAACGGCATACGTAAGAAACGATCAAACGCACCCGCGAGGCCAAAACGCGTACCGGTGCCCAGTTGAATCCCTTCGCTTTCGGCGCGCGTTGCAAAGAGCGTGGCCAGCGTGTCGGGTAACTCCACCCAAAAAGAGAGCCCGCCCTGCGGCTGCCTGAAGCGCCATTCAGGAAAATGCGCGTGCATCAGTTCACAACACAGGTCGCGTCGTTGGGACAGCAACTGCCGTCTGTCAGGAAGAAAGCTGGCGGCATTATCAAGCAGCCAGCCGGTCGCTAACTGCTCCAGTACCGGCGATCCTAAATCAAACGTATCCCGGGTTTGTACCAGCGCGGCGATTGTCCGTGATGAGGCGCGAACCCACCCCAGACGCAACCCGCCCCAGAAACTTTTTCCTGCCGATCCCAGCATAATAATCGGCGCGTCGGCATTGTAATGCGCGAGTGGGGGCGGCGGCGGGGCGTTGTACCACAAATTAACCATCGTCTCGTCCACAACCAGCGTGGTATGCGTTCTGGCGGCAATATCCGCGACCGCTTGCCGCGTGGCGGCATCCATACAGCGCCCGGTGGGATTATGGAAATCCGGCATCAGATAAGCCATTCTCGGCGCGGTTTGCGCAATGGTCGCCATCAGACCGGCGGTGTCCCAACCCTGTTCGGGCAATGAGACGCCAACGGGGCGACAGGAGGCTCCCTGAATCGCGGCGATTGCGAGCGGGTAGGTCGGGTGATCCACCACCACGCGATCGCCCGGGCCCGTCAGGAGTCGCAGGAGCAGCGCCAGCCCGCTCACGGCGCCATTGACCACCATGATTTCATCAGGGCGGGTTGGCAAGCCGCGCTCGCAATAGTGCCGGGCGATAGATTCACGTAAAGAGAGCAGACCTTGCGGCAGATACCCGGAACTCAGCAGATGCTGCGGCATTGCGCAAAGCGCCTGCTGGTAAGCCTGGTGAATTTCAGGGCCTGCGCTGAGCGCGGCGGTAGAGAGATCCAATGCCATATTGGCTCCGCCGCGCGTGGGTACTGGGTGGATGGCATCCGGTAAGATCACCCGCGAACCGCTACCCTGACGGCTTTCCAGATAGCCTTCTTCCCGAAGTTGCGCCATTGCGCTGGCGACGGTTGTTCGACTGATCTTCAATACGGCGGCCAGTTCGCGTTCGCCGGGCAGTCGGCTATCGAGCGCCAGTCGGCCATCAAGAATCAGCAGACGCAGGGCCTCCGCCAGCTGACGCCAGACAGGAGTACGTGAGGGGGTCTCCTGCCAGTGCCCAAGCAGGCGCTGAAGAGACTGGCTTCCATAGCGGCGTGATGACATAGCAGTCCACTTTTTTAAAACTGGACATTAATCATAGTGCCAATTGCGGTAAAGATGAAAGGTATCTGAACGGGGAGAATGGAAGAATGCTGCGTCGTCTGATTCAACTGTATACCGGTCTGGCTCTTTATGGCGTATCGACCGCAATGTTTGTGCGTGCGGACTTAGGGGCCGATCCGTGGAACGTTTTCCACCTTGGCGTGGCGAATTTGCTGTCAATGAACATTGGCATGGTGATTATCGCCGTTGGCGTGCTGGTGTTATTACTGTGGATTCCGCTGCGTCAACGCCCGGGTCTTGGCACCATCAGCAACGTGATCGTTATTGGACTGGCGGCGGATGTTGCGCTGGCTGTACTGCCCGCTTTTGAGTCGTTGCTTGTCCGCAGTGTTCTGTTGATCTCCGCTGTAGTGGTCAACGCGCTGGCGACCAGCATGTATATTGGGGCCGGTTTCGGCGCAGGCCCGCGAGATGGCCTGATGACCGGGATTCACGCGCGCACCGGTTGGTCGATACGCGCCATCCGTACGGCGATTGAAGTTTCGGTATTGCTGAGCGGCTGGTTGCTGGGGGGGACGCTGGGCGTCGGTACGGTATTGTATGCGCTGGCTATCGGGCCGCTGATTCAGATCTGCTTGCCGTGGTTTCGCTATCAGCCCCGAGTACGCATTCGGGTTCGTCATTCGCCCACAGCAGAGTAACGCGATGGCGACTAGACTTAACAACGACTGACGCGGCCAGAATTGGCTTGCCGCGCAGTACGCTTCGGAGGTTTTTCTCATGAAGTATGTTGATGGTTTTGTGGTTGCCGTACCTGCTGAAAACAAGGAGGCGTATCGGGAAATGGCGGCAAAAGCGGCTCCTCTCTTTAAAGAGTTTGGGGCGTTACGCGTCGTTGAGTGTTGGGCTGATGATGTGCCGGACGGCAAATTGACCGACTTTCGCATGGCGGTGAAAGCGGAAGATCACGAAGAGGTGGTGTTTAGCTGGATTGAATACCCTTCGAAAGAGGTTCGCGACGCGGCGAATCAGAAAATGATGTCAGACCCACGAATGAAAGAGTTTGGCGATGCCATGCCTTTTGATGGCAAGCGCATGATTTACGGCGGATTCTCTCCCATTCTGGATGACTGAAGCGACAGGCTGTGCGGCGTGCCGCCAGCCGTCCCCATTCTAAATCCGTTTTTCCGCCCACAAAATAAATTCTGCGGCGGGCAGCGCTTTGCTGTAAAGCCATCCCTGACCATACTGCACGCCGTGCTGGCGTAACCAGTCCTCCTGATGCGTCGTTTCAATACCTTCCGCCACCATTTTCAGCTTCAGCGTTTTCGCCATTTCAATAATATGCGGCGTCACATTTTTGTAGGCCAGCGCATCAACAAAGGACTTGTCGATCTTCAGAATATCCACGTCCAGATTCTGTAAGTAGCAAAGACTGGAATAGCCAGTGCCAAAGTCATCAAGATAAATCGCGTGACCAGCTTTGCGGTATCTGGCAATGACTGGCGCGCTGGTTTTGGGATCGGCAAACTCACGCTCGGTCAGCTCCAGCGCGATTTGCGACGGTGAAATCTGACTCCGGTTAAGCAACTGGCTGAGATGTACCGGAAGTTTCTCTGACGCAAGGGTCGTTGCCTCAATATTGATAGAAATGTGCTGCTCAGGGTGTTGTCGCAGCCATGTTCCCATCTCCTCAAAAACGGTCTCTAAAATCAGGTGGGTGAGCGGTTCGGAAAGCCCCGTTTGTTCTGCGAGGGGAATAAACATTTCCGGCGAAAGGTAGCTGCCGTCGGTTTGCGGCCAGCGAGCCAGCGCTTCCGCGCCTGCTATCTTCCCGCTACTCAGCGAAATAATCGGCTGATAATGCACCTTAATATCACGGTTATGGATGGCGTCCAGTAAACGGTGGCGTGGTGATTGTAAGCGGCGAAGAATGCGCAGAATAAACGCCGCCGCCAGCAGGCTCGCCATCATCCCCAGCGGCAGCCAGGTAAAAGCCTGGCGATACCAGTTCTTTTGTAGCGGCAGCGTGGAGGCCCAGGTCACGATGGCGATGTTCATTTCAGGAGAGCGCTGAATCGTGTAGACACTGTTGCGATCTTCCCGGTATTGACCGGGCGACTGCTGCAATTGTCGAATAATGTCGGGATCGAGCCGATTGCTACTGGCGGCCACGATGTTATTTGCTTCGCCAATAATAGCGGCATCAATATGCCATGAACTAAATGGGATCACATCAATGAAGGAGGCGGGGTCCATCATGACCACATAGTGTCCTTTACCCACAGCGACCATAAAGCGCTTGAGCCCTAAATCATTTTGCGAGGTAAGCCATATGCGGTAGCCGTCCTGGGTGATCTTTTCCGGTTTGGGGAAAACGAAGGGGGCGCTTTTTTGCTCCAGCGATGAGCAAACAGGCATATTTTGGTCGAGATATAGCACTTCCTGAATGTAGCGCAGACTGTAAGATATTCGGCGCATTGTCAGTAAATGCGCATTACTACAAGGCGTACCGCGAAAGGCGTTTAGCTGGCCTAACGCCAGTTTGCTCTGGGAGGCAACTTTGTCAGCGCGTAAGGCTACGCGTGATGAATAGACGTTAAGTTCCTCAATAAATTTCTTTTCAACCTGGCGATGAGCGAGCCAGAGGCTTAATCCCACAGGGGCAAGGACAGACAGAATGAGCACCCCTGTGACCAGGCTGACCAAATGTCGTGTTGTCACGGTGATATCCTTATTGATGCAGCATATGGCGAGTATATCTGAACGTAAAAAAGCCCTTCGTTTAATCACGTTATTCTAACTGCTTTTGCTCTTTCTGGCTCAATAAGGGCTTGTTTCGACTTAAAACGTACAATATTGAAGGATAACCACATCATTATGAGGGTTGAAAAGCGGCAATTTGCGGCGTATTTTATTGTTACGTTATAACATAATATTGAGGCTGTCATGAAACCGAATATCCATCCTGCCTATCGCACCGTGGTGTTCCACGATACCAGTGCGAATGAATACTTTAAGGTGGGGTCAACGATCAAAACCGAGCGTGAGATTGAGCTTGAGGGCGTGACCTATCCGTATGTCACCATTGAGGTGTCTTCTAAATCACACCCTTATTACACCGGAAAACAAAAAACCTTTGATAACGAAGGCAGCGCAGCACGTTTCCAGAAACGTTTCGGAAATTTTATTGGCGCTAAGCGAGGATAAGATGCAGGTACTGAATTCATTGCGTAGCGCAAAGCAGCGGCACCCGGACTGCCAGATAGTTAAACGCAAAGGGCGTTTATATGTGATCTGCAAATCCAATCCACGTTTTAAAGCGGTGCAGGGTCGTAAAAAAAGACGTTAATGATTTGCCAACATTGCAGGGACTACAGTGCGTGCCAGGGACGGTACGCACTTTTTACATCTGCAACAGTGAGAAAACTAGTGGCTTGTTTCTGTGCGAGTGAGCGTGAAAACATCGTAGAAAGAGAGTTCGCCTTTACGCGTTATCATCTTCTGTAATTGTGCTTTCTGGTCGCTGCCAACATGCGGTGACTGAAGAATAGCGTGGATCAGCGCAGGGGGAACGAAGCGCGTGTTATACCATTCTCCGTTATAGCAAACCCTGAAATCCAGCACGTCGATATCCTCGTAGCGATAACGCGGGGCGACATCAAAAAAGAAAAAACCATTCAACAGGACGAATAATACGACCAGCAGCCACACTGAATCCACCAGCGTGTCTGATTGCAGCATGACAGCCAGCGTGGCAAACCAGGCGATATACATGCCAATAAACAGCCCCGGATGTTTGCGAATAAAACTAATACTGAAACGCGGTCTGTTGTCGCGTTTCTCGCGAGCATTGAGATCGTCAATCGTTTCCGTCAGCAGGCGCTGTATTTCTGTCATCATTTGCCTTTGTGATTTCTGTAACATTCAGGGAACAGCCCATTTTAGAAGGGCGAACTTCATGAAAAAAGTAACAGATTAACCACAATTTATCATAACAGTTACAATTCGCTTTACAGCGTTTTAATGATTCGCGCGGGATTTCCACCGACCACAACGTTGGCCGGAACGCTTTTGGTCACGACGGCGCCTGATGCGATAACGGCGTTGTCGCCAATGGTGACGCCAGGGTTAATCACGGCGCGACCGCCGATCCAGACATTATTCCCGATGGTTACAGGTTTACCCAGTTCCCTACCGCTGTTGCGTTCTGTGGCATCCAGCGGGTGCGTCGCCGTATAGATATGCACGCCAGGTGCGAGCATACAATTGTCGCCGATATGAATCGGGCAGACATCCAGCATCACACAGTCGAAGTTAGCGTAAAATGCTTTGCCGAGGTAAATATTGTAACCGTAATCACAGCGGAAGGAGGGTTCAATATACGCACCGTCGCTCTGGCCTAGCAGGTCGCTCAGAATAGCCTGTCGCGCATTCTTCTCGTCCGGTGCGGAGTGGTTGTATCGATGAAGCAACTGGCGCGCCCGCAGGCGGTCGTTGCGCAATGTCTCATCGGCCGGGCAATATAACTCACCGGCAATCATCTTCTGCTTTTCTTCGCTCATTATGCACTCTTCTGTTTGTGGATTAACTGCCGCAGTACAGTAAAGCGCAACGCCTTTTAAGGGAACGTTCCCGTTGCCTTGATGTGATCTAAATCACGAGACGTAAAATAGGAATTAACGGTAAATACAGGGAAACCCTCGGTCAGGCAGAACGAACGTATTCTCCATAGCGTTATGCAAAAATTAGCGAATGAATTTCCACACGGAGGTGGGAATCTTGTCGTAGAGCTTATTCATCGTCAATTCTGCAAGACGGTGATCTGCTGCTGAGTAAAATACAGCCAATTCATTGTCAGACAATTCATATTTATTTTTCTCTATTACACGTTCCAGCGTGTCTATTGTCTGGCAGCGTCGTAAACGCATCAAATAATCTGTTTTCGTTAATGGTTTATCGGACATAAATCTTACCTATGATTGTAATAATTTTTAACATGACAAGCTAACAGGATTCGCCCTTGTGGCATTGACGAAGCAGCGAAACAGGCGGTTTCCTGATTTTCGCCATTTTTGCAGATCCTGCGCATTAATGCCGTAACTGCTGAACAACATAAAGGTGTCATCCAGATATTCATCTATCTGTGCAATCAGCTTATTGTCCTCATTATACTTAATTTTATAATTAAGTGCGAAGGTTGCAATATGCTCTATCAGTTCATTGAGCTGAAGATTGATTGCCGAAGTAGGGTCATTAACCCAACCGTGGTTGCTTTCTTCAAGGTTTGCAAGACAGTCATGATACAGGGTTTCACAGAGAAATTTAAGCTGTGCGATATCATGTCTTTTGGGTGAGTACTCATCCATAACGCATCCCCTTCTTAGTGGCTTGAACTAACCGAACACCTTTCGGGATGGATACAACTAACTGACCTGGAACTTGCGCTCTTCTCCTGATGTTTTAACTATAATCCACTCTAAAAAAGATTTCATCGTCCTATTACGAAAAATTACAATTAGGTAAAAGTATGTTGCCCCAACGCAATTTTACATTTTAACCGTAAAAGACGATGCCTGAAATGAGGCGATCTTTTTATTGTTTTTGCAATCATTGAGTTATCGTCATTTGTGCTAACAACGATTGTTAAGAAGGCTGTTACACTCACGATATACCAGGAATAATCTTAATGATTTCTTAATTAACGGAAAAAATAAGAAATGACCAGACTCTCTAAGAATAGCCTTTAGCACGCTGGGGATTATATGTCTTATTTATTCTACGGTGAATAAACAAACTAACAATAAGCGCTTTTTATGATTTTTATCCAGAAAAAAGGCCGCTTGCGCGGCCTTTTCACAGGAGATGAATCAATGATGCTCTACCGAATGGCTGTGCTCAATGTCTTCGCTCTTGCGGCTAAAGCGGCGGCGTACCACCACAAAGAAGACCGGAACGAAGAAGATAGCCAGAACCGTTGCGGTGACCATCCCGCCCATTACGCCGGTGCCCACAGCATTCTGCGCGCCGGAACCTGCGCCAGAGCTGATAACCAGCGGCATAACACCGAGGATAAACGCCAGAGACGTCATCAGGATCGGGCGTAAACGCATACGTACCGCTTCCAGCGTTGCTTCTATCAGACCTTTGCCTTCTTTATCCATTAAGTCTTTGGCGAATTCGACGATAAGTATCGCGTTCTTCGCCGACAACCCAATGGTTGTGAGCAGGCCCACCTGGAAGTAAACGTCGTTGGTCAGGCCACGGAAGGTTGCCGCCAACAGCGCGCCGATAACCCCGAGCGGCACCACCAGCATAACGGAGAACGGAATAGACCAGCTCTCATACAGCGCCGCCAGACACAGGAAGACCACGATCAGTGAAATGGCGTACAGGGCAGGCGCCTGGTTGCCGGACAGTCGTTCCTGATAAGACATCCCGGTCCAGTCGTAGCCGATGCCGGATGGCAGTTTGCTTGCCAGCTCTTCCATCATCGCCATTGCTTCACCGGTACTCTTACCTGGTGCCGCCTGGCCGAGGATTTCCATTGAAGGCAGACCGTTATAGCGTTCCAGACGAGGTGAACCGTATTCCCAGCGCGAGGAGGAGAAGGCCGAGAACGGCACCATCTGACCATCGCTACCGCGCACATACCAGTTTCCGATATCTTCCGGCAACATACGGTATTTCGCTTCAGACATGACGTAAACTTTCTTCACACGACCACGGTCGATGAAGTCGTTCACATAGCTGCCGCCCCATGCTGCGCCCAGCGTCGTGTTAATATCGCTAATGGAAACACCCAGCGCCTGCGCTTTTTCCTGATCGATATCGACCTTGAACTGCGGCGTATCTTCCAGACCGTTCGGACGAACGCCGACCAGCAGATCCGGGTGTTTTGCCACTTCGCCAAATAGCTGGTTACGCGCCTGCGTCAGTTTTTCATGACCGAGGCCACCCTGGTCAATCAACTGGAAGTCGAAGCCCGTTGCCGTACCCAGTTCGACAATCGCTGGCAGGTTAAAGGCGAACACCATCGCATCTTTAATCTGGGAGAATGCGCCCATCGCGCGACCGGTGATCGCATCGACTTTATTCTCATCCCCCGGACGGTCGGCCCAGTCTTTCAACGAGACGAACGCGATACCGGTGTTCTGACCACGACCAGCAAAACCAAAGCCGTTAACCGCAAAGACGGATTCAACGTTATCTTTCTCTTTGGTGAGATAATAGTCGGTCATCTCATCGAGAACTTTCTGCGTACGCTCCTGGGTTGCGCCCGCTGGCAGCTGCGCCATGCTCAGGAAGACCCCCTGGTCCTCGTCCGGCAAGAAGGAGCTTGGCAGACGAACGAACAGGTAAGCCATGCCGACAACGATGATCAGATAGAGCAGCAGATAACGACCGGTGCTGCGCAGGATGTTGCCTACGCTGTCGGTGTAGTGGTGCGTGCTCTTCTCGAACATGTTGTTGAACCAGCCAAAGAAACCTTTGGTTGACCCGTGGCTGCCTTTGGCAACCGGCTTAAGCATGGTGGCGCACAGGGCTGGCGTCAGGATCAATGCCACCAGCACTGACAGCGCCATTGCGGACACAATGGTGATGGAGAACTGACGATAAATAGCCCCTGTAGACCCGCCGAAGAAGGCCATCGGGATAAATACCGCTGACAGCACCATCGCGATACCCACCAGCGCGCCCTGAATCTGGCCCATTGATTTTCGCGTGGCTTCTTTCGGCGGCAATCCTTCTTCGGACATTACACGCTCAACGTTCTCTACCACCACGATGGCGTCATCCACCAACAGACCGATGGCGAGCACCATCCCGAACATTGTTAGCGTGTTTATCGAGAAACCGAACGCCGAAAGCACGGCGAATGTCCCCAACAGCACCACCGGCACCGCGATTGTCGGAATCAACGTCGCGCGGAAGTTTTGCAGGAACAGGTACATGACCAGGAACACGAGGATGATGGCTTCTACCAGCGTTTTCACCACTTCGTGAATGGAGATCGTCACGAACGGGGTGGTGTCATACGGGTAAACGATCTTCATCCCTGACGGGAAGAACGGTTCCATCTTCTTCAGTTCTGCACGGATGGCGTTTGCGGTATCCAGCGCGTTCGCACCGGTCGCCAGTTTGATCCCCAGACCAGACGCAGGCTGTCCGTTGAACTTCGCAATGATGTCGTAGTTCTCACCGCCCAGTTCAATTCTTGCTACATCGCGCAGGCGAACCTGGGAGCCGTCCTGGTTCACTTTCAGCAGAATTTTACCGAACTCTTCCGTAGAGGTCAGACGCGTTTGTGCGATGATGGAGGCGTTCAGTTGCTGGCCTTTCACTGGCGGCGTACCGCCAAGCTGACCGGCCGCAACCTGGGCGTTCTGCGCTTTGATCGCGTTAATCACATCCACTGGCGTGAGCTGGAAGTTGTTCAGCTTCGTTGGGTCCATCCAGATACGCATCGCGTACTGCGAACCAAACAGCTGCACGTCACCCACACCTGACGTACGGCTGATGGCGTCTTTCATGTTCGCCGCAACGTAGTCAGATATATCCTCCTGGGTCATGGTGCCGTCGGTGTTAATGACGCCCACAACCATCAGGAAGCTGCTGGATGATTTCTCAACGCTCACACCCTGCTGTTGAACCTCCTGAGGAAGCAGCGGCATGGCCAGTTGCAGTTTGTTCTGCACCTGAACCTGCGCGATATCTGCATCCGTACCGGATTCGAAGGTCAGAGTGATCTGCACGGTACCCGTGGAGTCACTGTTTGAGGACATGTACATCAGGTTATCGATACCGTTCATGTTCTGTTCGATAACCTGCGTCACCGTGTCCTGCACGGTTTTCGCATCAGCGCCAGGGTAAGTCGCGGAGATCGTCACTGCGGGCGGCGCAATCGTTGGATATTGCGCTACCGGCAGTTTGAGGATCGCGAGGCCCCCTGCCAACATGATGATAATGGCGATCACCCACGCAAATATAGGGCGATCGATAAAGAAATTAGGCATGTCTTAACGGCTCCTGTTTAAGTTAAGACTTAGACTGTTCAGACGGGTTAGCGCTTGCGGCTTGCTGTTCATTATCCGCGGTGACTTCCTGCGCTTTAACCTGCGCGCCAGGACGCACTTTTTGCAGCCCGGTAACAATCACGCGATCGCCCGATTTGAGTCCATCAGTGACTAACCACTTATCGCCAATCGCCTGGTTTGCGACGATCTGACGGGTTTCCACTTTGTCATCGGCGCCGACAACCAACGCACTGGCATCACCGCGTGGCGTACGGGTAACGCCCTGCTGGGGAACCAGCAATGCATCAGGATTGGTGCCTTCTTCCAGACGTGCGCGAACAAACATACCAGGCAGTAAGGTATGGTCCGGGTTAGGGAAGATTGCGCGTAACGTAATAGATCCGGTGGTTTGGTCGACGGTGACGTCAGAAAACTCAAGCGTACCGGATTGCGGATAGGTAATGCCGTCGCTGGTGACCAGCTCGACTTTCGCTTTGCCGTTCTCTTGCTTCAGTTTGCCGCTCGCCAGCTCCTGTTTCAGGCGCAGGAAGTCGTTGCTTGACTGCGTTACATCCACATAGATCGGGTCGAGTTGCTGTACTGTCGCGAGGGCGGTAGCCTGGCCGTTTTGTACCAGCGCGCCTTCCGTTACGGATGATTTACCGATACGGCCGTTAATCGGGGAGGTCACTTTGGTATACGCCAGATTAATGCGTGCGGTTTCAACGGCCGCTTTTGCCGCCACAACAGACGCATTCGCCTGTTGCGCATCTGCCAGCGCGCTATCGTAGTCTTGTTGGCTGATGTATTTCGTACCCAACAGTTTCTGATAACGTTTAACCGTTAACTGAGCGATATTTGCAGCCGCCTGCGCTTTAGCGAGATCGCCTTTGGCGCTTTCGTAAGCCGCCTGGTAAGTCGCAGGATCAATCTGATAGAGAGACACACCCGCTTCAATGTCGCCGCCTTCCGTAAAGTTACGTTTCAGGATAATTCCGCTTACCTGAGGACGAACTTCCGCAATACGGTATGCATTGGTGCGACCCGGGAGTTCAGTAGTGATCTGTAGAGGTTCAGTTTTGAGCGTCACAACCCCAACTTCTGGCATCTGCTGACCACCTTGTTGGGCCTGTTTGTCGTCACATCCTGTTAGCGCTAAGCTGCCTGAGAGCATCAGAACGACCGCCAGAGGCGTAAACCCTCTGTTTTTGTTCATATGTAAACCTCGAGTGTCCGATTTCAAATTGATCAATGGTCAAAAGTCCACAAACCCATTGCTGCGTTTATATTATCGTCGTGCTATGGTACATACATCCACAAATGTATGTAAATCTAACGCCTGTAAATTCACCGACATATGGCACGAAAAACCAAACAACAAGCACAGGAAACTCGGCAACACATCCTGGATGTAGCTCTGCGTTTGTTCTCGCGACAAGGGGTATCATCCACTTCGCTCGCGGAGATTGCAAAAGCCGCTGGCGTCACACGCGGTGCAATCTATTGGCACTTCAAAAACAAGTCGGATTTATTCAGTGAAATCTGGGAGCTATCAGAATCCAATATTGGTGAGCTTGAGATTGAGTATCAGGCAAAATTCCCCGACGATCCACTATCAGTATTAAGAGAAATTTTAGTCCATCTTCTTGAAGCAACCGTGACGGAAGAGCGCCGACGTTTATTGATGGAAATTATATTCCACAAATGCGAATTCGTGGGTGAAATGGCGGTAGTGCAACAGGCGCAGCGAAGCATCTGCGTGGAAAGCTATGATCGCATTGAACAAACTCTAACACATTGTATTAAAGCAAAAATGCTCCCGGGAAACCTGATGACGCGTCGTGCGGCAATATTAATGCGCGGCTATATTTCCGGCATCATGGAAAACTGGCTCTTTGCGCCGCAATCCTTTGATCTGAAAAAAGAAGCGCGAGATTACGTCGCCATCTTGTTGGAAATGTATCTGCTTTGCCCGACGCTGAGAGCGGCGCCTGTCCTAGAAAGCCCCTGATATCATTCCAGGAATTATCCTGGACATTTTCCGTTCCGCTATTCTGTCCGTCACCGCCGTGATATTCTTGCGGCTTGACTATTTCCGGTCATTCTTCCGGTTCAGAAACCTTCACTCCCATGACTATGTTGCAGCTCTATAAACGTTCATCGCATCTTGTTTTTATCTCAATCATTTTCTTTGTGTTATTGCTGTGCGGTCAGTCGTCGGCGTTTGCCCGTGCGCAAACGAATGGCGATCTGCCGTCGAAAGCAGACGTGCAAAGCCAGCTGGATGCGCTGGGTAAACAGAAAGACCTCTCGGCGCTGGATAAACTGGTCCAGCAGGATCTCATCGATACGCTCGCCACGCTTGATAAAATCGATCGGGTAAAAGAGGAGACCACGCAATTACGTCAGAAAGTCGCGCAGGCGCCGGAAAAAATGCGTCAGGCGACGGACGCGCTGAATGCCCTCAGCGATGTGGATAATGACGACGAAACGCGAAAAACGTTGAGCACGCTTTCGCTGCGCCAGTTGGAACTTCGGGTTGCGCAGGTGCTGGATGATTTGCAGAACTCGCAAAACGATCTGGCGACTTACAATAGTCAGCTGGTTTCGCTCCAGACGCAGCCTGAGCGTGTGCAAAATGCGATGTATACCGCGTCGCAGCAAATGCAGCAAATCCGTAATCGACTGGACGGCACCAGTGTCGGGGATGGCGCATTGCGCCCGAGTCAACAGGCTCTGCTACAGGCGCAACAGGCGTTGCTTAACGCGCAAATCGATCAGCAGCGCAAAAGTCTGGAAGGCAATACAGTTTTGCAGGATACTCTGCAAAAGCAGCGCGATTACGTCACGGCGAACACCAATCGACTGGAACACCAGCTCCAGCTTTTGCAGGAAGCGGTCAACAGCAAACGTCTGACGCTAACCGAGAAGACGGCGCAGGAGGCGATCTCGCCGGATGAAACGGCGCGTATTCAGGCTAACCCTCTTGTGAAGCAGGAGCTGGATGTCAATCATCAACTGAGCCAGCGCCTGATCACGGCAACCGAAAACGGCAACGCGCTCATGCAGCAGAACATCAAAGTCAAAAACTGGCTTGATCGCGCGCTGCAATCAGAGCGCAATATCAAAGAGCAGATTGCGGTGCTGAGAGGCAGTTTGCTGTTGTCGCGTATCTTGTATCAGCAGCAGCAAACGCTGCCGTCGGCAGATGAACTTGTCGATATGACCAACCGGATTGCGGATTTGCGTCTGGAGCAGTTTGAAGTTAACCAGCAGCGTGACGCTTTGTTCCAGAACGACGCCTTTGTGGCCAAACTGGAAGAAGGGCACACTGACGAGGTTAATGACGAAGTGCATGATGCGCTGCTGCAAGTGGTTGATATGCGCAGGGAATTACTGGATCAGTTGAATAAGCAACTGGGCAATCAGCTGATGATGGCCATTAACCTGCAAATCAATCAACAGCAGCTGATGAGCGTCTCGAAAAACCTTAAAGAGATCCTGACTCAGCAAATCTTTTGGGTTAACAGTAACCGCCCGATGGACTGGGACTGGATTAAAGCCTTCCCGCAAACGCTGAAAGATCAGTTCAGGTCGATGAAAATTACGGTGAACTGGGAAAAGGCCTGGCCTGCGGTATTCATCGCATTCCTCGCGGGGCTGCCTTTGCTGCTGATCGCCGGGGTGATTCGCTGGCGACTGAAATGGCTTAAAGCGTACCAGGAGAAGCTGGCGGCTGCGGTGGGATCATTGCGTAACGACAGCCAGCTCAATACGCCGAAAGCGATTTTCATCGATCTGATTCGCGCCTTGCCGGTTTGTCTGATAATCCTTGCGGTGGGGCTGATCCTCCTCACCATGCAGTTGAATATTAGCGACCTGTTATGGGCGTTCAGTAAAAAGCTGGCGTTGTTCTGGCTGGTATTCGGTCTGTGCTGGAAGGTGCTGGAGAAAGAGGGCGTTGCCATTCGGCACTTCGGCATGCCGGCGAAATTGACCAGCCACTGGCGCCGTCAGATTGTGCGCATCAGTCTGGCGCTACTGCCGCTGCATTTCTGGTCGGTGGTCGCTGAACTTTCTCCGCTGCATCTGATGGACGATGTGCTGGGGCAGGTGGTGATTTTCCTCAACCTTCTGCTTATTACTCTGCTGGTGTGGCCAATGTGCCGCGATAGCTGGCGTGATAAGGAGTCGCATGGTTTACGTTTGATCACGATTACCGTGCTCTCTATCATTCCCGTCGCGTTGATGGTGTTGACCGCGACGGGCTATTTCTATACCACGCTACGCCTGTCCGGGCGCTGGATTGAAACCGTCTATCTGGTGATTATCTGGAACCTGCTGTATCAGACCGTGTTACGCGGCCTGAGCGTCGCGGCGCGTCGTATTGCCTGGCGCCGTGCGCTGGCGCGTCGTCAGAATCTGGTGAAAGAGGGGGCGGAAGGCGCGGAGCCGCAGGAAGAACCGACCATTGCGCTGGAACAGGTTAACCAGCAAACGCTGCGCATCACCATGCTGCTGATGATTGCCCTGTTCGGGGTGATGTTTTGGGCGATTTGGTCCGATCTGATCACCGTGTTCAGCTATCTCGACAGCATCACGCTCTGGCACTACAACGGCACGGAAGCGGGCGCCGCGGTGGTTAAAAACGTTACGATGGGCAGCCTGCTGTTTGCCATTATTGTGTCAATGGTGGCCTGGGCGCTGATCCGTAACTTACCTGGCCTGCTGGAAGTTCTGGTACTTTCCAGACTGAAAATGCGCCAGGGGGCTTCGTATGCGATCACCACGATCCTCAACTACATCATCATTGCCGTTGGCGCGATGACGGTATTCGGATCGCTTGGCGTATCGTGGGACAAACTACAGTGGCTGGCGGCGGCGTTATCGGTCGGTCTTGGTTTCGGCTTGCAGGAGATTTTCGGTAACTTCGTCTCTGGCATTATTATCCTGTTTGAACGCCCGGTACGCATTGGCGATACGGTGACTATCGGCACCTTCTCCGGGACGGTCAGCAAGATCCGTATTCGTGCGACCACCATTACCGACTTCGATCGTAAAGAGGTGATCATTCCGAACAAAGCCTTCGTGACCGAACGATTGATCAACTGGTCGCTGTCCGACACCACCACCCGGCTGGTGATCCGCCTTGGTGTCGCCTATGGCTCGGATCTGGACAAAGTGAAAAAAGTGCTGTTGCAGGCGGCGACGGAGCACCCGAAAGTGATGCGTGAGCCAGAACCTGCGGTGTTCTTTACCACGTTTGGCGCCAGTACGCTCGATCATGAACTGCGTCTGTACGTGCGTGAACTGCGCGATCGCAGCCATACGGTGGATGAGCTGAACCGGACCATCGATCGTTTGTGTCGTGAAAATAACATCGACATCGCTTTTAACCAGCTTGAAGTGCATCTGCGCAATGAGAAAGGTGACGAAGTGACGGAAGTTAAACGCGAAATCAAAGGCGACGATCCGACGCCGTCGGTGGGCTAAGTTCTGTTCAGGGCGGCCAGGCCGCCCTGAGTGTCTCTAATGGGAGAGCGCAGACAGCTCTTCTGGCGAGAGTCCGGTTAGGTGGGTGATCAGATCGGGGGCCAGACCGCTGTCGAGCATTTTGAGAGCGATGCTGCGCGCTTCGGCCTGACGACCTTCTTCTAAGCCCTTTTGCCGTCCTTGCTGCATTCCCTGTTGCATTCCTTTTTGCAGGCCGTCTGCTCTGCCTTTCTCTTCCAGCCATTCGGCAATGCTCATCAGTTGCTCCTTATACTGGGGGGCGCAGCTGGCCAGTTTGCGGATCAACGCGCCGGGGTCCGTGGTATTCCCAACCTGCAACATATAGTGTATCAGCACGCTGATTTGGCTACGGGTCAGGTGTTCCTGCGTTAATAGCGTGATTAATTGATCCTGTAATTCGGCCAGATCGCGTCGGCGTATATGCTTTTGCAGCAACTCCAGCATCGCCATTCGCCGATGCCGCATGATCTGATTATCCGGCATTACGGTCAGGTCCACCAGCGCAAATTCATTGCTGTAAAGGCTATTGGCAAGCGCGGGCTCACAAAACATATTCTGCCAGTTCAGGCTGTAGGGCCACGGACTAATTGATCCGTGGTAGAACAGTAAGGGAACCACTAACGGCAGCGTGTCGTGCCCGGCATCAAGATGCCGCTGCATGGCGGCGATGGCATAACGCATCAGGCGAAACGCCATGAATTTATCGGGTTTGCTTTGATGCTCAATCAGCGCATAAACGTAGCCTGGTCCATGCGTAGTTTGCAGGGAATAGAGGATGTCTGAATAGCTGGCCCGTAAGTTCTCTTCGACAAAACTTCCTGACTCCAGCGTCAGGGAATCCAGATTGCAGATGCGAAGAAAGGTGTCAGGTAAATGGATCTGTAAAAAATCCCGCGCGATCGCTTTTTGCGTCAGCAGTTGCCGAAATACCGCATTATGCGGCGTGGTTGAAAGTCGTTCCATGAACTGTCCGTCGTCATTGTGTCCCGACGCAGACTCTGACATTGACGGTGAGGACGCACCAGCTCCCTTTTAATCGCTTTGCGAGGCGTCTTCCGCGTTTTTTAGTTTGTTTTCATAATCACGCTTCACAATTTCCAGCGCGCGTAGCACGGTTTGCGCGGGCAGCTGATTCTCTTCAAGCAGGACGATCAGATCGACGGCCAGTTTGACGTCGTCCGGGGCATTCTCAAGCGACATATTTTCTCCAGTGGTTAACGGGTCAGGCGCGCCAGTACGCGCTCTATTTTTTCCAGCGCATGACGACAGCGCGCCAGACGGCCTTCAAACGCCTCGATTTCCCGGTGCAGCGCCTGCTGCTCGGTGAAGCCGGTGACCTGTGCCAGACGGGCTTTACGCTCCTCGGTCATTTCCAGCAGACGACGCTCAAACTCCTGATGTTTTACGCGTTTACGTTGCCAGCGCGCCAGCCCCGGGGAGGCGCTGTCCCACTCCCTGAGCGACCAGGTCGCGGTTTCTCGTGTTATCGCCTCAATCTGTGAAACCAGGCGTTCCGCCAGCCAGGCAATCTGCGGCAGCGTCTGTTGTTCAACCGCATGGCGCAACGCGTCAAGGTTGGTTCCGGCTTCATCCAGATACGCCTTCAATAGCGTGCTGCGGGTGCGAAAAAGATGCCTGTCAAAGCGTGCGCTGAGCGTCGCATGCTGTGCCAGCGGCGCGCTCTGCTGGCGCAGACTGGCGAGCTGGCTTTCCAGCCTGTGTAACAGCATGGCGGTTTTCAATGTAACACTCCGATGAAAATGATAACTGTTATGCTACAGTAGCAGCCTTGTGTGCTACGTACTGTCATTATGAAACGTACTATTTTAATCATCATTGGCTGGCTGGCGGTAGTGTTAGGGACGCTGGGCGTCGTGTTGCCGCTATTGCCTACTACGCCGTTTATTTTACTGGCGGCCTGGTGTTTTGCCCGTTCGTCGCCGCGCTTTCATGACTGGCTGCTTTACCGCTCCTGGTTTGGCGGCTATTTGCGTCACTGGCAAAAGCATCGCGCGATGCCGCCGGGGGCGAAACCACGCGCTATTGCATTGATATTGATTACATTCGGTATCTCGCTTTGGCTGGTGCATATGATGTGGGTACGAATACTGCTGCTGGCGATCCTGGCCTGCCTGTTGATTTTTATGTGGCGGATACCGGTGATTGATGAAAAGCAACAAAAGCACTGAAGCGCAATAATCGCTGTTGCAATTGTCTTACGCAGCCAGTAAATTCGACCGTTTTCGAGCACAGGCGCAGACGGTTAAAGGTTAAACAATCGTTACTTTGACCCCCTTAATTCGCGCCGTGAGTAACACCGTAATAGCAGGCATATATCCATGACCGCGACTGCACAGCAGCTTGAGTTTCTCAAAAATAGCATTAAAAGCATTCACGATTACCCGAAACCGGGCATTCTTTTCCGTGATGTCACCAGCTTGCTGGAAGACCCGAAAGCCTATGCGCTCAGCATTGAGTTGCTGGTTGAACGATACAAAAATGCAGGCATCACCAAAGTTGTCGGCACCGAAGCGCGTGGCTTCCTGTTTGGTGCGCCGGTCGCGCTGGGCCTGGGCGTCGGGTTTGTTCCGGTGCGTAAACCGCGCAAACTGCCGCGTGAAACGATCGCTGAAAGCTATGAGCTGGAGTACGGCACCGATCAGCTGGAAATCCACGTTGATGCCATCAAACCGGGCGATAAAGTGCTGGTGGTGGACGATCTCCTGGCGACCGGTGGCACAATCGAAGCGACTGTGAAGCTGATCCGTCGTCTGGGTGGGGAAGTGACCGATGCCGCTTTCATCATCAATCTGTTCGATCTGGGTGGTGAGCAGCGTCTGGCAAAACAGGGGATTACCTGTTATAGCCTGGTTCCCTTCCCGGGGCACTGATTCAGGCTAGCTTATTCGCCACTTTGGTTCCGGCCAGTGCCCGACAAAACACATTTGCGTTTTGAACGCCGCTTGCGGCGGCTCAAAAGGGTGAGCGTCGCGAATAAAGCCTCACAACCTCGCTGTATTTGCGAGGTTGTGTTAGCATTCCCCCCATGAATCCACCTTCCAGCGTTTCAGAGCCAGCCAATGAGTTATCAGGTCTTAGCCCGAAAATGGCGCCCACAAACCTTTGCTGACGTCGTCGGCCAGGAACATGTGCTGACCGCACTGGCGAACGGCTTGTCGTTAGGGCGTATTCATCACGCATATCTTTTTTCCGGCACCCGTGGCGTCGGTAAAACCTCCATCGCCCGTCTGCTGGCGAAGGGACTGAACTGTGAAACCGGCATCACCGCCACGCCGTGCGGCGTATGTGACAACTGCCGGGAAATCGAGCAGGGGCGTTTTGTCGATCTGATTGAGATCGACGCCGCGTCGCGCACCAAAGTGGAAGATACCCGCGACCTGCTGGACAACGTCCAGTACGCGCCCGCGCGCGGCCGGTTTAAGGTCTATCTGATCGACGAAGTGCATATGCTCTCGCGGCACAGCTTCAACGCGTTGCTTAAAACGCTCGAAGAACCGCCCGCGCACGTCAAGTTTCTGCTGGCGACCACCGATCCGCAGAAGCTGCCGGTGACGATCTTGTCGCGCTGCCTGCAATTCCATCTCAAGGCGCTGGATGTCGAACAAATTCGCCATCAGCTTGAGCATATCCTTAACGAAGAACATATCGCGCATGAGCCGCGCGCGCTGCAACTGCTCTCCCGCGCAGCGGACGGCAGCCTGCGCGATGCGTTAAGCCTGACCGACCAGGCGATCGCCAGCGGTGACGGGCAGGTCTCCACCCAGGCGGTGAGTGCGATGCTCGGCACGCTGGATGATGACCAGGCGCTTTCGCTGGTCGAGGCGGTGGTTGCCGCCAATGGCGAGCGCGTGATGTCGCTGGTGAATGATGCCGCCGCGCGCGGTATTGAGTGGGAAGCGCTGCTGATCGAAATGCTGGGGCTGTTGCACCGCATTGCGATGGTGCAGCTGTCGCCTGCCGCGCTGGGTAACGATATGGCTGCGATTGAGCAGCGCATGCGTGAACTGGCGCGAACCGTGCCGCCAGCGGACATACAGCTTTATTACCAGACGCTGTTGATTGGCCGCAAAGAGTTGCCCTATGCCCCGGACAGACGGATGGGCGTTGAAATGACGCTATTACGCGCGCTGGCATTCCACCCACGTATGCCGCTGCCGGAACCGGAAAGACCGCAGCAATCTTTTGCGCCGGCCGCGCCAACGGCGGTGATGACGCCGACGCAGGTGCCTTCACAACAATCCGCTCCGGTACGCCAGGAGGTGCCGTTGCCCGATGCCACCAGCCAGGTGCTGGCGGCGCGCAACCAGCTTCAGCGTGCTCAGGGAGCAACCAAAACAAAAAAGAGTGAACCGGCAGCCGCTTCCCGCGCGCGGCCGGTAAATAACGCTGCGCTGGAAAGATTAGCCTCTGTCTCTGAACGCGTTCAGGCGCGTCCGGCGCCGTCTGCGCTGGAACAGACGCCGACGAAGAAAGAAGCCTACCGCTGGAAGGCGACCAATCCGGTGGTGGAAGTAAAAGAGGTTGTGGCCACGCCGAAAGCGCTGAAAAAGGCGCTGGAGCATGAAAAAACACCGGAACTGGCGACCAAACTGGCCGCGGAAGCGACTGAACGCGATCCGTGGGCGGCACAAATTAGCCAGCTCTCCCTGCCGAAGTTGGTGGAACAGGTGGCGTTAAACGCCTGGAAAGAGGAGAACGGCAATACCATTTGCCTGCATCTGCGCTCCACGCAGCGACACCTTAACTCCACTGGCGCGCAGCAAAAGCTGGCGGAAGCATTGAGCGCCCTGACGGGAACGACGGTTGAACTGACCATCGTTGAAGATGATAATCCGGCGGTGCGAACGCCGCTGGAGTGGCGTCAGGCGATTTATGAAGAAAAACTTGCGCAGGCGCGTGAGTCGATTATCGCGGATAACAACATTCAGACGCTGCGTCGATTCTTTGACGCGGATCTGGATGAAGAGAGTATTCGCCCCATTTGATCGTAAGCCCGGCTTGCGATTGTAAACCATCAAGAGAGAGAGCTTATGTTTGGAAAAGGCGGTCTGGGCAACCTGATGAAGCAAGCCCAGCAGATGCAAGAAAAAATGCAGCAGATGCAGGAAGAAATCGCCAAACTGGAAGTCACCGGCGAGTCTGGCGCAGGTCTGGTGAAAGTGACCATTAACGGTGCGCACAACTGCCGTCGCGTGGAAATCGACCCAAGCCTGCTGGAAGACGACAAAGAGATGCTGGAAGATCTGGTCGCTGCGGCGTTCAACGATGCGGCGCGTCGCATTGAAGAGACCCAGAAAGAGAAGATGGCGTCTGTCTCCTCCGGTATGCAACTGCCGCCTGGCTTTAAGATGCCGTTCTGATGCAAACCAGCCCGCTGTTAACTCAGCTTATGGAAGCACTGCGCTGTCTGCCGGGCGTTGGCCCGAAGTCAGCGCAGCGCATGGCGTTTACGCTGCTTCAGCGTGACCGCAGCGGCGGGATGCGTCTGGCGCAAGCGCTCACCCGGGCGATGTCGGAAATCGGCCACTGTGCCGATTGCCGCACCTTCACTGAGCAGGACGTGTGTAATATCTGTTCGAATCCGCGTCGTCAGGAAAACGGTCAAATCTGCGTGGTGGAGAGTCCGGCGGACATCTACGCCATTGAGCAGACCGGGCAATTCTCTGGCCGCTACTTCGTGCTGATGGGGCATCTGTCGCCGCTCGACGGCATCGGGCCGGACGATATCGGTCTCGATCGTCTGGAGCAGCGTCTGGCGTCAGAACAGCTCAGCGAAGTGATCCTCGCGACCAACCCGACGGTCGAAGGGGAGGCTACCGCGAACTATATTGCCGAACTTTGTGCGCAGTATGGCGTTGAAGCCAGCCGTATCGCCCACGGCGTACCGGTGGGCGGCGAACTGGAAATGGTCGATGGCACCACGCTGTCCCACTCGCTTGCCGGGCGTCATAAGATTCGTTTTTAATCAAACGGGAGAACATTCGCGTTCTCCCGCTTGAAAACTCATTTCCCGTCCCCATCTCTCCCTCAACGCATTTTGACCTTGTAAATGGCATTGTTGAGGTATTTATCCAATGAAAGGACAAGAAACTCGTGGTTTTCAGTCAGAAGTAAAACAGCTTCTGCACCTGATGATCCATTCTCTGTACTCCAATAAAGAAATTTTCCTGCGTGAGCTTATCTCTAACGCCTCAGATGCGGCGGACAAGCTGCGTTTTCGCGCGCTGTCGAACCCGGATCTGTATGAAGGCGACGGCGAGCTGCGCGTGCGTGTCTCCTTCGATAAAGATAAGCGTACGCTGACCATCGCCGATAATGGCGTGGGGATGAACCGTGATGACGTTATCGATCATCTGGGAACCATTGCGAAATCCGGCACTAAATCTTTCCTCGAATCAATGGGTTCCGATCAGGCGAAAGACAGCCAGTTGATCGGCCAGTTCGGGGTCGGCTTCTACTCTGCGTTTATCGTCGCGGATAAAGTGACCGTGCGTACCCGCGCGGCGGGCGATAAGCCGGAAAACGGCGTGTTCTGGGAATCGGCGGGCGAAGGTGAGTACACCGTCGCGGATATCACTAAAGACGATCGCGGTACGGAAATCACCCTGCACCTGCGTGAAGGCGAAGACGAGTTCCTTGATGACTGGCGCGTACGCTCCATCATCAGCAAATATTCCGACCATATCGCGCTGCCGGTAGAGATTGAAAAACAGGAAGAAAAAGACGGTGAAACGATCGTCTCCTGGGAGAAAATCAACAAGGCGCAGGCGTTGTGGACGCGTAACAAGTCAGAAATCAAAGACGACGAGTATAACGAGTTCTACAAGCACATTGCTCACGACTTCACCGACCCGCTGACCTGGAGCCACAACCGCGTGGAAGGTAAGCAGGAGTACACCAGCCTGCTGTACATCCCGTCTCAGGCGCCGTGGGATATGTGGAACCGCGATCACAAACATGGGCTGAAACTGTACGTACAGCGCGTCTTTATCATGGACGACGCCGAGCAGTTTATGCCGAACTATCTGCGCTTCGTGCGTGGTCTGATTGATTCCAACGATCTGCCGCTGAACGTTTCCCGCGAAATCCTTCAGGACAGCACCGTTACCCGCAACCTGCGCAGCGCGTTGACCAAACGTGTTCTGCAAATGCTGGAAAAACTGGCGAAAGACGATGCGGAAAAATACCAGACCTTCTGGAAACAGTTTGGTCTGGTGCTGAAAGAAGGCCCGGCGGAAGATCATGCCAACCAGGAAGCCATCGCGAAACTGATGCGCTTTGCCTCAACGCATACGGACTCTTCCGCACAAACCGTCTCTCTGGAAGACTATATCTCCCGCATGAAAGAAGGGCAGGAGAAGATCTACTACATCACGGCAGACAGCTACGCGGCGGCGAAGAGCAGCCCGCACCTGGAGCTGCTGCGTAAGAAAGGCATCGAAGTGCTGCTGCTTTCCGATCGCATTGATGAGTGGATGATGAATTACTTGACCGAGTTCGATGGTAAGGCGTTCCAGTCCGTGTCTAAAGTTGACGAATCGCTGGAAAAACTGGCGGATGAAGTCGATGAAAGCGCAAAAGAAGCGGAAAAAGCGCTGACGCCGTTCGTTGAGCGCGTGAAAACCCTGCTGGGCGATCGTGTGAAAGAGGTGCGTCTGACGCATCGTCTGACCGATACTCCGGCCATTGTCACCACCGACGCTGACGAGATGAGTACCCAGATGGCGAAGCTGTTTGCCGCTGCCGGTCAGGCCGTGCCGGAAGTGAAATACATCTTTGAACTTAACCCGGATCACGTACTGGTGAAACGCACGGCGGATACCCAGGACGAAGCGCAGTTTAACGAATGGGTAGAGCTGTTGTTGGATCAGGCGCTGTTTGCCGAACGCGGTACGCTGGAAGATCCGAACCAGTTTATCCGTCGTATGAACCAGTTGCTGGTGTCTTAATCGGCACCGCGTCATGCCGGATGGCGCTAATGCTTATCCGGCCTACGAGCAGGTTGCTTATGTAGGCCCGATAAGCGCAGTGCCATCGGGCATTTTTTATTTTATCCTCTCTTTTTCTTCATTTTCCCGCCGTTAACCGTTTCAGCGCAGGGCGCCTTCCTTGAGCGAATTGCGTGATGGTGGTATCGTTTAGCGCTTTTTTAAAAAATATCGACAACCTTTAAGGGGATTTTCGTAATGCGTATCATTCTGCTTGGCGCTCCGGGCGCGGGTAAAGGAACTCAGGCTCAGTTCATCATGGAGAAATATGGTATTGTGCAAATCTCCACTGGCGACATGCTGCGTGCCGCCGTGAAATCTGGCTCCGAGCTGGGTAAACAAGCGAAAGACATCATGGACGCCGGCAAGCTGGTGACCGATGAGCTGGTGATTGCGCTGGTAAAAGAGCGTATCGCGCAGGACGATTGCCGCAACGGTTTCCTGCTGGACGGCTTCCCGCGTACAATTCCGCAGGCCGACGCCATGAAAGAAGCGGGCATTGCGGTTGACTATGTTCTCGAATTCGACGTACCGGACGAGCTGATCGTTGACCGCATCGTGGGCCGTCGCGTGCACGCGGCGTCTGGCCGTGTTTATCACATCAAATTCAATCCGCCGAAAGTGGAAGGCAAGGATGATGTGACCGGCGAAGAGCTGACCACCCGTAAAGACGATCAGGAAGAGACCGTTCGTAAGCGTCTGGTGGAATACCATCAGATGACTGCGCCGCTGATTGGTTACTACCAGAAAGAAGCGGAAGCGGGTAACACTAAATACGCGAAAGTGGACGGTACTCAGGCCGTTGCCGATGTGCGTGCCGACCTTGAAAAAATCCTCGGTTAATCCGTAAATTGCCCGATGGCGCTACGCTTATCGGGCCTACGGCCTACGATTTTCTTGTAGGCCTGATAAGCGTAGCGCCATCAGGCAAATTCTCATCTTACCTCTCGCAGCAATTAGTTCTTCTTCCTCGCTTTTCCGCTACAATTATCAACAATTTGAATCAATAAGAGGCGGTAATGCGTCAGACGAAAACCGGTATCCTGCTGGCTAACCTCGGCACTCCCGATGCCCCAACTCCTGAAGCGGTTAAACGCTATCTGAAGCAATTTTTAAGCGATGAGCGCGTGGTGGATACTTCCCGCCTGCTGTGGTGGCCGCTTTTGCGTGGTGTAATTTTGCCGCTGCGCGCGCCGCGTGTCGCAAAACTGTACCAGTCTATCTGGCAGGAAGGCGGATCGCCGTTGCTGGTTTACAGCAGGGAGCAACAGCAGGCGCTGGCAGAGCGTCTCCCGGATACGCCCGTTGCGCTGGGGATGAGCTACGGTTCGCCGTCGCTGGAAAGCGCGGTCGATGAACTGCTGGCGAACCACGTCGATCACATCGTGGTGCTGCCGCTCTACCCACAATACTCCTGTTCGACGGTGGCGGCCGTCTGGGACGAACTGGCGCGTATTCTGGCGCGTAAACGCAGTATTCCAGGCGTCTCGTTTATTCGTGACTACGCTGATGACAATAGCTATATCACCGCCCTGGCAAATAGCGCCCGTGCCTCGTTTGCCCAACATGGCGAGCCGGACTTGCTGCTGCTCTCGTATCACGGCATCCCGCAGCGTTACGCTGACGAAGGCGACGACTACCCGCAACGCTGTCGCGATACTACCCGTGAGCTGGTCTCCGCGCTTGGCCTGGCGCCAGAAAAAGTGATGATGACCTTCCAGTCGCGCTTTGGCCGCGAGCCGTGGCTGACGCCGTATACTGACGAAACGCTGAAAATGCTGGGCGAAAAAGGCACCGGGCATATTCAGGTGATGTGTCCGGGTTTTGCGGCGGATTGTCTGGAAACGCTGGAGGAGATCGCGTTGCAAAACCGGGAAATCTTCCTTGAGGCGGGCGGTAAAAAATACGAATACATTCCGGCGCTCAATGCCGCGCCGGAACACATCGATATGATGCTGAAGCTGACCGCACCGTACCTCTGAGGCTATTTTAACTGCGCCATAAAGAAACGCGCGCCATCCTGTAGCGCATCGTCAGCGGTTTTCATCATGCGTGAATAGTGCAGGAAGGCGTGCAGCGTGCCGGGGTACATCCGGTACTCACTGGGCTGATTATGCGCCTGGAGCGTCTGGTGCAGCAGACGGCTGTCATCAAGTAACGGATCGAACTCCGCGCCGGCAATAAAGCAGGGCGGCACATTGCGGGTCAGATCGTTATTGAACAGGCAATACCAGGGGGATTCGCGATCCTGCTCGTCACGCAGATAGGCGTTTTCATACCTCTCCAGATCCTGACGGGTTAAGCCGTCCCATTCTCCGCCAAACAAACGGCGACTGGGCGAATCCTGTAACCCGTAGAGACCATACCACAGCAGCGTGGCGACCACGCTCCCGCATACAATCTGCTTATCGCGCAGCCACAGCGCGCTGGCGAGCGCCAGCATAGCGCCTGCGGAATCCCCGGCAAAACCGATTTGCGCCATGTTCAATGCGTATTCATCGGCGCGTTGATGAAAGAACCGACATGCCGCGACGGTCTCCTCAATCGCCTGTGGGAAACGCGCCTCGGGAGAGAGCGTATAGTCGATGCCGACGACCGTACACCGCGTATAGCTCGCCAGCAGCCGCATAATGCGGTCGTGGGTATCCAGATTGCCGAGAATAAATCCGCCGCCGTGCAGATAAAACAGCGTTGCCCTGCTGTTGTGCTGTGGATAATACAGACGCGTGGCGACCTCGCCGTAGGATGTGGGAACCGCCGCCGCCCGCGTTGCCATCTGCGGCGCTCCGGCGTTCCAGAACCGGCGCTCGCGGGTGTAGTGCTGGCGCTGCGCCGCAATGTCATCCGCAGGCCACGGCGGCAGCTCCGCCTGATGAACGTTGATGACGGCCCTCATCTGCGCAGAAATAAGATCGAGAACGGGAATTTTGTTTTCTGGCTTCATAACGCGCTCCTTGTGAAATGCCTCCATTGTAGAAAGCGATCGCCAATAAACTGCGATCTCACCGTCCGATATTGAAACTCCGCGCCTCGTCGCGCGGGCAGGGGGGAATGTGCTACCATGCACCGCTCAGTTATCCACCTGTAAACACAATCATGAAATTTCCCGGTAAACGTAAATCCAAACACTATTTCCCCGTTAATGCCCGTGACCCGCTGTTGCAACAAATTCAGGCTGAAAATGAAACCAGCGCGTCATGGGTGGTTGGTATCGATCAGACGCTGGTGGATATTGAAGCGAAAGTCGATGATGACTTTGTGAAACGTTATGGATTGAGCGCCGGGCATTCTCTGGTGATTGAGGATGATGTCGCAGAAGCGTTGTATCAGGAGCTGGTGCGTGAAAACCTGATCACCCACCAGTTTGCCGGTGGCACCATTGGTAACACCATGCACAACTACTCGGTGCTGGCGGACGATCGCTCCGTTCTGCTGGGCGTGATGTGCAGCAACATTGAGATTGGCAGCTACGCCTATCGCTATTTATGTAACACATCGAGCCGTACCGACCTCAACCACCTGCAAGGGGTTGATGGCCCCATTGGCCGCTGCTTTACGCTGATTGGCGAATCCGGCGAGCGTACCTTCGCCATCAGTCCCGGCCACATGAACCAGCTTCGGGCGGAGAGCATCCCGGAATCGGTGATTGCGGGCGCATCTGCGCTGGTGCTGACCTCCTATCTGGTGCGCTGTAAACCGGGCGAGCCGATGCCGGAAGCGACCATGAAAGCCATTGAGTACGCGAAAAAGCATAATGTGCCGGTGGTGCTGACCCTGGGGACGAAGTTTGTTATCGCCGATAATCCGCAGTGGTGGCAGGCGTTCCTCAAAGAGCATGTCTCCATTCTGGCGATGAATGAAGAAGAGGCGGAAGCGTTAACCGGCGAGAACGATCCGCTGCTGGCGTCTGATAAGGCGCTGGACTGGGTGGATCTGGTGCTGTGTACCGCCGGGCCGATTGGGTTGTATATGGCGGGCTTTACCGAAGATGAAGCGAAACGCAAAACCCAGCACCCGCTGCTGCCGGGGGCGATTGCCGAGTTTAATCAGTATGAGTTCAGCCGTGCGATGCGGCATAAAGATTGTCTCCATCCGCTGCGGGTCTACTCGCACATCGCCCCGTACATGGGCGGGCCGGAAAAAATCATGAACACCAATGGCGCGGGAGACGGCGCGCTGGCGGCGCTGTTACATGATATTACCGCCAATAATTATCACCGCACCAATGTGCCTAACTCCAGCAAGCATAAATTCACCTGGCTGACCTATTCGTCTTTGGCGCAGGTGTGTAAGTATGCGAACCGTGTGAGTTATCAGGTATTGAACCAGCATTCCCCGCGGTTGACGCGCGGTCTGCCGGAACGGGAAGACAGCCTCGAAGAGTCTTACTGGGATCGATGAGTTATTGCCCGATGGCGCTGCGCTTATCGGGCCTACAAGAAAATCGTAGGCCGGATAAGGTGATTACACCGCCATCCGGCATCACACCGTTTAACCCGTCACCACTTCGCCTGCGGGCGGGGTTTCCAGCAGCTCCAGCATGGTGCGGGCAATTTCACGCTCGCCCATCACCACCTGATTCGCTCCGCGCTCGGTGATGTATTCCACCTCATCGTCATAATGCGCGCGCGCGATAATCTCAATGTGCGGGCATTTCTCGCGGGCGGAGGCCACGATTTCACCGGCTTCGTAGCCGTTCGGAATGGTCAGCAGCAGCCAGCGAGCGCAGTCCAGATGCGCCAGATTCATGATCTCTTCGTTAGCGGCATTCCCCAGTACGGCGCGAATACCGCGTTCACGCAGCTCATCCACGCGGGTACGTGAGGTTTCAATGACCACCAGCGGAATGCCTGCCGCCATCAGTTTTTCGCCCAGCAGACTACCGACGCGGCCAAAACCGACCAGCAGCGCGTGGTTGCAGATATCCACCGGAATCTGCTTCTCTTCTTCGATCGCTTCTTCCAGCGTCTGCTCTTCCAGCGTTTCCGTTTTGGCGAGGTATTTCTCTAACAGCGCAAACAGCACCGGGTTGAGCATAATCGACAGAATCGCGCCCGCCAGCACCAGGTTCTGCCCTGCCTGCGGCAGCAGATCCAACGCCATGCCCAGACCTGCCAGAATAAAGGCAAATTCACCAATCTGCGCCAGGCTGGCGGCGATGGTCAGCGCGGTGCGCGGCGAGTGCCCGAACAGGCGAACCAGGAAGAAAGCGGCAACCGATTTACCAAAGATAATAATGGCCAGCGTAGCCAATACCGCCATCGGCTGTTGAATCAGGATTAACGGGTCAAACAGCATCCCGACGGAGACAAAGAACAGGACCGCAAAGGCGTCGCGAAGCGGCAGCGTATCGTGTGCGGCGCGGTGGCTCAATTCTGATTCGTTTAACACCATCCCGGCAAAGAAAGCGCCCAGCGCAAAGGAGACATCGAACAGCTCGACGGCGCCAAAGGCGATACCCAGCGCCAGCGCCAGTACGGAAAGGGTAAACAGTTCACGGGAGCCGGTGGCGGCGCTGCGCGCCATAATCCACGGCACCAGACGGCGCCCAACCAGCATCATAATGGCGATAAACGCCACCACTTTACCGATGGTGATGCCCATATCGACTGCCAGCGACGCGAAGCCGACATCGCCTTTTTCCAGCATTCCCGCCACGGCGGGCAGAAGAACCAGCGTCAGAACCATCACCAGATCTTCCACAATCAGCCAGCCGATGGCGATTTGCCCGCGCTGACTGTCAATGAGCTGTCTCTCTTCAAGCGCGCGCAGCAGCACCACGGTACTGGCGGTTGAAAGACATAACCCGAAGACGATACCGGTCATGAGCGACCAACCCAACACCGCTGAAAGCGCCATACCCAGCAACGTCGCCACGGCTATCTGGGCGATCGCGCCGGGAATGGCGATGGCCTTTACCGCCATCAGATCCTTCAATGAAAAGTGCAACCCGACGCCGAACATCAGCAGGATTACGCCAAGCTCCGCCAGTTCAGGCGCAAGTTTGGTATCCGCGACAAAACCCGGAGTAAATGGCCCCGCAAGAACGCCCGCTAACAGATATCCCACCAGAGGAGAAATACGCAGTTTATTGGCAAGCATGCCGAGTATAAAAGCGAGCACGAGGCCGCCAACAATGGTGGTAATAAGCGGGGTGGCGTGATGCATTCCGTCTCCTTTGGTCGTTATGTTGATCCATTTTTGGTCGCCCTGGCGTCATCGCTCGCACAGCCTCACAAACGATGGCGCCAGAGAAACCAAAATTCCAGGTAATAGTTTATGACAATTTCGATGTTTATGTTTATGAATAATTGTTGAAATTTGATGAAAAGTGGAATTTAGAATAAAAAAGGCACGGATTGGAAAACTGGCGGGGTGTCTGTGAGCTAAAGGCTTACGGTGACTGGAAGAGAGTGCGACCAAAGTTTACCTTTGGCCGCAGGAAAATCAGGCTTTATGTCGGTTGTCAGGCAAGAATATGGTCAGTATCCCCAGAAGTGGCAGGAAAGCACATATTTTGTAGACCAAATCAATACTGGTGTGGTCGGCGAGCAGGCCTAATACCGCAGCGCCAAGGCCTCCCATACCGAACGCGAAACCGAAAAAGAGCCCAGAAACCATACCGATACGCCCCGGAAGCAGTTCCTGCGCATACACCAGGATGGCAGAAAAGGCCGATGCGAGGATAAAACCAATTATCACGGTTAAAATCCCCGTCCAGTGCAGGGTTGCATAGGGTAAAACGAGAGTAAACGGCGCTACACCCAGAATTGAGCCCCAAATAACATATTTTCGGCCTATTTTATCACCCAGAGGCCCGCCGATTACCGTTCCAGCCGCAACGGCAAACAGGAAGGCAAACAGATGAAACTGTGCGTTTTGTACCGATAATCCGAATTTTTGCATCAGATAAAAGGTGTAATAGCTGCTGATGCTCGCCATATAGAAGTATTTGGAGAAAATCAGGACTAACAGCACGCTGACGGCGAGTATCACTTTATTGCGCGGCAGCGGATTGACGATGGTCGCCTTCGGTTTTCCTTTACTTATCCGGTGTTGCGCGGCATACCAGCGGCTGATCTGCGCCAGCACAATAATGGCCAGCAACGCGGCCAGTACAAACCAGGCCACATTACCTTTGCCATATGGCGCGATGATGACAGCAGCCAGTAGCGGCCCCAGCGAACTGCCGAAGTTGCCGCCAACCTGGAAGATGGATTGCGCCAGCCCGTGGCGCCCGCCGGAGGCCATACGCGCCACGCGGGAAGATTCTGGATGAAATACCGAAGAACCGGTGCCGACCAGCGCCGCCGCCAGCAGCACGGCGCCAAAACTGCCCGCCAGCGCCAGCAGTACCAGACCGCTCAGCGTAAAGCACATCCCAATGGGGAGCGACCACGGCATGGGATATTTATCCGTCCAGTATCCGACGACCGGCTGGAGCAGGGAGGAGGCGAGCTGGAAGGTCAGGGTAATCATCCCTATCTGCATAAAGGTCAGGGAAAACTCTGATTGCAGCAGCGGGTAAATCGCTAAAATTAGCGACTGGATCATATCGTTCAACAAATGAGACAGGCTGATCGCGCCTAAGATGCCAAACGAGGTGCGTGCTTTAGTCGCCGCAGCAGAGGCGCCCGCTAACGGCTGGGTTGGTTCACTCATTGCCATAGAATGTCACTTCTGTTTTGTTTGCGATGTTGGGGATAATCGAATTTGTAATTATTACTCGACTAACATACCTGTGGACGGTGTTTGAAGGAAGTCTCAATTCTGAAAACATTTTCGACTATTATTTCAGATCATTGTAATTTCAGCGGTTGATATTGAGTCAGGGAGAGAAGCATGAAATTTTTGAAACGGGGTGTGGCGCTGGTATTGTTTGCCGCGTTTACGCTGGCAAGCCAGCCTGTTCAGGCTTATGAAAAAGATAAAACCTATAAAATCACCATTCTGCATACTAACGATCACCACGGCCATTTCTGGCGCAGCGAATACAGCGAGTACGGTTTATCGGCGCAAAAAACGCTGGTGGACGGCATTCGCAAAGAGGTTGCGGCTGAAGGCGGCAGCGTGCTTCT
This sequence comes from Citrobacter sp. CK206, assembly GCF_030333125.1. Classification (NCBI taxonomy): domain Bacteria; kingdom Pseudomonadati; phylum Pseudomonadota; class Gammaproteobacteria; order Enterobacterales; family Enterobacteriaceae; genus Citrobacter; species Citrobacter sp. CK206. Next base: position 330,543 of record NZ_JAOWGM010000021.1, read on the forward strand.
GCTTTCCGGTGGCGACATTAACACTGGCGTACCGGAATCCGACCTGCAGGACGCGGAACCTGACTTTCGTGGTATGAACCTGATTGGCTACGATGCGATGGCCGTCGGTAATCATGAGTTTGATAATCCGCTCAGCGTGCTGCGTCAGCAGGAAAAGTGGGCCAAATTCCCCTTCCTCTCCGCCAATATCTACCAAAAGAGTACCGGAGAACGCCTGTTCAAGCCCTGGGCTATTTTTAAACGCCAGGATCTGAAAATCGCCGTCCTCGGATTGACGACGGACGACACCGCGAAGATCGGTAACCCGGAATTCTTCACCGATATCGAGTTCCGTAAACCGGCCGAAGAGGCGAAGGTGGTGATTCAGGAACTGCAAGTGAATGAAAAGCCGGACATCATTATCGCCACTACCCACATGGGGCACTATGACAACGGCGATCACGGTTCGAACGCGCCGGGCGATGTTGAAATGGCGCGTAGTCTGCCAAAAGGCTCGCTGGCGATGATTGTGGGTGGTCACTCACAGGACCCGGTGTGCATGGCGTCTGAAAACAAAAAGCAGGTTGATTATGTGCCGGGTACGCCTTGCGCGCCGGATAAGCAGAACGGCATCTGGATTGTGCAGGCGCATGAGTGGGGGAAATACGTTGGCCGCGCGGACTTTGAGTTCCGTAACGGCGAGATGAAAATGGTCAACTATCAGCTCATTCCGGTAAACCTGAAGAAGAAAGTCACCTGGGATAACGGGAAAAGTGAGCGCGTACTTTACACCCCGGAAATTTCAGAAAATCAGCAAATGCTCTCGCTTCTGACGCCATTCCAGAACAAAGGTAAAGCGCAGCTGGACGTGAAGATTGGCAGCGTCAATGGTCGTCTTGAAGGGGATCGCAACAAAGTTCGCTTTGTGCAGACTAATATGGGCCATCTGATTCTGGCCGCGCAAATCGCGCGCACCAGCGCCGATTTCGGCGTGATGAGCGGCGGGGGGATTCGCGACTCCATTGAAGGCGGCAACATTACCTATAAAAGCGTGCTCAAGGTGCAGCCGTTTGGCAACGTAGTGGTCTATGTCGACATGAGCGGTAAAGAGGTGGTTGATTACCTGACCGCCGTCGCACAGATGAAGCCGGATTCCGGGGCGTATCCGCAGTTTGCGAACGTCAGTTTTGTGGCGAAAGACGGCAAACTTCATGACCTGAAAATTAAAGACGAGCCTGTTGACCCGGCGAAAACCTACCGGATGGCAACGCTGAGCTTCAATGCGACGGGCGGCGACGGGTATCCGCAAATTGATAATAAACCGGGATACGTGAATACCGGGTTTATTGATGCGGAAGTGCTGAAAGAGTACGTGCAGAAGAACTCACCGCTGGATGCCAGCGCGTATGAGCCGAAGGGCGAAGTCAGCTGGCAGTAACAGGGCGTAGTGCCGGTATGGGTCAATGCGGTTTGTAGGCCTGATAAGCGTAGCGCCATCAGGCAATCATTCTAAAATCGCTTAATCCCGGCGTGCGATATCGGCGAATTTCGCATCCAGAATTTTGGCTAAATCGCCCGCCGCCAGCTCGATGTCCAGCCCGCGTTTGCCGCCGGAAACATAAATGGTGGCGAACGTTTGAGCCGGCGCGTCAATCAGCGTCGGCAGTCGTTTTTTCTGCCCCAGCGGGCTGATGCCGCCGACCAGATAACCTGTCGTCCGTTGGGCGACCATCGGATCGGCCATATCGACCTTTTTAGCCCCCAGCGCTTTCGCTACTTTTTTCAGATCCAGCTGTCCGGCAACGGGCGTTACCGCGACCGCCAGGTGCTTCATATCGCCGTTTACGGCAACCAGCAGCGTCTTGTAAACCTGATCAGGATTCAGGCCTAATTTGCGCACCACTTCATCGCCAAAATTGGTTTCTGACGGATCGTGATCGTAGGCGTGGATCTGAAAAGTAATGTTGTTTTTTTCGAGTAATTTTACGGCGGGTGTCATAGCAATTATTCCTGGCCCAGACAAAATACCCTTAAAGCATACTCCTGATGGTGGTCTAAAAAATAGTACCATCTTGCGCAATAGTATTGGCAGGATGGTGACTTTGAGCGACAATCGACATAACCAGGGCGCTACGTCCTGGCATAATAATAACGATGAAATTCCTCTTTGACGGGCCAATAGAAATATTGGCCATTTTTTTAACGCATTAGTGCAGGCAAATTGCCTTCCCCGTAAAGATGAAGCGCGCCGACCGCCACGACATACCGACCCGGCGGCATGGCATGCAGACGTTCCCGCCAGGCGACATTTCGCTGATGCATCAGCACATCATACAGCGACTGACTGAAAGTATTCGGCAACGAAATAGCATTATTCTGCGGGGGCGATTTCAGCCACCAGCTCATCATCTGTTGCAGCAGTCTGGCGTTGGTATGCCAGTGCGTCAGGGTATCATCCAGTAGCGCCAGTCCGTTATCAGGGAGCTGGCACAGCAGATCGATCTGGCTGGAAGCGCCTTCCAGTTCGATGATCGGTTTTTGCGCCTGTTTTGCCGTTTTCAGCAACTGGTAATCAATACCGTATTCCGGTCGCAGCCCCAGTTGTTGCGCCTGAGTCGCCTGCAATATCATGGCGATTTGCCATAACGGCTGGGTCGAAAAGAGAGAAGGGGAAATGCCCAGTTCATGGGTGATTTTATGCAGGCGCTGACGTAACTCGTCGCTAATTCGCTCATCCAGGTCGGCAAAGGCAGGCAGGTCGGTAAAAGGCGAATCGTTGCCTGAAACATCGGCTTCAACAATCAGCGCGTCCGCCTGCCTGAGCTTTTTAAGCAGTTTTGCCGGAAGGGGGGCCATATCGCGCGTTCCCATGTGAATACTGCCCACAAGATGAAAACAGCGATCGCCGGGTAACATGATGTCGATGGCAGGCCAGGTATAATGGTTGCCGCGCAGTGCAGCCCATAACGCTTTTACCCGGTATAACAGATCCATACGCCCTCCCTTAGTGGAAAACCATGCTAGCGTGTGGCTCTGGAAGGTGCAATGCGTGAAATGCCGGATGGCGACGCAAAAGCATCTTATCCAGCCTACGATGAGAGTGCTGCGTAGGCCGGATAAGCGTTAGCGCAGGCGCCTTATTCTTTTGGTTTAAAGCGCAACAACCGGTTGGCGTTGCTCATCACGGTAATTGAGGAAAGCGCCATTGCCGCGCCTGCCACAACCGGGTTAAGCAGCGTGCCGGTGAACGGCCACAGAATCCCGGCGGCAACGGGGATGCCGATGCTGTTATAGATAAACGCGCCGAGCAGGTTCTGCTTCATGTTTCGCAGGGTCGCCCGTGAGATGGCCAGCGCGTCAGCTACGCCCATCAGGCTATGGCGCATCAGGGTTATCGCCGCAGTTTCAATCGCCACGTCGCTGCCGCCACCCATCGCGATGCCGACATCCGCCTGCGCCAGCGCCGGTGCGTCGTTGATGCCATCGCCGACCATTGCGACCTGACGTCCCTGACTTTGCAGACGCTTAATCGCATCGGCTTTACCGTCCGGCAGCACGCCCGCGATCACCTCATCAATCCCGGCTTCTTTGGCAATGGCGTTGGCGGTGGTCGGGTTATCCCCGGTTAACATCACCAGACGATACCCGGCGCGGTGCAGGCGCTGAAGCGCTGCGACGCTGTCGCTGCGCAGCGGATCGCGGATCGCCAGCAGCGCCGCGGCTTTTCCGTCAATCGCCAGCAATACGGGCGTTGCCCCCTGAGAAGCCTGCGCTGAAATTTCATCGTCCATTGCGGTCGTGACAACCTGTTGTTCATTCAGCAGCGCCTGATTGCCTAACAGCAACGTATGCCCGTCCGCTTCGCCGCTAACGCCTAAGCCACGTAACGTCCGAAAGTTATTCACCTGAGGCAGGGCGGCGTCGGCGGCTTTTTCCAGGATAGCGTGCGCCAGCGGGTGGCTGGAGCCTTGTTCCAGCGCGGCCGCCAGACGTAAGGCGCCCGCCTCATCGGTATCGCCAAATGTCCTGATGGCGACGACCTGCGGTTTACCTTCCGTCAACGTACCTGTTTTATCAAATATCACGGTGTCCAGCGTGCTGGCGCGTTGCAGCGCGTCGGCATCGCGTACCAGGACGCCAAATTCAGCGGCGCGTCCGACGCCCGAGATAATCGACATCGGTGTCGCCAGACCCAGCGCACACGGACAGGCGATAATCAGGACGGTGGTGGCGATCACCAGCGTGTAAACAATTTGCGGCGCCGGCCCAAAGATATACCAGATACCTGCGCTCACCAGGGCAATCACCACCACGACTGGCACGAACACCGAGGAGATTTTATCGGCAAGCTGACCGATTTCCGGTTTGCTGCTCTGTGCCTGGCGCACCATGCGAATAATGCGCGACAAGGTGGTATGGCTGCCGACTGCGCTTGCGCGAAACAGCACGCTGCCGTCCTGCACCACGGTTCCGGCGTGAACGCTGTCGCCTTCGCCTTTCTGCTGCGGGATCGGTTCGCCGGTGAGCATCGCTTCATCCAGCCAGGCTTCGCCCTGAGTGATTTCACCGTCTACCGGCACACGGTCGCCGGTGGTCAGACGCAGCAACATGCCCGGCTGTACATCCGCCAGAGGTACGCTTTTTTCACCGTCATCAGTGACCACGCGCGCCGTCGGCGGAGTTAAGTCGAGCAATTTTTCCAGCGCCTTAGAAGAGCGCTGACGCGCGCGGGCTTCCAGCATGTGTCCGAGGTTGATCAGACCGATGATCATCGCACTGGCTTCATAATAGAGATGGCGCGCTTCCATCGGGAACCACTGCGGCCACAGGTTGACGCTCATCGAGTACAGCCAGGCCACCCCGGTGCCGAGCGCCACCAGCGTATCCATCGTGGCGGTGCCGTTCATCAGGCTTTTCCATGCGCTGCGGTAGAAGTGTCCGCCCGCAAAAACCATCACGGCAAGGGTCGCCAGGCCGATTGCCAGCCACAGGCTGCGGTTATCGGCGGTGACCATCATGTTGTCGCCGAGCATCCCCCAGACCATCACCGGCACGCCGACCAGCAGCGCGACAATCGCCTGCCAGCGGAAGCGTTTCATGGTAGCGAGTGCGGTTTCCTGCTGGCGTTCGCGGCGTTTAACGTCATCTTCGATCGCTTCTGCGCCGTAGCCTGCTTTCTCTACCGCCTGCACTAAATCTGCGGCGGACGCGCTGCCCATTACCAGCGCAGTGCGTTCCGCCAGGTTTACCCGTGCCTGTGTGACGCCCGGTACGCTTTGCAATGCGTTTTGCACCCGGGAAACACAGCTGGCGCAGCTCATGCCGCTTAACAGCAGCTGTTGGCTTTCATCATCGGCCGTCGCTGCCGGAAGCTCAGGGGGAACCGCTGTCAGTGCTTCCGACGGGATTGATGACTCCGCCAGCGGTTTAGCCTTTGGGTGGCTTAACTCCGCGCCGTAACCGGCTTGTTTAATGGTTTCAATAAGCGCTTCGGCGCTGGCGCTGCCGGTAACGTGCGCTTCGGTTACCGTGACGTCCGCCTGTTCAACGTCAGGACGTTGTTCAAGACTTTCTTTCACGCGTTTGACGCAGTGACCACAGGACAGACCGTCCAGGGTCAGGTCGATAGTTTGAGACATAACACACTCCTTTATGACAGGATTAACTGACTGTGATAAAGGGTAAACCTTCCATCAAGGGGAAGGTCAAGAAGTTTGTTTTATACTCGTGTTTTTCAGTGTTCCAGCGCGATAGCGCAGACGTGTTCGAGCGTAGAAAGGTTGCTGTACAGTTCGGGCAGAGTTATTTTTTTTCTGATCACAACCTTAAGGTTGACCTCTATTTTTCCCTTTTTTACATCGCGGATAGTAATGGTCTCAATAATGCTTTTTTGCTGATTAATACTTTCTACCAGCGTGTGTAGCCCTGATTTTTCGTCAAGAATAATGCGGATTTTTACTTTGCCGGGGAGCTGGTTTTTTGTTTGTAAAAAGATCACAAAATAACTGAGCTTTATAGCCAGCAGAAATAACCCTGTGGCAAGCAGGGCATGAAGATAAAAACCGGCTCCGCTGGTAATTCCTATGCCAGCAGAAGCCCAGACGATGGCTGCTGTTGTTAGCCCGGATATCGCATCATCATGGCGATGGAGGATAACCCCGGCACCGAGAAAACCCACGCCACTGATGATTTGTGCGGCCAGGCGCATAGGATCGCTACGGATATTCATTGAAATCTCAGCGTAATACTCCGCAGATTGAATCGAAACAATGGTCAGGGCACAACTGGCTACTGAAATAATCACACATGTTTTAAACCCGACAGGCTTTCCCTTTGATTCTCTTTCAAGCCCGATGATTCCTCCCAGGAAAAAAGCGACGCAAATTTTGCATAATGTAATTAAAATTGGTTCTCCTTCACCAGAGAGGATGAGTGCTAACGTATTCATTTTTCCTCCAGAAAAACATAACCTTACACACTGCGCGAATATCTTCTTTTTCTGTGCAGCATCGCTATGCGCCGTAGCGATGGATGTAGTGTTCAATCAGCGAAAGAAGTTGATGGTTATCGATAGTCTGTAGAATTTTTATCATCGCGCCTTTGGGCTCGGGTATTCCCACATCCAGGCGTAATGTGTCACGTCCATAACGACAGGTCATACCACGAGTAAGGCCTTCAAGCGAGACGTCCAGAAAGTCTTCTGTCGTTGCGGCGAGCGAGGGATCAAGCAACCAGGCGATCGTCAGAACATCGTGGATCCAGCAGCCAGGCAGATTGCGGGTCTGCATAGAGTAGGTGATCCACGGGCGAATGGTTTTCTCCAGATAGCGACCAAGAACGTTTTCTGCCGCAGCCAGACGATCCAAATCGGTATGAAGCATTTGGGTTTTTGTCGTGACATCCATCGGAACCAATGTGACCGGCGCACCGCTGGTGAGTACGGCATGAGCTGCTTCTGGATCAAGGCCAAAATTAGTGTCTTTCAGATAGCCAGGAACATTGAATACTCCGCCCATGATCACGATATTCTTCACCGCATGAACGAGCTGCGGATAGAGCTGTAGAGCAATGGCGACGTTGGTGAGTGGGCCTGTTGCAACCAGCGTTATCTCACCGGGGTTGTTGCATATCAGCTCACCTATCGCCTCAGGCGCAAGAGGCTTCGTGGCCTGGTATGCCTGCGGAACGGGGACATCAGCCCAGAGTTGGCGTAAGCCATATTGGTCTACACCATGATCAAGCTTTTCCCGCCAGGGCTGCGGATCTTCTCTGAGCGCGCGTGCGGCGCCACGGTAGACAGAAACGGGTACACCTAATTGTTGAACGAAATCTTTGGCTACTGCATATCCGATTTCTACCGGTGTATTACCAGCCACCGTTGTGATCATCTCCAGAGAGATTTGCGGCGCGGCAATGGCGAGTGCCAGCGCGAGGCCGTCATCGATATTGGCGCCGGGAATGCCATTACCCGGATCGCAGTCGATAATCACGCGCATAGATTTATTTTTATCTGGTTTCAGGTTGTACTTCATGTCCCTGGCAGCCACACGACTCTCCCACTCGTAAAAAAAACTCAAATTCAACGCGGCGAACTTCTCCATCCCAGTTTTTCAACATATCAATTGCCGCACGAGCCATTTTGTCGACAGGCTGTCGGACGGCGGTCAGGGAAGGTACGTTGTAAGCCGATTCTTGTGTTGCGTTAAAGCAGACCAGCGCCACATCCTGTGGAACGCGTAATCCTTGTTCTGCCAGAGCGCGTAAACAGCCAAGCGCCTGCTGTTCGTTGGTTGCGAACAGCGCGCGCGGTGGTTTACCTTGCAACATGCGTTTTGTCGCCTCGTAACCTCCGGCGCGGGTATAGTTAGTCGAAAAGATCCAGGAGGGGTTGATAATTAGCGATGACTCTTCCAGCGCTAGCTGCCATCCCCGGATACGATCCTGGGTGTTCAACATTTCACGCGGACCACAAATAATGCCAATATCGCGGTAACCGTGATCAATCAGATGCTTCGTCACCTGCCAGGCCGCCAGTTGTTCATCTACCTGAATAACACTGACATTCAACCCAGGGTCCACGCGATCCAGCATGACGCAGGGGGTTCCGCTCTCCTGAATCAGCTCAATATAGGGATGCCGGTCAACACTGGTATAGATAAGCCCGTCGACCTGACGGTGTAGCATATTGTTAATCAGTTCACGCTCACGTCCGCTGTTGTCGCCCGCATCGCCCAGCAGGAGCACTTTCCCATCAGAAAATGCTTCACGTTGCAGGGCATGCGCCATTGAGGCGATAAACGGGTTAGAGATGTCTGGCGCAATGAGTCCATAGGTTTGCGTGCTGCCTGAAGCCAGGGCGCGCGCTATACCATTAGGTCGATAACCGGTTTTTTTTATGGCCTGCAATACGCGCTGTCGGGTCGCTTCGGCGACGGGGCGCGGACCGTTATTAATAACGTAACTGACAACAGCGACAGATGTTCCCGCTTCTTTTGCAACATCAGAACGTGTTACGCGTTGTGAATGTGATTGGGTCACAAGGCACCTACCTGATTGAGTTCAGAGTGATCTTTTTTCCAGACAGCATAAGGCGTTATGACCCAAAAATCTTTGGTAAAGAACGCGCAACTCACGTTCTCTGGCCTCAAATTGCATCCTCGGGCAAGTTGAGATCCCGCCCACGAGTCTCTGGCGCGAAGAAAGTCGTCACCAGCCCAATTGCGGCCATCAGGGTGAAATAGACGGCGATAGGCCACCAGTGTCCGTAAAATGAGAGCAGCGCCGAGGCGACAAGTGGCGCCGTACCGCCGGACATAATGGACCCTAGCTCTTTTGCGAAAGCCATTTTAGTATAACGGTTGGTCACACCGAAAAGCTCAACGCCCCATGCAGCCTGAACACCGAAAATGCCCAGTGAAGCGAGCCCCATTCCGGTAATGATCGTCGGGATAACAATCCACGGTTCACGAGAATCCAGCAGCATGAATGCCGGAAATGCGTACAGAATCAGTAGCAGACAGAACCAACGGTAAGTGATACGTCTACCAAACCGGTCAGAAAGCCAACCCGCCAGCGGAATAATGGCAAATCCCAGAATAGAGGCGATAAATACCGCAACAGTGGGGACAGATTTATCAACCATCAGCACTTTGGCAACATAGCCAATGATGAATCCCTGGGCCAGATAGGAGGGGCCATTTTCGCCGATGCGTAATCCGACCATGGTCCAGAATGCTCTGGTGCGTTGCCAGAAGCTACGGGTGTCATACTGTTGCATCTCCTGACCCTGGCGAAGCGCATTCTCTCGCTCGGCTTGCAGGAGTGCTTTTTGACGCTCAAAGACGGGCGTTTCACGCATATGGCGGCGAATAAACAGTGCGGCGGCGGCGATGAGGAAGCTGCAAAGAAAAGGGATGCGCCATCCCCAGCTTAGCAAGGCGTCTTTATCCATTTGCAGTACGATGAGCCAGACTAAAGAAGCCAGCAATGTTCCGCTATTTGAGCCCAGAGCGATAATCGAGGAGACCAGTCCGCGATGCTTAACTGGGGCATATTCACCGAGCATGACGGTGCCGCCTGAAAGCTCTGCCCCGGCGCCCAGCCCCTGGGAAAATCGTAAGATGACCAGGCATACCGGCGCCCAAACGCCAATCTGGGCGTAGCTGGGAATTAAACCGATCAACATGGTCGACATGCCCATTAACCCGATAGTGATAACCATGACAGTCTTCCGGCCATGACGGTCGCCTATCCAGCCGAACAACAGCGCGCCGATGGGGCGTGCTATAAACCCGACGGAATAGGCGGCGAAGCTGGAAAGTAGCGCCATAACTGGTGTGGCTTCAGGAAAAAAGACGTCGCCAAAGATAATGCCTGCGGCGAGGCCATACAGCGCAAAATCGGCATATTCCATTGTCGTGCCTAACCAGCAGGAAAATGTCGCTCGCCAGAATTCGCGGCGCCCCTCGGGGGTTTCCAGTCGTTCCTGAGCTGCCTGTTGGCCGTCCGTCAGGGGAACAGAGGATGAATGCGTGTTCATAAGAACTCCTTGAAGTTAGCTGTCGACATAAGTCGCAGGTTTATACTCTTCACGTTCTACTCGCGTAGATATTATATTTTTACCGCAGATTAATAAATCTACCCGCGTAGAATGACCAGTTGAAAGAGTCAGAATTGAGAAAGCGATCACTTATAACAGGCAATTGTTACAGAAAATGGAGCATCAGCATTCGATGCTCCGCAAGTTTTACCGATCGAGGACGATCAGCGGTGAGAGATTTGATGGATCGTTTAAAACCGTGATATCCGCGCCGTAAAGCGTTTTCAGCGCCTGTTGTTTCAGCACCTCCTGCGGTCTGCCGTTATCAATAAGGCGGCCGTTTGCCATCAGCACCACCCGGTCGGCATAGCGTGCGGCAAGATTGAGATCGTGCAGCACGCAGCAGACGTTGAACTGTCGTTCACGCACCAGTTGGCGCAGCAGACGGAAAAGATGCTGCTGGTGGTGAATATCCAGCGCGGAGGTGGGTTCATCCAGAAACAGCCATTTGGGCGAGGGCTCGGGTTCCCAGAGCTGAACCAGCAGGCGCGCCAGCTGTACCCGCTGCTGTTCGCCGCCCGACAACTGCCGGTAATCACGCGAGGCCAGCTGGCTGCAATCGCACAACGCCATGATGTGCTCGGTTTCATCGCGTGGATTATGCGTCCGATGAGGATGCCTGCCCATGCGAATGACTTCCCGAACGCTGAACGGGAACGCCATGTGGCTGTTCTGGCGCATCACCGCGCGGGTCTTCGCCAGTTCCGTCAGCGGCCATTCGGTCAGCGGCTTGCCCAGAAGCGTACAGCGACCAGAGTCGGGCTTCAGATACCCGGTAAGCTGGCGCAGCAGCGTGGATTTCCCGGCGCCATTCGGCCCTAAAATAGCGACGATTTCACCACCAGGCAGAGTCAGCGAAACATTGTCCGTTAAACGACGTCCATGAATGCTGTAAACCAGATTTTGGGCATCAATCATACCACCCTCCGGCTGTTCAGAATGAGCCACAGGAACCAGGGGCCGCCAATCAGGCTGGTCAGAAGGCCGACCGGCATCTCCGCAGGCTGTACCAGCGTGCGTGCCAGCGTGTCGGCAATCAAAAGCAAACATGCCCCTGCAAGTGTAGAGCAGGGAATGAGCCAGCGATGGTCTGCGCCGATAATCATGCGAATTAGATGGGGAACCACCAGACCGATAAAGCCAATCACGCCGCTTACCGAAACGGCAGCGCCCACCAGCAGGGAGCTGAGCAACAACAGCTGCTGACGTTTACGCTTTACGTTTACCCCCAGATAGTGCGCCTCTTCATCCCCTAATTGCAGCAGGTTCAGCGTCCCGGAAAGACAGGCGGTGGCGGCGATGGCGGGCAGTGCGAACGAACTGGCCACCAGTAGCGTCGGCCACTGCGCCTGACCGAGGCTGCCCATCATCCATAGCGTCAACTGACGTAATTGCTGTTCGTCGCCAACATAGCTCAGTATGCCGATAGCCGCCCCGCACAGCGCGTTAATCGCAATCCCGGCCAGCAGCAGTTGCATCATGCCGCCGTGAGCGTGGCGCAGGCTGATCAGAAAAATAACCGCGCAGACCACCACGCTGCCGGCGACGGCAAAGATCATCTGTTCATAGAGCGCCAGAACGACGGGCAACGAAAGAGGGAAAACGATCGCGACGCCGACCATTAACGCAGAGCCGCTGCTGACGCCGAGCAACCCCGGATCGGCCATCGGGTTGCGAAAAAGTCCCTGCATGATCACGCCCGCCGTCGCCAGCGCGCCGCCAACCAGCACGGCCAACAGAACGCGGGGCAAACGGATGTTCAGCCAGATATCCCGGTACTCTTGGTTAAACAGCGCGCTGAAGCTGATGTTCAGCGCCCCCTGGCTGGCGCCGAACAGCACCAGTGCGATCAGCAAGAGTGAAAGCCCCGTCAATACACTGAGGGAAGAGAGTGAATCCTTGAACACTCGAATCTCCATAACGTCATTGCGGCGCGGATGTCCGCGCCGCGAGGGGATCACACCGGCTTTAGTTCAGGCTCAACCAGACTGTAGATCTGATTGTTAAGCGCAGGCGCGCAGGCCAGTTCATGAATATGGGCGGCGACATCCGCACGCATCACAAACCCGTGGCACTCCTGTCCCTGGTAGCGCTGCGCTTTACCTGTCGCATCGCCATTCAGTAAACCGCCAGGCCGCAGGATGGCATAATCCAGCTGACTGGTTTGCAGCCAACTTTCCGCCAGCGTTTTTTCCCGCACGGCCTGGCCGAATGCGGCTTTCGCGCGAGGGGATAAAAATGCCCAACTGTCGCCGCATCCCAGCGACGTCACCAGAATCATGCGTTTGATGCCCACTTTTTCCGCTTCATCAATAACGGTTCTGTGCGCCAGATAATCCTGGTTTCCCCCCATTGATGAAATGACAAGCGCCTCCGGCCCTGCGGCATGGCAGGCGCAGGACACGACGCTTGCGTCGCAGGCATCGCCAATAAATACCTGAACGCCTTTGCTTTGCAAAAGGGCCGCGGTCTCCGGGTGACGAATCACGGCAACGACCGGGCGCTGTTGCGCCAGCGCGAGTTCAAGCGTTCTGGCACCCACGCCTGTACCGCCGGCACCGAAAAGTAACCACGGCGTCATCAGGCGTTTTCCTTCAGAGAGGAGGCCAGGGTGCGGAAGGCGTCAACCTGTTCGCCCAGTAGCTGGCGATGCTCGTCGCGACCGAGGAAGACTTTAAACATGGCGCTGCCCGCCTGGTTGAGGAACAGAATAGACGCAGTGTCCATGCCCATAAACTTGCGTTCCACTAAGGCGATGTGCGTGCAGTTTTCCGCTTTGATATGGCCGGTCATGCCTTTTTTACCGCGCAGATTGAAATAACCGTGACGATGGAAGCCGGAGGGCAGTTCACCGGTAAATTCGAGAATGACATCGGCGGTGTGCACCAGGGTTGTGACTTTGCCCCATTCGCTGACGGTGTCCCAGACGGTATCGAATTTATCGCCGCTGACCAGGGTATGAGAGGGCAGGTTTTTGACTACGTCTAAAAGCGTGGTGTTGTACTGTGCGGCGATCGCTTCCAGCGTTCCGTCCGGCTCAGTGCGCAAAAAATCCTGTAAAGAGACATGGCTCATAAGTTACTCCTTTTATGGTTTATCTACCGCGATGCGCGGTGCGTTAAGTTCCTGAATCAGCTCGTCAAGAGACTGCAAAATATTGCTTGCCCAGAAGCGTCCTTCGTTGGTCAGACGCAGGCAGGTTGACGCATCGCGGGTCAGCCCCGCGTTGTGCCATTGGGTCAGTAATGGAATCAGTTGCTCCGCGTGAGGCGTCAGCTCATCAAGCGGTACGCGCGCCGTTTCAATCCCCGCCTGTAACGTATGGCGCCACTGAAAGCCGCGTTCGGCGGTACGCATCATCATCATTAACGGCTTTTTCCCGGCGGCGATAGTTTCATGCCAGGTGGAAAGGTTTCTCTCCACCATCCAGGAGTAGCCGTTGACTGAACCGCCTGCGCCGGAGCCGAAGGCGAGGCAGTCAGCGCCTTGCTTGATCAGCAGGTTGTACAGGTTGCGTTCTCGGGTGGTACGCGCCCAGTGGCTGTTGCTGATGCAGCGCCAGCCCGCGCTCTCCATAAAATCGCAGCCCTGAAGGTAGAGGTCGCGACGCGCTGAGGGGGAAGGAACGCTCGTCCGGCCACTTTCAACCGCTTTACCGAGCGGCGTATTGGGAAGCAAATTCAGCGCATACAGATCGATCCCATCCAGCCCGATATCGCGGGCTATCGCCAGATCTTCGCCCCACAGGGTGGCATCCTGACCGGGCAGGCCGAACAGCAGATCGCACACCACGGCGGCGCGATCCCGCCGCACCAGGCCGTTCATAAAGGCGATGGCGGTTGGGCCGTCCGAGGTGCGCGCCATTTTCTTGCGGATCTTGCTGTTGAAAGACTGAATGCCGATAGAAAACCGATTGGCGCCCGCATCAAGACAGGCATCAACGCGGGCATCATCAAAGTTGAGCACCCGACCTTCGATAGTGATTTCGCAATCCGGCGCCAGCGGCAGTTTTTCACGCAGCGTGGTGATGATCCTGGCCAGATCCCTGGCCGACAGCGCAGACGGCGTTCCACCGCCGAAATACACCGCATGAATGGGCGCTGACTGGTGCAGCGTGCTGTCGGCTTCCATCTCTATTTCACGTAGCAGGGCGTCGGTATAGCGTGCGCAGTGATCCTCTTCAAAGCGGTTCTGATAAAAACCGCAGAAAGTACAGTGGGTTGCGCAAAAAGGGATATGTAAATACACCAGTCTTTTGCGCGGTGGAACGGTCTGGCTGATGACGTTCTGCCAGGTTTGCGACAATTGCTCTTTTGCAACAGGAATCGCACCACGCCACGGCATCGTGGCCCGACGATCCTTAAAGGGCTGGTTCCCCTCCAGCGCGAAATGTGGAGTGAGATCCAGCGTGTGTTGAGTATTCATAATTGTAATGCCAAATCCATTTAATGAGGCCAGAGTTGCTGGTGCAGAGTTTCAACGGCGTCAGCGACGCGGGGACCCATCCCCAGAATCAACGCCTGATCAATGGCGACGATCCGCTGATTTTTCCAGGCGGAGGTATGGGTGATACCGGCAATGGCGCGCAGGCGATTGATGTCGCCCTCGACCATCTGTGATGTCACAACAATCACCTGCGGGTTTGCCGCAATCAGCGATTCCGCGCTGTAACTTTTATATTGCGCATGCTGGGCGACATTCTGCGCGCCTGCGAGGGTCAGAATCGCGTCAGCGACGCTGCCCTTACCGGCGATCTGCGGGGTGCTGCCCCCCGCAGAAAGAATAAACATCGCCTTAACCGGCGCGCCTTTCGCCTTCACGCTGTCCTGCACACGATCCAGCCGCTGGCGAATGTGGTTAACCAGCGCGTCGCCCTGCTCAGGAACCTGGAGTGTGTTCGCCAGGGCATGAATATTGGCATACATCTGGTCAACGGTGGCCGGAACGCGCGGCAGGGTGACAACGTTGACTTTTTGGGTGCGCAACTGCTCCAGCACAATATGCGGGCCCGCGTCCTGCCAGGTAATAAAGCTGTCCGGGCGCAGCGATAAAATGCCTTCACTGTTCAGTTGCTTCCAGTAGCCAATATGCGGCAGTGCAGCGGTTTCGGGGGGATAAGAGGTGGTTTCATCCACCCCGACAACGCGATCGCCGATGCCCATCGCAAAAATAAGCTCGCTGAGAGAACCGCCCGCCACCACCAGTCGTTCGGCCGCCTGCACGCTGAAGGCGCTAACCAGCGCCAGCAAGCCAATGACAAGTCTCTTCATCGTCAGAAATTCCACGCAAAACCAATCGCCGCGTTAAAGCCTGCCGCTGGAATGGATTCATGAGCGGTCTGGTAACGTTTATCGGTCAGGTTGTTCAGCGCCAGATTGACCTGATACTGATCCTGCGAACCAAACTCAGTATTAAAGGCGAGGTTAAGCGTCGCCCAGCCCGGATAGCGAATTTCAGTCTCTCCCGTGTTGTCTTTGGCGCTGGATGCCGCACGGATGAAGAGATCGGAAGTGATATTCGCGGCATTGAGCAGCAGCGTGTGTTTCAGACCTGCGCGGCCTGTCAGCATCGGTTCGCCGGTATCCCAGGTTTTCTGCACGTCGCCTTCATACTGACGACGAATCAGGTTGCCGCTCAGATAAGGCGATACGGCCCAGGCGTTGTATTCCGCCGTCAGCTCCATCCCCCAGGTTTTGGCGCGGTCGATGTTGTCGTAGTAGTAGGATGAGGTGCTGCTGCCATTACAAATCGCTTGCCCTGAACAGGCGAGACTGGCGATATAGTCTTTGGCTTCGGAGTAGTAAATCGCCCCGTCAATCAGCCACATATTGCCTTTGTAACGCGCACCCAGTTCATAGTTATTGGAGTGCTCAGCCTTCAGGTCAGGATTGCCATAGGTGATTCTGCCGCCCGCAGACGTTTGCATAAACAACTGAACCAGCGTCGGGAAGACATATCCCTGAGCATAGGCTGCGCGTAGCTCAAGATTATCAAAACCGGAGTAACGCAGGCTGGTTGAGGTGACTAACTCATCGTCATGCGCTGACTTTCCACCGGATGACTGCCAGGTTGTGCCGCTCAGACTGTCGCTACGGTTCAGTTTAGAAGAGAGCCAGTACTGACGTGCGCCGACGGTCCAGGTCCAGTCATCGGCAAAACGCCAGTCATTTTGCGCAAATATTGAGGCGTTACCTTGTTCAGCCTCAATATGTGACAGGGTATTGGTCTGGATATCGAAGATGCCGGTTGCCGCTGTCTGACGCGTGCTGCTATTGGTGTCCTGCTTCACTTTGTCGTGCTGATACTGCGTCCCGATAACCAGCTCGTTGTTCGCTGGCAGTGAGAAGTTGCTCTGTAACGTCACACCCTGCGTGTACTGTTTATCATTGGTGTTGGTCTGATTGCTGACTGTCAGCGCCTGAATCATCGGGCTTGGGATGACCTGGGTGGTTTTTACCCGATTCTCAAATTTACGCTCAATGGTCTGGCTGTAAGCGTCGAGGTGGATTTTTTTCAGGTAATCGCCATCGGCATCATAGTCATAGAAAACGCCGACCTTTTCGCGTTCCAGTTTCGGAATACGGACGCTGAATTCGTCATACTGGTTATCCGCATCGCTAATCCAGGTTTGGGTAGACGTTTTGTAGCGATCGAGTGATAGTCCAAATTTATGGCGATCGAGATTGTAGCCAAGCCAGACGCCCTGGCTGTTGTTGCGGAAATTGGTGTTGGGCAATCTGCCGTCAGGCGTGTCGCGGTTGCCCTGATCGGAATAACTGCCGTTAATGCGGTAGTCAAAGTTGCCGATGCTGCCCCAGGCGGCGGCCGACTCCTCCCAGCCTGCGGTCGCGGAGTTGTAAACGGCTTTGACGCTTCCGCCGAGCGGCTTATCGCCGCCTTTTTTCGTAATAAAGTTCACCACGCCGCCAATGGCCTGCGAGCCATAGAGCACCGAGTAGGGGCCTTTAACGATTTCAATACGCTCAAGCGACGATTCATCAATGAGCAAGCCGGCGCCGTAGTTTTGCCCGGCGCGCTGATAGCTGACGACCTGGCCGTCAATCAAAATTAATACGCGTGAAGAGGCTTCGCCGCGAATGCGGATCTGTTTGCGTCCTGCCAGAGAGTTATCAGTAACCTCAACGCCGGGGATGTCCTGTAGATCGTCCGCAATCGACACGCTGGTGGAATTCTGTATGGCCTGGCGGTCGATAACCTGAATCGTGGCCGGGCTTTCCCAAAGGCTACTTTCTGAGCGGTTAGCGGTGACGATTAACGTGTCGTCATCCGATACTTTATGATGTTGTGCTGTAGTTGTCGTGGCTGCTGAAACAGCACCTGAAACGCATAATGTCAGGGCCGAAAGAATAAATGGCCGTTGGCTAATCCGTGGCAACATGTGAGAACCTTTATGAGTATGTAAATGATCATCATTATCATTCGCGTTTATATAGAAGATGTATCCACAAGTTCAAGGTTGAAAGGTGTATAATTAATGCACCTTTGATCTGTATCAATATGTTGCAAGCAAGACAACCATAAGTGTGAGCGAGATCGCACATAACAGTAGGATTGCTAAGGATTTATTGCACAGGCGCCAGGGGCATTCCACCCCGTGATAGCATGGGGGCGATGTGGGTTATAATGAGCTTCGGCATCAACATGCTCTGCGGGGGGGGAGATGTGAATATTAGCGATGTTGCGAAAAAAACAGGCTTAACCAGCAAGGCTATTCGATTTTATGAAGAGAAAGGGCTGGTGACGCCGCCGCTGCGCAGTGAAAACGGATACCGCACTTACAGCCAGCAGCATTTAAACGAGTTAACGCTGTTGCGTCAGGCGCGTCAGGTCGGTTTTAACCTGGAAGAGTGCGGTGAACTGGTGAATTTGTTTAACGATCCGGGGCGCCATAGCGCAGATGTGAAAAAACGTACGCTGGAAAAGGTCGCTGAGATTGAACGCCACATCAGCGAATTGCAGGCTATGCGCACGCAATTACTGACCCTGGCGGAGTCATGCCCGGGTAATGACAGCGCCGATTGCCCGATCATTGATAATCTTTCCGGCTGCTGTCATCACAAAGGTAAAGCCCGCCGTTGATCACACGGCCTTAATGCGCAACGTTATCCCTTCGATGGCAATCACCTCCACCTGCGTTCCGGCGCTCAGATCCGCGTCGGCGCTGACGGGCCAGGAGCTGTCGCCGACGCGCATGTGGCCGCGTCCGTTGACCAGCGCGGTTTCCAGAATAAAGCGGTGGCCTACCAGCTGTTTCCCGCGTTGATTGAGGTGACTGTCAGCCGGTTTTTGCTCACGCACGCGCCGTGCCAGCCACTTCCACCACAGCCAGGCCGCCAGCAGCGTCAATACGGCGAACATAACGCCTTGCCACTCCCAGCCGAGTGGCACCAGCCAGACCACCAGGCCAGTAATCACGGCGGCGACACCGCTCCACAGCAGGTAGCCGTTCCCTCCCAGCATCTCGGCGGCCAGCAGTAGCCCACCAAGACTCAGCCAGAAAATATGCGGGTGAACCAGAATCATCGCTATCATGATTTGTTCCGTTCGCTGGTGCTGTCCTTGATAAGTTCGGTGATCCCGGCAATGGAGCCCATCAGACTGCTGGCGTCCAGCGGCATCATGACAACCTTACTGTTGCCCGACGAACCAATCTGCTGCAACGCTTCGGTGTATTTCTGCGCCACGAAGTAGTTCACCGCCTGAATATCCCCGGCGGCGATCGCTTCAGAGACCATCTGGGTGGCGCGGGCTTCCGCTTCGGCGGAACGTTCACGCGCTTCAGCCTGTAAGAAGGCAGACTGGCGTTCGCCTTCCGCTTTCAGGATCTGCGACTGTTTTTCACCCTCAGCTTTCAGAATTTCAGCCTGGCGCACCCCTTCCGCCTCCAGAATGTAGGCGCGTTTGGTACGTTCTGCTTTCATCTGGGCGTTCATGGATGAAATCAATTCCGCCGGTGGACGAACATCGCGGATCTCAATACGCGTAACCTTGACGCCCCAGGGATTGGTGGCCTCATCGACAATGTGCAGCAGGCGCGTGTTGATGCTGTCGCGCTGGGAAAGCATTTCATCCAGCTCCATTGACCCCAGTACGGTACGGATGTTGGTCATGGTGAGGTTGATAATGGCCAGCTCAAGATTGCTGACTTCATAGGCCGCGCGCGGAGCGTCGATAACCTGAATAAAGCACACTGCGTCAATGGTGACGTTGGCGTTATCTTTTGAGATAACCTCCTGCGACGGGATATCGAGTACCTGTTCCATCATGTTGATCTTGCGACCAATTCTGTCCATAAACGGCACCACCAGGCTCAGGCCTGGTTGCAGGGTTTTGGTGTAACGGCCAAAACGCTCCACGGTCCACTGGTATCCCTGTGGGACAATTTTGACGCCTGCGCCGACTATCACCAACGCCACGAAAATGAGAATAGGGATAAAAATAAGCATTGATAAACCTCCTGTCGTGCTGTCCATGTAAAAAAACGGTCTTTGCGGTCTGTTTAATCAAATTATACCCGATTAATCAAAGTGAGTTCCCCTCTTATAAATTACAGGGATACACTGTTTACTTTAAAGATGTGAAAAATGGATGTGAGATGAAAGAGAGCAGCCCTTTGCTCCAGCTAAGAAAGGTGGGATACCAGGCTGGCGCCACGAAAATTCTCAATAACATCAGTTTCATGCTGAATGCCGGGGAATTTAAACTGATTACCGGCCCATCCGGGTGCGGTAAAAGCACATTGCTAAAGATTGTGGCGTCATTAATCAGCCCGGATACGGGGGATATCCTGTTTGAAGGCGAAGAGATTGCCACGCTTAAGCCCGAAACTTACCGCCAGCAGGTCTCTTATTGCGCCCAGACGCCAGTGCTGTTTGGCGATACGGTGTATGACAACCTGATTTTTCCCTGGCAGATCCGCAACAAAACGCCGGAACCGAAGGCTTTTCTTGCCGATCTGGCGCAGTTTGAGCTACCGGAAACCATTTTACAGAAAAACATTACGGCGCTTTCCGGCGGGGAAAAACAACGTATCTCATTGATCCGTAATTTACAGTTTCTGCCGCAGGTTCTGCTGCTGGATGAGATCACCAGTGCGCTGGATGAGCGTAATAAAGAGAATGTGAATGACATTATTCATCGCTATGTTCGCGATAAAAATATTGCCGTGCTGTGGGTAACACACGATAAAGATGAAATTAATCATGCGGATAATGTGATTACGCTTCAGCCTCATGCCGGAGAAATGCAGGAAGCTACCTATGAACGAGCATAATATAACGAATGAGTCGCTGGCGTTATCGATGATGCTGGTGGTTGTGGCTATTCTGATTAGCCACAAAGAGAAACTGGCGCTGGAAAAAGATATTCTCTGGAGCGTTGCCCGTGCGGTAATCCAGCTTGTTATCGTCGGCTATGTTCTGAAATACATTTTTGGCGTCAATCACGCCATCCTGACATTATTGATGGTGCTGTTTATCTGTTTTAACGCGGCGTATAACGCGCAAAAACGCAGTAAATATATTGATAAAGCGTTTACCTCGTCGTTTATTGCGATTACGACCGGAGCGGGGCTGACGCTGGCGGTACTGGTATTGTCAGGATCTATCGAGTTTACGCCGATGCAGGTGATCCCGATTTCCGGCATGATTGCGGGTAACGCGATGGTGGCGGTAGGGCTGTGCTACAACAATCTGGGCCAGCGATTCAGCAGCGAGCAGCAGCAAATTCAGGAGAAGCTCAGTCTGGGCGCAACGCCGAAAACGGCGTCTGCGGGGCTTATTCGCGACAGTATTCGCGCGTCGCTGATCCCGACCATTGATTCGGCAAAAACGGTTGGGCTGGTGAGCTTACCGGGGATGATGTCCGGGTTGATTTTTGCCGGTATCGATCCGGTAAAAGCGATTAAGTATCAGATAATGGTGACTTTTATGCTGCTATCCACAGCAAGCCTGTCGACCATTATCGCCTGCTATTTAACCTACCGGAAATTCTATAATTCGCGCCACCAACTGGTGGTGACGCATTTAAAGAAGATGTGATGCCAGGGGGATCGGTATTTTTAGCGTTTGTAGGCCCGATAAGCGTAGCGCCATCGGGCAAAATGCAGCGGATTAGTACAACAGCGCGTACAGCTGACGGCGGAATTTCGACGCCAGCGCATCGCCGGTGCCTAACGCGGCGAGGATCTCCTGGAACGTTTTCCGTGCCTGACCGTCTGCGGCGGCGAGATCTTTCTTCAAATGGCTGAACAATAACTCCAGCGCCTCTTCGTTACGCCCGACCTGATGCAGTTGCAGCGCCAGTTGCGCCGCCAGCGCTGCATCTTCTGGATTGTCCGCAACCTGCTGTTGCAGTTGCTGGATTTCCGGGGTGTCGGCCGCCTGTTTCAGTAAATCAATCTGCGCGACCAGACCCTGATAGCGGGTGTCCTGATCCTGTAACGGAATGGTTTTCAGCACGGCTTCGGCGTCTTCCGTACGGTTGAGGGCAATCTGGGTTTCCACCAGCAGCAGGCCGATCTCGCCGTTCTGATGAGAGAGCTGCCAGGCGTCTTTCAGCAGCGGCAGCGCTTCAATGTAGTTGCCTTCCTGCATCAGTTGCATCGCCTGCTGCGCTTTCAACTCTTCTTCACGCGGCAGCACTTTGTCGAGCAGCGCGCGAATCGCTTCTTCCGGCTGCGGCCCCTGGAAGCCGTCGACCGGCTGACCGTTCTGGAACAGATACACGGTAGGAATAGCGCGCAAGCCAAACTGGGAGGCGATCATCTGCTCGGCGTCGCAGTCGAGCTTCGCGAGGATAAACTGGCCGTTGTACTGTGCGGCAAGGCTTTCCAGCACTGGCGTCAGTTGCAGACAATGCTGGCTGCGTTCAGACCAAAAATAGAACAGAACCGGGGTGGTCATCGACTGTTCGAGGGTCTGTTGCAGGTTAGATTCGTTAATATTGACAATATTTTGTACGGACATGGAGTCACTCTCTTTATGTCTGGTTCTCTTTTACATGGGGGCTGACGCGCGCGCTTCAACTCAACCCTGCAAAATTTTGTCCATCGCGCGTCCCGGCAGCACGCGCTTCAGCAGCGTGATCGCCCACGTCACCATCGTAACCGGGTAGCGTAATTTCGGTTTGTCGCTCTCAAAAGCATGGCGGACTTTAGCGACAACGGCTTCTGGCCCGAGCGTAAAACGCGCGGCAATCCCCGGATTTTCTACCGGTTTGTCGCTCTGGGTCTGGCTGACGTTATCGGTAAACCGGGTACGAATCGGGCCGGGTTCGATCAGGCTGACCTTAATACCCGTGTGGCGCAGCTCCATGCGCAGCGCATCAGACCAGGCTTCCAGCGCATATTTGCTGGCGGCATAGGCGCCGCGCCCTGGCGTGGAGATCAGCCCCATCACGGATGAGGTCATCACAATGCGCCCTTCGCCGTACGGCAGCATAGCGGGGAGCAGGCGCATAGTGAGCTGGTGCGCGCCAAAGAAATTGGCGGAAAACTGCTGCTCCATCTGCGTGCGGCTGATAGTGGTAAGCGGGCCATACACGCCGTATCCGGCATTGTTAAAGATCCCATATAAACGATTATCGGTCAGGGCGATCACGTCGTCTGCGGCGCGATCCACGCTTTCCGGCGAGTCGAGGTCGATCAGCACGCCGGTGAATCCCATGCTGTTCATCCGCGTGACGTCATCGGGTTTACGGCAACCTGCCAGAATTTGAAAACCCTGACGTTTCAGTTCAAGAGCGCTTTCCAGACCGATTCCGCTGGAACATCCTGTAATTAAGACCGATTTTTGCATAACTTTACCTGTCAGGATCTCCGTTGATTTACGAGTCGTGGTTAACTAATGGGGTTAGTTGTTGCGCCATCCAGTCAGCAATAAACGGCTGGGCGTCGCGATTAGGATGAATACCGTCGTCCTGCATCCATTGTGGTTTCAGATAAACCTCTTCCATAAAAAAGGGCAGAAGCGGAATATCAAACTCTTTAGCAAGCCGTGGGTAGATGGCGCTAAAGGTTTCATTATAACGGCGACCATAGTTTGCGGGCAGACGAATTTGCATGAGCAACGGCTCGGCGTTTGCGGCCTTCACATCCAGCAGGATTTTACGCAGGGTTTGCTCGGTTTGCTGAGGTTGAAAACCGCGCAGGCCGTCATTGCCGCCAAGCTCGACCAGAACCCAGCGGGGCTGATGCTGCTTCAGCAGCGCAGGCAGACGCGCCAGGCCTTGCTGCGAGGTGTCGCCGCTAATGCTGGCATTGATGACCGGCGTTTTATCCTGCCATTTGTCGTTAAGCAGCGCAGGCCAGGCCGCGTTGGCGGACATGCGGTATCCGGCGCTCAGGCTGTCACCCAGAATTAATAACGTGTCCGCTGCGGCGGCGCGGAACGTTAACAGGACCAGAAACAGGAAGGGCAAATGCCAGCGGAAAACATTGTTGAAGTTCATCGTCTTAAGAAGTCCGTCGGTCAGGGTGAGCATGAGCTTTCCATCCTTACCGGAGTTGAACTGGTTGTCAAACGCGCCGAGACTATTGCGCTGATCGGCGAGTCAGGATCGGGAAAATCGACGCTGCTGGCGATTCTGGCCGGGCTGGATGATGGCAGCAGCGGCGAGGTGAATCTGGTCGGGCAGTCTCTGCACACGATGGATGAAGAGGCGCGGGCGCAGCTGCGCGCGCAGCATGTCGGCTTTGTTTTCCAGTCTTTTATGTTGATTCCTACGCTGAATGCCCTGGAAAACGTTGAACTGCCCGCCTTGCTGCGGGGGGAGAACAGCGGGAAAAGCCGCGATGGCGCGAAAGCGTTGCTGGAACAGTTAGGCCTGGGGAAACGTCTTGATCATCTTCCGGCTCAGCTTTCCGGCGGCGAGCAGCAGCGTGTGGCGCTGGCGAGAGCGTTCAACGGGCGGCCAGACGTGCTGTTTGCCGATGAACCGACGGGAAACCTTGACCGGCAGACCGGGGATAAAATCGCCGATCTGCTGTTTTCGCTTAATCGCGAACATGGCACCACCCTGATTCTGGTGACGCACGACCCGCAGCTGGCGGCGCGTTGCGACCGGCGATTACGCCTGGTGGATGGGCAGTTGCAGGAGGAGGCATGATTGCACGCTGGTTCTGGCGCGAATGGCGCTCACCTTCCTTACTGATTGTCTGGCTGGCGCTGAGTCTGGCGGTGGCCTGCGTGCTGGCGCTGGGCAATATCAGCGACCGCATGGAAAAGGGTTTAAGTCAGCAAAGCCGTGATTTTATGGCCGGAGACCGGGCGCTGCGCAGTTCGCGCGAAGTGCCGCTGGCGTGGATCGATGAGGCGCGCAAACGCGGTCTGAAAGTGGGCGAACAGATGACCTTCGCCACCATGACCTTCGCGGACGATACGCCGCAGTTGGCCAGCGTCAAAGCGGTGGATGACGTTTATCCGATGTACGGTGAGCTGCAAACGAATCCGCCGGGGTTAAAACCGCAGCCGGGTTCCGTGTTGCTGGCGCCAAGACTGATGGCGCTCCTCAACCTGAAAACGGGTGACAGCATCGACGTCGGCGACGCCACGCTGCGTATTGCTGGCGAGGTGGTACAGGAGCCGGATTCCGGGTTTAACCCTTTCCAGATGGCTCCACGCCTGATGATGCACATTGCGGATGTTGAAAAAACGGGCGCAGTACAGCCGGGAAGTCGCGTGACGTGGCGTTATAAGTTTGGCGGTACGCCGCAGCAGCTGGACGGCTATGAAAAGTGGCTATTGCCGCAGCTTAAGCCTGAACATCGCTGGTACGGGCTGGAACAAGATGAAGGCGCGCTGGGCAAATCGCTTGAACGCTCGCAGCAGTTCCTGCTGCTGTCGGCGCTGTTAACGTTGCTGTTAGCAGTTGCGGCGGTGGCGGTGGCGATGAGCCACTACTGCCGCAGCCGCTACGATCTGATTGCGATCCTCAAAACGCTGGGGGCGGGCAGGGCGCAACTGCGCAAGCTGATCGTCGGGCAGTGGGGGATGCTGCTGGCTCTTTCCGCCGTGACGGGAGGCGCCATTGGGTTACTGTTCGAGAACGTGCTAATGGTGCTGCTTAAACCGGTGTTACCCGCCATTCTGCCGCCAGCCAGCCTCTGGCCGTGGCTGTGGGCGCTGGGAACGATGATCATCATTTCTTTGCTGGTTGGACTGCGTCCGTATCGTTTGCTGCTGGCGACGCAGCCGTTGCGTGTGCTGCGGCGTGATGTGGTTGCGCGTGTCTGGCCGCTGAAGGTGTATCTTCCGGTGGTCACGGTTGTTGTCGTCGCACTGCTCGCGGGGTTGATGGGCGGCAGCATGTTGCTGTGGGCGGTGCTGGCCGGCGCGGTGGTGCTGGCGCTACTTTGCGGTGTGCTGGGCTGGATGCTGTTGAACGTGCTGCGTGGTATGACGTTGACATCGCTGCCTCTGCGCCTGGCCGTAAGCCGACTGCTGCGCCAGCCGTGGTCCACGTTAAGCCAGCTCTCGGCTTTTTCGCTCTCCTTTATGCTGCTGGCGCTTCTGCTGGTGCTGCGCGGCGATCTGCTGGATCGCTGGCAACAACAACTGCCGCCGGAAAGTCCGAACTATTTCCTCATCAATATCGCTTCTGAACAGGTGGTGCCGCTGAAAGCCTTCCTGTCTGAGCATCAGGTGATCCCGGAGGCATTCTTCCCGATCGTGCGGGCGCGACTGACGGAGATTAATGGTCTGCCGACCGAAGGAAATCAGGACGAAGCGCTTAACCGTGAGCTGAACCTGACGTGGCAGGATACGCGCCCGGATCATAATCCGATTACCGCCGGAAGCTGGCCGCCAAAAGCGGGAGAGGTCTCGATAGAGGAAGGGCTGGCGAAGCGGCTGAATATACAACTCGGCGATCGCGTGACCTTTATGGGCGATACCCAGGACTTTAGCGCGACGGTCAGCAGCCTGCGCAAAGTAGACTGGGAAAGTCTGCGCCCTAACTTCTTCTTTATCTTCCCCTCCGGCGCGCTGGACGGGCAGCCGCAGAGCTGGCTTACCAGCTTCCGTTGGGAAAATGGCAACGGCATGCTGACGCAGCTTAATCGCGAGTTCCCGACCATCAGCCTGCTGGATATCGGCGCGATCCTGAAACAGGTCGGTCAGGTGCTGGAGCAGGTCAGTCGGGCGCTGGAGGTGATGGTGGTGCTGGTCACGGCCTGCGGCATGCTGTTGTTACTGGCGCAGGTTCAGGTCGGAATGCGTCAACGTCATCAGGAACTGGTGGTCTGGCGCACCTTAGGCGCGGGCAAAAAACTGCTGCGCACCACGCTCTGGTGTGAATTTGCCATGCTGGGTATGGTCTCCGGGCTGGTGGCGGCGATCGGCGCGGAAACTGCGCTGGCGGTGCTGCAAAGTCAGGTGTTCGATTTTCCGTGGGAACCGGACTGGCGCGTGTGGATTATTTTGCCCATCTGCGGCGCATTATTACTTTCATTATGCGGCGGATGGCTCGGCGCGCGTCTGTTAAAAGGCAAAGCGTTATTTCGCCAATTTAATAATTAATTTATAGATGTGATGATCACACACCGGTTTTTATACCGGTGTGTAGTTTTAATAATATAATTTATATACGTGATGATTACGCACCGGTGTTTATACTGGTGTGTACTCCCTATGTGGCACGAATTGTTAACCCCTCGATTTTTAGTAGCACAAAACATTAAAAACCCGCCAACACGACAGGATTAATACCAGTTAATATTTAATTGCTAAATAGTTAGCGGGCTATGCCCGTTGTTTTTTACGTTGCCGGTATTTTGCCGGCAGTGCGAATAATGACGGGTAAATCTATCAAGGAAAATATAATGACAATAAAAAAAACAGCGCTGGCGGCATCGATCGGCGCGGCAGTGGCATTAACGTCTTTCGCATCTCAGGCGGAAATCACTGTTCTGAAACAAGATCCACAGGCGGGTAATCCGCTGAGCCGTCTTAACTTCACCGTTGGCGGCAGTATTCGTCCTCAGTTCCAGAATATGGCTGGCGACGACGGTAAAAATGGTTACAAACGTAATGGCTTCGATGGCGGCACCCGTTTCCGTTTCGCGGCTGATTACTATCTGTTTGATGACATTAGCTGGGTCAGCTACTACGAGCTGGGCGTTAACTTCCCGGCGATGTTCAACTGGGATAACCACTACGCAGACGGCGCGAACGACACCACTCGCCGTATGCTGTACACCGGTCTGAAAAGCGATACCTGGGGTACGCTGACTTTCGGTCAACAGAACAGCGTTTATTATGATGTGGTTGGCGTGAAAACCGATATCTGGGACTATGACATGATTGGTCAGGCGCCAGGCAACGGTATCAACGGCGACTACGACGGTTCTTACCGTACCCGTAAATCCCTGAAGTATAAGAAAACAGTCGGCGACGTCGATCTCTACGCGTCTTATCTGTTCAGCGATGATTACAACCCGAACAACGGCCTGCGCTACAAGCGTAAAGGCGGCGGTTCTCTGGGTGCGGATTACCACATCACGGACGATCTGACCTGGGGTACGGCGTGGAACTATACGCGTGCGGAAATGCGCCCAGGTAACGGTGGCGACGGTAAAGACTACGATCAAAATATCGTTGGTACTGCGCTTAGCTGGACGCCGGATAACTGGACCTTCGCGCTGGGCGGCGGCTGGTATCAGAACTTCATGACCACCAAACGCGTAGACGCGCATGACTACTTTGCGGGCGACGCATGGGGTATTGAATACTTTGCCGGTTATAAATTCCCGATCAACCAGTATGCGGTGAAATCTATTCAGCCGTACTTTATGGGTGACCGTATTGAATATGTGAACGGCCGTAACTACCAGCGTATTGATAATGGCGTCGGTATTAGCTTCCAGTTGGATTATGGTTTCCGCGTGGATTACGAACACGTATTCACCTCCAGCACCGACGATCTGGGCGATATGAACCTGGTTCGTCTGCGTTACGACTTCTAATCATTGACGCCTGCCAAACCGAATGCCCGATGGCGCTTGCGCTAATCGGGCCTACGAGTGCAGCGCAATAATAGAGCGTCCAGGCCGGATAAGGCATTTATGCCGCTATCCGGCTTTTTCATTTCTGCCCATCCCCTTTCAACGACATACTCTGCAACATCATGAAATAATTTCAAGGACAACAGGTTGTGAACTGTGTCATGTTAACAAATAGCCTTGTATTCAGGCTCAAATGAACAACGTCGCATCGCACGGCGTACTGCACTGCATCACAACATTTAAAAGGGAGAAGTTATGGGACTGCGTCAGAGTTTACGCGTTGCCGCCGGGGCGCTTTTGCTGGCCTGCGGCCTGCAATTTGCTCATGCTAATAGCGATCCACAGACTATTGTATTCGGCGTCGCGCCGGGGCCGTATGGCGATATGGTCAAACAGGCCATCGCGCCAACGCTGAAAGAGAAAGGCTACAAGGTCGTGGTGCGCGAATTTAGCGACTATGTTCAGCCAAACATGGCGTTATCCAACGGCAGCATTGACGCTAACCTGTTCCAGCACACGCTCTATTTTGAAAAATTCACCGCCGATAAAGGGCTGAAACTGACGAAGCTGATCGTCGTGCCGACGGCCGGAATGGGGTTCTATTCCCGTAAAATCAACAGTCTGGACGAGCTGAAGAAAGGGGACATTATTACCCTGTCGAATGACCCGACCAATCTGGCGCGCGGTCTGCGTTTCCTGCAATCAATCGGTCTTATCACCATTAAAGACAATATCGACCCGACGAAAGCCTCCGAGCGTGATATCGCCAGCAACCCGAAAGGGCTGGTGTTTAAACCGCTGGAAGCGGCGCAACTGCCGCGCACGCTGGATGGCGTGACCGGCGCGCTGGTTAACGGTAATTTCGCCGTTGCGGCGGGGCTGGATCTTTCCAGCGCGCTAAAACAAGAGCAACTGGATGAAAACCTGAAAAATATCATTGCTGTACGCAGTGAAGATGCCGACAAGCCGTTCGCGAAAGATATTGTCGATGCGGTGAAATCTCCGGTCTACCGTGCAGTTATTGACGATCCGAAGAATATTTACAGCGCCTTCCAGAAGCCGGAATGGATGACCGCAGACAAATAATCGCTGCGCAAGGGAATTAACGGGGCAGCGGCGACTGCCCTTTTCGCATTTCTGAGGTGAGCATGATTGAGATTGAAAAGGTCTGCGTGGATTTTACGGCAGGCCGTGGCGCATCGACCCGCGCGGTGGATGACGTCAGCCTGCGGATAGCGGCGGGCGAAATTTTTGGCATTGTCGGCACCAGCGGCGCGGGGAAAAGTACGCTGCTGCGTACCCTTAATGCCTTAACGCGCCCGAGTCAGGGAAGCGTGAAAGTGAACGGTGTGGCGATCTCTGCGCTGGAAGGTGCGAGTCTGCGTAAAGCCCGCCAGCGTATTGGGATGATTTTCCAGCACTTTAATCTGATGCATACCCGCACGGTGGCGCAAAACGTCGCTTTCAGCCTGAAATCCGCCGGATGGGAGCGCAGCAAGATCGCCCCGCGCGTCGCCGAAATTCTGGCGCTGGTCGGGCTGGCGGATAAGGCGAACCGCTTTCCGGTACAGCTTAGCGGCGGTCAAAAGCAGCGAGTGGGGATTGCCCGCGCGATCGCCAATCATCCAGATGTACTGCTCTGCGACGAACCGACTTCCGCGCTGGATCTGGAAACGTCAGCGACCATTCTGGCGCTACTCAAACAGATTAACGAACAGCTGGGGATCACGATCGTGCTGATCACCCATGAGATGAATGTGATCAAGTCCATTTGCGATCGCGTGGCGGTGATGTCCGGCGGCAAAGTGGTGGAGTCGGGCGACGTGTTTGATGTTTTCGCTCATCCGCAGCACGCCTTCACACAGCAGCTGGTGTCGCACACTCTCAATCTGACGTTACCGGAACGTCTGCGCCAGCATCTGCCCGGTCAGTTACTGAAAATTCTGTTTATCGGTGATTCGGCGGAGCAGCCGGTGTTGTCTGATGTGGCGGTGAAGTTCGGCGTAGCGGTGAACATTCTGCACGGCAAAATTGAATATATCGGCGAACGCGCGCTGGGGATTTTAGTGGTGCAACTGACTGCGCCGCACAACCCGTCAGCGGTGGATACCGCGGTAGCGCATATTCGGCAACGTACTGCGCAGGTGGAGGTGATTCGTGGATGATTTACTGCCGGATTTAACGCTGGCGTTCAATGAAACCTTTCAAATGCTGAGCATTTCAACGGTGCTGGCGGTTGTCGGCGGGCTGCCGCTCGGCTTCCTTATCTTTGTCACCGACCGGAATCTGTTCTGGCAGAATCGCTTCGTGTATCTGGTGAGTTCGGTTCTGGTGAACATTATCCGCTCGGTGCCGTTCGTGATTTTGCTGGTGCTGCTGTTGCCGCTCACGCAATTTTTGCTCGGCAATACCATCGGGCCGATTGCCGCCTCCGTCCCTCTCTCTGTTGCGGCGATAGCGTTCTATGCGCGTCTGGTCGATAGCGCGCTGCGTGAGGTGGATAAAGGGATTATCGAAGCGGCAGAAGCGTTCGGCGCCAGCCCGATGCGCATTATCTGCACCGTACTGCTGCCAGAGGCCAGCGCCGGTCTGCTACGCGGGCTGACCATCACGCTGGTGAGCCTGATTGGCTATTCCGCGATGGCCGGGATTGTCGGCGGCGGCGGGGTCGGCGACCTGGCGATTCGCTACGGCTATTACCGCTACGAAACCCAGGTGATGATTGTCACCGTGGTCGCGTTGATTATTCTGGTGCAGGTTGTACAGATGCTCGGCGACTGGCTGGCGAAACGCGCCGATAAACGCGACAGACATTAGGGCATAATATTTGTAGGCCGGATAAGGCGTTAGCCGCCATCCGGCAGAATGCCCGCAATCGCTAGTTTTGAAGCCACTGTGCAACGTCCTGCCATATGCCGCGAAAGACGATTTTCGCGGCTTTCTTTTCCAGTTGATAGCGATACATCGGATCGTAGTATTCGTTGAGGAGCGGCGCCAGCCAGGCCAGATGCCCGTCGGTACTGCCGCTGGCCTGCTGCATGGTCAGCGCAGCGTCTAGTTTTACCGTCAGCTCTTTAAAACGCTGCAAACCAAGGCGGCGCTGAATGGCGGAAAGCCCATGATGCAGATAGTCGCTGTACGCCTGCCAGCCGTCTTCTTCCCCGCAGGCATGGGTGAAGTCGCGATGCATGCGGATAAAATACTCATCGCGCAGCCGCTCCAGACGCAGCTCGAACGGATCGTCCACAACCGCAATGGGTGCCTGCGCCATGCGTTCGCGCAGACATTCGGGCAGATGATTTGCGCCAATCATCCGGCCTTCGTCTTCCAGCACCCACATCTGTAACTCCTGACGGGCGTCGGTTTTCAACATCTCCACGGCGAGGTGGTTTTCAAAACTGGCCTGACTCAGCTGCGGCTTCAGCGTGCGGCCGAATGACGAACCGCGATGATGCGCCAGTCCTTCCAGATCCACGCCGTTCGGCTGCTGTCGAACCAGCTGTGTTTTTCCACTGCCGGTACAGCCGCCAATTAAGATCATGGGTTTTTGTACCAGCGTGTCGGTGATGTGCATGGCCGCCTGGCGGAGCGCTTTGTAGCCGCCCTGGATCAGCGGATAATCCACGCCGGACTCATGTAGCCACTGTTGTACGATATGCGAACGCTGACCGCCGCGCGCGCAGCAGAGATAACCCCGTGGATGTTGAATACAGGCTTTTCGCCAGGCCTCCAGCCGCCGTTGACGCTCGTCGCCGGCAACGAGTTTATGGCCCAACGCCAGTGCCGCTTCCGGCCCCTGGCGTTTGTAACAGGTGCCGACTGCCGCGCGTTCTTCATTATTCATTAAGGGCAGGTTAATCGCAGTGGGCATGGCGCCCTGCGTAAATTCTATCGGCGCGCGAACGTCGATTAAAGGCGTATCGGCCGCCAGAATGGCGCGATAGTCCGTCCCATCGTTCATTGTGGAATCCTGAAAAAAAACAAACGGCAATGACGGGGATTTTACGCGCTGAAGGAGGAGCCGGAAAAGGATAAGATTCCTTTCCCGGCATTTTATGTATTACTTAAGCTTACTTTGCGCCCAGATGATGCCGCTGGCGTATTCCGGCGGCAGCAAGGGAACTAAGGCTTCCAGCGTTGCGCTTAAGCGATCGGTATCGCTGTCGGTCAGGTTCAGGTGGCCCACTTTACGCCCCTCGCGAACCTCTTTGTCGTACCAGTGCAGATGCACCAGCGGCAGTTTCAGCCAGTCGTAATTCAGAGCGCTGCCAATCAGGTTCACCATCACGGACGGGCTGTCCACGACCGGTGACGGTAACGGCAGGCCGGTAATCGCGCGCAGATGCAGCTCAAACTGGCTGATGCTGGCGCCGTTTTGCGTCCAGTGCCCGCTGTTGTGTACCCGCGGCGCCAGTTCGTTGATGAGCAACCCTTCCGGCGTGATAAAACACTCCATCGCCATGACGCCGACATAACCCAGTTCATGCATGATGGCGGAGAGCATGGCTTCCGCCTGTTCCTGCTGTTTCGCGTTGGCCTGCGGGAACGCTACGCTGGTGCGCAGAATCCCGTCCTGGTGCAGGTTGTGCGTCAGCGGGTAGAACACGGTGCTGCCGTCATGGGCGCGTGCGCCGACTAACGACACTTCGCCAGAGAAGTTAATGCCCTGTTCAACAATGCACTCGCCGTAACCGTCGTCCGGGAACTGAGCGGTTTCATCCGCGCGTAAACGCCACTGCCCACGGCCGTCGTAACCGCCAACGCGCCGTTTGACGATAGCCAGTTCGCCCAGACGCGCAAATACGGCGGGCCACTCGTCCCGGCTTGCCAGCAACTGCCAGGGCGCCGTCGCCAGCGAGAGTTTGTCAAAAAGCTGCTTTTGCGTCAGGCGGTCGGCAATAATCGGGAAAACGTCGCGGTTGACGAAAGCCGGGTGGCGCGCCAGTTCGCGGGTCAGCGCGGTTTCCGGCCAGCGTTCGATTTCCGCTGTGATCACGCTTTGCTGAACCGGGACGGCGGTAGGTTCCGCGTCCAGCCCGACAGGCCAGACGGTGATACCCAACGGTTCGCCCGCCTGACGCAGCATCCGTCCTAACTGGCCGTTACCCAGTACGCAGACCTGCTTCATGCCGCACCTCGTGGGTCGGGATTCTCAAGCACCTCATCGGTCTGGGCTTTACGCCAGTCCGCCAGACGTTGGCGCAGGTCTTTATCGTGCGTCGCCAGAATTTGCGCTGCCAGTAACGCCGCGTTCGCCGCGCCCGCTTTGCCGATCGCCAGCGTGCCGACCGGAATGCCGCGTGGCATCTGGACGATAGAGTAGAGGCTGTCCACGCCGCTCAGCGCAGCGCTTTGCACCGGCACGCCCAGTACCGGCACCAGCGTTTTTGCCGCAATCATTCCCGGCAGATGCGCCGCGCCGCCAGCACCAGCAATAATCACCTGATAACCTTTCTCTTCGGCGCTTTCGGCAAAGCTGAACAGCTTATCGGGGGTGCGGTGTGCGGAAACCACTTCAACGTGGTGTGGAACGTTCAGGATATCGAAGATTTCGGCGGCAAACTGCATGGTAGCCCAGTCGCTTTTGGACCCCATCACGATGGCGACACGCGCCGGATTATTGCGGGAAGACATGCGTCTTAAAACTCCTGTGGTGCACAACTCTCGGCTTTTGAGGGCACAGAGAATAGCACGGAAATACGCCAAGGAAAACGGTTGCGTACCTTATGACGTCGTCAATTCACGGGCGAGGTTAAAACGGGAAATGGAGAAGCTCAACGTCATCCGGCATGACTTTTACCATCGACCCTTCGCTGTGCCAGGCGCCTAAAACAACGCGGAACGCGGGTTTGCCGTTAGCGCTCAGTTCGTGAACGTCCGGGCGATGAGTATGACCATGAATCAGCCATTGCACATGGTGTTTTTCCATTTCGGCCACCACGGCCTGTGGATTAACGTCCATGATCTCCAGTGACTTGCTGCTGTTGGCGGCTTTGCTGCCTGCGCGCATTCTGGCGGCAATACGATTGCGGATAAACAGCGGCAGGGCGAGGAACAGCGTCTGTAGCCAGGGTTTGTGAACTTTGGCGCGAAACGCCTGGTAACCGGCATCGTCGGTGCAGAGCGTGTCGCCGTGCATAATCAATACGCGACGGCCATAGAGGTCGAGCACCTTTTCCTGCGGCAATAGCGTCATTCCGCTTTCACGGGCAAAGCGTTTGCCGATCAAAAAATCACGGTTGCCGTGAATAAAGAAGCAGGGAACGCCGGAATCTACAACGGCTTTAATGGCTGCGGCCATTTCGCGGTGCAACGGGTTGGGATCGTCGTCGCCTATCCAGGCTTCGAAAAGGTCGCCAAGAATGTACAGCGCATCGGCCTGGCGCGCGTCACCGGCTAAAAAACGCAGAAAACCGGCGGTGATCGCCGGTTCTTCCGTGCTGAGGTGAAGATCTGCAATAAACAGTGTCGCCACGATTACTCGCTGACGGTCACGTTTTCGATGATAACGTCTTCTTTTGGTACGTCCTGATGCATACCGCTGCGGCCTGTTGATACGCCTTTGATTTTATCAACCACGTCCATGCCTTCCACGACTTCAGCGAATACGCAGTAGCCCCAACCCTGCATGCTTTCGCCAGAGAAGTTCAGGAAGTCGTTGTCGGCCACGTTGATGAAGAACTGCGCCGTTGCGGAGTGTGGAGCCTGAGTACGCGCCATTGCCAGCGTGCCACGGGTGTTTTTCAGACCGTTGTTGGCTTCGTTTTTGATCGCTTCTTTGGTCGCTTTCTGCTTCATGCCAGGTTCAAAACCGCCGCCCTGAATCATGAAACCGTTAATAACACGGTGGAAAATGGTGTTGTTGTAAAAACCTTCGCGGCAGTAGTCCAGGAAGTTTTTAACTGTTTCAGGCGCTTTGTCATCAAACGTTTTGATTACGATATCGCCGTGATTAGTGTGGAAAGTAACCATTTTTGCATCCTGTTCCGATATAGTGGTGCTTCGACCCCGGTAAGGGTCACATATAGGGGGGTGTTATAGCATAACCGCACGCTGCGATCACCTCGCAAAGTGTGCTGCTTCGATTACGAATAATATGTATCATACGGATATTATTACCCACACACGTCTATACGGAATCTTCGATGTTAAAAATCTTTAATACACTGACGCGCCAAAAAGAGGAATTCAAACCTATTCATGCCGGGGAAGTCGGCATGTACGTGTGTGGTATTACCGTTTACGACCTCTGTCATATCGGTCATGGGCGTACGTTTGTCGCCTTCGATGTCGTTGCGCGCTATTTGCGTTTCCTCGGTTATACGCTGAAGTACGTGCGTAACATTACCGATATCGACGACAAGATCATTAAACGGGCGAACGAAAACGGTGAAAGCTTTGTCGCGCTGGTCGATCGTATGATTGCGGAGATGCACAAAGATTTTGATGCGCTGAATATTCTGCGCCCGGATCTGGAGCCGCGTGCAACGCACCATATCGCCGAAATTATTGAGATCACCGAACAGCTGATCGCCAAAGGTCACGCTTATGTGGCGGACAATGGCGACGTGATGTTCGACGTGCCGACCGACCCGAACTACGGTCAGCTGTCGCGCCAGGATCTGGAACAGCTACAGGCGGGCGCCCGCGTTGACGTCGTTGACGTAAAACACAACCCGATGGACTTCGTGCTGTGGAAGATGTCCAAAGAGGGCGAACCGAGCTGGCCGTCGCCGTGGGGCGCGGGTCGTCCGGGTTGGCACATTGAATGTTCCGCCATGAACTGCAAACAGCTGGGCAACCATTTTGATATTCATGGCGGCGGTTCCGACCTGATGTTCCCGCACCATGAGAACGAAATCGCCCAGTCTACCTGCGCGCACGACGGCGAATATGTGAACTACTGGATGCACTCCGGCATGGTGATGGTGGATCGTGAGAAGATGTCGAAATCACTGGGCAACTTCTTTACCGTGCGCGATGTGCTGAAATACTACGACGCGGAAACCGTTCGCTACTTTCTGATGTCCGGCCACTATCGTAGCCAGCTCAACTACAGCGAAGAGAACCTCAAGCAGGCGCGTTCCGCCCTGGAGCGTCTGTACACCGCGCTGCGCGGAACGGACAAAACCGTTGCGCCTGCGGGCGGCGAAGCGTTTGAAGCGCGTTTTGTGGAGGCGATGAACGACGATTTCAACACCCCGGAAGCCTACTCTGTGCTGTTTGATATGGCGCGTGAGGTGAACCGTCTGAAGAGTGAGGATATGGCTGCCGCGAATGCGATGGCGTCACATCTGCGTAAAATTTCCGGCGTGCTGGGGCTGCTGGAGCAGGAGCCGGAAGCGTTCCTGCAAAGCGGAGCGCAGGCGGATGACGGCGAAGTGGCTGAAATCGAAGCGTTAATTCAACAGCGTCTGGATGCGCGTAAAGCCAAAGACTGGGCGGCGGCGGATGCGGCGCGTGACCGTCTGAATGAGATGGGCATCGTGCTGGAAGATGGTCCGCAAGGGACAACCTGGCGCCGTAAATAACGTCATTGCCGAATGGCGGCTAACGCCTTATCCGGCCTACACAGGCATAACCAGTAGGCCGGATAAGACGCGATAGCGTCGCCATCCGGCACTCTGAATCAGGCGACGACGTTAACGCTTTGTCCTGCGAAGCTGACGGTTTGTCCGGCAACAATTTTGCAGCGTTTGCGGGTTTCAACCGCGCCATCAACCTTCACTAAACCTTCTGCAATGGCAATTTTCGCCTGGGCACCGCTTTCGCTCCAGCCTTCCAGTTTGAGCAGGTCGCACAACTCAACGTGCGGGTGCTTGCCTAAAGAGAATGTTGCCATGTTATTTACCTTGTGGATCGTGATATTCAACGCACGCCTGTAGCGTGTTTTCGATAAGTGTTGCGACCGTCATCGGACCGACGCCGCCCGGTACCGGGGTGATATAGGATGCGCGCGCGGCAGCGTCTTCAAAGACCACATCGCCGACCACTTTACCATTTTCCAGTCGGTTGATTCCGACATCAATCACGATAGCGCCTTCTTTAATCCACTCGCCGGGAATGAATCCGGGTTTGCCGACGGCGACAATCAGCAGATCGGCGTGTTCAACATGGCGACGCAGATCTTTGGTGAAGCGGTGAGTCACGGTCGTTGTGCAGCCTGCCAGCAGCAGTTCCATGCTCATCGGGCGACCGACGATATTCGAGGCGCCGATGACGACGGCATTCAGTCCGAAGGTATCGATGTTGTAACGCTCCAGCAGCGTGACGATGCCGCGCGGCGTACAGGGGCGCAGACGCGGCGCGCGCTGGCACAGACGGCCTACGTTATAGGGATGGAAACCATCTACGTCTTTGTCCGGCGCAATGCGTTCCAGCACTTTGACGTTATCGATGCCCGCCGGTAACGGCAACTGCACCAGAATACCGTCGATAGTGTTGTCGGCGTTAAGCGTATCAATCAGCTCCAGCAGTTCTGCTTCGCTGGTGGTTTCGGGCAGGTCATAGGAGCGGGAGACGAATCCCACCTCTTCACAGGCTTTGCGCTTACTCGCCACATAAATCTGCGAAGCCGGGTTGCTGCCTACCAATACAACGGCCAACCCTGGGGCGCGAAGTCCGGCCGCGACACGCGCCTGAACTTTTTGAGCAACCTCAGAGCGCACCTGCTGCGCAATCGTTTTACCGTCAATAATCTTTGCTGCCATCAGAGAGAGGATTCCGTCTGTTACATTAAGTCGAAGGGGATGTGGCTATTTTGTCAGAAGCGGGGCGCGCTGTCAGTTATCGTTTGCGTCTTTACGTGTGATCGGTGCAGTGACCACTGCGATACGGGCTACGGAGAGGGGTAAAATCCTGTGGGTGATTAATGAGCAACCTAATCAAAATTAACCTAAAAGAAACAATTCATCACCCTGCTAAAATTAGGGGGAATGCCGCGAAAAACGTGGCGTTAAGTGTGATATTGAACACTTTTATATAAAAAAGGCTTAGACCTGTCCTATATCCCAATAAGAATTTACCTGGGCTAATTAAAGAGATTGAAGGTATTTTTCACTTATTGAAATGTTTAATTTATCCCTGTGACGAATTGTCATATTCGTAAAGATTAATTAGTGAATCTAATGCTCAGGAGAGTTGGGGTAAAAAGGTTAGCTAATTCTCTTTCGATATATATCTTTACAGGATGCAGAGATAATTAGCCTGACATTATTATGTCGATAGTGATTCAAACGGTTCCCGCAGGAAACTGGAGCCGAATGTGCGTAATTCAAGGGAAATCCATGAAACTTAAATTAATGACCTCTTCCGTTATTGCTGGCCTGATGTTTGCTGCTGGTGCGGCTCATGCCGATCCGGTAAGCGTTAGCGGCGGTACGGTTCACTTTGAAGGTGAGCTGGTCAATGCAGCGTGTGCCGTTAGCACGAAATCTGCCGATCAGACCGTGACCCTGGGCCAGTATCGTACCGCCAGCTTTACCGCTGTTGGCGATACCAGCGCACAGATTCCGTTCACCATTGTACTGAATGACTGCGATCCGAGCGTAGCAGCGACCGCTGCCGTTGCGTTCTCTGGTCAGGCTGACGGTACAAACGACAGCCTGCTGGCAGTCGTGTCTGGTGACAATGGCACCACGGCAGGCGGCGTAGGGATCGAAATTCTTGATAACACCTCTTCTCCGCTGAAGCCAGACGGCGCGACCTTCTCTACGGCTCAGGCGCTGGTAGAAGGTAGCAACACGCTGCGTTTCACCGCGCGTTATAAAGCGACTGCTGCGGACACCACGCCGGGTCAGGCTAACGCCGACGCAACCTTCATCATGAAGTACGAATAAACCCACCAGGGATTCAGGGATGTGGCAAGCCTCAATGGATGAGGCGCTATCCGGGGACGATAAGTGATACAGCAGATGATTAGCAAAGGCGTGGCGCTGGTGGGGCTGATTTGCGCGATGCCCGCATTCGCGCATACGGTGATACTGGAGAGCGGTAATCTTCACCTGCGGGGCCAACTGGTAAACGGCGCCTGCGCGGTGAATTCCGAAAGCCAGGATCTCCGTGTACAGATGGGGCAATACCGCACCAATGTCTTTTCTGGCACCGGGAGTTTCGCCCCGACCAGTATTCCTTTCGCGCTGCGATTAACCGATTGTAGTTCAGAGGTTTATAGCCATGTTGGGATCGCTTTTTCCGGTGTGACTCCCGCAGAAGATCCGCAGGTATTCCTGGCGCGCAGCGACACGGCGGCGACCTCCGGTATTGGTCTGGCATTATTTGATGAGGAACAACGGCAAATCATACCCAATTCCTTGCCGCTTCATTATGCCCCTATTTTAACGCAAGAAATGACATTTCATTTCACGGCTCGCTATCGGGCAATCTCGGAAAATATGACGCCGGGAAGTATTCATTCAGATGTGTGGTTTACGCTGGTTTACCCCTGATTTGTTTTCCGGGCGTTGATAAAACGCAAAAGGTATTTTTTGCCATGCTTAATTATATAAAATCAGGCCTTATTATTTTTATTGCCTTATTTACTTCAATGAGTGCGCAGGCGGCCGGGGGAATTGCATTAGGCGCCACCCGCGTTATTTATCCGGCGGACGCCAAACAGACCTCGCTGGCAATTAGCAACAGCGCATCGAAAGAGCGTTATCTGGTTAATTCATGGATTGAGAACAGCGCCGGCGTCAAAGAAAAATCGTTCGTTGTTACACCGCCGCTGTTTGTCAGCGAACCCAAAAGTGAAAACACGCTGCGTATTATTTATGCCGGACAACCCCTGCCTGCCGATCGGGAGTCTTTGTTCTGGATGAACGTGAAAGCGATACCGTCGGTGGATAAAAACAGCCTTGAAGGCAAAAACGTCCTGCAACTGGCGATCCTGTCGCGCATTAAGCTGTTTGTTCGCCCTGCCAATCTGCCGCAGGTGCAGGAAGACGCGCCAGGAATGCTGCAATTCTCCCGTTCCGGGAACCACCTGAAAATCACCAATCCGTCTGCTTACTATCTCACGCTGGTCAATCTCAAAGTGGGAAGTCAGAAGGTTGATAACGTCATGGTCGCGCCGAAGAACAATACCCAGATTCTGCTTCCGGCAGGCGCGCAGGGAAGTGTGACATTCCAGACGGTAAATGATTACGGTGCGCTGACACCGGCGAAAACGGTTAGCTTGCGCTGATCGGAACGTGTGAAGCCACACTGAGAAAACGATGAAGAAGATAACGTATCTTCCCGGTTCACTGCCGGGGTATACGCCACATCTGACGGGGGTGGCGTTGTCCATACTGGCGGCGCTCTATCCGGCGATAAGTCATGGCGAAAGTTACTTTAACCCGGCTTTTTTGTCGGCAGATGCTGCGTCCGTGGCAGATTTGTCACGTTTTGAGAAAGGCAATCACCAGCCCCCGGGCATCTATCGGGTGGATATCTGGCGCAACGATGAGTTCGTCGCGACCCAGGATATTCGCTTTGAAACCTCGTCGACGAAAACCGGTGAAAAATCAGGCGGATTAATGCCCTGTTTTGATCTGGCGTGGATCAAAAGGCTGGGGGTAAATACCACCGCCTTTCCTGTGCTTGGGCAAAGCCAGGAGGAGACCTGCATCAATTTGCCAGAGGCGATTCCCGGCGCTGAAATCGCTTTTGATTTTTCCTCAATGCGTTTAAATATCAGTCTTCCGCAGGCGTCAATGCTGAATAGCGCGCGCGGGTATATCCCGCCGGAAGAGTGGGATGAGGGGATTCCCGCCGCGCTTATCAACTACAGTTTTACCGGCAGTCGCGGGACGAACAGCGACAGCTATTTTTTAAGCCTGATGAGCGGCCTGAACTATGGCCCGTGGCGGTTGCGTAACAACGGCGCGTGGAGCTATTCCAAAGGCGACGGATACCACTCGCAAAGCTGGAAAAACATCGGCACCTGGGTACAACGCGCCATCATCCCGTTGAAAAGCGAACTGGTGATGGGGGACAGCAACACCGGCAACGACGTGTTTGACAGCGTGGGCTTTCGCGGGGCGCGGCTCTACTCTTCCGACAATATGTACCCTGATAGCCTGCAAGGCTATGCGCCGACCGTGCGTGGGATCGCCCGTACCGCCGCAAAACTGACTATCCGCCAGAACGGCTATGTGATCTATCAGAGCTATGTCTCACCGGGCGCTTTCGCGATCACCGACCTCAACCCAACGTCTTCAAGCGGCGACCTGGAAGTGACGGTTGATGAGAAAGACGGCAGTCAGCAGCGCTATACGGTGCCGTACTCCACCGTTCCGCTGTTGCAGCGCGAAGGACGTATGAAGTTCGACCTGGTGGCAGGGGATTTCCGCAGCGGCAATAGCCAGCAATCCTCGCCATTCTTCTTCCAGGGAACGCTGATCGCCGGTCTGCCTGAAGGGTATACCGCTTATGGCGGCACGCAACTGGCTTCGCGCTACAGCTCGGTGGTGCTGGGGGCCGGACGGAACCTGGGCGACTGGGGCGCGGTTTCGGTAGACGTCACCCACGCCCGCAGCCAACTGGCGGATGACAGCACCCACCAGGGGCAGTCGCTGCGTTTCCTGTACGCCAAGTCGTTGAACAACTACGGCACTAACTTCCAGTTACTGGGCTATCGCTATTCCACGCGCGGATTCTACACGCTTGACGATGTGGCGTACCGCAGTATGGAAGGGTACGAGTATGAATATGACAGCGAAGGTAAGCGTCATAAAGTGCCGGTAGTGCAGAGCTATCACAACCTGAACTACAGCAAAAAAGGCCGATTCCAGGTCAACATTTCACAGAATCTGGGGGATTACGGCTCGCTGTATATCTCCGGCAGTCAGCAAACATACTGGAACACGTCGGATGCCAATACCTGGTATCAACTGGGATATGCCAGCGGCTGGCAAGGGATCAGCTACTCCCTTTCCTGGTCGTGGAATGAATCCGTAGGGATTTCCGGCACCGATCGCATTCTGGCATTCAACATGTCGGTTCCGTTCAGCGTGCTCACCGGTCGGCGCTACTCGCGCGACAATGCCCTGGATCGCACCTATGCCACTTTTAACGCGAACCGGAACAGCAATGGGCAGAACAGCTGGCAGACCGGCATCGGCGGGACATTGTTAGACGGGCGTAACCTGAGCTACAGCGTGAACCAGGGACACAGCAGCACCAATGGCTACAGCGGCAGCGCCAGCGCGAACTGGCAGGCGGCTTACGGGACGCTCGGCGTGGGGTACAACTACGATCGAGACCAGCATGACTACAACTGGCAGCTGTCTGGCGGCGTGGTCG
The DNA here is from genome assembly GCF_030333125.1 of Citrobacter sp. CK206. Taxonomy (NCBI): domain Bacteria; kingdom Pseudomonadati; phylum Pseudomonadota; class Gammaproteobacteria; order Enterobacterales; family Enterobacteriaceae; genus Citrobacter; species Citrobacter sp. CK206. The sequence goes on from NZ_JAOWGM010000021.1 coordinate 372,929, forward strand.
GTCATGCGGACGGCATCACGCTCAGTCAGCCTTTAGGCGATACCAACGTCCTGATTAAAGCGCCAGGCGCCGAAGGGGTGCATATAGAAAACCAGACCGGGGTGCAAACCGACTGGCGCGGATATGCGGTCATGCCTTATGCCACCGTATATCGCTATAACCGTGTCGCGCTGGATACCAACTCAATGGATAACCACACCGATGTGGAAAATAACGTCAGCAGCGTGGTGCCGACGCAAGGGGCGCTGGTACGCGCTGCCTTTGACACGCGAATTGGCGTGCGCGCAATTGTCACCGCAAAACAAGGCGATCGCCCGGTGCCGTTTGGCTCAATTGTGCGCGAAACCGCCAGCGGCGTCACCAGTATGGCGGGCGACGACGGGCAAATTTATCTGAGCGGACTGCCGCTGAAAGGGGAACTGCTGATTCAGTGGGGAGAGGGAGTGAACGCCCGCTGCGTGGCGCATTATTCCCTGCCTGAAGAGAGCCTGAAGCAGGCGGTGACGCTGCTTAATGCAACCTGTAAACGTCCGTCGTCATGAAAGGTAAGAAAAGATGAAAATGAAATCAGGGTTGTTGCCGGGCGCCATCGCATTATTGCTGGCGAATCCGGCATGGGCGACGGTCTGCCATAACTCGAACGGTACGCCGACCGATGTGTTTTACGATCTGTCGAATGTTTTTACCAGCAGCAATAATCAGGTAGGACAGGTGGTGACGCTGCCGGAGAAATCGGGCTGGGTTGGCGTACAGGCGACGTGTCCTGCTGGTACGAATGTGGATTATACCTTTCGAAGCTATGTGACCGAACTTCCCGTGCAAAGTACGGAAGGAGGATTCCAGTATCTCAAGCTCAATGACTACCTGCTGGGGGCGATGAGTATCACCGACAGCGCTGCCGGATTATTTTATCCGCCCCGTAATTATATTCGCATGGGGACGCACCCCAATGTACCGAAACAAAAGCCCTTCGGCGTGATGGACTCTAAGCTGATCTTTAAACTCAAAGTGATACGGCCTTTTATCAACATGGTGCCGATTCCCCGCCAGACCATGTTCTCGGTGTATGTCACCACCAGCACCGGCGATGCCCTGAGCACGCCGGTTTATACCATCAGCTACAGCGGTAAAGTCGAGGTTCCGCAAAGCTGTGAAGTGAATGCCGGGCAGGTTGTGGAATTTGATTTTGGCGATATCGGCGCCGCGCTGTTCAGCAAAGCCGGGGCGGGAAATCGCCCGGAAGGGGTGACGCCGCAGACAAAAACGGTCGCCATAAAATGTACGAACGTCGCGGCGCAGGCCTATTTGTCGATGCGTCTGGAGGCGGAGAAAATCTCCGGGCAGGCGATGGTCTCTGATAATCCCGACTTAGGCTTTATCGTTTCCGACAGCGGCGGCGTGCCGCTGACACCTAACAATCTGGCCAGCAAAATTCCATTCCGTCTGGATGACAGCGCCGCCGCCAGCGTGGGGATCCGCGCATGGCCGGTAAGCATCACGGGGAGTAAACCGACGGAAGGGCCTTTTACCGCTCGTGGGTATCTGCGTGTGGATTACGACTAAGGGGAGCGCACAGCCATGAGACTTTTGCTGGCTATTTTTTGCAGCGTGTTGCTAAGCCCGCTTTGCCGGGCTGACACCGCTCTGGGCGAGATTAATATTGAACTGCGCGGTAATGTTGTGGACTTCACCTGCACCGCAGTGACCGGTGACAGTAACAAAACGGTCGAGCTGGGCACCTGGCCCACGAAGCAGTTGAAAACCAGCGGCGATACCACCCAGCCCGTGCCTTTCAGCATCAAACTTGAGGGCTGCCCGCCGGGCGCGGCGTCAATGACCTTTTCAGGAACGCCAGCGGCGGGGACGTCGCTGCTGGCGCTGGATGATGCGGTCATGGCGCAAAAAGTGGCCATTGAGATCCGCGACAGCGATCGCAGCAGATTACCGCTTGAGCAAGCCAGCCAGGCGGTAAGCGTTGATGAAAACGGTAATGCTACGCTGACGTTTTATGCGAATTACATTGCATTGGCCGATGGCGTTCAGCCGGGAGTCGCAAAGGCGGATGCGACTTTTATGATCAATTACAACTGAAGCCCGATCCCGATAACGTACTCCCGAACGATCTCTCGTCGGGAGTCAGCCACGATCACAGCAAGTCGTGTACCTTCGCGTAATCAATAAGCTCAACAATGGTATGCAGGCCGAGTTTCGAAAATATGTTCGCTTTATGCGCGCTGATGGTTTTGTTACTCAGCAAGAGCTGCTCTGCGATTTCTTTATTCGATAAACCGTTGGCGAGATAGCGCAGTACCGTAACCTCCCTGTTTGAGAGCGGCATATCATTGTGCTCACCTTTTCGTGAACTGGTATTACTGATAAAATTTAGCGTCTCTGAAGGAAAAAAAGAATATCCTGATAAGATCATTTTCACTGCGTTATAAATATCATTGAGATCCTTTCTTTTACTGACAAATCCGTTTGCGCCTGCCCGGATAGCTCTCCCGGCATAAAAAGATTCAGATTTAGACGACAAGAAAAGAATTTTGGTATTTTCTTGTATTGATTTGATTCGTTTAAGCAGTGTAAATCCATCTGTACCCGGCAGCTCTATATCCAGGATGACCAGATCCACAGGATATGTGCGCAGATAATCTACCGCGGTACGATTGTCATCGGTTTTCAGGACAACCTGGATATTACTATTCTTTTCGAGAAGCACTTCTATCGACATTCTGACAATAGGGTGTTCGTCCATAATGATAACGGATGCAGGTTTCATTGTTGTATGCCTCAGACTGTTTGCGCGTCTTCCGTTTGCGGATAAGCGTCAGACACTATTAATTATCAAATAGCCAGAATATACCTCACGAACCTGGGAAGTGGTGAAGGTAATACCATCCTTGTTAACTGACTATTTTGCGTAAGAGCAATAAGCGTGGGGAATATCCATTTCGCACCAACAAAAAAGAAAATTCTGATTAACTAAGAATAGGGAGATTATACCTGGTCTATTTTTTCGGAAAAGGCTTACGGTACACAAATCGGTGCTGGCTGTTAGGATGTTCTGCATGTTTTAGACTGTTTAATAGCGTTTGGTTTTATTCTCTATTGAATCAATGTTCTGTGGCTAAAAGTATTTTTTTTAAATATAAAAACAACACAAAAAACCAATTGTTTAGTTTCTGTTATGTGATTTTTGGGCGAATTTTCAACGATGAGGCCGTGAGAGCCCGTCAATTGAAGGATTATAGAGAAAGAGGGATTTTCCTATGATACCAGGAATAGTTGTAAATATTAATTTTATGTAAAAAATTTACATTTAGTCAGGCGTTAAAATAAGTAATTTCTTAAAAAATCTTATAGCTTAAGAGGTTAGCGTGTTAAATTAAGTGAAGAGAAGTGACGCTAAGGCGGTGTATCAGATACAGCAAACTGTGTCGATGCGGCAGATCCAACTGAGTAATAAGTTGATTGAGTCGGTAGATCACCCGGTGATAAGGCGTATTGAGTAAAAGCGCGATTTCCTTTAAAGACATACCCTGAGATAACGCGGAAATGATCTTCCAGTCAGTATGGCTAAAGGTGCCATCAGTATTTTTAACTGTGGGGGGAGATAATAAGGCGTTACGTAATGATGAGAGATTCTGGCGACGTTGCAGAATATAAAACTTACCGGCTTTTTGCATAAAACGCGTCAGACTAACATCCTTATCCGGCACCAGTAAGTAAACCTGGATATCGCTTCGCTCTCGGATAAGCAGGCGTAATCGCTCAAGCGTTTCGTAGCAGGAGACTGCCAGTCCAGCCATATCAACAATCAATTGTCTGATGCCCGTCTCTTCCAGCCTGCGTGAGGGTGATTCCAGAGAGTTGAACACCGCCGTGCGTTTTCCAGAAAATAAATAGCGATTCAGTGTATATCCGAGATAGTTATCCGTCGTGATAATAACCTGAGAGATTGTATTGTCCGGTAGGGCATAATTGAGACGTTGGGTCAGATATTCCAGACGATCAAATACCTGTGGTTCAAGGTGATGGTAGTGGTGAGTGCAATCAGTATTTCTTAAACGGCGATGTCTTTCTTTGCGAAGTGCGCTGCGCATCCTTTCCCTTTCCGTTTTTCTACTCTTTGTTTTGCAAAAGCGCGGGCCATAAGTATCCCTGGCCTAATTGGGCGCCAGAATGAAAAGCAATTTCTTTTTGCGCATGATTTTCAATACCTTCAATGAGTATGACATCTGCAATGTTATACCCCATAAAAATCACCTGGCGCAGTTTCTGAGGATGCAGAATTAGATCCCAGAACGCATTTTTATCCAGTTTCAGACCACTAAAACGCCAGCGGGCGGCAGCCACTTCTTTGATCAAATTTTCATCGACATCATCCAGCCAGACGGGAATTCCGATAGACTCAACCTGTTTTATTTTTTCATAGAGTTGGGAACGCTGGCGGCTATTAAGTGAAAAAAGCGTTTCTGGGTCCTGGATTTCAAGGATCAGATTGGATGGGCAGGGGGTTACTCCTGAATTAAAAAAATCCAGGTGTAAAAATACCTTTAGCGGTAAATTAAGAAAATAATGTACGCCTTTGGGATTATGCGTAATAGTGGCGACTTGCTGATAAAAATTCGCCACTATTTTTTCTGACGAGAGGTGGTGAAAAAAATGCTCAGTATTGACATGAAAAGGAACCTGAGTCAGAACTTCATAGCCAAAGGTGCGGGCAGAAGATAAATGGACTATCGGCTCGAGCTTTAAAGGATATTCCTTTTGAGTGCGCAATGTTGCAGGGTCAAGAATATTTCCCTGTAATACCGGGCGAGTTGCCACAAAAACACTCCTGTAGGCATAAAGAATGCCGCCGAATATTTTCGGTTCCTGACGGTTGTGCAATCAGGAAATATGATAAGTGTCATTGTGGCAGTATGTGAAAAATCGCTGTAGATGACGTTACTTAATCATCTGTGAGATATTTCTCAACATGATGGATGGAAAATTGAGAATATGTCTATTCTTGCAGAAAACCCAGGTTAACTCTGATGTAATTTAAGAACTGCTGTTCATTTTTTACGTGCAGTTTCTTCATGATGCTGCGGCGAATTGATTTGGTTTGTTCTTCGCTCAACGAAAGGAGTACGGCAATTTCGCTTAACCGGTGCCCGCGGGCGACCATCTTTAAAAACTGGCGTTCCAGAATGGAGAAATGGCGAGTCGTACAGTAATGGCAAACAGAAGGGGGAACGCTGCGGCGAAGTGCCCGTTTATGCAGGATAAGCACCATCTTTTTGGTTATCTCATCAACATCGTCCTCCCGGTAAATATGCGGCAGCATATAGAGACACGGTCTGAACATAAGTTTGTCTTTATCGTATTCATTACAAATAATGACTCTCTGCTGGTGCCGGGTATGTACCGGTATCTGATAACATCCGGCACTAAACCAGTCTTCATCCAGCGATAAAAATGCGATGTCCGCTTTGTCTATATCATCAGCAGGTAAAAATTGGATTTTCTGATGCCACTGATGAGTCAGACGAGTCATGATGATTTTAAGACCGTGTTCGAAATGGCTATTTTGTTCTTTTATGGCGACACTCAGCATAAAAAATATCCTGAACAGCTGGGAAGTGGGGAGGAAATAGTAAGTAAACGCATTAATTTTCTAAATACATTTATCCTTAAAATGCCACTTTATGCAGGCCGAGTTCTTACCAGGTGATTTCCTGGATAGTTGCGTAGCGCCAGAAAAAAAGATATTCGTACACTTCCTCAGCAACCAGAACAAAAGCCATTGACTCAGCAGGCGCTCACCGTATAATTCACGCGTTTCATCCGCATGAAGCCATCGCTTCACACAGTGCGCCCTTAGCTCAGTTGGATAGAGCAACGGCCTTCTAAGCCGTGGGTCGCAGGTTCGAATCCTGCAGGGCGCGCCAGTCTTTATTCTCGCCTTTCTGTCAGACTCCATTTCGCTGCGTCGTTATCACTGCATTTCAATCGCCATGTTTCGGCAATGTCAGAATAAAGCGCGTTGCGCGCAGATCGGACGTTACGGACACGGTTCCCTGATGGGCGATGACGATTGATTTGACAATCGCCAGCCCAATTCCGCTGCCTTCGCCCTTACGCTGTCGGGAAGGGTCAACCCGGTAGAAGCGGTCAAACAGGCGCGGTAAATGTTCTGGCGCAATGGGAACGCCGGGGTTTTCAACGGTAATCTGCGCCTGCCTGTCCATTTCTTTGAGCCGCACGGTGACGGCTTCGCCTTTTGGGGTGTAGCGCATGGCGTTAGACAGCAAGTTGCTGAGCGCTCTGCGTAACATGATGGGATCGCCGGATACCCAACACGCGCGTCCTTCAAAATGCAAACGCACTTCGCGTTCTTCTGCCCAGGCTTCAAAAAAGTCGAACACCTTGTGGACTTCATCCGCCAGGTCGAGCGCCTTTTTCTCCGGGATGAGCTGGTTATTGTCGGCCTGAGCCAGAAACAGCATGTCGCTTACCATCTTCGACATACGGCCAAACTCTTCGAGGTTGGAGTAGAGTACGTCTTCCAGCTCTTTTTGGCTGCGGGTCTGGCTTAGCGCAATCTCTGTTTGCGTCACCAGATTCGTAATCGGGGTGCGAATTTCATGGGCGATATCCGCAGAGAAATTCGACTGGCGGGTAAAAACATCCTCAATGCGTTCAAGCATATGGTTAAACGAGAGCACCAGCCGCTCCAGCTCAATCGGAACGGCCTGCGGGTCAAGACGCACATCAAGGTCTTTCGACGTAATATTTTGAATCCGGCGGCTGACGCTGCGAATCGGTTCATGGCCTTTGTAGACGGCGAACAGCACAATAAAAATGATCATCATGCTAATCAGCGAAGCCGTCATAATCAGCTTATTTTTCAGATCGTTAATATAGTGCAGATGGAAGTCGATCGATAACGCCATATAGAGCGTGTAGGCCGGTTGCCCGTCCGCGAATTGCCCGACCGGCAGGCGAATCATGCGCCATGCGGAATGAGTACCGTGCCCGTTAGCGTGCCTCTTGCTTTGTAAGTCCGGGCTGGACAACAAAAAGACATCGCCGTTACGCGCGCTGTTATCCGGTGTGGCTTTGGCGATAAACTGGCGAAGATCAGGTGAACCGGGAGAGTGAAAAATCGCCCGCTGGTTGGCATCTTCCAGCGAAATAATGACGTTCGAGTAACCGGCGGCAACGTTTTTTAGGATTTCCAGCCGACGTGCTTCCGGTTCGTCGGGATGCGTGAGGATTCGCTCCAGCGTCGCGCTGATCTCTTTCAGGTCATTGATATCCTGCTCGGCAAAATGCACTTTTACGGAGTGAATCATGATCCAGGCAAACGCGAAAAAAGAGGCAATGGTGGCGAGGCTGATAAAAAATGTCAGGCGCGTCGCCAGCGAGAAAGGGCGCTGAAAGCGTTTAGTCACCATCCGGTACCTCAAGCACATAGCCCACGCCGCGCACGGTCTGGATGAGTTTCGGTTCGAACTCGTTATCGATTTTCGCGCGCAGCCGTTTAACGGCAACGTCAATCGCGTTGGTATCGCTGTCAAAGTTCATATCCCAGACCTGGGAAGCGATCAGCGAGCGGGGCAAGACTTCTCCCTGGTGGCGGACGAAAAACTCCAGTAGCGTAAACTCTTTACTGGTGAGCGTGATGCGCATGCCGTTGCGGGTCACTTTTCTGCTGACCAGATCGAGCGTCAAATCCGCGACCTGAAACTGACTTTCGACCATCACCGCCGCGCCGCGACGCAGCAGCGTTCTGACGCGAGCCAGTAATTCAGCGAAAGCGAACGGTTTAACCAGATAGTCGTCAGCCCCCAACTCCAGACCTTTTACCCGGTGTTCAATGGTGCCCAGCGCGGTAAGAAGAAGGATTGGCATACCTTTGTTGGCGGTGCGCAGCATACGGACAATATCCCAGCCATTCACATCCGGCAGCATGATGTCGAGGATCAGCAGATCGTAATCTCCCGTCATCGCCAGGTGATACCCGTTAAGCCCGTTATCCGCCAGGTCCACCACGAAGCCCGCTTCCGTCAGACCTTTGGTCAGGTATTCACCGGTTTTTTTCTCGTCTTCGACTATCAGAATCTTCATCACGTCTTCCTTCACGTAAAGGTTGGGCGGGTTTTCAATTCTAGAGGAGCAGGATCGGATAGCAATCGGTTATTGGGAAAATGACAAAGTTGTCATTTTCCTGTCACGGGCCGAACAGAGTCACTTCGTTAAGGTACAGGGCATAAATTCACATTCACTATATGGTTATCAGTCCCGTTGGGACGAGAAACGCTATGCGCAAATTTAAGCTTCTTACCCTCAGCGTGATGCTTGTTCTTACTGGCTGTTCGCTGGCGCCGGACTATCAGCGGCCCGCGTTGCCGGTGCCGCAACAATTCTCCCTGAGCCAGAATGCGCTGGTTTCTGCGCCTGCGGGGTATCAGGAGACCGGCTGGCGAACCTTTTTTGTTGATGAGCAAGTAAAGTCGCTGATCGGCGAGGCGCTACGCAATAACCGTGACTTGCGCATGGCGACGCTGAAAGTGCAGGAAGCCAGAGCGCAATACCGGGTGACGGATGCCGATCGTTATCCGCAGCTTAATTCCGATGCCAGCGGAAGCTGGGAAGGAAAATTAAAGGGTGACAGCAGCAGTACCCGCGAATATGAAGCCGGGCTGAATCTGAGTTTTGATCTGGACTTTTTTGGCCGGCTGAAAAACATGAGTGAGGCTGACCGACAGAACTATTTTGCCAGCGAAGAAGCGCGCCGGGCAGTGCATATCTTATTAATCTCAAACGTGGCGCAAAGTTATTTTAATCAACGGCTGGCGTACGCGCAGTTGCAAATCGCACAAGAAACGCTGGAAAACTATACACGCTCTTACGCATTTGTAGAAAAGCAGTTGCTGACCGGCAGCACGACCGTTCTGGCGCTGGAACAGGCGCGGGGCGTGATTGAAAGCACCCGCAGCGATATTGCGAAACGACAGGGCGAGCTGGCGCAGGCCAATAATGCGCTGCAATTGCTGTTGGGCACTTATTCTGTGCTGCCGGATGACAGGGCGCGCGATAGCGGAGATATTAAAAACGTGACGCTCCCGCCGTCGCTTTCCTCGCAAATCTTGTTGCAGCGCCCGGATATTATGGAAGCTGAACATACGTTGATGGCGGCGAATGCCAATATTGGCGCGGCGCGCGCGGCCTTTTTTCCCTCCATTACCCTGACCAGCGGGGTGTCCGGCAGCAGCAGCGATCTCTCCCGTTTATTTAATGCCGCGAGCGGGATGTGGAATTTTATCCCGAAAGTGGAACTGCCGATTTTTAACGCCGGACGTAATCAGGCCAACCTCGATCTGGCGGAAATTCGCCAGCAGCAATCGGTTGTGAATTATGAACAGAAGATCCAGACCGCGTTTAAAGAGGTGGCGGATGCGCTGGCTTTGCGCCAGAGCCTGACCGACCAGATAACCGCGCAACAGCGTTATCTGAGCTCGCTGCGTATTACGCTGCAACGCGCCAGAGCGCTCTATCAGCATGGCGCGGTCAGCTATATCGAAGTGCTGGATGCGGAGCGCTCTCTGTTTTCAACCCAGCAAACGTTACTCGATCTGAATTACGCCCGACAGGCTAATGAAATTACGCTGTTCACCGCGCTGGGCGGCGGTTGGGTGGAATAAAAATTTATCGTTATTTTCAGGAGAAAGCATGATGAACAATACAGTAAAAGCGGCGATTTTGGGTCTGTTCTCCGCCGTGGTATTTAACGTTCAGGCGAATGAACATCACCACGGCGAGATGATGAATAACGCATCAGCGGTGCAGCAGGAGCAGGTGATTCATTCAACCGGCGTGGTTAAAGCCATCGACAAAGACACGAAAAAAGTGACTATCGATCATGAACCTATTCCGGCGGTCAACTGGCCTGCGATGACGATGCGCTTTACCCTGACCCCGGAAACCCGTTCCGGTGACATTAAACCCGGCGACAAAGTGGCGTTTACTTTCGTTCAGCAGGGCAATCTCTCTTTATTACGCGATATTCAGGTCAGCCAGTAAAGCGTATTCGCTGTCTCTTTGTTCTTGCCCGGGTTTACAGAAGCGCGGGCATTTCTCCCGCGTAACTGATCCAGAAAATGGATCGAATGGAAGTCACTATGGCGTCTTTAAAAATAAAAACTACCGCGCTTATTCTCGGCAGTATGATCGTCGGAGGGATTATCTCGGTCGGCGTTTACGCTTATTTTTCGTCTGCGCATCAGCCTGTCGATACTGCGCCTGCCTCCGAAAAAGAGGCCCGTAAGGTTCTGTTCTGGTATGACCCCATGTATCCGAATACGCGCTTTGATAAGCCCGGTAAATCGCCGTTTATGGATATGGATCTGGTGGCGAAATACGCTGACGAAGAGTCAGACACGACCTCTGCGCCAGGCGTGCGTATCGATCCGGTACAGACGCAGAATTTAGGGTTAAAGACGGAGGCTGTCCGCCGTGGGCCGCTGCGCTACGCGCAAACTTTTCCGGCTAACGTCAGTTTCAATGAATACCAGTTTGTGATTGTGCAGGCGCGTTCCGCTGGCTTTATCGATAAAGTCTGGCCGCTGACGGTGGGGGATAAAATTAAGAAAGGAACGCCGCTGATCGACCTGACCATTCCTGACTGGGTTGAAGCCCAGAGTGAATATTTACTGCTGCGGGAAACGGGCGGTACGGCAACGCAGGTGGAAGGCATTCTTGAACGACTGCGTCTGGCCGGGATGCCGGAAGAGGATATCCGCCGCTTAGTCTCGACCCGTAAAATTCAGACCCGCTTTACCCTGAAAGCGCCTATTGATGGGGTGATCACCGCGTTCGATCTGCGCGCCGGGATGAATATCGCCAAAGATAACGTGGTGGCGAAAATCCAGGGGATGGACCCGGTGTGGATCAGCGCGGCCGTTCCTGAATCCATCGCATGGCTGATTAAAGATGCCTCGCAGTTCGATATTGCCGTGCCCGCGTGGCCGGATAAACGCTTCACCATCAGTAAATGGACGATTCTGCCAAGCGTGGACGCCACCACTCGAACCCTCCAGTTGCGCTTACAGGTTGATAACCCTGATGAAGCGCTCAAGCCCGGAATGAATGCGTACCTGAAGCTGAAAACGCAAAGCGAACCGATGCTGCTAATCCCGTCTAAGGCATTGATTGATAATGGAACGGAACAGCGAGTGATCGCCGTCGACAACGACGGTCGCTTTGTGCCGAAACAGGTCTCGGTGTTCCATGAATCACAAGGCGTGACGGCGATTCGCGCCGGGCTTGCCGAAGGTGAAAAAGTGGTCTCCAGCGGACTGTTCCTGATTGACTCCGAAGCCAATATCTCCGGCGCGCTGGATCGTATGCGGGCGCAATCTTCCTCTGCTGCGCCCGATCATGCGGCCCATTCACATTGAGGGAATAACAAATGATTGAATGGATTATCCGCCGCTCCGTAGCGAACCGTTTTCTGGTTGTGATGGGGGCGCTGTTCCTCAGCATCTGGGGAACCTGGACCATCATTAACACGCCGGTTGATGCGCTGCCTGACCTGTCTGACGTGCAGGTAATTGTGAAAACCAGCTATCCGGGACAGGCGCCGCAGATTGTTGAAAATCAGGTGACCTATCCACTGACGACCACCATGCTGTCGGTGCCAGGCGCGAAGACGGTGCGCGGTTTCTCGCAGTTTGGCGATTCTTACGTGTACGTCATTTTTGAAGATGGCACCGATCCCTACTGGGCGCGTTCCCGCGTGCTGGAGTACCTCAATCAGGTGCAGGGGAAACTGCCTGCGGGCGTCAGCGCGGAAATGGGGCCAGACGCCACCGGCGTCGGCTGGATATTTGAATATGCGCTGGTGGATCGCAGCGGTAAACACGATCTGGCGGAACTGCGCTCTTTACAGGACTGGTTTTTAAAGTATGAGCTGAAAACCATTCCGAATGTGGCGGAAGTGGCCTCGGTCGGCGGCGTGGTGAAAGAGTACCAGGTCGTTATCGACCCGATGAAACTCACGCAGTATGGCATTAGCCTTGCGCAGGTGAAGTCGGCTCTGGACATGTCCAACCAGGAGGCGGGGGGCTCCTCCGTCGAACTGTCAGAAGCGGAATACATGGTGCGCGCCAGCGGCTATTTGCAGACCCTCGATGACTTCAACAACATTGTGCTGAAATCCGGTGAGAACGGCGTTCCGGTGTACCTTCGCGATGTCGCCCGCGTACAGATTGGCCCGGAAATGCGCCGGGGCATTGCTGAACTGAACGGCGAAGGCGAAGTGGCGGGCGGGGTGGTGATCCTGCGTTCCGGTAAAAACGCCCGGGACGTTATTTCCGCCGTGAAGATGAAGCTGGAAACGCTGAAAAGCAGTCTGCCGGAAGGCGTTGACGTCGTGACAACCTACGATCGCAGCCAGCTGATTGACCGCGCTATTGATAACCTCAGCTACAAATTGCTCGAAGAGTTTATTGTGGTTGCGCTGGTCTGCGCGCTGTTCCTGTGGCATGTCCGCTCTGCGCTGGTGGCGATCATTTCGTTGCCGCTGGGCCTCTGTATTGCCTTTATCGTGATGCATTTTCAGGGGCTGAACGCCAATATTATGTCGCTTGGCGGGATCGCCATTGCGGTAGGGGCAATGGTGGATGCCGCGATTGTGATGATCGAAAACGCGCATAAACGGCTGGAGGAGTGGGGGCACCAGCATCCCGGCGACCCGCTGGATAACGAAACGCGCTGGAGAGTTATCACGAACGCCTCGGTGGAAGTGGGCCCGGCGCTGTTTATCAGTCTGCTGATTATTACCCTGTCGTTCATCCCGATTTTTACCCTCGAAGGGCAGGAAGGACGCCTGTTCGGCCCGCTGGCATTCACCAAAACCTATGCGATGGCAGGGGCGGCCTTCCTGGCGATCGTGGTGATCCCGATCCTGATGGGCTACTGGATTCGCGGCAAGATCCCGGCAGAGAGCAGTAATCCGCTTAACCGCTTTTTGATCCGCATTTATCACCCGCTGCTGTTGAAAGTGCTGCACTGGCCGAAGACCACGCTGCTGGTGGCGGTACTTTCGATCCTGACGGTCATCTGGCCGCTTAATAAAGTGGGCGGGGAGTTCTTACCACAAATTAACGAGGGCGATCTGCTGTATATGCCTTCCACGCTACCGGGGATTTCGGCGGCGCAGGCGGCGGATATGCTGCAAAAAACCGATAAACTGATCATGACGGTGCCGGAAGTGGCACGCGTGTTCGGCAAAACCGGCAAGGCGGAAACGGCCACCGACTCTGCGCCGCTGGAGATGGTGGAAACGACGATCCAACTGAAACCGCAGGATCAGTGGCGACCGGGAATGACGATGAACAAAATCATCGAAGAACTGGATAAAACGGTGCGCTTACCGGGGCTGGCGAATCTGTGGGTGCCGCCAATCCGTAACCGAATCGACATGTTGTCTACCGGGATAAAAAGTCCGATTGGCATTAAAGTGTCCGGCACCGTGCTGGCTGATATTGATGCCACGGCGGAGCAGATCGAAGAGGTTGCCAGAACCGTACCGGGCGTTGCGTCGGCGCTGGCGGAACGGCTGGAAGGAGGCCGTTACCTCAATATCGACATTCATCGTGAAAAAGCCGCCCGTTACGGGATGACCGTCGGTGATGTACAACTGTTTATTACCTCCGCAGTCGGTGGGGCGATGGTAAGCGAAACCGTGGAAGGGATTGCGCGTTATCCCATTAACCTGCGCTACCCGCAACGCTATCGCGACAGCCCGGAAACCTTACGTCAACTGCCGATTCTGACGCCAATGCAGCAGCAAATTACCCTGGCGGATGTGGCGGACGTGAAGATCGCGCCAGGACCGTCGATGTTGAAAACCGAAAATGCCCGACCTGCAAGCTGGATCTATATTGATGCGCGCGATCGTGACATGGTGTCGGTAGTTAACGATCTGAAAAAAGCGATCGCGGAAAAGGTGCAGTTGAAACCGGGAACCAGCGTGGCGTTTTCCGGGCAGTTTGAGCTTCTTGAACGCGCCAGCCATAAGCTGAAGCTGATGGTGCCGATGACGCTGATGATTATTTTCATTCTGCTGTATCTGGCGTTTCGTCGGGTGGGGGAAGCGCTGCTGATCATTACCAGCGTTCCTTTCGCCCTGGTCGGCGGGATCTGGTTCCTGTACTGGATGGGCTTTCATTTGTCCGTTGCCACCGGAACAGGATTCATCGCGCTGGCAGGCGTCGCCGCAGAGTTTGGCGTGGTCATGCTGATGTACTTGCGTCATGCGATTGAAGCGGAGCCGTCTCTGGATAATCCACAAACCTTTACGGCAGAGAAACTTGATGAGGCGCTGTACCACGGTGCGGTTCTCCGCGTGCGGCCAAAGGCCATGACCGTGGCGGTGATTATCGCCGGTCTGTTACCTATTTTATGGGGAACCGGGGCGGGTTCAGAAGTGATGAGCCGTATTGCCGCGCCGATGATTGGCGGTATGATCACCGCGCCGCTGCTGTCGCTATTTATCATTCCGGCGGCGTATAAACTGATGTGGTTGCGCACGCATCAACATAAGCGCTCATAACGTTATACCTGCTGCGCCAGTCGTCCGGCCCGTGGAGTACGCTTCATGGGCCGGATGAGATGCCATAGCGTATTGAACGGTGAATTATGTTTATCTTTTAAAATCAAGTTATTACTGTTGCGTGGTGAATATTTTGTCTTTATCGCCGCAAAGAAAGTAAGCCTTAACAGGTTAATTTATTTTAAGTGTTTCTGCTCAGGTTCATTATTATTTTTTCCCTCCTGACGTTACATTTTTGTTCTCCAGATCTTCTTCAATATTAAAGACGATGCCGCAGTGTAAATTCCACGCATAATGAAAAAATCCGACAGTCTACTCCTTTAGTTTATATTGCAATCCCTCTTTTTTTATTTCAGAATCGCGGCGCGAGCAGCGATGTTATTCCAAATTGTTATAATTTTGAGTTAAATTTGTATTGTGTAGCACATAAGTTACGCTAACTTTAATCATTTATGAATGTTTTTATGTATCAATAAAACGGCAAAAATAGTTAAAAACTTAATTTCTCACGAATTATTTGATCTGGAATCCATTATGGTAATCAAAAGCCAGGGATGGGGGACGATTTTGCGTTTTTCACATAAACGAGAATGAGATGTATCTCGAATAAAAAATAAGGACTTGCTGATGAGTTTTGGATTGATGAAGGATAACAAGTTTGAAATTATCGCTGTTTTCCGTGAAGAGCTACTAAAGAAGACTAAACTAGAGCTTAAATATGCCAACACTAGTGTGGTCACGCAGCTGGAAAAAGTTGATTTTGAACATTTTGTTATCCCTCACCATAAGGATATTGTCACCAAAAAGATCCAAACGTTTATTCTTCACAGTGAAAATGGAATTATAAAATTTAACGCCAGAATTGATCAGGAAATGTCAGACGGCATGGAGAATGCGCTGGCGTATTTCATTCCCGAGATGGTCTTTCTTATACAACGACGCCAGCATCAGCGCTTCTCCTTCCTGAAGGGACACAGTTTCAACTGCTTTGGACGATATAAAAATGGAGAGAATTATTCTTTCAAAATTAAAAATATGTCCAGGGGGGGATGCGCATTAATTGCGCAGGATGCGAATACGCGTTTTCTCTATAAAGATGCCGTCATAAAAGGCGCGTCTCTGGATTTTGAACAATTCGGCTATTTGCAACTCGACTTAAAAGTGGTGGATGTGGTGATGGTCAATGAATTTGATGCAGAGAATCAGCTGTATTCCTGTTATCAGGTCTCCTGTCGTTTTGATTTTAAAAATTCGCGTGAAGAAGCAGAGATCGAAAGAATCATCATTAGTTTTTTAATGGGCAATAAAGTTCGACGGCTATAAAGGGTAAAGGGTGGTCATGATGATGTTGTGAGCTGCCTCCCTGACGCTCCGCCTTACCCGGCGAGGATCTCTTGTTCCGCATGTTTTACCTGAACTTCCAGCGTATCGCGAATTTCCGCTAATGCGCGCTCCTGCTCAGCAAAGTACGCTTCTTTGTCGGTTACGGATGTGGCAAGACGCCAGGCGTTCTCCGTTTCCAGCTCGCTTATCTCTTTGAGCAGGGCGTTAATTTGCGTTCTGAGTTGCTCTATCTTACTGCGCAGATGGGCAAGATTGTTCAGCCTGTCGCTCGCCAGCATCGGCTCCAGACCGCTTTGCAACTGGGTAAGTAGCGAACGGATCGTGGCCAGGTCGGCATTCTGCCGGGCCTGGTTAAGTTGAACCATCATCTGGTGCGCTTTTTCTTTCAGCTCATCGGCAACCACGTCCGGGTGGCAGAGTCGGCTGGCCTGGCGCCACAGGCGTTTAAGCTCATTACGTTCATCAGCAGAGAGGCGCTGATCGCGCGCATAGCGGTGCTGCGCATCCTGATGCTGCTCCTGATATTCCTCATATTCGTGATCGGCCTCTTCACGCGCCTGTCGGGTTGCGCTGTCATCCTGACGCGAGAAATCATTCTCCAGCTCGCGAATTTCCGCCAGCAGGGAGGTGATAAGTTCCGTCTGCTGCTGAATACGCTCTCTGGTTTCCACTGCTTCCCGGGAGGTTGAGCTAAGGCTTACCCAGTGCTGTTTAAGCTTCACTAACTGATCGATAGCCTGAGAAATATACTGCTGGCAGGACTGATAGTCCTTTTCACGTCGTCTGAGTTCGGCCTCTTGCCTACGCTGCGCGCTGGCGGCCAGCTGTTTGCGCAGCTCCAGAATACGGCCCATGAGCGGGCCGAGGCGCAAGTGATACAAATCGTTGAAGTCGTCGAGGATCTGGATGCGGGCATTGCGTTTGTCGATCAGCTCGCGTAGCTGCGTTTCGAGCGCCTTCAGTTCCAGCTTGCTGGCGGCGATGCCGGGGTCCTGCCACGTCGAGACGGCGCGCTGGGACTGTAACCAGGCGGCAATTTCACGCATCGCGTCGCCGAAACGTCGCTCCTCGATCGCCAGGGCAATGGTGCCGATGGCCGCATCCAGAGAGGCGTCTTTCAGGTGCGCAAGTTGCTGATGGATGATCTCCTCATCCTCAAGTTCGATGGCGCTTTTGACGATCTCTAACCGTTTAATGATTTTATTCATGACAGCCGATGCCCGACGTGACTCAAAAACGAGTGACAGATAGTAGATCCGACTCACGCGTTTGAAAATATAGAAAAAAAATTAAAACATATTCTGTGGTGTGTGAAGCCTTTTCGTCCAGAACAATTCACGAAAATTATACGACGTGCCCAGGTATGTCTATCTGACTTGTACTTCAAACCACCGTTTTGAAATTTCGTCTTTCGGGTGAATTATTCTTGCTTCGCTAAAGAGAATAAGTATAGTTCTCATTCTCTTTATTATTTAATGGCCTGGCGGCGAATGCGCTTACGGTTCGTAAGACTTTCCCTCTCTACACGGATGGTTCATCACGTCACTGCCGCGTGCAAAGGACGTTATCAGGCTTTTTTCACATGGTTCACATTACCCAGGTAAGGATTTCCAAAATGAAAAAGACAACATCCGCGTTGGCCCTGCTGATTGCCGTTGCATTAAGTGGTTGTGCGGCCACTTCCGGTTCTTCAACCCCCGTTGCGCCGCAGGCAACGCCGACTGCGCCAGCCGTTGCGACCGATGTTCAGAAACGTGATTTAGCCGATGGACTGTATGAAATGGCGTTAAGCCCGTCAGGCGATGCGCTTTACGTTGCCAGCGCCGAAGGTTTTAAAGATGTGCAGGGCGGGGTGGTCTACAAACTGGACCCGAAGACGCTGAAAACCATTGGCGCCAGCCACACTGACCTGAAAAACTTCGGTATGGCGATTTCGCCGGACGGTAAAACCGTCTATGTCACCAATTCGCTGGATGGCGGCGTGAGCGCGCTGAATACCGCCGACGGCAAAGTGAAAAACCGTGTACTCTTCCCGGAACGTAACCCGGAAGGATTCCCGTACGGCGCGCGTCAGGTTCTGCTGCATAACGGCCTGCTGTATATCGGTGCCGTTGCCGATCCGGCGGTGATCTGGGTCGTCGATGCCGACACCCTGAAGTTGAAAACCCGCATCAAAAATACCGGTAAATGGATGACCGGTCTGCACTATTCTGACAGCACGCAGCGTATCTATGCCGCGAATGGCGGCGGTGAAATTCTGGTTATCAATCCTCGCACGCAGCGCGTAGAAAAACGCTGGAAACCGCTGGGTGATAAACCGGCGCTGCTGCTGAATATGGCGGAAGATACGCAAACCGGTCGCCTGTTTGTTACCGACAACTCCAAAGCGAAAACCACGCTGGTGCTGGATATCCATACGGGCAAACTTATCAAACAGCTGGATGTGGGTGACTCCTTATCGGTGAAATTCAACCCGAAACGCAATGAGCTTTATATTTCTCAGCGTGAGTCCGGGAAGTTGCTCAGCCTCAACGCGACGGATTACAGCGTGAAGAAATCCTGGGATCTGCCGCCGAATCCAAACAGCCTGCTGCTGTCCGCCGATGGTCAGACGCTGTATGTCACGGTGAAACAGAAATTCAATAAAGATCACTCGACTGATGCGCCAGACAGCGTGGTGCGTATTGATCTGAACAAATAATAAATAGCGTTGCCTCGGGGCGTCAGGCAGGGATGCCTGGCGCATCCCTGAGGATTGTGCCTTGCGGCAACTATAGCGAAATGTTAAAAGGTGCCCCTTCAATAAAAACGATACAGGGGTAGGGCGTGAAAAACGCGTCAACTGCATCTGGCAACAGTTTGTCTGATGCTGCGTCGAACGGAGAGCCGACGCTTCAACGGGGGTTGCAAAACCGCCATATTCAATTGATTGCGCTGGGCGGCGCAATTGGTACAGGTCTGTTTCTGGGGATTGGCCCCGCCATTCAAATGGCTGGCCCGGCGGTTCTGCTGGGTTACGGCGTCGCCGGAATTATCGCTTTCCTCATCATGCGCCAGCTGGGTGAAATGGTGGTTGAAGAACCCGTTTCCGGCTCTTTCGCGCACTTTGCATACAAATACTGGGGCCCCTTCGCCGGTTTTCTTTCCGGCTGGAACTACTGGGTCATGTTCGTACTGGTTGGGATGGCGGAGCTGACCGCCGCCGGTATCTATATGCAATACTGGCTTCCCGATGTTCCAACCTGGATCTGGGCCGCCGCGTTCTTCATTATCATCAACGCCGTTAACCTCGTGAACGTGCGCCTGTACGGTGAAACGGAGTTCTGGTTTGCGCTAATCAAAGTGCTGGCGATTATCGGCATGATCGGCTTTGGCCTGTGGATGCTCTTTTCTGGTAACGGGGGAGAACATGCCAGTATCGAGAATCTCTGGCGCTACAACGGCTTTTTCGCTACCGGCTGGAACGGGCTGATCCTCTCTCTGGCGGTGATCATGTTCTCTTTCGGCGGGCTTGAGCTTATTGGGATCACCGCCGCTGAAGCGCGCGATCCGCATAAAAGCATTCCAAAAGCGGTGAATCAGGTGGTTTACCGTATTCTGCTGTTTTATATCGGTTCGCTGGTGGTGCTGTTAGCGCTTTATCCGTGGGTGGAAGTGCAATCCAACAGCAGCCCGTTCGTGATGATTTTCCATAATCTCGACAGTAACGTGGTGGCTTCTGCGCTGAACTTTGTCATTCTGGTGGCCTCGCTGTCGGTTTATAACAGCGGCGTCTATTCCAACAGCCGTATGCTGTTCGGTCTTTCCGTTCAGGGAAATGCGCCGAAGTTTTTAACCCGCGTCAGTCGCCGTGGCGTACCGGTGAACTCGTTGGTGCTCTCTGGCGCTATCACCTCGTTGGTGGTACTCATCAACTATCTGCTGCCGCAGAAAGCCTTTGGCTTACTGATGGCGCTGGTGGTTGCCACGCTGCTACTGAACTGGATTATGATCTGCCTGGCGCACCTGCGTTTTCGCGCGGCGATGCGGCGTAAAGGTCGCGACACGCAGTTCAGGGCGTTGCTGTACCCTGCCGGGAACTACCTGTGCATTGCTTTTCTGGCGATGATTCTGGTTCTGATGTGTACCATTGACGATATGCGCCTGTCGGCGATATTGCTGCCGGTATGGATACTGTTCCTGTTCGTTGCCTTTAAATTACTGCGCCGTAAAACCCGTTAATCCTGCTGCCCGGTGGCGTTGCGCTTACCGGGCCTGCACAGCCGCCACCCGCAACATCGCGCGCCGCGCCACGCTTCACCTTTATCGTGACTCTCCTCGCAATTCTTATTTGATCCGCAGGATCTTTGTTTTGTAATCGATTACTTTTCATTTTGAGTTTATTTGTAATCGATTACTTTTTAAAGGTGAGGCAAAAAATGGTGTCGACAACCGAAAGTAGTGGAAAACAGACCGTACAGTACCGGCTACTGGTGCCGAGACTGTCGTTAATGATGTTCTTACAGTTCTTCATCTGGGGGAGCTGGTCGGTGACGCTGGGGCTGGTGATGACCCAGTACAATATGTCGCTGCTGATTGGCGATGCGTTTTCCGCCGGGCCGATCGCCTCCATCCTGTCGCCGTTTGTGCTGGGGATGCTGGTGGATCGCTTCTTTGCGTCGCAAAAAGTGATGGCGGTGATGCATGTGGCGGGGGCGGCGATTCTGTGGTTTGTGCCGCAGGCGCTGGTGGTGCAAAACGGGGCATTGCTCATCGGGCTGCTGTTTGGCTATACGCTGTGCTACATGCCAACGCTGGCGCTGACCAACAACATCGCCTTTCATAGCCTGTCAGATAAAGATAAAACCTTCCCGGTTGTACGCGTGTTCGGCACGATTGGCTGGATTGTGGCCGGTATTTTTATCGGCGTGACGGGGATTTCCGACACCACCGGGATCTTCACGCTTGCCGCGCTCTGCTCTGTGATTCTGGCGCTCTACAGCCTGACGCTGCCGCACACCCCTGCGCCAGCGAAGGGGTTGCCGGTGAAGATACGCGATCTTTTTTGCGCTGATGCGTTTGCATTACTCAAGACCCGCCACTTCTTTGTGTTCTCGCTTTGCGCGACGTTAATCTCCGTGCCGCTGGGGACTTACTACGCCTATACCGCCTCGTTCCTGGCGGATGCTGGCGTGGGCGATGTCAGCACCGCGATGTCATTCGGCCAGATGTCCGAAATCGTCTTTATGCTGGTGATCCCCTTCCTGTTCCGCCGTCTGGGGGTGAAATACATGCTGCTGATCGGGATGTGCGCCTGGTTTGTCCGTTATGCCTTCTTTGCGCTCGGCATCAGCGAAGAGGGGCGCTTCCTGCTCTATCTCGGTATTTTGCTTCATGGCGTGTGTTATGACTTTTTCTTTGTCGTGGGTTTTATCTATACCGACCGCATTGCCGGAGAAAAGGTGAAGGGGCAGGCGCAAAGTATGATCGTCATGTTTACCTATGGCATCGGTATGCTGCTCGGCTCGCAGATCTCCGGCGCGCTGTACAACCGCCTGGTGGCGGGGCAGGCGGTTCCCCAGGCCTGGGTGACGTTCTGGTGGCTCCCGGCAGTGGCCGCTGCGGTGATTGCCGCGATTTTCCTTTTCGCTTTCAAGTATGACGAGAAAGAGCAGGCGTAATTTTCAGGAGGGGTTATGAGAACCATTAAGGGACCGGGTATTTTTCTGGCGCAGTTTATCGGGGGGCAACCCCCGTTTAATACGCTGGAAGGGCTGGCCGGTTGGGCGGCAGGGCTGGGTTATAAGGCCTTGCAGATCCCCTGCAATCATAAAGCGTTGTTTGATGTTGAACAGGCCGCCGTGAGCCAGACCTACTGTGATGATATTCGCGGGATGCTGGCGGATCACGGCCTGGTCATCAGTGAATTATCGACCCATCTTGAAGGTCAACTGATTGCGGTACACCCGGCCTATGATGAGGCGTTTGCCGGTTTTGCGCCGCCGTCGGTGCGCGGAAACCCGCAGGCGCGACAGGCATGGGCGACGCAGACGTTGCAACAGGCTGCCGCCGCTTCGCAGAAACTGGGGCTGACCGCACATGCCACCTTCTCCGGTTCGCTCGCCTGGCCCTATTTTTACCCCTGGCCGCCGCATAATCGTCAGCGTTTTGACGAGGCGTTCAGCGAACTGGCGCGCCGCTGGCGACCGATTCTCGACTGCTTTGATGGGCATGGCGTGGACGTGTGTTATGAGATTCACCCCAGCGAGGATTTGCACGATGGCGTCACGTTCGAGCGTTTTTTAGCGCTGGTCGACGATCATCCGCGTTGCCATATTCTGTACGATCCCAGCCACCTGCTGCTGCAACAGATGGATTATCTGGGTTTTGTGGATGTGTACCACTCGCGCATTAAAGCGTTTCATGTGAAAGATGCCGAGTATCGCGCCAGCAGCCGTAGCGGCGTATACGGCGGGTATCAACCCTGGATTGAGCGGGCCGGGCGGTTTCGTTCGCCGGGTGACGGACAGGTGGATTTCAAAACGCTGTTCAGCAAGTTCGCCCAATATGATTACCCCGGCTGGGCGGTACTGGAGTGGGAGTGCTGCCTGAAAGAAGCCGCCACCGGCGCGCGTGAGGGCAGTGAATTTATTCGCCGTCATATTATTCCGGTTTCTGAGCATGCGTTTGATGATTTCGCTGCGGGTGATGAGGTACGTAAATGATTCAGGTTGGCATTATCGGAACCGGGTTTATTGGCCCTGCGCATATTGAAGCCTTGCGCCGACCGGGAAACGTATCGGTGGTTGCGCTTTGCGACAGTTCGCTGGAGAAGGCGCAGGAGAAAGCCCGGGCGCTAAACGTTCCGCACGCTTACGGCAGCGTGGAGGCATTACTGGCGCATCCGGGATTGCAGGTGGTACACAACTGCACGCCGAACCACCTTCATGCTGATATCAATCGCCAGGCGTTGCGGGCGGGGTTGTCTGTGTTCTCCGAAAAACCGCTCTGCATGACGCCGGATGAAGCGCGTGAACTGGCCGCGCTGGCGGAGCAGGCGGGGGTGGTGCATGGCGTGAGTTTTGTCTACCGGCAGTTTGCGATGGTGCAGCAGGCCGCCAGCATGGTACGCGCCGGGAGCGTCGGGCGGCAGTTTTCCGTGCAGGGCAGTTATTTGCAGGACTGGATGCTGCTGGAAACCGACTATAACTGGCGCGTAGACCCCGCGCTTGGCGGGAGCTCACGCGCGGTGGCGGATATCGGTTCACACTGGTGCGACACGGTGCAGTTTGTTACTGGAAAGCGGATTGTGGAGGTGATGGCGGATCTTGCCACGGTCTGGCCAACGCGTAAGGCCAGCGTGGAAGGGGGCTCGACGTTTACTCAGCCGCTCACGGAACGCCAGTGGGTAGATAAACCGGTCAGCACGGAAGACAGAGGCGCGGTGCTGGTACGTTTTGATGACGGCAGCAAAGGCTGTTTCAGCGTTTCACAGGTGAGCGCCGGGCGGAAAAACCAGCTGACATTTGAGATTAACGGCAGTCACTGTTCGCTGGCCTGGGATCAGGAGGTGCCGCAGCAGCTGTGGATCGGCCACCGGCAGCAGGCGAATCAGATCCTGACGGACGACCCCGGATTAATGAACGCGGATGTGGCTGGCAGCGCGCACTTTCCCGGTGGGCATATTGAGGGCTGGCCGGATGCCTTTAAAAACATGATGCAGCAGTTTTATCTTGCGGTGCAGTCAGGAAAAATGCCCGCGCCGGAGGTGCGTCGTTTTGCCTCGTTCGCGGACGGTGCTGACGTGATGTATATCATTGACGCCATTGTGAAAAGCCATCAACACCAGCGGTGGGTGAGCGTGATGCGGTAAACCTTCGCCCGGTTCGCCGGAGGGCGATTTTATGGTAGCCTCAACACAAAGCGCAAACCGCAGGATGTGTCGCCGTTATGTCTATTCAAAAAATCGCCCAGCTCGCCGGTGTGTCGGTGGCGACGGTATCACGCGTGCTCAATAACAGTGATACCGTCAAAGCCAAAAACCGCGAGCGCGTGCTGCAAGCCATCAAGGAAAGTAACTATCAGCCCAACCTGCTGGCGCGCCAGCTTCGCACCGCGCGCAGCTCAATGATTCTGGTGATGGTTTCAAATATTGCGAACCCTTTTTGCGCAGAAGTGGTGAAGGGCATTGAAGAAGAGGCGGAGAAAAACGGGTATCGCATTCTGCTGTGTAATTCAGGCTCGGATATGGCGCGTTCAAAATCGGCGCTGAAACTGCTCTCGGGGAAAATTGTCGATGGCATTATCACTATGGACGCGTTTTCAAAATTACCGGAGCTGACCACCATAATCGGCGATGCGCCGTGGGTGCAGTGCGCGGAATACGCCGATAAAGGCGCGGTCTCCTGTGTGGGGATCAATGACGTTGATGCCGCACAGTCGGTCATCTCCCATCTGGTCGAAAAGGGGTATCAGCGGATTGCGCTGATCAACCATGATTTAAGCTATAAATATGCGCGTCTGAGGGAGCGGGGGTATAAGGCGGCGCTTCATGCCTGGTCTCTGGATTATCAGGCGGTAGAGTATGCCAGCGAACTGAGTTCCAGCGCCGGAATGGCGGCGATGGACGTTTTGCTGGCGGCAGAAACGCGCCCGGATGCGGTTTTTGCGGTATCGGATACCCTGGCGGCAGGGGCCATGCGCGCCATTGCCAACGCCGGATTGCGCATCCCGCAGGATATCGCCGTCGTGGGTTTTGACGGTACGGAGCTGGCGGAGATGGTTTCCCCGCAGCTGACCACTATCGAGCAGCCTTCCCGCGATATTGGCCGTAAAGCGGTCGGGCTGCTGCTGAACCGGATTGAACACCCGGATGCGCCAACCGAAAGGGTGATGATG
The DNA here is from genome assembly GCF_030333125.1 of Citrobacter sp. CK206. Lineage (NCBI taxonomy): Bacteria > Pseudomonadati > Pseudomonadota > Gammaproteobacteria > Enterobacterales > Enterobacteriaceae > Citrobacter > Citrobacter sp. CK206. Next base: position 397,758 of record NZ_JAOWGM010000021.1, read on the forward strand.
GACTGGCGCTATATTTCCCGCGCCAGTACCTGATATTAGCGCTGAAACGCCCCGGACAGCGCGCGAATATCGTTTCCTGTAGGGGACTGGTGAATCCGTAAGCCAAACTCTTCGACCACGGCAAAAATGTGGTCGAAAATATCGGCCTGAATACTTTCATATTCCAGCCACACCACGGTATTGGTAAACGCGTAAATCTCAATGGGTAAACCCTGATCGTCCGGCGCAAGCTGGCGTACCATCATGGTCATATCTTTGCGGATACGCGGATGGTGGCGTAAATATTCATTCAGGTAGGCGCGGAAAGTGCCAATATTGGTCATTCGACGATGATTGAGTACGGATTCCGGCGCAGTCTGCTGTTGGTTCCATTCCTGGATTTCCTGATGACGGGTGGTTAAATAGGGCTTTAACAAATGCGCTTTATATAAACGCTGTTGCTCATCCTCATCAAGAAAATGAATGCTGGTGGCGTCGATACTGATGCTGCGTTTAATTCGGCGACCGCCAGAGGCGGACATGCCGCTCCAGTTTTTGAAAGAGTCCGAAACCAGGGACCAGGTGGGGATGGTGGTAATGGTATTATCCCAGTTGCGCACTTTCACGGTGGTTAAGCCGATATCGATCACCGCGCCGTCCGCGCCGTATTTCGGCATTTCCAGCCAGTCGCCCAGCTTCAGCATATCGTTCGCTGAAAGCTGTATACCCGCGACCAGACCGAGAATGGGGTCTTTAAACACCAGCATTAAGACGGCGGCCATCGCGCCGAGACCGCTAATGAGAATAGCCGGAGACTGACCTATCAGCAGGGAGATCATCAGAATACCGATGATAATGGCGCCGATGAGTTTGATGCCCTGGAATATTCCTTTCAGCGGAAGCTGAGACGCCGCCGGGAATTTTTGCGACAGGTTGAGAATAACATCCAGTAACGAAAAGACGGACAACAGGGCATACATCATGATCCACAGTTGTGCGCAGGTGGTTAATATTTCAGCCGCCTCAGTCCCCTTTTGTAGCCAGAGCACAGCCTGAATATTGACGATAATCCCCTGGAGCGTAAACGCCAGGCGGTGAAATAATTTATTCTGGGTAATGATTTGCAGCCACAGGCGTGAACTGGCGCTGGCGCGCTTTTCAAAGGCTCGCAGCACCACCCAATGCAAAATAATATGCACAATGATGGCAGTGAGAAAAATAATGCCAAAAATCATCACCAGCGAAGTGGTGTGATTCATTTCGATCCCGAGTTCTTCTACCTGAGATATTAATTCCTGCATAACGTCTCCTTTATAAACAGCGGTCTATGATGACCGCTGTGCGGATATTATGCAAATTGCGCGGCGCAGGTTTGCTATTTTGACGCCATACAGGGGCGGGTTGCATTGATATTCAATGCGCGGCGAAACCATAATGTCGCCAGAACCAGACTGAGCATCATGGCGGCTTCGACGGCCAGAAAACCGATCACCGACTGCGTATAATCGCCGTGACTATTGTGTTGCAGATGCAAAAATAACGCCCCCAGCACCGCCGGGCCAAGCCCCAATGTGGCTTGCTGCAACGTGCTTAAAATGGCGCTTCCGGCTCCGGCATCCTGCGTGCTGATATCGCGCATGCCGATACGATAAAAGCTGTTCACGATCAGCGCCTGTCCATAACCTATCAGGGCCGTTGCCGGCGCCAGCGCGAAGGTGGATGTTTGCATGCCCGAATGCCAGAAGGTCATCATTAACCCGGCTAAGCCGACTATCTGGATCGCCAGACCCATCAACAGAATACGCCCCATGCTGTAGCGCGCAATCAATCGCGGTGCGTAGCAGGCCGAGATGAAATAGGCCGCGCCGAGGGCGATAAAGCTGTTACCGGATTCCCACGGCGCCATCCCCAGACCCATTTGCAGAGTCAGCGCCATACAGAACATAAAACCTGACCATGCGCTAAAAAACAGCAATGCGATCAGAATGCCGAAACGGATGCTGGTCAGCCGTAACAGGCGCGGCGGCAGAAGCGGGTGCTGGTGGCGCAGTTCCTGCCGGAGCGCATTTTTACGCATCCACCATCCCAGCGGGAGAATGGCAAATAGCGCCGCCTGAGCCTGCCAGGGCCAGCCGGTTTCTGGCCCCAGCGCCATAGGAAAAAGCAGGCAGCAGAGGATGGCGGCCAGACAGACGGTGCCCAACCAGTCGATGTCGGCGCGGGTTTCGCTGGCCGTTTCGGGAACGTGGCGGCGGCTGAATGCCAGTACCAGAAGGCAGACCGGGACATTAATAAAAAATGCGTTGCGCCAGCCAAGCCCGGCGATATCCGCCGAGACCAGCCAGCCACCGCCCATTTGGCCGACGATAAAGGCAATGCCGCCAATACCACCATACAAACTGATGGCCTTTGCGTGCGCGCTTCCTTTTAGCGTGACGTGAAGCGTGGCGAGAATTTGCGGCACGATCAACGCCGCGCCAGCCCCCTGCAAAATACGGGCGCCCAGCAGCATGTGAATAGAGTTCGCCAGACCGCAAAACAGGGAGGCGACGCCAAAGAATGCGACTCCCCACATAAACAGGCGGCGGCGACCGTAGTTATCGCCGAGCTTGCTCCCCAGCGCCAGACAGACCGCGAACGTAATCCCATAGAGGGCGACAATTAACTCCAGTTGCGTCGTTGTCGCCTGTAAAGAGCGGGTAATGGACTCCAGGGCGACGTTGGTAATCGATGTATCAATAAGCGGCAGCATTTGGCCTGTCAGCAAGAGCGATAGCCCGGTGCGACTGAGTGAAACGACTGACGTATTCATGGTAACTCCATTGCGTCATTCAACAGATGGACGTAGCATTACTGAAGAATTAAACGGGTACCAGTTCCTGGTTATACTGGTATTGGTACTACCATGCTGGAGGTAATATGACGGTGATGACGCGACGTGAGCCCACGGTGATGCAACCCGCAGACAACCGGAAGCAGCTCGGCGCATTTTTACGCGCCCGGCGGGAAAGCCTCGATCCGCAACGTATGGGGCTGCCGCGCGTCGGTCGGCGGCGAACGCCCGGTCTGCGCCGCGAAGAGGTGGCGATGCTGGCGGAAGTTGGCGTGACCTGGTACACCTGGCTGGAACAGGGGCGGGAGGTGAATCCCTCTGAGTCGGTACTGGTTGGCGTTGCGAATGCGCTGCAATGCAGCCCGCTGGAAACCCGACACCTGTTTGTTCTGGCCGGGCTGACGCCGCCGGAATCGACGCAGATCACCGTGTGCGAGGGGATCAGTGCGGGAACCCGCCGTATGCTTGACAGCCTGATGCCGCAGCCAGCCAGCATTCAGAAGCCTAATTTTGATATTGTGGCGTGGAATGAGAGTTTTTGTCGGCTGATGGGCGTGGATTTTGCCACGATCCCGGATGACGATCGCAACTGTATTTACCTCTACCTCACCAACGAAACCTGGCGCAGTCGCATAGAAAACCGCGACGTGCTGCCGACGTTTGTCTCTTATTTCCGTGCGGCAATGGCGGAACACCGTGGCGATCCGAGGTGGGAAAATAAACTGGCGCGCTTTTTCGCCGCATCTTCCGAGTTTGAAGCGTTATGGCATCAGCGTTATGAGGTGCGTGGCGTGGAAAACCAGGTGAAGAATTTTCTCCATCCTCGGTTAGGGCGTTTTAGTTTGCAGCAGATGTACTGGTATTCCGCACCGCGTAACGGCTCCCGGTTGTTGGTGTATTTACCGATGGATGAGGCCGGAGAACAGGCGCTGGCGTGGCTGGATAAGCAGTAAAATGCCCGGTGGCGCTACGCTTACCGGGCCTACGATAACGTATGCTCCGTAGGCCGGATAAGGCGATATGCCCGGTGGCGCTGCGCTTACCGGGCCTACAATAACGTGTGCTCCGTAGGCCGGATAAGGCGCAGCCGCCATCCGGCATAATGCCCGGTGGCGCTACGCTTACCGGGCCTACAATAACGTGTGCACCGTAGGCCGGATAAGGCGCAGCCGCCATCCGGCATAACAAGAAATCAGACTTCCGTCAGGGTGGTTTCCTGCGGCAGGCGGGATTTCGGCAGCGCAGCGTTAAAATCTTCTACGCTGTGATGGCCGACAGGCACCACGACCAGGCTGGTATAACCTTTTTCTTTCAGGCCAAATTCAGCGTCAAGAACCGCGGCGTCGAAGCCTTCAATCGGTACGGCGTCCAGACCCATCGCGGCGACGCCCAGCAGGAAGTTGCCAACGTTCAGGTATACCTGTTTCGCCATCCACTGATCGTCATCTTTCAGGTCGCGGCGGTGCAGATCCGCGAAAAAGCGACGGCCTTTGTTATTTGCCGCTTTGGCTTCCGGCGTGGCAAAACGGCCATCGGCATCTTCCTGATCGACAACGCGATCCAGCCAGGCGTCATCCATTGCGGTTTTTGCGCAAAACACGACGACATGGGAAGCATCCAGCATTTTGCGCTCGTTAAACACGAAATTACCGGCGGCGGATTTCGCAACGCGCGCTTTCCCTTCTTCGGTACTGGCGACGATGAAATGCCACGGCTGAGAGTTGGTGCTGGAAGGGCTATATTGCAGCAATGTTTTGAGTTTTTCCGCTTCGTCTGCGGTCAGTTGTTTGCTGGGATCGAACGCCTTAGTGGAGTAGCGTTTTAAGGCGACAGAAACGATATCCATAAATACTCCTGATGTTTTTTAATACCCTGCGGGTGCGTTTTCGTGCCAGCAGGGTACAGGGTTAGCGCATAAAAGATAAGAGAGAAAAGTGCGAAAACACTTATCGATATCAACGATAAATCAGGTGGGGCGCAGACGTTTTTGATCTTTTTTAGCCAGACCATCCACCACCAGATTCCAGGAGTCGCCGATCAGGTCGGCAAGCAGCGACGGCGTGATATCGTCTCCTGCGTAAACGGAAATCCAGTGTTTTTTGTTCATGTGGTAACCGGGTTCAATACTGCGGTAAATCTGCTGATTTAACAGGGATTTCTGTGGATCGGACTTCAGGTTCACAAACCGACGGCCGCGTTGTTCAGAAACGATCATGAATATCTTGCCGCCGACTTTAAAGACATCGAACTCCGGGCCGAACGGCCAGCAGTGTTCGGTGAAAGGCAGTTCGAGCGCGATGCGTTTCGCACAATGATGCAGCGTCTGGCCGTCCATTATTTTTCCTCGCGGGTGAGGGCGCGCCACATCGCTTCAAAACCCAGCGAGATGTACTCATTTGCGTGGGCCGGATCGCGGGCGGCAAATTCCATCGTGGTTTCCGCCAGGGTGAGGAACAGGGCATCGCCAAAGGCGCGGTATTCGTCAGACATGAAAATGGGCAGAACCGAACGATGGCAGAGATCGCGCAGTTCCGGGAACATATCGTCCGCCAGTTGCTCGGTTTCTTTCGTGATTTTCTCACTAACCGCAAGCTGGCGGATGGTGCGGTGTCCGTTAGTGTTGTTCAGACCCCAGTTGATGTAGCTGTTCCAGATAAAGTGCGTCATGGTCCTGGTGTCGGTGATTGAACGGTCCAGATTCGCCATCATCGACTGGCAGAGATCCTGCTTCAAATGCAGATAAAGCTCGTTGATTAAGTCATCTTTTGTCGCGAAATAGCGAAACAATGTTCCCTCAGCAACACCTGCGTTGCGAGCAATGACGGCGGTGGAGGCGGCAATGCCGGATTGTGCGATCGCTTTTGTTGCGGCTTCCAGTAACGCCAGTTTTTTGTCTTCACTCTTCGGACGAGCCACTACACTTTACCCTTAATGATGTAAAAAACACGATTGAAACACGCTCTTTGCAGCGCCGCAACGGTGAATGTCAAAGATTGAAAATCATCTTGACGAGATTCCTTCGCTTTCTATAATGAGTGCTTACTCACTCATAATCAAGTGACAGTCGCGCAAACCAGTGGAAAGGGGCGCGTTTTCGGATCAGGATATGAAGCGTCTCACAATTTGTGTGGTTGTTATTATGCTTATTGCTTCTACAGCGAGTCTGCCGTTTGTCCTTAACGCCGGGTTTGGTCAGGTGCCGCAGGGCGCTCAACTGAGCCTGGTGGAACAGTCTCCACACTATCGTGATGGACAGTTTCATAATCAATTACCCACCCCCGGTTACACCGGGGATAAGGGGATGCTCGCCGCATGGTGGGAGTTTCTGGTCGCTAAACGTGAAAACGCGCGGCCTGCCCAACCGTTGCCGCTGGTAAACACCGATCTCGCCAGCGTACCGCGCGATCGGGACACGCTCATCTGGCTGGGCCATTCCTCCTGGTATCTGCAACTGGCGGGAAAACGCATTCTGATCGACCCGGTATTCAGCAGCTATGCCGCGCCGTTTTCGTTTCTGAATAAAGCCTTTGCCGGAGACTACCCCTGGACGGCGCAAAATATGCCGGAGATCGACCTGCTGATCATCTCGCACGATCACTATGACCATCTGGACTACGCCACCATCAAAGCGCTGATGCCGAAGATTAAGCGAGTCATTACGCCGCTGGGTGTGGGATCGCATTTGCGCTACTGGGGCATGAATGGCGGGATTATCGACGAGCGCGACTGGAACCAGTCCGTCAGGATCGATGACGCGCTGCTGATCCACGTCCTGCCCGCGCGCCATTTTTCTGGCCGGGGGCTCAAACGTAACCAGACGCTGTGGGCGAGTTTTATGTTTGAGACGCCTGAACAGAAGGTTTATTACAGCGGGGACTCCGGTTACGGGCCGCATTTTAAGGCGATTGGAGAACAGTTCGGCTCAGTCGATCTGGCCATCATGGAAAACGGTCAGTACGACCGGGACTGGCGATACATTCACATGATGCCGGAAGAGACCGCGCAGGCGGCGCAGGATCTGCGCGCAAAAGCGATTTTACCCGGTCATGCCGGGCGTTTTGTCCTGGCGAAACACAGTTGGGACGATCCGTATAAACGTCTGGCGCTGGCGAGTCGTCATAAACGCTACCGTCTGCTGACGCCGACGCTGGGAGAACCGGTGATGTTGGCCGATCCGACCCAGCAGTTTACGGCCTGGTGGGAATAAGCGACCATTTTTCGGAGGGGGAGAGCACGATGACCATTTCCGCTCAGGTAATCGACACTATTGTCGAGTGGATTGATGATAATTTAAATCAACCGTTGCGCATTGATGATATTGCCCGCCACGCCGGGTACTCCAAATGGCATCTGCAACGCCTGTTTATGCAGTACAAAGGGGAGAGTCTGGGGCGCTATATCCGGGAGCGTAAGCTGCGACTGGCGGCGCGTGATTTACGCGATACCGACCAAAGGGTGTATGACATCTGCCTGAAGTACGGTTTTGATTCGCAGCAGACCTTTACGCGGATCTTCACCCGAACCTTTAATCAGCCGCCGGGCGCCTACCGTAAAGAGAATCACAGCCGTACGCACTGAGTTTCCCCGGCAGCGCCTGGCTGCCGGGAATCTTTCTTACCAGGAATAGCTCACTGTTGCCGTAACCGTACGACCTACGCCATAGAAGCAGGCGGTGTCGCTGGCGCAAGAGGCCACGTATTTCGTATCGGCGATATTATTGACATTAAACTGTACGGCTGCGCCTTTCAGGCTGCTGTTCAGTTCTCCCAGTTCGTAGCTCACCATCGCGTCATACAGATCCACCGCCGGCACTTTAAAGGTGTTTTTCGCATCGCCGTAGCTGGTGCCGATGTAGCGCACGCCCACGCCGGTCGTCAGGCTTTTCAGCGGGCCGCCGGGGAAGGTATAACTGGCGAAGGCGGAAGCCATGTGAGCAGGAATACGGGCAGGGGTTTTCCCTTCCGTACCCGCTACCGTGGTGTTGACGGTTTCCGCATCCGTGTAGGTATACGAGCCAATCAGGTTGACGCTATCCCACAGTGAAGAGTGAATTTCCGCTTCCACGCCTTTGGAACGCACTTCCCCTGCGTTTTCGAACCAGCCCAGCGTGCTGTTGTAAGTGGACACATTGCTCTGTTTGAGATCGTATAACGCCAGCGACATCAGCGTGTTATCCACCGGCTGATACTTCACGCCCACTTCGGTTTGTTTACCGGTGGTGGGTTTAAACGGCGCGCTGCCCGGCGCGCGGTTGGTTTGCAGATTAGGCTCATACGAGGTGCTGTAGCTGATGTATGGCGAGAGGCCGAAATCAAAGGCATACAGCAAGCCGGTACGCCAGGTGAACTTGTTGTCGTTCTGCTGCGTTTTCTCACTGTCGATGTAATCGGTGGTGCGAACTTCCGTCCAGTCATAGCGCCCGGAGAGCAGCAGCTCCCAGTTGTTCCAGCTCATCTGATCCTGCAAATAGAGGCCCATCTGATCGAGGTTTTGCTGTTCGTGGCTGGCGGTGCTGAAGGTGCTTTCATCGACGTTTACGCCATAAACCGGGTGCGTCCAGTCCATATCGTACTGCGAGCCGGAACCGCGCATTAACAGTTGCTTGTCGTTGCTGGACTTGTAATCCAGCCCGCCGAGCAGCGTATGGTTCATCTGCGCGGTCGCAAACTGTGCTTCCAGTTGGTTATCAATGCCAAACTCATTGGTCGTGCGCTCCTCATGCTGGGCGCGACGGCTGAGCAGCGTGCTTTCCGGTTTGCTGTTGAAGTAAACCAGATAGCGGTATTTTTGCTTGATGCTGGCATAGCGGGCATTCTGGCGGAAGGTCATCATGTCATTGAACTGATGTTCAAACTCATAACCCACCATCGTCTGCTCACGCCACGACTGATCGTAATCAGGATCGCTGACGTTAAAATCGAGCGGAATATATTTTCCGTTAGCGCTGGTGACGGTGCCATAAGCAGGCAGGAAGTTACGGTAGCCCGCATCGGGATCTTTCTGGTAGCTGGTCAGCAGCGTGAAACGGGTCTGATCGTTTGGATACCAGGTGATAGCCGGAGCAATCGCGACGCGCGAATCTTTATAGTCTTCAACTTGGTTATGTTGAGTGCGGGCGATCCCGTTCAGGCGATACAGTACCCGGCCGTCATCGCTCAGCGGGCCGCCGAAATCAAATGCGCCTTCCGCCAGATCGCGATTACCGGTGCTGAACTGAACCTTATGAATCGGTTCGCTGGTGGGGCGTTTGCTGGTCATGCTGATAAGCCCGCCGGGGTTCACCTGGCCAAACAGAACCGAAGCCGGGCCGCGTACCAGCTCTACCCGCTCCAGCAGCCACGGATCAACGGTGCCGGTTTGCGATGACGCCGTTGCGCCAAAGCTCAGACCATCAAGGAATTTAGGAACGTAGCTGAAGCCGCGTACAAACACTTCATCGTTACGGTTGGATGAGCCGCGATACTCCGTAAATGCCCCGGCGGTGTAGCGCAGCGCCTGGGAGACGGAGGTGGCGTCCAGCGCGTCCATCTGGTCGCGGGTAACGACGGAGACGGACTGCGGCGTTTTCACCAGCTCTGCGGAGGTTTTGGTTGCCGACAGGGTTTTGGTCGCCACCATTCCCTTCACCGGCGCAGTGGGTTCCTGGCTGACGCCTTGCGTCACCAGAATGGTCTCCTCCTGCGTTTTGGCAAACGTCGTCGTACTGACGGTCGCCAGGCTGAGAACCCAGAGCTGCATTATCTTGTTATTTTTAAATATCATTTAGCATCCTTTTCTATGCCATACCTGAAATTGTCCGGTCGTCCTGTCAGACAAATGCCGGACTGCCATCCTCATTAAACGCGACAGATGTTATTGCAAATCATTACCATTTGCATTAGCGTTGTTAACAAATTTCATCAGGAAAGCACCGTTAATGAAGATGGCATGGAGTGGTTTGGTGATTGGGCTGGGGACGATGTCGGCTCAGGCGATGCCGTGTTCGACGCCCTCCGTTCAGGGAGAGCAGGAGGGGAAATTTGATGCCAGCGGCGAGATCTGCTTTGTGCTTCCCGCGCTGAGTGAAAATTATGTTTCGGCCACCCTGTCGGGGATTACCGATGCTCGTTTGCTGGACGGCCAGAACCGTCGCATCCGTACTTTACTGGAAGGCGGCCCGGCCGATGGCGAGCATCAGCTGTTGTTTTCTTTGCCGGTACAACAGGCCACCTCGCTGGTGTTGCACGGTAATGAGGGCGCTCGCTGGCGGTTTACATGGCAGATGAAAGAGACCACGCCGCTGCCGAAAATACAGCGCGTCGCTCCCGTCAGCCCAACCTTGCAGCAACTGGAAAAAGCGCTGGCGGCAGGCGCCGGAACCGCTCATTTCTGGCAGGATCTACAGCGCAACGGCACGCCGCTGGTGGAGCCGGTTGACGACAGCCATAAGCGGGTTACGTTTCTGTGGCGCGGTGCGAAGCAGAACGTTTTTATTCTCGGTTCTCCGGCAGGCGATCACGATCCCCTGTTCCGCCTGGGCGATTCCGACGTCTGGTTCCGCAGCTATGTGGTGCCTGCGGATACGGTAATGCAGTACAAACTGGCGCCGGATGTTCCGTTGGTGAACGGTTCGCCGCGCGATCAGCGGCGGGCGATTCTGGTCAGCGCGCAGAGAGATCCGCTTAACCCGCTGACGCTTGGCGAGAAGTATGCCGATCGCTGGAATCAGTTTTCCCTTCTCGATCTGAGTCCCGCGCGCTTTTGCTCTGCGCAAGCTACCGCGCAGCCTGTTCGTTACGGTTCGCTTACGCGCAAAACATTGTTCAGCGAACGTCTGGGCAACAGTCGTGAAATTGCGATTTATCGCCCACACAGCGCGCAACCGGCACGCTGGACGCTGATGCTGTTTGACGGCAAAACGTATCTTGATGATTATCATATCGATCGCGTGCTGGATGGGCTGATCGCGCGCCATCAACTGCCGCCGATAAACGTGGTGTTTATTGATACGCTCGATCACGCCAGACGGGCGAAAGAGCTGCCGCCGAACCCTGATTTTGCCGACTTTATGGCGCATGAATTATTGCCCTGGCTGCGTCAGCAGGGGATAACAACGCAACGACAAAAAACGGTGCTGGCGGGCTCCAGCTATGGCGGGCTGGCGTCATCCTGGGTCGCGTTGCGCTATCCGCGTCTGTTCGGCAACGTGCTGAGTTTATCCGGTTCGTACTGGTGGGCGCCAAAAGACGAGGAGGCCAGCTGGCTGACGCGTCAGTACCAGAATTCGCCGCGTTATCCTGTCCGCTTCTGGTTGCAGGCTGGCCGCTTTGAAACCAAAGGCCCGGACGGCGGTATTTATCGCAACACGCTGGAATTTGCGCAGGTACTACGTGAAAAAGGCTATCCGGTGAGTTTCCATCCGTGGTCAAGCGGGCACGATTATGCCGCGTGGTGTGAAGCGCTGGTTCACGGTATGCGGGATTTCACCGGCTTAGTCAGCCAGCGAAAACCAGCGACGCCAGATAAAGCGGATCACGAAATATTCGAGAGCGCCAAGCGTTAAAAACCACAGGCAAAACAGCAGGGTGTAAAGCTGGTTGAGATCCATTAAATGGAAGGTCGCAACCAGCTTTTGCGCCAGCACTATGCCCGGCGAGGGCACAGGCAGCAGCAGGCAGGAGAGAAAAGCCATCAGCAGGATGCCGGCAGCGGTCATCAACGATTCAAGCGGGTGTTTCATGGCATTGTTAAACTTGAGTTAAAAAGCCATTGTCCGGGATATCGCCGGGTAACGCAAATCGTCGTCTACTGACCCGCCCAGATCTCGCAATGTTTTTTCACCAGCCCAATCAGCGAACCGCCATCCGTCACAAACTCCCGCATCTGCCGCGCTTCATTCAGCCCGTTTTTCACCTGTAGGCGCAGAGCGTTAATGGCGCTGGCGGCGCCGACGTTATCTGCGGAGGAGGCGACATTCTCCAGCAGGCGCAGTGTGTCATCAGACAGCAGGTGATGGTCGCCGGTGTGGACATCGGTCAATGTTCCCTCCAGACCATACCAACAGGCCTGAAAGCGGTTGAATTTGTACAGCAGATAATCCCGCTCCTGATGCCTGAACGGGCGCTCGGTCAGCAGCCAGTGGGCCGTCGCCTGAATCAGCCCCGCGATATTGACTGCATGAGCAAGGGTCAGAGGCGTATCCATTACCCGAACTTCTACCGTGCCGAAGTGAGGGCTGGGACGGATATCCCAGTGCAGATCTTTGATGCTGTCGATCATGCTGGTGTACGCGAGGCGGCGGAACAGCCCTTCACATTCCTGCCAGTTGCTGGCCCACGGCATCGGACCGTTATCAGGAAAGCTTGAGAAGATATTCAGCCGGGCGCTGGAAAAACGGGTATCTGACCCTTGCATATACGGCGATGCCGCCGCCAGCGCAATAAAGTGAGGAACAAAGCGCGACAGACCATGCAGGAGGTAGATAGCGTCATCACCGTTCGCGCATCCAATATGGACGTGCTGACCAAATACCGTCGCCTGCTGAATCAGATAACCGAAGTTTTCCAGCGTACGCTGGTAGCGCGCATTGTCGCACACCTCCTGGCGCTGCCACTTTTGAAAAGGGTGTGTACCCCCGCCGCAGATTTCAAGATGATGGTCTGCGGCAGCCTGCAAAATCACCTGCTGCATGGCGGAGAACTGCGCCGCCGCCTGGTCAATGTTGCGGCAGACTCCCGTCGCCATCTCAAGCATGCTTTCGGTGATATCGTGCTTCACTTCTCCGGCGGTGAGTTGGGATTTGACGGCGTCAATCAGGGTGGAAGAGTCCTGGCTTAAATCGTAACCTGGCGGATTGACCACCTGCATTTCCAGCTCAATTCCCAGCGTAAACGGTTCGGAAACGTGAAAATCGGGTAGCGGCATAACGTTCTCTTTTGTCAGGGCGTTGCGTTGAGTATAGATGTCAGGGAGGAGGAGGGGGGCGTGGTCTTTTCCCGCTCAGCAGCAGAGCGGGAAAAAGAGGCGGGATTAACGCAGCGGCGGCTGACGCACGGGCGCATCACCTGCGACGTAATAGCTCGCGGTGCTCTTTGCCAGCGGTTCGCGGCCACGAATCGCATCGGCCATCTTCTCGCCGATCATAATGGTGGTGGCGTTCAGGTTGCCGGTGATAATTTGCGGCATAATGGAGGCGTCCACCACGCGCAGATTTTCCACGCCGTGAACCCGGCCTTCGCCGTCGACTACCGCCATTTCGTCGTAACCCATCTTGCAGGTGCCGCAAGGATGAAACGCGGTCTCCGCGTGGTCGCGCACAAACGCATCCAGCTGTTTGTCGGTCTGGCACGTAATGCCAGGGCTGATTTCGCGTCCACGGTATTTGTCCAGCGCAGGCTGGTTGATGATTTCACGCGTGATGCGTATGGCATCGCGGAACTCCTGCCAGTCCTGCCCGGTAGACATATAGTTAAACAGGATAGCCGGATGCTCGCGCGGATCGCGCGATTTAATGTGCACATGCCCACGGCTGGGTGAGCGCATCGAACCGACATGACACTGAAAACCGTGTTCTTTCACCGCATTCGAGCCGTTGTAATTAATCGCCACTGGCAGGAAGTGATACTGAATATTCGGCCAGCTAAACGCTTCGCTGCTGCGGATAAATCCACCTGCCTCAAAATGGTTGCTGGCGCCCACGCCGGTGCCGCCAAATAACCACTCAGCGCCAATTTTCGGCTGGTTCCACCATTGCAACGCCGGGTAGAGAGAGACGGGTTCTTTGCACTCATACTGTAGATACATCTCCAGATGGTCCTGCAAGTTTTCACCCACGCCCGGCAGGTGGTGCACCAACGGAATATCAAACGCTTTCAGTAGCGATGCGTCACCCACGCCGGAGCGTTGCAGGATTTGCGGCGACGCAATGGCGCCCGCGCACAGCAACACCTCTTTACGCGCCATCGCCCGGGTCGGGATGGTGCTGTCGCCTTCCAGCCACTCAACGCCTGACGCTTTTTTACCTTCGAATAGAATATGGTCGGTCAGCGCATGGGTGATGATGGTCAGATTCGGCCGACCTTTGGCCTGATCGAGATACCCGCGTGCCGTACTGGCGCGTCGTCCTTGCGGCGTCACGGTTCTGTCCATCGGCCCAAACCCCTCCTGCTGATAGCCGTTGAGGTCGTCGGTACGTGGATATCCCGCCTGGACGCCTGCTTCTATCATCGCATGGAACAGTGGGTTGTTATTGTGCTTTGGCGTGGCGACGCTTACCGGGCCGTCGCCGCCGTGGTAGTCGTTGGGGCCGATATCACGGGTTTCCGCCTTGCGGTAATAGGGCAGGCAGTTGAGGTAACTCCAGTGTTCGAGGCCTGGCTCCTGCGCCCAGTTGTCGAGATCCATCGCGTTGCCGCGAATGTAACACATGCCGTTAATCAGCGATGAGCCGCCCAGCCCTTTACCACGGCCGCACTCCATGCGGCGGTAGTTCATATGCGGCTCCGGTTCGGTCTCATACGCCCAGTTATAACGTTTACCCTGTAGCGGAAACGCCAACGCAGCAGGCATCTGGGTGCGGAAATCCGCACGGTAGTCCGGGCCGCCCGCTTCCAGCAGCAACACGGTGGTGTCGCTGTCTTCGGTCAGCCGTGTTGCCAGTACGTTGCCCGCCGAACCGGCGCCAATAATGATGTAGTCAAAATGCAAACAAACCTCCTGGTTAAAATATGGATTGAAACTGACCCATCTCAACCTGGATGGACTTCACCTGGGTGTAGCTTTGCAGCGTCATGATGCCGTTCTCGCGACCAATACCGGAATGCTTGTAGCCGCCGACCGGCATTTCAGCAGGAGATTCCCCCCAGGTATTGATCCAGCAGATCCCCGCTTCAAGCTGGTGGATTGCGCGATGAGCGCGGTTGAGATCGGCTGTCACTACCCCGGCGGCCAGTCCGTAATCGGTGTTATTGGCGCGGCGGATCGCCTCTTCTTCGTTTTCGTAGGTCAGAATGGACATTACCGGGCCGAAAATTTCTTCGCGTACGATGGTCATCTCATCCCGGCAGTCGGTGAATACGGTGGGGGCGACCCAGGCGCCGTTATCAAACGCCTCGCCTTTTAATACGTCGCCGCCGCAAAGCAGCGTTGCGCCTTCCGCTTTTCCGCTGGCGATATAGCGCAGAACGTTGTCGCGATGGGGGAAGCTCACCAGTGGGCCAAAATTGGTTGCCGGGTCAGACAGATCGCCTGCGCGAATGCGGCTTACGCGCGCCAGAATTTTTTGCTCGAAGGCGCTTTTCATGTGCGCCGGAATGAATACGCGCGTGCCGTTGGTGCAGACCTGGCCGGAGCTGAAGAAGTTCGCCATCATGGCGATATCCGCCGCGAGGTCGGGGTCCGCGTCGTCAAAGATAATCAGCGGTGATTTGCCGCCCAGCTCCATCGTCACCTCTTTCAGCGATGAAGCCGCTGAATTGGCCATCACTTTCTTGCCGCTGGCGACGCCGCCGGTGAAGGAGATTTTGGCGATATCAGGATGTTCCGTCAGGAACTGCCCTGTTTCCGCACCGGTGCCTGGCAGCACGTTGAATACGCCGTCCGGGAGACCGGCTTCGCTGTAGATTTCTGCCAGTTTTAACGCGGTTAGCGGCGTGACTTCACTGGGTTTGAAGATCATGGCATTGCCTGCCGCCAGCGCCGGAGCGGATTTCCACAGGGCGATTTGAATGGGGTAGTTCCATGCGCCGATCCCGGCCACCACGCCCAGCGGCTCGCGACGGGTGTAGACGAATGACGTCTCGCGTAGCGGGATCTGGCTGCCTTCCAGGGCTGGGATCAGCCCGGCGTAATACTCAAGCACGTCTGCGCCGGTGACGATGTCCACGCTGGCGGTTTCGCTCAGTGGTTTACCGGTATCGAGCGTTTCCAGTTGCGCCAGCTCGTCATTGCGTTCACGCAGAATATCAACTGCCCGACGCAGGATTCGCGAGCGCGCCATTGCGCTCATCGCGGCCCACATTTTTTGCCCGCGCTGCGCGCTTTTCACGGCGCGATCGACATCGTCGCGGCCTGCGGCCTGTACGGTAGCCAGTACCTCGCCGTTAGCGGGGTTGATCGTCTCAAAGGTGCGACCGCTGGTGGCGGCAGTATATGCGCCGTCAATATAAAGCTGTTGTTCTGCCATTCGGGGCATGAGTTCTCCTCGGTTAGTCAGTGGCGTTCGGCAAATGCTGACTGATGAAATGGGTGGTCAGCGCCTGAGCGAGACTGAGATTAAACGGTTTTCCGCTCAGCGCGGCGCGTAGCCACAGTCCATCGATAAGCGCCGCCAGGCCATAACCGGCCTGTTGAGCCTGCTGGCGCGGAAGTTCGCGCCTGAATTCATACACAATGTTCGACAGCAGCCGCTTGCTGGCGACCTGTTGCAGGCGGTAGAGCATCGGCTGATGCATGCTGCTTGCCCAGAATGCGAGCCAGGCTTTCATCGCGGCCTGGCTTATCTGACTGTCGTCAAAGTTGCCCGCTACGATGGCGCGCAAACGCAATTCTGCGCTGGCCTCTGGAAGGGCATGCAACCGACGCAGGACGGCATAGCGAAGCTGGCTGGTGATGTCGCGCATCGTCGCTTCCAGCAATCCATTTTTATCCTTGAAATAGTGACTGATGATGCCGGTCGACACGCCTGCTCGTCGGGCTATTTGCGCAATGGTCGCGTCATGCATCCCGACTTCATTAATGGCCTCCAGGGTGGCGTCAATCAGTTGCCTGCGACGAAGGGTTTGCATCCCCACTTTGGGCATTTTTATCGCTCCAGTCATCAGTTATGGTTATGTATTAAACCGTTTTTTGATTGGACGTTCAATATAAAATGTGTCTTAATTGTTATCAATTTAGCGGTTAACAGGTAAGGGGAATGTAATGGGATATTAGATAAAATTAATAAAAACAATAGATTGAAAATATCATCATTTCTGTTAATAAGGCTATTTTTGCAAATCTGTTAAAAATTCCATCGCCTTACAGAATCTCAAAAAGTTAGCTGCTCGACAGAGTAGTCACCGTTACTTAATCAGAGGTAATCGATGACGAACCTTGCTCAGAACAGAGAAAAGGACAAAATCAATCCCGTTGTGTTTTATACGTCTGCCGGACTGATTTTGTTGTTTTCCCTGACGACCATTTTTTTTAGTGATTTCTCCGCAGTCTGGATCGGCCGCACGCTGAACTGGGTCTCCAGAACGTTTGGCTGGTACTATCTGCTGGCCGCCACGCTCTATATCGTTTTTGTCATATTCATTGCCTGCTCGCGTTTCGGTTCCGTCAAGCTCGGGCCTGAGCAGTCAAAGCCGGAATTTAGTCTGCTAAGCTGGGCGGCAATGCTTTTCGCCGCCGGGATTGGCATCGACCTGATGTTCTTCTCGGTGGCTGAGCCCGTCACCCAATATATGCAGCCGCCGGAAGGCGCAGGGCAGACTATTGAAGCCGCCCGCCAGTCGATGGTCTGGACGCTGTTTCACTACGGCCTGACCGGTTGGTCGATGTATGCGTTAATGGGGATGGCGCTTGGCTACTTTAGCTATCGCTATAACCTGCCGCTGACCATTCGCTCAGCGCTCTATCCGATCTTCGGTAAGCGCATCAACGGGCCGATTGGGCATAGCGTGGATATTGCCGCAGTTATCGGCACCATCTTTGGTATCGCCACGACGCTGGGGATTGGTGTGGTGCAGCTCAATTACGGTCTGAGCGTGCTGTTTGATATCCCGGATTCAATGGCGGCCAAAGCGGCGCTGATTGTGCTGTCGGTGGTGATCGCCACGATCTCGGTGACTTCTGGCGTGGACAAAGGCATTCGGGTTCTGTCGGAGCTGAATGTGCTGCTGGCGCTGGGGTTGATCCTCTTTGTGCTGTTTATGGGGGACACCTCATTCCTGCTCAATGCGCTGGTGCTGAATGTGGGCGACTACGTTAACCGCTTTATGGGGATGACGTTGAACAGCTTTGCGTTCGACAGGCCGGTTGAGTGGATGAACAACTGGACGCTCTTTTTCTGGGCGTGGTGGGTTGCGTGGTCGCCGTTTGTCGGGCTGTTCCTGGCGCGTATTTCGCGTGGCCGCACCATTCGCCAGTTTGTCTTCGGTACGTTGATTATCCCGTTCACTTTCACCCTGCTGTGGCTGTCGGTGTTTGGCAATAGCGC
Source organism: Citrobacter sp. CK206 (assembly GCF_030333125.1). Lineage (NCBI taxonomy): Bacteria > Pseudomonadati > Pseudomonadota > Gammaproteobacteria > Enterobacterales > Enterobacteriaceae > Citrobacter > Citrobacter sp. CK206. The sequence goes on from NZ_JAOWGM010000021.1 coordinate 415,748, forward strand.
GCTGTATGAAATCATTCATGGCGATGCCGGTTTTGCCGAGGAAGCGATGGCGCACCCTGAGCGCGGCTTTTATAGCCTGCTGGCGCAGTATCCGGCCTTCACCTTCAGCGCGTCTGTCGCCACAATCACCGGTCTGTTGTTCTACGTGACATCGGCGGACTCCGGTGCGCTGGTGCTGGGCAATTTCACCTCAAAACTGAAAGACATCAACAGCGATGCGCCAGCCTGGCTGCGTGTTTTCTGGTCGGTAGCGATTGGCCTGCTGACGCTGGGGATGCTGATGACCAATGGGATTTCAGCGCTGCAAAACACGACGGTGATCATGGGGCTGCCGTTTAGTTTTGTGATCTTCTTCATTATGGCGGGATTGTATAAGTCATTGAAAGTTGAAGATTATCGTCGGGAAAGCGCCAGTCGTCATACCGCACCGCGTCCGATGGGCGTGCAGGACCGGCTGAGCTGGAAAAAACGACTGTCGCGCCTGATGAACTACCCGGGAACGCGCTATACCCGCGAAATGATGGAGAAGGTATGTTTCCCGGCAATGGAAGAGGTCGCCCATGAGCTGCAACTGCGCGGCGCATCGGTGGAGCTGAAAAGTATGCCGCCGCAGGAAGGGGAAAACCTTGGTCATCTGGATCTGCGGGTTCACATGGGCGATGAGCGCAACTTTATCTATCAGATCTGGCCGCAGCAGTACGCAATCCCCGGCTTTACCTACCGGGCGCGCAGCGGCAAGTCGAGCTATTACCGGCTGGAAACGTTCCTGCTGGAAGGAAGCCAGGGAAATGACCTGATGGATTACAGCAAAGAGCAGGTGATTACGGACATTCTCGATCAGTATGAACGTCATCTGAACTTTATTCATCTGGATCGTGAAGCGCCTGGCAACGGGGTGTTGTTCCCGGGAATGTAAGCGGATCTCACGTTTTCTGAAAATAGTTCCGTCAACCTTGAGGCTAACAACCCGAACACGACAATTCGGCTTGTTAGTCTCTTCTTCGCATGGAGGCGATATATGCTGACGAAATACGCTTTTATGGCAATGCTTGTGCTCCGCAGTCAGCAATGGCTGCGGGCAAATTCTACAGGGCGGACGCGCAGAGCGTAATGACCTGACCGTCGTACTCACGCCACGAAATATCCACTGTGCAATCAGCAAGCTGCGACGAAAACGCCGACGTCATTTGCATGGTTAGATGTGTTTTCGTCACTGAAACGATCCTGGCGCTGGCAAAACCCGGTAACGTTGCCGCGCGATCGGAGAACGCTTTATAGACGCTCTCTTTGGCGGAAAACGCCAGGGTTAACGCGAGCGGAAAAGGGAAAGGACTGCGCTGTAAAACGCGTTGTTCATCGTTATCGACGATACTGCTGGTGAGTTCTGCCGCCGTTTGAGGCGTGAAGATTGCTTCGATATCAACCCCTACCGGAGTGAGGGAGACGACTGCCAGCGCCGTGGCGGCGCTGTGGCTGATACTGCCGAACAGGCCTTCCGGCCACAAGGGTTGCCGTTTATCGCCGATAGCGGGTACGGTTTTGTGCCCATATTCAGTCAGAGCATGAAACGCGGCGAGACGTCCCGCTAAATGTTCAGCCTGACGTTTTCGCCCGGCGGGAAGCAGCTGCGCGTGATGCGGCAACCAGAGCAGATCGTGTTCGTGGAAGCTATCGATATCGAACCCGATAAGATGAAGTTTGTGGCGGGAAAAAGAGAGGGGGGTGTAAGTGGTTCGCATGGTTTCTCATAAAAACCCTCTCCCCGTTCAGGGAGAGGGCGGTCGTTATCAGAAGCGTGTGTTAACGCCCATGTACCATGTACGACCCGGTTCGTTGTAGGTGTAAGCACCTGCACCGTACATATAAGCGCCGGTCGCGTCGTTACCCGTGGTCTGGGCATTCCCCGCACGCCATTGACGCTTGTCGAAGACGTTATCCACGCCGCCGGTCAGGCTGACGTTTTTGGTTACGTCCCAGGTCGCGCTCAGGCCGACAATGCTGTACGGGCTGACTTCATCTTTCTCAGAGCCGGTAGCAGGCTGGCCCTTATAGTTGTATTTCTTCGGCTGCTGCTTGCCGTACCAGGTGAAGGTTGACTGCACTGACACATCCTGATGTACCTGCCAGCTCAGGGTTGAGTTCAGCGTGTACTCCGGGATGATCGACAGACGATCGCCGGTTGTTTTGTTCTTGCTCTGTAGCATGTAGGTAATGTTGTTGGTCCAGTTTATCGCATCGCTGACCGGAATATTCAACGATCCTTCCAGACCTTCTACCACGGCCTTCGGCACGTTTTCCCACTGGTAGATATCGGTTTGCACTTTACCTGAAGAGGTATGGCCGACTGGCGCATAGCCCGCTTCAATCTTATCGCGGTAGTCGTTACGGAACCAGGTCACACCGGCCTGCCAGCCGTCGTGTTTCCACTCAAGACCAATCTCTTTGTTGACGCTGGTTTCCGCTTTCAGGTCATCGTTACCCATCATGTAGCAACCGACGCCATCGGAGCTTGCATAGCAACCCTGGCCTTTGCTGTACAGCAGGTAGTTCGGGTTGGTCTGATAGAGGCTCGGTGCTTTATAGGCACGGGCGATACCCATCTTCAGGGTGAAATCATCGCCCAGCGCCTGCGACAGGTTCAGGGACGGGCTCCAGTTGTTGCCGACGATAGTGTGGTGATCGAAGCGCAGCGCCGGGGTCAGCATGGTGCTGTCAGTTATCTCCATGTTGTTCTCGGCAAACAGGGAGAAGATTTCTGCGGATGAGTACGGACTGCGGTCGTCGCTCATGCCTGGAATGGCTCCGCCCTGTTGAGCCTGAGTATTCGAGGCGGAATCCTTCATACGCTGCTGGTTCCACTCAGTACCCAGCGTCAGGTTTTGATTAACGATGAAATCAAGCGGCAGGTTAATTTCACTGTGCAACATCACGTCGGCCAGGTCGGTGTCGGTGAATTCGTCGCTGTTGAACAACCCTTCGAGACCGCCCGCCAGCCCTTCGCCCAGACGCGAGTTGCGGGTGTGTTCGTACTGTGCCCAGTTGCTGGTGGTGATACCGTTATCCCAGCCGCCGTTCCAGGTCACTGCGAAGTTCTGGCGATAAATACGGTTAGTCTCTTTACCGTAGTTTTTCTTCACCAGGGCATTGTCGTTATTGGTGTTTTGGGTATCGCCCGCGTAAAGGTTGTTCTGGCGGCTGTAGCCTGCTTCAAACTCCAGCGCCTGCATCGGTGCGAAATCCCAACGTACGACACCATTAATATCTTTGTTTTCAACCCCTTCACGACCTGCTGGCAGGGTGTTGGCGTAGGCGCCGGTACGCTCAGACTGGTGGCCCTGGTTGATGTCCCAGGCGTCGGCCTGAGTTTTATCCAGGTTGCCGTACATGCGGAAGCTGAATTCGCCGCCCAGCGGGCCGCTCAGGCTAAAGTTGGTGCGCTTGGTGGAACCTTCGTCTTTGTGTTCCGGCGCATTCAGATAGGTGTTCCACGAACCATGCCACTGATCGTCGAATTTCTTGGTGATGATGTTTACCACGCCGCCCGCTGCGCCGTTGCCGTAACGTGCTGCCGCAGGGCCACGAATCACATCAATGCGTTCGATCATCTCTGGCGGCACCCAACCGGTATCGCCACGGGTGTCACGCTCGCCGCGCCAGCCCAGACGGATGGAGTTGCGGCTGGTCACCGGTTTGCCGTCGATCAGAATCAGGGTGTTCTCCGGGCCCATGCCGCGAATGTCGATCTGGCGGTTGTTGCCGCGCTGGCCGCTGGTTGAGTTACCGGTCAGGTTCACGCCCGGCATGGTGCGGATGATTTCGGCAACGTCGCGAGCGGGAGGATTTTTACGGATTTCGTCGGCGGTAATGGTCGATACGCCCGGTGCCTGGAGGTTCTGCTGGGCGGCGGTGACCACGATGGTGTCTTCATGAAGCGCTGCGCTATCAGTGGTCTCCTCCGCCATAACAGGCAGAGCGACCCCATAAATTCCCAGATTGACCAGTAAGGCCAGGGAATGAATCTTATTGTTCATTGTATTTCCTGCTTATCTTTATTTAGCCACATGCGCCAAACTCTCGTGGTGAGGTGTTTAGCCTGATGTCGCCCGCATCTGCGAAAGCCATACATTCCAGAAAAAGCACGCAGTGCAGGTTTCAGGTTGTGTTTCTCATTTGAACGTGGCGTCAATGCACGAATGAGGGACCCAGCCTGGGTGGTGAAATAATGTTCGCGCTTCCCACGGCGCGACAATACGCTATTGCAAATGAAAATAGTTATCAATAATATTATCAATATATTTCATCATTAAATAAAAAATTACACAATAAACATGAGGTTATGACGGTGACGGCGTTAACGACAGGAAGTGAGACCTGGTGGCAGTCAAAACACGGTCCCGAATGGGAGCGTGAAACAGACGAAAAATATCGGGTGACTTTCTGGTGGCGCGATCCGCAGGGAACGGAAAGCCGCTCTTCAATTCGCCGCGTATGGGTCTACATTACGGGCGTCACCGACCATCACCAGAATGCGGTTCCGCAATCCATGCAGCGTATTGCGGGCACGGATGTCTGGCGATGGAGCACGACATTAAGCGCCGACTGGCGTGGCAGTTACTGTTTCATCCCTTCTGAACGCGATGATATTTTTGCTTCTCTGGCAGTAGATGAAACGCCTGACAGAACCACGCTGCGTGAAGGCTGGCGTCAGTTATTGCCGCAGGCGATTGCCGATCCTCTTAACCCGGTGAGCTGGAAGGGGGGGCGGGGCCATGCGGTTTCCGCGCTGGAAATGCCAGACGCGCCAGTGCAACCCGGCTGGGATAAGCCTGAAAATCCGTCAGCTCCCCCGGTATGTTTGCAATGGCGCAGCGAGCGGCTGGGCAATACGCGTCGCGTGTGGGTGTTCACGACCGGCGACGCCCGGCCTGAACGTCCGCTAGCGATTCTGCTCGACGGGCAGTTTTGGGCGGAAAGCATGCCCGTCTGGCCCGCGCTCACCTCACTGACCCGGCGGCGTCAGCTCCCTCCTGCGGTCTACCTGCTGATTGATGCCATTGATACCCCCCACCGTAGCCGTGAACTGCCCTGCAATGCCGATTTCTGGCTGGCGGTACAACAAGAACTCCTGCCGCTGGTGAAAACCGTTGCGCCATTCAGCGATTGTGCAAAAAGGACGGTCGTCGCCGGGCAGAGTTTTGGCGGGCTCTCCTCGCTGTATGCCGGTCTGAACTGGCCTGAGCGCTTTGGCTGCGTACTGAGCCAGTCGGGATCGTTCTGGTGGCCGCAGCGCGGCGCAGATCGGGAAGGCGAGATTATTGAACAACTGAAGGCGGGCACATTGACCGCCAGAGGATTGCGCATCGTGCTGGAGGCCGGTATCAGAGAGCCGCTTATTTTCCGGGCGAATCAGGCGCTTTACAGCCAACTACACACTACGCAGCAGTCGGTTTTCTGGCGTCAGGTTGACGGCGGACATGATGCGCTTTGCTGGCGTGGCGGATTAATGCAGGGGTTGATGACCCTCTGGCAACCGTTAACCGACACGCTGTAGCTGGCGATTTTCCACGACAGGAGTTGAGTATGGAATTCAGTAATCCCTTCGATAACCCGCAGGGACAATTTTACATTCTGCAAAACCCGCAGCGTCAATTTAGCCTCTGGCCACAGCAGTGTTCTCTCCCTGCGGGCTGGCAGGTGGTGTGCGAACCGCAATCGCAGGCGCTTTGCCAGCAGTGGCTGGATGCGCACTGGACCACGCTAACTCCCGCCCATTACGCCGCTGCGCAGGAGGCTCAATGACCACGCGTTTACCGTTAGTGGCCGCCCAGCCAGGGATCTGGATGGCGGAAAAACTCTCTACGCTGCCTTCCGCCTGGAGCGTGGCGCACTATGTGGAATTACACGGCACGCTGAATGCCCCTCTGCTGGCGCAGGCGGTTGTAACCGGTATGGCGCAAGCGGATACCCTCCGTATGCGATTTACTGAAGATAACGGCGAGGTCTGGCAGTGGGTGGACCCGGCATTAACGTTTGCACAACCCGAGCTTATCGATCTGCGTGACGAGCCCGATCCGCATGCGGCGGCGCTGGCGCGGATGCAGGCCGATCTGCGACAAAATTTACGCGTTGATGGCGGCAAACCGCTGGCGTTCCACCAGTTGATTCAGGTCGATGATACCCGTTGGTACTGGTATCAGCGTTATCACCATCTACTGGTGGATGGCTTCAGTTTCCCGGCGATAACCCGTCAGATCGCGGCGATTTACCGCGCCTGGCAGTGTAACGCCCCGACGCCCGACTCGCCGTTTACGCCATTTGCTGACGTGGTGGAGGAGTATCAGCGTTACCGTGATAGTGAGGCTTATCAACGCGATGGCGCCTTCTGGGCGGAGCAGCGTCGCCAGTTGCCGCCTCCCGCTTCGCTGTCGGCTGCGCCGCTTCCCGGGCGGGCGGCCAGCGCCGATATTTTGCGTATGAAACTGGATGTGCCCGACGGTGTTTTCCGTCAGCTGGCGGCACGTATGTCTGATATTCAGCGTGCGGATTTAGCGCTGGCGCTGGTGGCGCTATGGCTGGGCCGCCTGTGCGGTCGGATGGACTATGCCGCCGGATTTATATTCATGCGGCGTATGGGATCGGCGGCGTTAACGGCGACCGGCCCGGTACTGAACGTCCTGCCGTTAGGGGTAAGCATTAATGCGGCGGAAACGCTGCCGGAACTGGCGACGCGTCTTGCCGGGCAGATGAAAAAAATGCGTCGCCATCAGCGTTATGACGCCGAACAGATCGTTCGCGACAGCGGCCGCGCGGCGGGTGAAGAGCCGCTGTTTGGCCCGGTACTGAACGTGAAGGTCTTTGATTATCAACTGGATATTCCCGGTGTACAGGCGCAAACTCATACGCTGGCGACCGGCCCGGTTAACGATCTTGAACTGGCGCTGTTCCCGGATGAAGAGGGCGGCTTGAGCATTGAAATCTTAGCCAACAAACAGCGCTATGATGAGGCGACGTTATCCTGCCATGCGTCACGGCTGACGGCGCTGATACGCCAGTTTGCGGACAATCCGGCGCTGCGCTGCGGCGATGCCGAAATGCTCCTGCCTGCCGAATATGCGCAACTGGCGCAGATTAATGATACGGCGGTAAGCATACCGCTCACGACGCTCAGCGCGCTGGTTGACGAACAGACACGCAAAACGCCGGACGCGCCCGCGCTGGCTGATGCGCGCTATCAGCTCAGTTATCAGGAGATGCGCGAGCAGGTGATCGCTCTGGCGCACCTGCTGCGTGAACGTGGCGTTAAACCGGGCGACGGCGTCGCGGTAGCGTTGCCGCGCTCGGTTTTCCTGACGCTGGCGCTGCACGGCATTGTGGAGGCCGGAGCCGCCTGGCTGCCGTTAGATACGGGGTATCCAGACGATCGTCTGCGAATGATGCTCGAAGACGCGCAGCCGAAATTACTGATCACAACCGCAGAACAACTGCCGCGATTTAACGATATCCCCGGCGTAGAAAGCCTGTGCTACAACGCGCTGCTGCCGACGAGCGGGGCTGAATCGCTGGCGTTGTCGTTGCCGCACCATACGGCATACATCATCTTTACATCCGGTTCGACCGGCAGGCCGAAAGGGGTAATGGTCGGGCAAACCGCGATCGTGAATCGCCTGCTGTGGATGCAGGATCACTATCCGTTAACGGCAGAGGATGTGGTCGCACAAAAAACGCCGTGCAGTTTCGATGTTTCGGTGTGGGAGTTCTTCTGGCCGTTTATTGCCGGGGCGAAGCTGGTGATGGCGGAGCCGGACGCGCACCGCGATCCGATTGCCATGCAGCATTTCTTTGCGAAGTATGGTGTGACCACCACCCACTTTGTCCCGTCAATGCTGGCGGCGTTCGTCGCCTCGCTCACCCCTGAATCTGCTCATGAAAGCTGCGCTACGCTACAGCGCGTATTTTGTAGTGGCGAGGCGCTGCCCACCGGGCTGTGCCGCGAGTGGGAACAGTTGACCGGCGCGCCGCTGCACAATCTGTACGGGCCGACGGAAGCGGCGGTGGATGTCAGCTGGTATCCCGCCTGCGGCAAAGAACTGGCGGATGTCACCGGAAACAGTGTGCCGATTGGCTATCCGGTCTGGAATACCGGGCTGCGCATTCTTGATGCGATGATGCGTCCGGTGCCGCCGGGCACCGCGGGTGATTTATACCTGACCGGCATCCAGCTGGCGCAGGGGTACCTGGGGCGCCCGGATCTGACGGCGAGTCGCTTTATTGCCGATCCGTTTATGCCGGGCGAACGCATGTATCGCACCGGAGACGTGGCGCGCTGGCTGGAAAATGGCGCGGTAGAGTACCTTGGCCGCAGCGACGATCAGCTAAAAATTCGTGGTCAGCGCATTGAACTGGGCGAGATTGATCGGGTTATGCAAACGCTGCCGGACGTCGAGCACGCCGTGGCTCACGCCTGCGTGTTTAACCAGGCGGCCGCGACAGGAGGCGATGCCCGCCAACTGGTAGGCTATCTGGTGTCACAATCCGGCTTACCGCTGGATATTCCGGCGCTTCAGGAACGGTTACGCGAGACATTACCGCCGCATATGGTGCCTGTGGTTCTGCTACAGCTTGCGGAACTGCCGCTCAGCGCAAACGGGAAACTGGATCGTAAAGCGCTGCCGATGCCGCAACTGACGCAACGTACGCCGGGGCGCGCGCCATTGCCAGGGACGGAAAAAACGGTGGCTGACGCCTTTGCCGGCCTGCTGGGTTGCGAGGTCAATGATGTGGAGGCCGACTTCTTTGCGCTGGGCGGGCATTCGTTACTGGCGATGAAACTCGCCGCGCAGTTGAGTCGCGCGTCCGGGCGTCAGGTGACGCCGGGGCAGGTGATGGTGGCGTCAACCGTTGGTCAGCTTAGCGCGTTGCTGGATTCCGCCGATGACGAGCAGTCTCAGCGTCTGGGCTTTGAAACGCTCCTGCCGCTGCGTGAAAGCAGTGGACCAACGTTATTCTGCTTCCATCCGGCGTCCGGTTTTGCCTGGCAGTTTAGCGTGCTGGCTCGTTATCTCAGCCCACACTGGTCAATTACGGGGATTCAGTCTCCAGGGCCTGATGGACCGATGCAAACGGCTGCGAATCTGGATGAGGTGTGCGAGCGTCATCTGGAAACGCTGCTGGCGCAGCAGCCGCACGGGCCTTACTACCTGCTGGGGTATTCGCTGGGCGGAACGCTGGCCCAGGGCATCGCGGCGCGCTTGCGTGCGCGTGGCGAAACGGTTGCCTTCCTCGGGCTGCTGGATACCTGGCCGCCGGAAACGCAAAACTGGCAGGAAAAAGAGGCCAATGGTCTGGACCCTGAAGTGTTAGCGGAGATCGCGCGTGAACGCGAAGCGTTCCTTGCTGCGCAACAGGGAAATGCCTCCGGGGAGTTATTCAGCACCATCGAAGGAAACTACGCCGATGCCGTGCGGCTTCTGACAACCGCGCATAGCGTACCGTTCGATGGATGCGCGACGCTGTTTGTCGCGGAGCGCACCCTGCCGGAAGGAATCAGTCCTGAACGCAGCTGGGCGCCGTGGATGGCAGAACTGGATATCTATCGCCAGGATTGCGCCCACGTCGATATTATTTCACCTGCCGCGTTTGAGAATATCGGGCCGATTATTCGCGCATTGCTCGACCAGTAAGCGAAGCGTTCTGACGCCTTTAAAAATTTAATTCTACTGATGCCCATAATAGCTACCAATTATTATGGGCTTTTTATTTGTCTTCAGCATTGATTTAACATAAGTGAAACATAATCAGACGGTTAGTGAAATTCCGAAAGTTGCATGCTACCTGTGGGAACAGGCAAAGAACGTTTCGGATAATTCTGAGATGCTGTTAGAATATTAGAAAGGATGTTTTTATTCATTGGACTCAATGTCAGGTTACACAACATGTCATCACTCAATGTTAAGCAGGAAAAAGATTCGGAATTTACTGGCTATCCGTTAGCGCCGTCAAACAGTAATGAAATTGATTTGTTAAGCCTTGTTGATGTTTTATGGCGGGCGAAAAATCGCATTATTGCGACTGTTTTTGCGTTTGCGCTGGCAGGTATTCTGCTGTCCTTTATTCTGCCGCAGAAATGGACCAGTCGGGCGATTGTCACCCCGGCAGAGGCCGTACAGTGGCAGGAACTGGAAAAAACGCTGACCACATTGCGTGTGCTGAACCTCGACATTAATTTGCAGCGAGACGCCGTCTTTACGCTTTTCATTAAGAAGTTCAGCTCAACATCGCTGCTGGATGAATATCTTCGCGCCTCCCCGTATGTGATGGATCAATTGAAAGGGGCGGATATTGATGAAATGGAACTGCATCGGGCGATTGTTGCGCTCAGTGAAAAGATGAACGCGGTGGATACCAACGCCGGTAAGAAAAACGAGACGTCGTTATTTACCTCGTGGACATTGAGTTTTACTGCGCCAACGAAAGAAGAGGCGCAGAAGGTGCTGGCCGGCTATATCCAGTATGTGTCGGACATCGTCGTGAAAGAGACGCTGGAGAATATTCGTAACCAGCTGGACACCAGAACGCATTTTGAGAAAGAAAAACTGGCGATGGACCGGGTGAGATTGCGCAACCAGCTTGATGCGAACATTCAGCGACTTAATTATTCCCTGGAGATTGCCAACGCCGCCGGGATTAAGAAGCCGGTCTACAGTAATGGTCAGGCGGTAAAAGACGACCCGGATTTCTCTATTTCTCTGGGCGCCGACGGTATTGCGCAAAAATTGCAAATTGAAAAGTCCGTCACGGACGTTGCGGAAATTAACGCTGAAATACGCAATCGCCAGTATTACGTAGAGCAACTGACCGCGATGAATATCAATGATGTGAAATTTATGCCGTTTAAATATCAGCTATCGCCTTCGCTGCCAGTGAAAAAAGACGGCCCGGGCAAAGCGTTGATCGTGATTCTGGCTGCGTTGTTGGGCGGTATGATCGCGTGCGGCGGTGTTCTGCTGCGTCATGCCATGCTGTCCCGTAAACTGGATGATGCGATTCAACTGGAAGAACGGTTAGTCTAAGCGCCATCCGGCAAATCGCCCGGTGGCGCTGTCGCTGACCGGGCCTGTATTGTTAACCCTCCGCCATTGAGATTACTTCGGGCGACCCAGCGGCACAACCAGCGGCGTTCCGGCGATCGGATCGTCGATGATCGTGCAACGTAATCCATAAATTTTCTCAATAAGATCCGCTGTCACAATCTCCTTTGGCGCTCCCTCTGCGACGATCTTGCCTTCACGTAACGCGATTAAATGCGTGGCGTACCGGCAGGCCTGGTTAAGGTCGTGCAGAACCGCAGCGAGGGTGTAACCTTTCTCGCGATTCAGCTCGCTCAACAGCTCCAGCAGATCGATCTGGTGGCTGATGTCCAGCCAGGTCGTCGGTTCATCCAGCAACATGATGGACGTTTCCTGCGCCAGCACCATGGCTATCCATGCTCGCTGCCGCTGCCCGCCGGAAAGCGTGTCCACGCTTTGCGTCGCCAGGTGGGTAATCCCCGTAGCGCGCATCGCACCGGCGACGGCGTCTTCGTCTTCTTTGCGCCAGCGGGTAAACAAAGGCTGATGCGGATAGCGGCCCCGGGCAACCAGCTCCTGTACGGTGATATCGCCCGGCGTGGTGGCGTTTTGCGCCAGCAGGCCAATTCGTCGCGCCACCTCTTTACTGGCGTAGTGCTGAATATGCTCGCCGTCGAGCCAGACGTGGCCATGTACGGGCGACATCAGACGGCTTAGCGTACGCAATAACGTTGATTTGCCGCAGCCATTCGGCCCAATAATGGCAGTGAAGTGACCATCCGGGATAGAAACGTTCAGATTCTCCGCGACGGTATACTTGCCATAACCCAGCGTTAACTGGTCGCCACGCAAACGGGCTACTGATTCGGTCATTTTTTGCGGGACTCCTGAATTAACAAGACGATAAGGTAAATACCGCCGAGGCTTACGGTGACGACGCCTACCGGAAGCTGGTAAGGCATAAACAGTTGTTGGGCGCACAGGTCGGCGGCCAGCAGCAATAGCGCGCCGCACAATGCGGACTGGGTTAACCCCCAGCGTGCCGTGCCGCTAAGGCGCCGCGCGATGTGCGGCGCAACCAGCGCAATGAAAGAGATCGGGCCTGCGAGCGCCGTCGCGGCGGCGGTCAGCACCACGGCGACCAGCATCATCATTAACCGGGAACGTTCAACGCTGACGCCAAGCGCGCAGGCGCTGTCATCGCCCATTTCCAGCAAGCGCAGACGACGTACCAGCAATGCGGCACACGCCAGCATCAGAACGATCAGCGGTGCCGAGGGCCACGTTTTGGCCCAGGTCAGTCCGTTGAGCGACCCGGCGTTCCACAATCCGGCGGAGAGGGCCGTTTCTAACGACGCCTGCAACAGCAGCCAGGTGTTGAACGCCACCAGCATGGCGCGCACGCCGATGCCGATAATAATCAGCCGGAAGGTCTCAATGCCGTTGCGCCAGGCAAGCAGCCAGACGATCAGCGAGGTGAGAATTCCGCCAGCCATCGCCGCCATCGCGATCGCCGTCAGGTTCTGGCCAAACAGCACCATTGCCACCAGCACGCCGCTCCAGGCCCCGGTGTTAAAACCCATTACGTCCGGGCTACCCAGCGGGTTGCGCATCAACGACTGAAAAATTGCCCCGCTGACGCCCAACGCGGCGCCAATCAGTAGCGCCATCAGCACGCGAGGCAGACGCCATTCGGTCACCACAAGGGTAATGCTGCGCGGGGCGTCTCCCAGCAACGCATTGATGATTTGCGAGACTTCCAGCGTAACGGCGCCGCTGCGCAGGCTCCACAAGCCGACAGCGATACAGCCGAGCACCAGTAGCAGACAACTTATGATCAGGCGGCGGGAAAGGTGCATCATACGGCACCTCCGCGCTGCTTGCGCCGCACGAGGAAAATAAGCACTGGCGCGCCGAGAAAGGCGCTGACAACCGAAACGCGCAATTCACCGGGAACGATGAGTCGCCCGATAATATCGGCAAACAGCAGCAGGGTCGGGGTCGCCAGCAACGTGACCGGCAGCGACCAGCGGTGATCCGCCCCCACCAGCCAGCGGGCCATGTGCGGCATCATCAGACCGATAAACGCGATAGGGCCAACAACCGCCGTCGCGCTGCCGCATAACACGGTAATCACCAGCAGGCCGATGAGCTGGGTACGCGCCACTTTGCTGCCCAGCGCGGTGGCAGTATCGCTACCGAGACTCAGGCTGTTCAGCGCGCGGCTGAGAAACAGCGCGGTAGCACCGGCAATCAGCACCGGCACGACAATAACCTTGAGCGTTTGCAGACTGCGAATGTCCAGCGAGCCGGCCTGCCAGAAACGGAGCTGATCGTACACATCCGGGTTCAGCAACGCGATACCGTTGGAAAGCCCCTCCAGCACTGCGCCGAGCGCGACACCCGCCAGCGTGAGGCGAACCGGGCTTAACTGCCCGGCGCCTTGGCTGCCGGTAAAGGCGACAATCAGCGAGGCGACCAGCGCCCCGGCAAACGCCATCAGCAACTGTTCCTGTGGAGAGGAAAAACCAAACAGCGCCGCGCCGAGTACGATCGCGAAACTGGCGCCGGAATTGACGCCGAGAATGCCCGGGTCGGCAAGCGGGTTGCGGGTGAGCGTTTGCATTAACGCCCCGGCGAGCCCCAGTGCGCCGCCAGCCAACAGGCCAGCCAGCGTGCGCGGCAATCGCGCGTCCAGCACGATGGTGCAGTCAGCGCTTTGGCAGGTGCCGGTAATTGCTTCAAGTACGACGGACGCAGGCAGTGATTTTGCGCCGATAGCCAGACTTAATGCCGTGGCGAGAATAAGTAATAACAACAAGCCGGGCACGGCGATGGCGCGTGCCACGGAAACAGAGCATGACATATCAACTTCCCTGATAATGATAGTAATTATCGTTATCGATCTTATTCGGTTATGTTAGCATGTGCAGCCATTGAATGGATATTTAAAAAAAGTTCGCATTAAGGCGTTGTAATGAATCGACAATCCTGGCTGCTGAATCTCAGCCTGTTGAAGACGCACCCTGCATTTCGCGCTGTCTTCCTCGCCCGTTTTATCTCTATTGTCTCGCTGGGTCTGCTGGGCGTAGCGGTGCCGGTACAGATCCAGATGATGACCCACTCGACGTGGCAGGTTGGTCTGTCGGTGACGCTGACCGGCAGCGCGATGTTTGTTGGCCTGATGGTCGGCGGCGTGCTGGCGGATCGTTATGAACGTAAAAAGGTGATCCTGCTGGCGCGCGGCACCTGCGGTATTGGCTTTATTGGCCTGTGTCTGAACGCGCTGTTGCCGGAACCTTCGCTGCTGGCAATCTATCTGCTCGGTCTGTGGGATGGCTTTTTTGCCTCGCTGGGGGTCACGGCGCTACTGGCGGCGACGCCTGCGCTGGTAGGGCGAGAAAACCTTATGCAGGCCGGGGCGATTACGATGCTGACGGTGCGTCTGGGATCGGTGATTTCACCGATGCTGGGCGGCGTATTGCTGGCTACCGGCGGCGTGGCCTGGAACTACGGTCTGGCGGCGGCAGGAACATTTATCACACTGCTGCCGTTGCTGAGCCTTCCGGCGCTCCCGCCGCCGCCGCAACCGCGTGAACATCCGTTGAAATCGCTGTTGGCGGCGTTCCGTTTCTTGCTCTCCAGCCCGCTCATTGGCGGCATTGCGTTGCTTGGCGGACTTTTGACGATGGCAAGCGCGGTGCGCGTGCTTTATCCGGCGCTGGCGATTAACTGGCACATGTCCGCCGCGCAAATCGGTTTACTTTATGCCGCTATCCCATTGGGGGCGGCTGTTGGCGCGTTAACCAGCGGGCAACTGGCGCACAGCGTTCGCCCTGGACTGTTGATGCTGGTTTCCACCGTAGGGTCGTTCCTGGCGATTGGGTTGTTTGGGCTGATGCCTGTCTGGCTGCTCGGGGTGATCTGTCTGGCGCTGTTTGGCTGGCTCAGCGCGATTAGCTCGTTACTGCAATACACCCTGTTGCAGACGCAAACGCCGGAAGCCATGCTCGGGCGAATCAACGGCCTGTGGACGGCGCAAAACGTGACCGGCGACGCCATCGGCGCAGCGCTGTTGGGCGGGCTGGGCGCCATGATGACGCCGGTTGCGTCAGCGAGCGTGAGCGGGTTTGGGCTGGTGATCGTTGGGTTGTTGTTAATGCTGCTGCTGGGCGAGTTGCGTCGTTTTCGCCAGCCGCCGCCGGTGCCAGATGGCGCACCGCTTTAAAATGCAGGCCGGACAGGGCATTGGCCGCTATCCGGCAAATAAATTAAAACAGCGCGGCGAGACGGTTAAGCAGTAACGTTGCGCTGTAGTAGTCCAGACGGAACGTTTCGGTGCCCAGCGCATAAACGCGCTTGTTTTGCACGGCAGGCAGGTGAGCAAGCAGTGGGTTGGCGTAAATAGCGTCGGCATCTTTGCTGTCACCGGCAAACAGGAACAGCGCTTCGCCGTTCAGACCTGCCGCCAAGTTTTCCCCGCCAAGCTGGATGATGTCATGACGTTTGCCCTGGCTTTTACTGGTTTGCAGTCCGGCAGGGAGGGGCGCCAGCGTAAAGCCTAACTGCTCCATCAGCTTGCCCTGGGCTGAATCCTGCGTCCACAGGTTGGCGCTGTGTGCGGCAGCGGTGTAGACCAGCGCGCTGACCGGTTGCGGCGGTAATGTGAGCTGTTGTTTAACGGTCGCCAGTTGTTTATCAAATTCCGCGATGCGCGCAGCGGCCTGTTTTTCCTGGCCGGTGATCTCGCCCAGTTGCGTCAGCAGAGACTGCCAGCTTTTATCGTCGTAATTGATGATAAGCGTGGGGGCAATAGTAGAAAGCTGATCGTACAGCGCCAGCGCAGAGTCGCCGCCGGTTGCGCTAATCAGAATAAGGTCCGGCATTTGTGCGGCAACGGCTTCAGCGTTTGGTTCGCCGATGTACAGGCGCGCCAGCTTGCGCGCTTTCGCAACGTCGCTCCATTGACGCAGAAATCCCCGATCGTCGGCAAAGCGGTTGTTAGGGGTGGTCGCTCCGCTGGCGACAACGGGAGCATCAATCGCCAGCAGCGAGCCCGTCAGGGTCACGCTGGTAGAGACGATACGTTCAGGTTTATGGTCCAGCGTATGCGTGCCGCGACTGTCGGTGATCTGGCGCGGCCAGTCAGCGGCATGACCTAAAGAAATTCCTGAAATGAAAAGCCCAACCAGTATCAGGGATGTTCTGCAAAGCAGGGGAAGTCTCACGAATCAGCGTCCTGTTATTAATGGAGTTAATGCTTCTCATTTTCATTGTTAGCGGGAAGGGATGCAAGTCTAAGTCGCACATTGTGCTACCCCAAGAGTTGACATGCTGTCTGTTTACTTTTAGGTTAGCGCCCGAAAATATAAATGATAATCATTATTAAAGCCTTTATCATTTTTGGAGGATGATATGGATACGTCACTGGCCGAGGAAGTTCAGCAGAAAATGGCAACGCTCACCCCCGATCGCTTTTTCTTTATGTCGCCGTATCGCAGCTTTACGACGTCAGGATGCTTCGCCCGTTTCGCTGAACCAGCGGTTGACGGGGATTCGTTAGACAGCCCCTTCCAACAAAAATTACAGCAAGCCTTTGCCGACGCCAGAGCGCAGGGTATCGCAAATCCTGTTATGGTCGGCGCTATCCCCTTTGATACCCGCCAGCCATCCTCGCTGTTCATTCCTGAGTCCTGGCAGACCTTCTCCCGACCGGCAAAGCAACAATCCTCGCGTTACTTTACCGGGCATCAGGCACTGAATGTTGTTGATCGTAAAAGTATCCCTGAACAGGAAACGTTTGAAGCGATGGTGGCGCGCGCGGCAGCGCTGACGGCGACGCCTGAAGTCGACAAAGTGGTTCTGTCACGCCTGATTGATATTACGACCGATGCCACCATTGACAGCGGCGCGCTGCTGGAGCGGCTGGTGGCGCAGAATCCGGTGAGTTACAACTTCCATGTGCCTCTGGAGGATGGCGGCGTGCTGCTTGGCGCCAGCCCGGAATTGCTGCTGCGTAAAGAGGGCGAGCGCTTTAGTTCGCTGCCGTTGGCCGGGTCGGCGCGTCGCCAGCCTGATGATGTGCTGGATCGTGAGGCGGGCAACCGACTGCTGGCTTCTGAAAAAGACAGACACGAACATGAGCTGGTCACTCAGGCCATGAAGACGGTGCTGCGCGACCGCAGCAGTGAATTACAGCTGCCCGCATCTCCACAATTGATCACCACCCCGACGTTATGGCATCTCGGTACGCCGTTCGAAGGTAAGGCGAATGCGGAAGAAAATGCCCTGACGCTGGCGTGTCTGCTGCATCCGACGCCTGCGTTGAGCGGTTTCCCGCATCAGGTGGCGAAAAAATTAATTGCTGAACTGGAGCCGTTCGATCGTGAACTGTTCGGCGGCATCGTCGGCTGGTGTGACGCTGAAGGAAACGGCGAGTGGGTCGTGACGATCCGTTGTGCGAAGCTGCGACAAAACCAGGTTCGCCTGTTCGCGGGCGCCGGGATTGTGCCTGCTTCGTCTCCGGTCGCGGAGTGGCGCGAGACCGGCGTTAAGCTTTCTACCATGTTGAACGTTTTTGGACTGCATTAAGGAGCGATGATGACCATTCCTTTCACCCGTTGGCCGGAGGAGTTTGCCCGCCGCTATCGTGAAAAAGGGTACTGGCAGGATCTGCCGCTGACCGATATTTTAACCCGCCACGCAGACAGCGATAAAACGGCGGTGATTGATGGCGAGCGACACCTGAGCTATCGCGAACTGAACCAGGCGGCGGATAATCTGGCCTGTAGCCTGCGACGTCAGGGGATCAAACCCGGCGAAACCGCGCTGGTGCAACTGGGCAACGTGGCGGAGCTGTATATCACTTTCTTCGCCCTGCTGAAGCTTGGCGTCGCACCGGTTCTGGCGCTGTTCAGCCATCAACGGACGGAACTTAACGCTTACGCGAAGCAAATTGAACCGGCGCTGGTGATTGCTGACCGCCAGCACGCGCTGTTCACCGGGGACGACTTCCTCAATACGTTTATTGCCGAACACAATTCCGTGCGTGTGGTGCTGTTGCTCAACGATGCGGGTGAACACAACCTGCAAACGGCGATTGACCAGCCTGCGGTTGATTTTACCGCCACGCCATCACCTGCCGATGAGGTGGCTTATTTCCAGCTTTCCGGCGGTACAACCGGAACGCCGAAGCTGATCCCGCGCACCCATAATGATTATTACTACAGCGTGCGTCGCAGCAATGAAATTTGCCACTTTACCGAAGCCACGCGCTTCTTATGCGCGATTCCGGCTGCGCATAACTACGCCATGAGTTCGCCGGGATCGCTGGGCGTCTTTCTGGCCCAGGGAACGGTGGTGCTGGCGGCTGATCCGAGCGCTACGCTCTGTTTCCCGTTAATTGAAAAGCATCAGATTAATTCAACGGCGCTGGTGCCGCCTGCGGTGAGCCTGTGGTTGCAGGCGATTCAGGAGTGGGGCAGCAACGCGCAACTGGCCTCGTTGAAACTGTTGCAGGTAGGCGGCGCGCGGCTTTCAGCGACGCTTGCCGCGCGTATTCCGGCGGAAATCGGCTGTCAGTTGCAGCAGGTATTCGGCATGGCGGAAGGACTGGTGAATTACACCCGTCTGGACGACAGCCCGGAGCGCATCATCAATACTCAGGGTTGCCCGATGTGCCCGGACGATGAGGTCTGGGTGGCTGACGCTGACGGCAATCCGCTGCCGCAGGGGGAAACGGGACGCCTGATGACGCGCGGGCCGTACACGTTTCGCGGCTATTTTAAAAGCCCGGAGCATAACGCCAGCGCATTTGATGCCAACGGCTTTTACTGCTCCGGCGATCTGATCTCCATTGATCCAGATGGCTATATCACCGTGCAGGGACGTGAAAAAGATCAGATCAATCGCGGCGGGGAGAAGATCGCCGCGGAAGAGATTGAAAACCTGTTACTGCGCCACCCGGCCGTAATCCATGCCGCGCTGGTCAGCATGGAAGATGAGCTGATGGGGGAAAAAAGCTGCGCCTGGCTGGTGGTGAAAGAGCCGCTGCGCGCGGTACAGGTACGCCGCTTCCTGCGTGAGCAGGGGGTCGCCGAATTCAAATTGCCGGATCGCGTGGAGTGCGTCGAGGCGTTGCCTCTGACCCCGGTCGGTAAAGTCGATAAAAAACAATTACGTCAGTGGCTGGCGTCACGTTCACTGACCTGAAGGAGAAAGAGAGATGGCAATTCCGAAATTGCAGGCGTACGCGCTGCCTGGCGCGCTCGATATTCCGCCCAATAAAGTGAACTGGGCCTTTGAACCTGAACGCGCTGCGTTGTTGATCCACGATATGCAGGATTATTTTGTCAGCTTCTGGGGCGACAACTGCCCGATGATGGAACAGGTGATCGCGAATATCGCCGCCCTGCGTCAGTACTGCAAAGAGCACAACATTCCGGTCTATTACACCGCTCAGCCGAAAGATCAGAGCGATGAAGATCGCGCCCTGTTGAACGATATGTGGGGGCCGGGCCTGACGCGTTCTCCCGAGCAGCAAAAGATTGTCGATGCGCTGGCGCCGGACGAGGCGGACACCGTGCTGGTGAAATGGCGCTACAGCGCGTTTCACCGTTCGCCGCTGGAGCAGATGTTAAAAGAAACCGGGCGTAATCAGCTGATTATCACGGGGGTGTATGCGCACATTGGCTGTATGACCACGGCGACCGACGCTTTCATGCGCGATATCAAGCCGTTTATGGTGGCGGATGCGCTGGCCGATTTCAGCCGTGAAGAACATGTGATGTCGCTTAACTATGTTGCCAGTCGCTCTGGTCGCGTGGTGATGACGCAGGAACTGCTGCCGACGCCGGTTCCGGCGAGCAAAGCGGAGCTGCGGGCGCTGATCCTGCCGCTGCTGGATGAATCCGACGAGCCGCTGGATGATGAAAACCTGATTGATTACGGGCTGGACTCTGTACGTATGATGGCGCTGGCGGCTCGCTGGCGTAAAGTGCATGGCGATATCGACTTCGTGATGCTGGCGAAAAACCCGACGATTGATGCCTGGTGGACGCTGCTTTCCCGTGAGGTGAAGTGATGGCCGGATTGGATTTTAACGGCAAAACCGTCTGGGTGACCGGCGCGGGAAAAGGGATTGGTTATACCACGGCGCTGGCGTTTGTTGCGGCTGGCGCGCAGGTGACGGGATTCGATCGCGAGTTCGCGCAGGATGCGTATCCCTTTGCGACCGAAGTGCTGGATGTCGCAGACGCCGCGCAGGTCGCGCAGGTTTGCCAGCGCGTGCTGGCGCAAACCGAACGGCTGGATGTGCTGGTGAATGCCGCCGGGATTTTACGGATGGGGGCGACCGATGCGCTAAGCGCCGAGGACTGGCAGCAGACGTTCGCCGTCAACGTCGGCGGCGCGTTTAACCTCTTCCAGCAGACGATGGCGCAATTTCGTCAGCAGCAGGGCGGGGCGATTGTTACCGTCGCGTCTGATGCGGCGCACACGCCGCGCATTGGCATGAGCGCCTATGGCGCGTCCAAAGCGGCGCTGAAAAGCCTGGCGCTGACCGTTGGGCTGGAGCTGGCGGGCAGCGGCGTTCGCTGTAACGTCGTCTCTCCGGGATCTACCGATACCGATATGCAGCGCACGCTGTGGGTGAGCGATGATGCGGAACAACAGCGTATTCGTGGCTTTGGCGAGCAGTTTAAGCTTGGCATTCCGCTGGGTAAAATCGCGCGTCCGCAGGAAATCGCGAATACCATTTTATTCCTCGCATCCGATCTGGCCAGCCACATTACGCTACAGGACATTGTGGTTGACGGCGGCTCAACCCTGGGAGCGTAACGATGATCTGGAAACGCCATTTAACGCTTGATGAGCTGAACGCCACCAGTCTGAACACGATGGTGGCGCATCTGGCGATCGTCTATACCCGTCTGGGCGATGACGTGCTGGAGGCGGAAATGCCCGTCGATGCGCGAACGCATCAGCCTTTCGGCTTGTTACACGGCGGCGCTTCGGCGGCGCTGGCGGAGACCCTGGGGTCAATGGCCGGGTATCTGATGACCCGTGACGGCCAGTGTGTGGTGGGAACCGAGCTGAATGCCACGCATCATCGCGCCGTGTCGCAGGGGAAGGTGCGCGGCGTTTGCCAGCCGCTGCATCTGGGTCGGCAAAGCCAGAGCTGGGAAATTGTGATTTTTGACGAACAGGGACGACGTTGCTGTACCTGCCGCCTGGGGACGGCGGTGATGGGCTAGGCCCAACAAAATGCAATGATGTTGCAGCGTTGACCTGCCAATGAAGTGATCCAGTTAACAATGCAATGTAAATAATCAGTTTTATAGCGTTGTCAGGTTGTTAAAACCAGCAGAGGTGTTATAGAAACAAAATGTAACATCTCTCTGGAACACAACACGCAAACGGACAACAACTATGAACAAATCAGGGAAATACCTCGTCTGGACATTGCTCTCCGTTATGGGAGCATTTGCCCTGGGATATATTGCGTTAAACCGTGGGGAACAGATCAACGCGCTATGGATCGTCGTGGCGTCAGTTTGTGTCTACCTCATTGCCTACCGTTTTTATGGTCTGTATATCGCCAAAAATGTGCTGGCGGTTGACCCGACGCGCATGACGCCTGCGGTGCGTCATAACGATGGTCTGGACTACGTACCTACCGATAAGAAAGTGCTGTTCGGTCACCATTTTGCGGCGATTGCCGGGGCAGGGCCGTTGGTTGGGCCGGTGCTGGCGGCGCAGATGGGGTATCTGCCCGGTATGATCTGGCTGCTTGCCGGGGTTGTGCTGGCAGGCGCGGTGCAGGACTTTATGGTGCTGTTTGTTTCTACCCGTCGTGACGGTCGTTCGCTGGGTGAACTGGTTAAAGAAGAGATGGGCTCAACGGCTGGTGTGATCGCGCTGGTGGCCTGTTTCATGATCATGGTGATTATCCTTGCGGTACTGGCGATGATCGTCGTGAAAGCCCTGACCCACAGTCCGTGGGGGACGTACACCGTTGCGTTCACCATTCCGTTGGCCATTTTTATGGGCGTCTACCTGCGTTACCTGCGTCCGGGACGTATTGGCGAGGTGTCTGTTATTGGTCTGGTGTTCCTTGTCTTTGCCATCATCTCCGGTGGCTGGGTGGCGGAAAGCCCAACCTGGGCGCCGTATTTTGACTTTACCGGCGTACAGTTGACCTGGATGCTGGTGGGCTACGGTTTTGTGGCGGCGGTTCTGCCGGTATGGCTGCTGCTGGCGCCGCGTGATTACCTCTCAACCTTCCTGAAAATTGGTACGATTGTCGGTCTGGCCGTCGGCATTCTGATTATGCGTCCGACGCTGACGATGCCTGCGCTGACCAAATTTGTGGATGGCACCGGCCCGGTGTGGACCGGTAACCTGTTCCCGTTCTTGTTCATCACCATTGCCTGTGGCGCGGTGTCTGGCTTCCATGCGCTGATCTCTTCCGGCACCACGCCGAAGATGCTGGCGAACGAAGGGCAGGCCTGCTTTATCGGCTACGGCGGGATGTTGATGGAATCCTTTGTGGCGATTATGGCGCTGGTTTCCGCATGTATCATCGATCCGGGCGTTTACTTCGCCATGAACAGCCCAATGGCCGTACTGGCGCCAGCCGGAACCGCTGATGTGGTTGCTTCTGCTGCGCAGGTGGTCAGTAGCTGGGGCTTTGCGATTACGCCTGATACGCTGCATCAGATTGCCAACGAAGTGGGCGAACAATCCATTATTTCTCGTGCCGGTGGCGCGCCAACGCTGGCGGTGGGGATGGCCTACATCCTGCACGGGGCGCTGGGCGGTATGATGGATGTGGCGTTCTGGTATCACTTCGCGATTCTGTTTGAAGCCCTGTTCATTCTGACGGCGGTTGATGCCGGTACGCGTGCGGCGCGCTTTATGTTGCAGGATCTGCTGGGCGTGGTCTCTCCGGGTCTGAAACGTACGGATTCACTGCCTGCGAACCTGTTAGCGACGGCGCTGTGCGTGCTGGCGTGGGGATACTTCCTGCACCAGGGCGTGGTGGACCCGTTAGGAGGGATCAACACCCTGTGGCCGCTGTTTGGTATCGCGAACCAGATGCTGGCGGGTATGGCGCTGATGCTCTGCGCGGTTGTACTGTTCAAGATGAAACGTCAGCGTTACGCATGGGTGGCGCTGGTGCCTACCGCCTGGCTGCTGATTTGTACGCTGACCGCAGGCTGGCAGAAAGCGTTTAGCCCGGATACCAAAATTGGTTTCCTGGCGATCGCCAATAAATTCCAGGCGATGATCGACAGTGGCGATATTCCTGCGCAGTACACGCAGTCTCAGCTGGCGCAGCTGGTGTTCAACAACCGTCTGGATGCCGGTCTGACCATCTTCTTCATGGTTGTGGTGGTGGTTCTGGCCCTGTTCTCAATCAAAACTGCGCTGGCAGCGCTGAAAGAGGACAAACCGACGGCGAAAGAAACGCCATATGAAGCCATGCCGGAAAACGTTGAAGAGATTGTGGCGCAGGCGAAAGGCGCGCACTAATTTTTAAATAAGCGGCCCTCTTCTTAACGGGAGAGGGCATTTGCGTCACAGGTGGTAACGATGTTTGATACGCTTTCTAAGGCCGGGAAATATCTGGGTCAGGCGGCAAAACTGATGATTGGCGTGCCGGACTATGACAACTACGTTGAGCATATGCGCGTGACGCACCCGGATCAGACGCCAATGACTTACGAAGAATTTTTTCGTGAGCGGCAGGATGCGCGTTATGGCGGGAAAGGCGGCGCACGTTGCTGCTGATGTTTTGTGTTGCCCGGTGGCGCTACGCTTACCGGGCCTACGCTGATGTTTTGTTTTGCCCGATGGCGCTACGCTTACCGGGCCTACGCTGAGTTTTGTGTTGCCCGATGGCGCTATGCTTACCGGGCCTGCGGGGTATTTTGTAGGCCGGATAAGGCGCAGCCGCCATCCGGCAAGCCGCCGCTAAACCGTAAACGACTCTACCTTTTCAAACGCGGCGCGTAATGTGGCTGGCGTTAACGTCACCGGCAGAAAGTGGATGGATTCAACCGGGCGCAGGGTGTGGGCAATCACGTTATCAATCTCCGCCTGGTTCTGGATGTCGACATCCAGCGCCGCCAGCGTGGTGGGCAGACTAAAGCGCTGATAAGCAGCGATAAGCTGCGCCAGTACCTCATCCTGACCCAGCAATGCGCTTTGCACCAGAATGCCATAGGCCACTTTGGTGCCGTGCAGAAACTTCTCGGTTTGCGGCAATACGGTGAGCCCATTATGGACGGCGTGTGCCGCCGCCACACGGGTATAACGCTCGCCAAGACCGCCGACCATGCCGCCCCCGGCAATAATCGCATCCACCACATCGCGAAATGCCTGGGTGAGTTCTCCACGCTCTTTGTCCGCCAGCGCCTGTTCGCTGCTTTCCAGTAGCACATCACGGATCGCCAGCGCGCCGTTAATGCCCAGACGCACGGTAAGCGGTAAGGTTTCTGGCTGTGGCGCTAATACAACGGCTTCGTACCATTTTGCCAGCGTGTCGCCGATGCCGGCCAGCAGATAGGCCTCTGGCGCGCGGAGAATGATTTCCGGCTCTACCAGTACCAGATAATTGGCGTCGTCAAAAATTTCAAAGTGCAGTGCCTGACCAGCATCGTTGTACCAGACCGACAGCGGTGTCCAGGCCGCGCAGGTGGCCGCGATAGTCGGGATCGCCACGAAGGGGAGTTGTAGCCGACGGGCAAGGGCTTTGGCGGTATCAAGCAGCGTGCCGCCGCCGATACCGATCACTACGCGGCGGTCGTCGCCTGCTTTCGCGGCCAGTTGTTTCACATCGCTTTCGCTGCAATGGCCGGTAAACGGCAGGTGCCTGGCTCCCGGAAGATCAAACGCATCCGGCAGGTAAGGGCGGGCGGCGGCAATCGCACGTTCGCCATACACCCATACTGCGGCGGAGAGTTGCCCGGCGCTGAAAAAATCCTTCAGTCGGGAGAGGCTGCCGGTATGGGAAAAGTAGTTAGCCGGGCCGGTAACGACGCGGATGTCAGTGTTGCTCATGGTGTGTTGTCCTTGTGGCTGCGCTGTCCGGGAGTTGTTTTTATTTAGACGTCTAAGCGTCTTGATTGCCAAATGCTAACATCGTGTTATAGTGGTTTCAACATCGACATCACCCTCGGGTATGATAACTATGAGTAATAACCCACTGATTCCGCAAAGCAAACTGCCTAATTTAGGCACCACAATCTTTACACAAATGAGCGCCCTGGCGCAGGAGCATCAGGCGATTAACCTGTCTCAGGGATTTCCTGATTTCGATGGCCCGCGCTATCTACAGGAACGTCTGGCCTGGCATGTTGCACAAGGGGCGAATCAATATGCGCCAATGACCGGCGTGCCTGCATTACGCGAAGCCATTGCGGAAAAAACGGCGGCGTTATACGGCTATAAGGCTGATGCCGGGAGCGAGGTGACGGTAACGGCGGGGGCAACGGAAGCGTTGTATGCCGCTATCACCGCGTTGGTTCGTGCGGGAGATGAGGTGATCTGCTTCGATCCCAGCTATGACAGCTACGCGCCAGCCGTTGAACTGTCCGGCGGCGTGCTGAAACGTCTGGCGCTTCAGCCGCCGCAGTTTCGCGTTGACTGGCAGGCATTTGCTGCGTTACTGAGCGAACGTACCCGGCTGGTGATCCTCAATACGCCGCATAACCCGAGCGCGACCGTCTGGCGCAAAGCCGACTTTGAAGCGCTGTGGCAGGCGATTGGCGATCGCGAAATCTATGTATTAAGCGATGAAGTGTATGAGCATATCTGCTTTGCGCCAGAAGGCCATGCCAGCGTACTGGCGCATCCGCAGCTACGTGAGCGTGCTGTCGCGGTCTCGTCATTCGGTAAAACCTTTCATATGACCGGCTGGAAGGTGGGGTACTGCGTAGCGCCAGCGGCGATCAGCGCGGAATTGCGTAAAGTGCATCAGTATCTGACGTTCTGCGTCAACACACCGGCGCAACTGGCGCTGGCCGATATGCTGCGTGCTGAACCGGAACATTACCGCGATTTACCCGCATTTTACCGGAAGAAGCGTGACGTTCTGGTTAATGCCCTGCGTGACAGTCGTCTGGAAATCCTGCCCTGCGAAGGCACCTATTTTCTGCTGGTGGATTACAGTGCGGTATCAGACCTCAATGACGTGGATTTCTGCCAGTGGCTGACCCGGGAAATCGGCGTTGCGGCGATTCCGCTGTCGGTATTTTGCGCCGATCCTTTCCCACATAAACTCATCCGATTATGTTTTGCCAAGCAGGAATCCACGCTGCTGGCGGCCGCAGAACGCCTGTGTAAATTGTAATTACTTTACGGTCCAGGCTTTGGAGAATCGACGGTCGGCAAAGAGTTCCTGTAGGCCGTTGATTTGTTTCAGACGCAGGACTTCATCTTTATCCATGCCCAGCTCTTTTCCGATTCGCGTCTCGTCCCAGCCCAACAGGGAGAGTTCTCGCACAATTTCCGACATCGCGTGAATCTGATGACGACCACGGGCGCGGTTGTGACGAATGGTTGCCGCAATTCGTTCATGGCGATTGCGTTCCAGACAGGTGACGGGAAGATAGCCTTTTAACTTTGAGCGTAATGTGGATTTCCCTTTACCGAGTTCGTGACGGTGAAAGCCATCCACGATTTCATATTTTTCTGCCGCCGTTTCTGCAACGACAATAGGCTGCGTGAAGCCATCTACCTCAATAGACTTTAGCAGGAGCCTTTTCTCCGGGGGCGCCACATTGTTTGGGTTGTAATCATTAGGCTCGATTTGTTCGTTTTTTACCCATTGCACGCAGTCTACCGGCTGATCGCGAAAGGGGCTGACGCGGTGGATCGCCATCCTGAATTCGTTGATTGCCGCAATTCTCTCTTCTTCGTTCAGCGTGGAGAGAAAGTCGGTTATTTGTTGGGTGAGTCGCTGTTGCATAAAATCCCCCATTCTTTGCGCTTTGCTTTCATGCGTTCATTGTAGCGCTGGTAGTGTTTAGGCTTTGTCGGGCTGAATGAGAGCGCCCGACACCAGTAATCATTGTTCAATAGCACCTTGCAGATACGTCGCCATGAGGGGATATCTTTGGAGCCGATATCGCCTTCCTGCGTTTGTGGAATGTTCTCCATTCCTTTCTTTTTATACCATTGCAGGTAGACCGCGATTTTGTTGCGGTAATGCTCGGCGCTCTGTTCCGGCATGCTGTCCAACAGCAGCATGGCGTAGCTTTGCCAGCTATGGTGCTCGGGTTTCAGTATTTTTCGATGGCCGTAAAAATGGTTATCCTGGCCTGCATATATCCCTCCGCTGCGCACGCCGCTTACCCTGGCGCACATTGCTGCCCAGCGTTCGGGTTCAATGACATGATAGAGCCACAATCCCTGACGTTGCTCCGGGCCGAAAGGTTCGCAGATGCGCATATACCGGAGCGGCACGTTGGCCTGGTACATTAGGTTATAAAGCGGGTTGCAAGGCTGCTTCGTTTTTGCGAACCATGTCCAGATGTCTGCCGTTTTCCAGTCATACATCGGGTAAATATACCAGGTGTGCCCGCCCTGAGCGGCGGTCGTCCAGGGTTTGTCGTCCGCAAAACGCTGTTTGCTCAGGGAGGCGATAGCGACAAACCGATTGTAAGATTCGTCAGCGCGGATGCCGATCAGCATCGCCGCAGGACGCTTTTCTGAAAACCACTCGGCAAAGTCGCGAACAAATTGTTCGAAGGTCATGCCTGGCTGATAAAAAGGAAAGTAAGCCGGATCGGTAATGGCGTCGGCAGGCGGTTGACGCACCCATTCAGCATTCGGGTCCCAGCATTGCCATTCGGGTTGGTATTGCGACAGCGAATTTTGTGTGGTGAGCGGCAGGGCAACCCAGTAAAAATGTTCAATGACATCGGAATATTGTTCGTGTAATGACTGAACATAGTCAATTGTGCAGGAGAATTGCACTTCCCAGTCAATAAATAATACGCAGATCTTCTTCTTTAACTTACGCGCGATTCCGGCGGTAAGGTGCAGCATCAACCCTGAGTCTTTCCCCCCGGAAAATGACACGCAAATACGCGGTAAGGTGGTGAGTGTCCATGTAATGCGCTCTTCCGCAGCTTCCAAAACATTTTGGTCAAGTGGGATTTTATAAACAGACATAATGAGTTCATACCTGAACGGAAAATGGCTATGTGTAGAATACAGAAAAATAATTATATATATTATATGATATAATCAACAGAATGTGCAAGGTTTAAAAAAGCATCCAAAACTTAAATTAATTTTATATTAATTATTTTAATTTTGAATGCTTGTGTCGGCGATGGCCCCGGATGTTTTCGTTTCAGCTATTTTCCGTCATTTTGTTAATGATACTCGTAAAACCTTTATTATTCAGTGACGTTCGATTATATACCAGGTATAACTGAACTGAAGGTAAATCCTGATCAATATTAACCCGTTGCAGTTTAAGGGTGGAGTGAAAGAAGTCATATATGACTTCAGGAACGATGCCAATTATGTTGGTTTCAGCAATAGTATTAATGATTGCAACCATTGAGTCACTGCGAAACCCAATTTTCCGGCTGGCAAGAAGGGAGTTGACCAGCGACTGGTATTCTTTAACGCCTGGCTCCTCTCCCTGGTATGAGGTAAACGGTTCTTCGAGTACTTGCGCTAATGTACTGGCGTCACTGATTCTGGGGTGATCGGCACGACACACCAGTACGCTTTTGATTGTTTTAAAAGGCGTACAGACAACCGAATGGTTGTTCAGCGGCGTGGTGGTGATCACCATGTCCGCCTTGCGGTATGCCAGCAGGTCTTCTGCTGATTCCGCAGACATCAGGATATCATGATGCTCAATTTCAACGGAAGAATCTTCCATAATAAAATTAATCAGCTTTATTACGTTCATTGCAGTAAGTAGCTGAGGGCTGTAAATGATAAATTTTTTCTTAAGGCTGGAACTATGCATAATATTAATTGTTTGTTCCAGGCTATTGAGGTTTTCCTCAAGATGATGATGCAGATTTATACCGGTGACGGTTGGCGTGATGCCTTTTCCTGAACGAATAAATAAAGGATCGTTGAATTGAGTTCGTAATCGTTGCAGAGATTGACTCACGGCAGACGGGGTGATGTACAGCGTTTCCGCCGCTTTACTAATGCTTAAATTCTGGTAGATACACTCAAAAATAATCAGTAAGTTAAGATCGAATTTTTTGAGATCGTAGAGATTAGCCATGTTTTTTTTCTTCCTGTTTTGTGACTATTGTCATAACTATATTTGTTATAGTTATGCAACACATCCAATGCTTTACAATAGTGATGTTTGCTAAGCTTAAATTCTCTTTCAATAATACTAAAATAGCATAGCTCAGAATATCTTTGCGAGCGATTTATAATGGAAAAGGAGATTGACAGAAAAACAATGACAATCTCCCCCCTTTAATTTAGGTTTAATGTTCACCCATCATAATGTCCAGCTGCGCTTTTTCCGGTAACCCGACGACCTGCTGTAACATATTTTCTTTATTCATATAGTAAATGGCTGGCGTTGCATTCGCCCCCAGATCGTCCATGAGTTTCTGATGAATATTCAGCATTTTCATCTTATCTTCTGGCAGCGGTGAAGGGATCGCCAGATTGAGTTTACCGCCTGACGCTTCATAGTCATGCCAGGTTTTTGCCGGATCGCGGGTGGATAAGATAGCGGCAGCCGTTGCCGGGCTTTCGGGTTTGATCACGCCCACCAGTAGCGTCCGCAGTTGTACTTTGCCGGATTCGACCCAGGGGCGCGCCTGCTGCCAGAACTGTTTGCAGTAAGGGCAGAAAGGGTCCGCAAAGACATAAAGAATCACCGGCGCCTCTTTTTTGCCGTCCAGAATCCACGACGCTTTTTCCATCCGCTGCCACATTTCTCTGCCGACCGGGGCGTAGATCTCTTTTTCTATCAGTGCATTACTGAGGTTTGCGCCTTTTTCGTCGTACATGTAGCCGGAAATCGCGTGTTTCCCGTCAGGCGTGAGGTAGATGGTCACGCCCATATCCTGGTATTTGCCCAGATAGCCTTTCATTCCGCCGGGGGCGTCAAAAGACTTCAGGATCGTAATTCCCTGTTTTTCTATCGCTTTAACCGGGGCAGGCAGTTCTTCAGCAAAGGCGATGAGCGGGAGCAACGTCAGCAGCAATGTTCGTTTTATCATTATATTTCCTTAAAAATCAGTGCAAAAGGAACATTGACGGCAAAACCTATCACAGTCATAGGTAAGGTCTGCCGTCGGAAGATTGCCCTTTCTTTGGTAGGGTGATGTAATCCTTTCGCTGTTACAGCCTTTGTTAAGGTAATGTAGAGCGCAACACATAGCCAGTTTCACTGGCGCTGAAGTTACCTACGGGTAGTTCAGGTAATGGGGCCGCCTGTAAAGGGGGCCTTTTTACTTTTTGTCGCTAAACGTTCACAACGTTGTCTTGTGTGAGTTGTTAGGTATCGCTGATTGATTTGATAATGCAAACGCATTAGCCCAATCACGGAAAGTTGGTTACTTTACATCTCAACGAAAACACGGAGGAAGTATAGATGTCCTTGATTAATACCAAAATTAAACCTTTCAAAAACCAGGCGTTCAAAAACGGTGAATTCATCGAAGTAACCGAGAAAGATACCGAAGGCCGCTGGAGCGTCTTCTTCTTCTACCCGGCTGACTTCACTTTCGTATGCCCGACCGAACTGGGCGACGTTGCAGATCATTACGATGAATTGCAGAAACTGGGCGTAGACGTTTACTCTGTTTCTACCGACACCCACTTTACTCACAAAGCATGGCACAGCAGCTCTGAAACCATCGCAAAAATCAAATATGCGATGATCGGTGACCCGACTGGCGCCCTGACCCGTAACTTCGACAACATGCGTGAAGACGAAGGTCTGGCTGACCGTGCGACTTTCGTTGTTGACCCGCAGGGTATCATCCAGGCTATCGAAGTTACCGCTGAAGGTATCGGCCGTGACGCATCTGACCTGCTGCGTAAAATCAAAGCGGCTCAGTATGTTGCTGCTCACCCAGGCGAAGTTTGCCCGGCTAAATGGAAAGAAGGCGAAGCGACTCTGGCTCCATCCCTGGACCTGGTCGGCAAAATCTAAAATTCGCTGCGCCTTTCGCGCTACAGGTGCGTTGGCTGCGCTTTCTCACCCCGGTCACTTACTGATGTAAGCTCCCGGGGATTCATAAGCTTGCCGCCTTCCTGTAACGCGAAATACTGGCGAATTAATCCTTAAGCGGGTGCGTCGCACCCGTTTTTTCCAGCACCATCATGCAAGTCGCATTCAGGCTGCCGGTATAAGGCAACTTGCATGATGATGTTTTTAGAGAGGGAAGAATAATGCTCGACACTAACATGAAAACTCAGCTCAAAGCGTATCTTGAGAAACTGACCAGGCCTGTTGAGCTGATTGCCACGCTGGACGACAGCGCTAAATCGGCAGAAATCAAGGAATTGCTGGCTGAAATCGCTGAACTGTCAGAGAAAGTCACATTTAAAGAAGATAACAGCCTGCCGGTGCGCAAGCCTTCTTTCTTGATAGCAAACCCGGGTTCTGACCAGGGGCCGCGCTTTGCGGGGTCTCCGCTGGGGCATGAATTTACCTCGCTGGTGCTGGCGCTGTTGTGGACTGGCGGCCATCCGTCGAAAGAGGCGCAGTCTCTGCTGGAGCAGATCCGCGATATCGACGGCGATTTCGAGTTTGAAACTTATTACTCGCTCTCCTGCCACAACTGCCCTGACGTCGTACAGGCGCTGAACCTGATGGCGGTGCTGAACCCGCGTATCAAACATACCGCGATTGACGGCGGCACATTCCAGAATGAAATCACCGATCGTAATGTGATGGGCGTTCCGGCTGTGTACCTGAACGGTAACGAATTCGGTCAGGGACGTATGACGCTGACGGAAATCGTCGCCAAAGTGGATACCGGCGCAGAAAAACGGGCGGCGGAAGAGCTGAATAAGCGTGACGCTTACGACGTACTGATTGTCGGTTCCGGCCCGGCGGGGGCGGCAGCGGCAGTTTACTCCGCACGTAAAGGCATTCGTACCGGTCTGATGGGCGAGCGTTTTGGCGGTCAGGTGCTGGATACCGTTGATATCGAGAACTATATTTCCGTGCCAAAAACGGAAGGGCAGAAGCTGGCTGGCGCGCTGAAAGCGCACGTTGATGATTACGATGTTGACGTGATCGACAGCCAGAGCGCGAGCAAACTGCTTCCGGCGGCAACGGAAGGGGGCCTGCATCAGATTGAGACCGCTTCCGGCGCGGTGCTGAAAGCCCGCAGCATTATCATTGCCACCGGTGCCAAATGGCGCAACATGAACGTGCCGGGCGAAGATCAGTACCGCACGAAAGGCGTAACCTATTGCCCGCACTGCGACGGCCCGCTGTTTAAAGGCAAACGCGTTGCGGTAATCGGCGGAGGGAACTCCGGCGTGGAAGCGGCGATTGACCTCGCGGGGATCGTTGAGCACGTTACGCTGCTGGAATTTGCGCCAGAAATGAAAGCCGACCAGGTTCTGCAAGATAAAGTGCGTAGCCTGAAAAACGTCGACATTATTCTGAACGCGCAGACAACGGAAGTGAAAGGCGACGGCAGTAAAGTGACGGGGCTGGAATATCGCGATCGCGTAAGCGGCGACATCCACAACGTTGCGCTGTCTGGGATCTTCGTACAGATTGGCTTGCTGCCAAACACCAACTGGCTGGAAGGCGCGATTGAGCGTAACCGTATGGGCGAAATCATCATTGATGGCCGGTGCGAAACCAGCGTGAAGGGCGTATTCGCCGCAGGCGACTGCACCACGGTTCCTTACAAACAGATCATCATCGCGACGGGCGAAGGCGCGAAAGCCTCTCTGAGCGCATTTGATTATCTGATCCGCAGTAAGACGGCATAAAAAGAAAGTAAGACTACACCTGCAATGCAAGAGGCTGCCAATGGCAGCCTCTTTTTTTACGCAACAGCCTTGCGATTTACCGCACAACCAGCACCGGCAACGTAGCATGGCGGACAACGCTGGAGGCGTTAGAACCCAGCAAATGCGTGGTGATAGACGGATTGCGGGAGCCAATGACCACGACGTCCGCATTCAGCTCTTCGCCCAGTTCGTTCACCACATCCCGCACGTTACCAAAGCGGACGTGCTGCTTAATCCGGGAAGGGTCGATACTGAAATGACTCACCATCGTTTGCAGGCGAGTCTCCGCTTCGTGCTGCAAATGCTCCTCAAAACGACGAACGTCGGCGGCAAAGCGGTGCAGACTCAGGCTGGCGGAGCCCGGAAGAACATGCAACAGATGAATGACGCCATCCTGTTGCGCCAGAAACTCTGCGTGGCGCACGGCCTTGTCGCTAAGTTCCATTTCGAAAACATCAACCGGCATAATGATTGTCTTATACATACCCGTTTCTCCCTGTTAACTAATACTGAATTCATTCAAACATATAATAATATTTCTTTCTGGTATCTGCCCGGCACTTTTCATATCACAACGTTTCTTTACGACTGATTGATGCTTATGACCAGAAGCTACCAGCGTCGCTCAAGGTAAAGCACGGCCACGACGATAATCGCCATCATAATAAGAAATGCCAGCGTGATGAAAAGAGCCTCATTCATGACCGTACTCGCGGCAATGAAACGGATTAATTCTGGATGACGGGGAATGGGGGTGAACCAGGAGGAATGGGTGATTTTCGGAAAGAGGATGCAGGGAGCATCCTCTGTGTAAACGGGTGAACGCTTATCCAGATGGTTTAGCGCAGGTAGTCGCCCGCTGCTTCAGGCTGATATTCAAGTTCCAGCACTTCAAGGTGAGTGGACGCCCCGCCAGGCAGGTCCCAGTGAATGGTATCGCCGACGCGCAGGCCCAGCAATGCCGCGCCCACCGGCGCCATTACGGAAAGCTGCGTATTGCTGTCGGTCATATTCGCCGGATACACCAGCGTGCGCACGCGAATCTCGCCATCGCTGAGATTGCGGAATTTCACCCGACTGTTCATGGTGACGACGTCGTGCGGCATGGCTTCCGGCGAGCACATCTGGGCGCGATCCAGCTCCGCATTTAATGCGTCAGCAATGGGTAAACCAGCAAACGCAGGCTGCTCCAACAGGCGGTCGATGCGTTCGGCGTCGAGGTCGTTGATGATAATAGTTGGTCTGGACATTTGTTACTCCATGTCGTCGATGCTGCGAGTGCCGCAGGTAAATAATCCCAAAAGAAAACCCTCACCGTCAGGCGGCGAGGGTTTAGCTTTCATGATAATACTGAGACTTCCCCCTTCTTTGAAGTGATTTAGCTCACATTCGGGGAAATCCTCAATACGGTTGTCTTTGCGTAAATTTTAGTCGCAAGCCGTGATGGTTCTCAAGTTTGTATACCGCCTCAGTAACCCGCTTTGTCAATCACAAACCGCTTCCCGCAATTGCCCGGATGGGGTTGCGATATAAACGAGGAAGCGGAAAGCGGATCGTTAATCCTGGCGGCGTTGAGCGAGAACTGTATTTCTGTCAGATAAGCCGGGTTCCCGTGGCAACTCAGTTTCACCGCCTTCACGTTTTCTTTCCCCCAGCTTTGGGCGACGGCGGCGTCAAACGCGGCGCGGCTGACCCTTTTCCCGTAATTTGCGGCCAGAAAATCGCCCAGCGCGCTGTGTTTTATCTCATGGTTCAGCCGTACCATTGTGCCGAAATAAACGTCTGGATCAAATCCAAAGCAGGCACCGTGCTTGGCGTATTCATAACGTTCCAGGCAGGATTTTCCACCGGCTCCGGGCATGACCGCGCTGAGTTTTGCCGCGCTCTCCAGTGAAAGGCCGGTTTCAGGCGCGGCGCATTTACGGCTGGCGCGCGCTTCCGGCAGATTGGGGATCGGACGAGTCGCGCAGCCAAACCGCATCCAGCGGCGCTCGTCCACGCCACGCGCGGCAACCGATCCCGGCAGACCTGGCCACAGACCGTGGACAGTCAGAAAATCAGCTTTGTTGGGAATCTCTTTCTGCTGACGGCACTCTTCGGGTTCCCGATGATCGCGCTCATGCTGACTTTGACAAAAACCGGTTTGCCAGGAGAGCGCCAGCACATAGCGGTCAAAATCAGCGTACTGTTTTGCCTGAAGTGGCTCAGCGTTAACGTTGAAGAGGGGAAGCAGGAATACCGCCAGGAGAGAACCATAACGCCATGTTGATTTCATGATGGATGCTGAAACTCATACAAATATTGAATATCACCTATTTAACCATAAAAAAAGCCAGTCAGGTTTATCTGACTGGCATGAGAGGGATAACGCGTTAGCCGTCATCCGGCATTATGTGCCGATGTTTAGTTCCACAGCGCCAGAATCGGCCAACCAACCACCAGCAGCATGGTGATGTAGATGACCCCAAAGATCGCGCCAAGACGCCAGTAATCTTTGGATTTTACATAGCCGCAGCCGTAGATGATGACCCCCGGCCCTGTTGCATACGGCGTCAGGCAACCCATGATACCGATGGACAGCACCAGCAGAATACAAAGTTGCTCCATCGGAACGCCTGGAATACCTTTACCTATCGCCAGAATGACCGGCAGCATGGTTGCAGTATGTGCGGACAGGCTGGCGAACAGGTAGTGAGCAAAGTAGAACACCAGTACCAGCACAATCACCGTTGCGTTAGGTGAGAAGCCTTCCAGATGAGCGCTCATTGTGGTAGCAAACCAGTCGATAAAGCCCGAACGGGTTAAACCGTTGGCCATGACAACCAGCGTCGCGAGGTTAACAAGGGTGTTCCACGCACTGTTATAACGCGTGATGTCTTTCCACGGCACAACGTGCAGCGCCAGCATCAGGGATACCGCCAGCAGGCCGACAGCGGTGGCATCAATCACTTCACCGCCAAATACCCACAGTCCGAGGCTGAGCAACACCAGACCGATCAGCGTCATCTCTTTGCGGGTCAGCGTACCCATCGTTTTTAACTCTTCACCAGCCCATGCCGCAACTTCGGCGCTGTGGGTCACTTCGGGTTTGTAGAGTACGTAAGAGAGCCACGGTGCGACGATCAGCAGAATGATCCCTACCGGTAAGAAGCCCAGGAACCACTGCAACCAGCTGATCTGAATACCGGCAATTTTGCTGACGAATTCCAGACCCAGAACGTTAGGCGCCGCGCCGGTCACGAACATGGAAGAACTGAGGCTGGTACTGATGACCATCATCCACATCAAATAACCGCCAATGCGGCGCGCGGAAGGATCGTTTGGAAACGACTTAAACAGCGGCGGCAGGTTCTTGATTACCGGGAATACCGTACCGCCGGTACGCGCGGTGTTGGACGGCGTAAACGGCGCCAGCAGAATATCGATGATGACAATGGCATAACCCAGCGTCAGGGTACGTTTACCCATGAATTTCACCAGGAAGAGCGCAATACGGCGGCCCAGACCGGTGACTTCATAGCCCAGCGCGAAAATGAATGCGCCGAACACCAGCCAGACGGTGGTGCTGGAGAAGCCCGCCAGACCCCATTTCAGCGCCTGCTTGCCCGCGTTAAAGGCCGGGTCGGCCAGCTCTGAGGCATCAAATAACAGATAGTTGCTGCCGATAACGCAAATGGTCACCGCGATAAAACTGATCGCGGTGGCCGGAATCGGCTCCAGTATCATCCCGACGATCATCGCCACGAAAACGGCGAAGTAGTGCCATGCCTGAGGGGGCATGCCGTCCGGGACGGGGATCAAAAACATGATGCCCATAACGACTAATGGGGCCAATAACTTCCATATATTATCTTTAGATAAAGACATAAGTGATTCTCCGAAAAGGATCTTTCAATAATTATGTAAATGATTAACTTGCGAAATTTGTGCTAAAAACCAGGTGACGATCAGTAAGTCGGCGCTGCCGCCAGGGCTGAGGTTGCGTGCAATGCACTGCTGATCGAACCGGTGGAGATGTTCAAGATCGGCAGGAGAACGAATGCCTCCTTGCCGTAATAATGTTGTCGCCTGCTGTTGTATCCAGCGCAGGCCTTCCGCGCCGCCGCGTGATGCGACGTTGGTGTCGCCGTTCATTGAGATCAGCAGCAGCAGGGTGTCGAGCAGCGCCAGCTCGGGGTCGCGCCCCTGCGCCAGCAATGCGCGGTAGTGTGGTAAAGCATGGCGGATCACTAACGGGTAACCCGCTTCGGCTTCGCCGCGCGCGCCAGTTAACCCCAGCTGTTGGTACAAGCGTTGACCTGCGGTGAGTTGTTGATTGTTCTGTCGCAGTTCACGCTCGGTCAGACCCCGGCAAAATGTTGCGGCGGTCGAGCAGATGTTTGCAGGTGTGATCGGGGAATGCTGCTGGTGCAGGCGTCCGATGGCGGCGCACAGCAGTCCCAGGGAAAATATGCTGCCTTTATGCGTGTTAACGCCGGCAGTGGCGCGAAACATGTCGGCTTCGCAGGCCATACCTAATGGACGTAGCCCTTTCAGTACATCGTCTGACGGCAGCTGCGCGCAACTCGCGCCATATTCGATAAAACGCGGCAGCCAGCCCTGAATGGCCAGCGCGCTGCGATGGAAATCTTCCAGCGCCATGTCTTTGTGCGCGCCGCAGTTAATGCGATCGACCAGACCCGGCTTGGGAGATAAATTGACCTCAGTCAGCATGGCGCGCCACGCCAGCAGGGCGTACGCGTCAAGCAGCGTCTGAGGAATGGCGGCGGAATCAGTTGATGTGGCTGGAATCGGCATCATGCAGCAGCGCCTCCATGCGAATAAGTAAGTCGGAAAGCGCGTGGGTTTTCCCCCGGGCGCATTCAGCGGCGCTTTGCTCGCACAACAGGCAGCGGCGGGCAGGAAGCGAAAAATGACGGCGGGACAGAATGTCGCCTTCCGGCGTCAGCACATCGATATCCCATAAACGTCCCAGCGGATGCTGATGCTCAAGCTCGATCGTGGCGAGCTTGAGATCGCGGGCCGGCGCCTCAATGGCGAGGAACCCTTCCGGCCCACTGGCTGAGGCCAGTGCAGCCTGCTCCCTGACAGACCAGCCTGCTTTTTTCGCCACGGCGAGCAGGGCGGTTACGCCGTGATTGAAGATTCGGCGAGTAAGCTCGCTGTCTTTAATCGGGCCAGGCGCCACCACGGTAAAGGAGACCAGTGGAGTGAGATGGCGCGTCAGCCAGGCGTGTTGCCGCGCTTGTCTCTCATCACGGCTGACGAG
Organism: Citrobacter sp. CK206; assembly: GCF_030333125.1. Taxonomy (NCBI): domain Bacteria; kingdom Pseudomonadati; phylum Pseudomonadota; class Gammaproteobacteria; order Enterobacterales; family Enterobacteriaceae; genus Citrobacter; species Citrobacter sp. CK206. The sequence continues at coordinate 454,076 of NZ_JAOWGM010000021.1, forward strand.
CAGCTCGGGAATGGAAACCGCATGGCGAGTGGCCTGTTCAGGGAGCAGGTGCATGGCTTATTCCTTCACCTGATGAACAACGTCAATGACCGAACCGTCGCGGTAACGCACTACGGCGATGACGCGATCGGTATATTCAATGGCGCGAGGTTGACCGGTGAGCAACTGCGCACGTTCACGCAGCCATTCAATGGAGACCACTTTCATTCCCGCTTCTTTCAGGCGTTCCGCCAGTTCCGGGCGCGCCGGGTTGACGGCGATGCCGTGGTCGGTCACCAGAATGTCGACGCTGGAGCCAGGCGTTACGCAGGTGAGCACGTTATCGACCAGCGTCGGGATGCGGCCGCGAACCAGCGGTGCGACGATGATTGACAGCGCGGCGGCAACGGCGGTATCGCAGTGACCGCCTGACGCGCCGCGCAGTACGCCATCGGAACCGGTCAGCACGTTCACGTTGAACTGGGTATCCACCTCCAGGGCGCTCAGCACCACGACATCCAGACGATCGACCGATGCGCCTTTTGAGCCCCAGTTGGCATACTGATTGGCGCTGATTTCGATGTGATTCGGGTTGCGGGCCAGCGATTCTGCGGCGTTACGGTCGAAGCTCTGTACGTCCAGCAATTTGCGGATCAGCCCTTTTTCATGCAGGTCGACAATCGTGGCGGTAATGCCGCCCAACGCGAAATCCGCGTGAATATCGCGGCTGCGCATTTTGTCTTCCAGAAAACGGGTTACCGCCAGAGAAGCGCCGCCGGTTCCGGTTTGCAGAGAGAAGCCTTCCTGGAAATAGCCTGAGTTGGCAATCACGTCTGCCGCGCTGCGGGCAATTAACAGTTCACGCGGGTTGGTGGTCATACGGGTCGCATCTGCGCCAATTTTGTCGGCGTCGCCTACCCGTTCGATCTGCACAATGAGATCCACCTGGTCCTGGGCGATACTGGCTGGATTATGCGGATACGGCAGCAGCGCTTCCGTCAGCAGAACAACCTGGCGAGCGTTTTCGGCATCCACTTTCGCATAGCCCAGCGAACCGCAGCAGGCTTTACCGGTGTAGCCGTTGGCATTGCCAAACGGATCGCAGGACGGCACGCCGAGGAAGGCCACATCGATATTGAGCTCACCGCTTTGCACCAGATGGACGCGACCGCCGTGGGAGTGGATTTGTACGGGCTCATCCAGCAATCCGCGGGAGATCTCTTCCGCCAGAGGGCCACGCAGACCAGACGTGTAAATTCGGCTCACGACGCCCTGGCGAATATGCCCGACCAGTGGCGCGTGGCAATCGCTCAGCGAACTGGAGGCCAGCGTCAGGTTTTTAAAGCCCATGCTGGCGATGGTGTCCATCACCAGGTTGATCGTCAGGTCGCCGCCACGGAAAGCGTGGTGGAAAGAGATGGTCATTCCATCCTGTAAACCAGAACGGCGGATGGCTTCTTCAAGCGTGGCGCACAGTTTTTTATCGCGCGGTTTTTGCGCCTGTAAATTCAGTTTCGAAGTGCTCTGAAAAGCGGAAAATTCGCTTTCGGCATGGCGACTCCAGGCCGCTACCCGTTCTTGTCGTTGAAGTTGTTCGATTTTCTGCGTCATTTTTTTGCCTTATTCTTCGCGAATGCCGGAAAGTTCTGCACGGGAGAGCACCAGACGGGCGCGTTCAATCACCGGGCTGTCTACCATTTTGCCGTTCAGGGAGACGACGCCGCGGCCTTCATGGGCGGCGGCTTCCGCGGCTTCCACGACCAGACGCGCATGGGCGACTTCTTTAAGCGTCGGGGCATACAGGTTGTGCAGCAGTTCAATCTGGCGTGGGTTGATGAGGGACTTGCCGTCAAAACCCAGCTGTTTGATGTGTGACGCTTCGTGCAGGAAACCCGCTTCGTTATTGGCATCGGAATAGACGGTATCGAACGCCTGAATGCCTGCGGAGCGTGCCGCCTGTAAAATGGAGCAGCGGGCAAACAGCAGCTCGGTGCCTTCCGGGGAACGTTCGGTACGCAGATTGCGCACATAGTCTTCCGCCCCCAGCGCGATCCCGATGAGACGTTCGGAGGCGTGGGCGATTTCAACGGCGCGGGTAATGCCCAGCGGCGACTCGATTGCGGCCAGCAGTCCGGTGCTGCCGGGTTCACGGCCGCAGGTTTGCTCAATGCGCAGGATCTCTTTCTCGATGTCGGTAACATCCTGAGCGGTGTCGGTTTTCGGCAAACGGACAACGTCAGCGCCGCCGCGAACCACCGCTTCAAGGTCGTTAATGCCCCATTCGGAATCCAGCGCATTAACGCGGACAATGGTTTCCACATCACGGTACAGCGGGTGTTGCAGGGCGTGATACACCAGACGGCGAGCGGTATCTTTTTCACGCAGCGCGACGGAGTCTTCCAGGTCGAACATCAGCGCATCGGCCGGGTAGATAAACGAGTTGCTGACCATCGCGGCATTTGCGCCGGGGACGAACAGCATGCTGCGGCGGGTGCGGGATTTACGTTGTTGCAGAGAAGCGGAAATCATTGGCGATCCTCCCACGGCAGAGCGGGGATGCCGCTGGCGCGAGCCAGTAATGCTTCCAGCCGAGCACGCAAAATGCAGTCCAGCGCGCCTTTGTCATCAACATTTAATTGCACGCCGCGGACGTTATAACGGGCAAGCACATCCAGAATGGTGGCGCGAATGGCGTCGCCAAACTGTTTTTCAACGCTGCTGTTGATTTGCAGGTCAATATCCTGCGTGTCGAGTGGAGCAATGCGAATCATCACATCACCGGACTCAAGTGTGCCAGCGACGGCAGCCTGGTCTATTTTCATTTTTCACCTGTTTCTAATGCGGGGGTCTTTTGGCGGACTACCGCGCTGGACGGGTTACGTTCAACCATGCCTTGCAGATAGTGCAGAGTGGGGTTGGGAACCAGCGGTGCGATAGCCGTGAGATCTTTTTTAACCAGCAGCTTGCGCACCCAGGAGGCGGAAATCGGCATCTCCTGGAAACACAGCCGCTCAATTTCCACCAGCTCGATGGGTGGGGCGGGAAGCGTTGGCGTCTCCAGCCAGTAGCGCATATCGTGGTTGTACTGGGAGGTGACGGTGCAAAACGGTTCCGTGCCGACAAAACGGTGTGTTACACCCAATGCTGGCGCCAGGTACTGGCGGAAAATCTTCAGGTCGATTTCGGTGTAACAGTGGTTAATGACGCTTTGTTCTTTGATGAAGTAGCACGGAAAGGTCGCACGCGAGATGATGTACTCGGAACCGCGATGCACAGTCAGGCGTGGAATATCCGTTGTTCCTTTGATCACCAGATCAAACCTGTCCTCGTACGGAAAACGCGACGTATCCTCTTTTACCAGGAACAGATGCAGCCAGTCGCACTGTGCGGCGGCCTGCTGGATCAGATAGCGATGCCCGTTTGTGAAGGGGTTGGCGTTCATGACGATACAGCCGATTTTTTTCCCGTCATGACGCAGTTTCGTTAAGGATTCAGCGTAGCGTTTCAGGCGCGTATTGCTGTTTTCCATGAGCACCATCACGCCAGGCACATCAGCCAGCGTTGAGAAGCCACACTGTTTAAAGAGCGCTTCGTATTCTGTTTTGGTGTAGATGAAGAGGTGCGTACAGTGCCTTTCGTAGGCGAGGTTGATTAACTCTGTAGCCAGCGTCAGCGCCAGCCCTTCGCCGCGCACGGATTGGCAGATAGCAACGCATTTAATGATATTTCCGGCAATACCGCCGCAGGCAATAAGACGATCATCGCGCGTAACGGTAATAAAAACTTCGACGGTGGTATCTACGCTTAAATCATTCTCTTTCAGAAATTGCGTGATAACCGCCATCTTTTTATTTTCTGAGCGTTTCACTTGCGTGAATACATTATTACCGAACATAGTATTGAGCGTCCTGATGATATATTTTGTTGCCAGTTTTTTGCGTATGTTGTGTGTCGTTGCAACCTGATAACGTTTTGTTTTCAATTAGAGCGGTCGTTGTTTTTATTACGACGTATTTCTTTTTCTCTCTGTTGCCTACATCGTAAGGGGTATTTTGGTGGTAAATTTTGATTTATTTCACAAACACTTAGATGGTTTTTATGTGTTTAATGGTTTTAAGTTTTTTAATTAATTTAATAGCAAATTGCGCGGTGGGTTTTATTTGTTTAATTGATTTAAGGTGGGGAATCTGTAACGATCGCTATTAAATGCACAGCAGAAAGTTAAAACATTTTTATTACATATACGGGAAATGAGACGCTTACGCCAGCGAAGGAATAACAATGCCCGACCCAAAAAATAAAAAACGGTTTCTTTTTTTTCGTCAACTCGCGTTCCCGCTGCGGATTTTTCTGCTCATTCTGGTCGTTTCTGTTTTCATCATCGCCGCGTTAGCCCGCTATTTTTCCGCCAGCTTTGAAGACTATCTGGCATCGCATGTCAGGGATATGGCGATGAACCAGGCAAAAATTATCGCCTCTAACGACAGTATCATCACGGCCGTGAAACACCGGGATTACAGGCGGCTGGCGACCATCGCGGATAAACTACAAAGCGACACCGATTTTGATTATGTGGTCATCGGCGACAAAAACTCGATTCGCCTCTACCATCCTAACCCGGAAAAAATTGGTTACCCGATGCAGTTCACGAAACCCGGCGCGCTGGAGAACGGTGAGAGCTATTTCATCACCGGCAAGGGGTCTATTGGTATGGCGATGCGCGCTAAAACGCCGATATTTGACGACAATGGCAACGTGATCGGCGTGGTTTCCATCGGTTATCTGGTCAGTAAAATTGACAGCTGGCGACTGGATTTTTTACTGCCGATGGCGGGCGTATTCGTCCTGCTGCTGGTGGTGCTTATGCTGCTTTCCTGGTTTTTCGCCGCCCACATTCGCCGCCAGATGCTGGGGATGGAGCCAAAGCAGATTGCGCGCGTTGTGCGCCAGCAGGAGGCATTATTCAGTTCAGTGTATGAAGGATTAATTGCAGTCGACCCGGAAGGGCACATTACCGCCATTAACCGCAACGCGCGAAAAATGCTGGGGCTGCGTTCGCCGGGGCGGCAATGGCTGGGTAAGTCGATAGAGACGGTTGTTAATCCTGCGGACTTCTTCACACAGCAGATTGCGGAAAAACGCCAGGATGTGATGGCGAATTTCAATGGGCTGAGCGTTATTGCCAATCGTGAGGCCATTCGCTCCGGGGATGAATTACTGGGGGCGATCATCAGCTTTCGCAGCAAGGATGAAATTTCCACCCTGAACGCCCAACTGACGCAAATAAAACAGTATGTGGAGAGCCTGAGAACGCTGCGTCATGAACACCTGAACTGGATGTCGACGCTCAACGGTCTGCTCCAGATGAAAGAGTATGATCGGGTCAGGGAAATGGTGCAGGGCGAGTCGCAGGCGCAACAGCAACTGATCGATAGTCTACGCAGCGCGTTTGCCGATCGCCAGGTCGCCGGTCTGCTGTTCGGCAAAGTCCAGCGGGCGCGGGAGCTGGGGCTAAAAATGACGATCGTGCCTGGCAGTCAACTGCACCGACTCCCGGAAGGGCTTGATAGCACCGAATTTGCCGCGATTGTCGGCAATCTTCTCGATAACGCGTTTGAAGCCAGTTTGCGTACCCGGGAAGGGAATAACGTCGTTGAACTCTATTTGAGCGACGAAGGGGACGATGTGGTGATTGAAGTTGCCGATCAGGGATGCGGCGTTCCTGAATCTCTGCGCGAAAAAATATTTGAACAGGGTGTCAGCACCCGAACCGATGAACCAGGCGAACATGGCATCGGGCTGTATCTGATTGCAAGTTATGTGGGGCGCTGTGGCGGGGTGATTACGCTGGAAGATAATGATCCCTGTGGCACCTTGTTTTCTCTATTTCTTCCGAAAGTGAAAAAAAACGATGACGGAACCATTAACCCTATTGATCGTTGAGGATGAAACGCTGCTGGCGGAAATGCATGCGGAATATATCCGCCATATTCCCGGTTTCAGCCAGATATGGCTGGCGGGCAATCTGGCGCAGGCCCGTATGATGATCGAACGTTTTAAACCCGGGCTTATTCTGTTGGATAACTATCTGCCGGATGGGAAGGGCATCACGTTGCTGCATGAACTGATGCAGGCGCGCTATCCCGGCGGAATCGTGTTTACCACGGCCGCCAGTGATATGGAAACCGTCTCCGAAGCGGTGCGCTGGGGGGCGTTTGATTATCTGGTGAAGCCGATTGCCTATGAGCGTCTGGGGCAGACGCTTACGCGGTATCAGCAACGCCGGCGTATGCTGGCGGGTAACGATAGCGCCAGCCAACGGCAGATTGACGAGATGTTTAATGCCTATGCGCGAGGGGAGCCAAAAGGTGATTTGCCGACCGGGATTGATGCTCTGACGCTGAATGCCGTGCTGAAGCTGTTTAGCGACCCAGCGACGCGCCATACGGCTGAGACGGTGGCGCAGGCGCTGACGATCAGCCGTACCACATCCCGGCGGTATCTGGAGTATTGCGCCAGTCAGCATTTGATTATTGCCGAGATTATTCACGGAAAAGTGGGCAGACCGCAGCGTATTTACCACGGTTGAATTCGAGATTGACCAATCGCCCGGTGGCGCTGCGCTTACCGGGCCTACGGGTAAGTTTTGTAGGCCGGATAAGGCGTTACGCCGCCATCCGGCGAATCGCCCGGTGGCGCTGCGCTTACCGGGCCTACGGGTAAGTTTTGTAGGCCGGGTAAGGCGTTACACCGCCATCCGGCGAATCGCCCGGTGGCGTTATGCTTACCGGGCCTACGGTAAGATTTGTAGGCCGGATAAGGCGTTACGCCGCCATCCGGCGAATCATCTACAAATTAATTTGCTTAACCACCCGCCACAGCGGAAGAAGTGCCTGGCACCATCACTTCAGTTGCAATAATGACAACCAGCAGCCCGACCATAACCGGAACGGAAGTACGCTTCACCACTTCAAACGGCGAAATCTTCGCCATCCCTGCCACCGCAACGACGACGCCAGAGACCGGGGAGATCGTGCGCCCCAGATTTGAAGCCTGCAACATCGGAATGGACAGGTAAGCCGGGTTAATACCGGAAGAGTGCGCCAGTTTAGGAATCATTTCGACAAAGGCATAGAAAGGCGCGTTACCGGAACCGGTGGTCATTGCCGCGAGCATGGTCAGGATCACCAGTACCAGCATGAGGATAATACTGGCGGAGCCAAACGAGGTGGCGATAGAGATCAGACTCTGGATGAAGCCGATAGTGCTCAGCCCCTGAGCGAATACCCCGGCGGCGACCAGCAGCATCACCACGCCCGCAAACGCGTCAGCCATCCCGCGGTACGCGACTTCCAGACCGGAAAAGACTTTCTGTGTATTGAATCCGCGAATGAACTCCAGCACGGCAGCGAGCAGCATACAGATGACGAGAATAGTAATAATGTGCAGCTGCGGACCCCATTTACCATCAAAAACCAGAACGCCGATAATCGGTGTGAATGGCAGAATGGCGTAAAACGCCGGGGCGGTGGTGGTAATTTCGTTTACATCCAGCATTTCATGGGAGATGTTCTCTTTTTTATCCAGATAACGCTGCCAGAAAAAGTGGGCAATCGCCATACCGATAATGGCGGCAATGGAGATCGGCAGGGTCGTTTTAAAGGCAAAATCAATCAACGGCATCTCAGCCGCTTTTGCCGCCAGAACCACGTCGCCTGAGGTCGGAGAGAGGATGATCGCTGCGGGGGAAGCGCAGATGGCGGCGGCAGCGCCACGGCTGATCCCGACGTTAACCATCACCGGAAAGAGCGTTGCCATCAACAATACGCCAAGCCCTGTTGCCGAAGAGACCGCCAGCGACATCAGGCAGGCGACAAAATAGGCGGCGATCATCAGCAGGTAAGGTGAGTTAATGTATTGCAGCGGTTTGGAGGCCAGTTTTACAACCATGTCGTTTGCGCCGATATGCGTCATGTAGGCGGCGAAACCGCACAGCATCATGATCATCATACCGAGGTCGCCACCACGGCTCATCAACAGAATCTTAATGTATTCAACGATGTCCGTCGCGGTATAGCCGGTACTGGTTTCACTGGCGGGCAGGACTTTATGCCCCATTAACGCGCTGATAATCAGCAGCACCAGGCCGCCCACAAAGAGCACACCGGTTGCTGAATAACCTTTAATGATGTAGCGCGCTACACCCACAATAACCATAACCCCAATAAGGAGTTCAATAAACGTTAACATTGTTTCCCCTGTCGCCTGGACGCCCAGAAAGTAAGAATAAAAAAGGAACAGAAAGTGGTGTGAAAATGTGCCGAATAAACCGCTTCCCCTTGCTGATTAAAATCAAGAAAAGGACGGATTAAACGTCCTGTGTTGTTATTTTTTCATGCAGGCAACGAATATGAAATCTCTCAGGTGAAAAATTTACGTAGAAACGTATTTGTTTTGTATTTGTTATTTTTATGGAAATGTAATGTTAATGATGGGGTGGTGTACAGAATTATAACAGGCCAGATTCCCTTTCCTGATGATAAAAAGTTTCAGTAAACGGCGATGATCCGTATGAAATAAACGGGAAATAAGCGGGTTCGTTATTGCAAAGGGGAGTTTTCTGATTTTTCGTTACCTGTTTTTTGTTAAGATTCCATTCAGGTTCGTTTTGCTACGATCGGTATTGAACTCCAGGATGGTAATTAAGTTGTGATTGTCGCTAAAAAATATTTTCTTGTTCTTTCATTTCTCTTTGTGCAATTCGCCCTTCTGCCCCAGGCCTTTTCAGCAGATAAAGGCTGGTTTGATACGCTGAAAGATAATGTGTCGGAAACCTGGCAACAACCCGAGCATTATGATTTGTACGTGCCGGCCATTACCTGGCATGCGCGGTTTGCCTACGATAAAGAAAAAACGGATCGCTACAATGAGCGCCCGTGGGGGGCCGGGTTTGGTCAGTCACGCTGGGATGATAAAGGCAACTGGCATGGGCTTTACATCATGGCGTTTAAAGACTCCTTCAATAAGTGGGAGCCTATCGGCGGTTACGGTTGGGAAAAAACCTGGCGACCTCTGGCAGATGAAAACTTCCACATGGGGCTGGGATTTACCGCTGGCGCAACGGCGCGTGATAACTGGAAGTACATTCCGGTGCCGGTTCTGTTGCCGTTAGCCTCGATAGGCTACGGTCCGGCAACGTTCCAGATGACCTACATCCCCGGTACGTATAACAACGGTAACGTCTACTTTGCCTGGATGCGTTTCCAGTTTTGATGAGTGATATGCCTTGTTAGTGGTATATAAAATAGCGTTATAAAACAATAGGTAGTACAAAAAATCTAAAAAATAACGCGATATTTATCACTTTTTGGCAAAGTTGGACTGGACAAAATGCACCACAATTGATGTACTGGTACCCGACACAGCATTTGTGTCTATTTTTCATGTAAAGGTAATTTTGATGTCTAAGATTAAAGGTAACGTTAAGTGGTTTAATGAATCCAAAGGATTCGGTTTCATTACTCCGGAAGATGGCAGCAAAGACGTGTTCGTACACTTCTCTGCAATCCAGACTAATGGTTTTAAAACTCTGGCTGAAGGTCAGCGCGTAGAGTTCGAAATCACTAACGGTGCCAAAGGCCCTTCTGCTGCTAACGTAATCGCTCTGTAAGCATACGACAGCAAGAATTCCAAAACCCGCCAACTGGCGGGTTTTTTTATGCCCTTAATGCGCGGTGGATGCCGAAAACAGCCAAAACGCAAGCGCGGTCATGGCAAATGACCCGAGCAGGTTGACCAGTATATTCACCATCGCCCAGCCAAAACGCCCATCCTGGAGCAAAAAAACAACTTCCGCTGAGAAGGTGGAAAACGTGGTCAGGCCGCCGCAAAAACCGGTGGTAATCAACACCTTCCACATCGGATCAATATTCGTCATGCGACTAAATAAGGCGAAGCCCATACCGATGATGAAGGCGCCGATCAAATTCGCCGTCAGGGTGCCGAACGGAATGGACTGATGAAGCGGATTAAACCGCATACTCAACATCCATCTCGCTACGCTTCCTGTACCACCGCCAATAAAAACTGCTAAAAGGAGTTGTAACACTGAATATTCCTGCTATTTGATTGTATATGGGATGAGTGTAACGCCGAATAAGCATCTTTGGCGAGTTTAACGAATCTGGTCGGAGGGGAGTATGCTCGTTGCAGCAGGACAATTTGCCGTGGCGTCGGTCTGGGAAAAGAACGCCGAAACATGCGTTTCGTTAATGTCTCAGGCGGCAGAAAATGGCGTTTCCTTACTGGTGTTGCCTGAGGCGCTGCTGGCTCGCGACGATCGCGATCCCGATCTGTCGGTTAAGTCCGCGCAGCTACTGGAGGGCGGATTTTTGCGCTGCTTGCTGCGTGAGAGCGCGCGCAATACGATGACGACAATCCTGACGATTCATGTTCCTTCAACGCCGGGGCGGGCATTCAACATGCAGGTTGCGTTGTGCGGGGGAAAGATTGTTGCGCATTACGCCAAGCTGCATTTGTACGATGCCTTTTCGATTCAGGAGTCCCGCAGCGTTGATGCAGGCGACACCATTGCCCCGCTGCTGGATGTTGAGGGGATCAAAGTTGGGTTAATGACCTGCTATGACCTGCGCTTCCCGGAGTTGGCACTGGCGCTGGCTTTGCAGGGGGCTGACATTCTGGTGCTGCCTGCCGCCTGGGTAAGAGGGGCGCTGAAAGAGCATCACTGGGCGACCTTGCTGGCGGCAAGAGCGCTGGATTCAACCTGCTATATCGTTGCCGCAGGGGAGTGCGGCAACAAAAATATCGGTCAGAGCCGAATCGTCGATCCGTTTGGCGTCACAGTAGCCGCTGCGGCAGAGACTCCGGCGCTGATTATGGCCGAGGTCTCCGCCGAGCGCGTCAGGCAAGTTCGGGCGCAACTTCCCGTTTTACGTAACCGTCGTTTTGCGCCACCGCAATTATTATGATGTTTTTTTAAACTAAGCTTGATTCACCTTGTTACAGATTGCTATTGTGTGCGCGCGTCGAATGACCGTTAATATTCTCAGGTTAATATGGCGCGTTAAGCCGCCTGATTTTAAGTCAAGAAGGTATCTATGGGTGAGATTAGTATTACCAAACTGCTGGTGGTTGCCGCACTGGTCGTTCTGCTGTTTGGTACCAGGAAGTTACGTACGCTGGGCGGAGACCTGGGCACGGCAATTAAAGGTTTCAAAAAGGCGATGAATGATGAAGACGCTGGCGCGAAAAAAGAAGCGGGCGGCGATATTCAGGCTGAGAAACTCTCTCATAAAGAGTGATCATGACGCGAGCAGGATGCTCCTTCATCTGACTCTGAAGAGAAAAAACCCGCGTTTAAGCGGGTTTTTTATGCGTTAAATGTAAGCGAGTATTACTCGATTACTTCACTTCCAGTCCTTTCGCCTGCATGTCTGCATGGTAAGAAGAACGAACAAACGGCCCGCAGGCGGCATGGGTAAAGCCCATCGCCATGGCTTCGGCTTTCATCTCATCGAACTCTTCCGGGCTAACATAACGCTGTACCGGCAGGTGATGGCGGCTTGGCTGTAAATACTGGCCCAGCGTCAGCATGGTGACGCCATGACGGCGCAAGTCGCGCATAACCTCAATGATTTCAGCGTTGGTTTCTCCCAGACCGACCATCAGACCCGATTTGGTTGGGATTTCCGGGTGGGCCTCTTTGAAACGCTCCAGCAGCTTCAGCGACCAGTTGTAATCGGCGCCTGGGCGTACCTGACGATAGACTCGCGGCACGTTTTCAAGGTTATGGTTGAAGACATCTGGCGGAGTGGCGTTAAGGATCTCCAGTGCGCGATCCATACGGCCACGGAAGTCAGGCACCAGCGTTTCAATTTTAATTGCCGGGCTTTTTTCACGAATCGCGGTAATGCAGTCAGCAAAGTGCTGAGCGCCGCCATCGCGCAGATCATCGCGGTCAACGGAGGTGATAACCACATAGCGTAACGCCATATCCGCAATCGTCTGAGCCAGTTTTAACGGTTCGTTGGTATCCGGGGCGACAGGGCGACCGTGGGCAACGTCACAGAACGGGCAACGGCGGGTACAAATCGCGCCGAGGATCATAAAGGTGGCGGTTCCGTGATTGAAACATTCCGCCAGGTTAGGGCAAGAGGCTTCCTCGCAGACAGAATGCAGGCCATTTTTGCGCATTGCCGCTTTGATGCCCTGGATACGAGTGGAGTCCGCTGGAAGCTTTATTTTCATCCATTCCGGTTTACGCAGCAGGGCTTCGCGCTCTGTTGCCACATTTTTAACCGGGATAAGGGCCATCTTATCGGCATCGCGGTATTTGACACCGCGTTCCATCACAATGGGTTTACTCATAGCGTGCGTGTTCCAGTTGCGAATAACGAAGGAAAGCGTTTCAATTCAAGGGAATGTTGTATTTATCAACTATTTTTGAATTAACTACAGGCAGTATATCATTGAAACGGGCCATAAAGCAGCCTGAGTGGTCGGCAAAATGTAAAATAGTTGTTGTTTTGTGCCATTTGCCCAACATCTCCTGTGACTAAGCAGCAACATCTCCGGTTCGAAACGCATCGCGTATCACATCAATAACATTCTCCAGCACCGGGTCACGTAAGCTTAATTTGTTGTAATGCAGCGAAAAGTCGATTCTCTCATCGCTCAGTGGCGCATAGGGAATGCGCTTGAGCGGCCAGCAACGGCTAAATAAGGTGTAGAACCGGGTGGGCATCATCCCCAGCAGGTCGCTGCTGGCGATGAGTGAGGCAATGGTGAAGATGTTGTAGCTGCTAAAGTTGATTTGTCGTTCAGGGAAGAGGTCCTGGATACGCTGACGCACCAGGCTGAAATTCTGCCCTTCGAGCATCAGCAGAGTATGGTCGACCGCTTTCAGCTTCTCTTCGGTTAGCGGGGCGGAAAGTGAAGGGTGATCCTGGCGACAAACCAGCTCAACAGTATCGGCAAACAGCACATGGTGATGAATGGCCCGACTACTGTAGATATGGGTATCGATGACCAAATCGGTCTGAAACTGGCTGAGCTGGCATTCGGCGTCGCTTACCGGAATGTTGCGTAACAGAAGCTGCGGATACCGGGATTTGATCGCCTGATAGATGGTTGGCATGACTAACGCCCCGATAGAGGGAGGCGTGCCTATCGTGATGGTGCGCTGTTTGTCATAACTGCCGGTCAGATCCAGCGCGCCCAGAATAGATTCCAGCCCCTGGCTAATATACTCATGCAGATGGGTGGCATAGGCCGTCGGGGTCACGCCCTGGCCTTTACGGATAAATAGCGGGTCGGGAAATATAGCGCGTAATTTTTGAATAGACTGGCTAATAGCGGATGGCGTTAAATTAAGAATTTTCGCAGCATTGACGATGCCTTTATGAACGTATACCGCTTCAAAAATAGTCAAGAGATTAAGGTCAATATTTCTCAGCGTTCTGAAAATTTGAGGTTTGTCTTCTGGCCGTTGCTCGATTAGACGTCGTCCCGGCAGATTATTATCATTCACGCTCTCGCTCCGAATTTATTCACGTTATAAATAATAGTAGGGTTTATATTTATTGCATTTTTGATTTGGCTTAAATATCGCCTGAATGTCAATATCAGTAACAATTTCAACAGGGTAACAAACAGTACATTCGGATTTTAGCCACAGTGAATCCCCTCATTCTGATGGCTGATGAGGTTGCGTCATTGACGGTTTTAGCTTAGGCATAACGAAAATATAGAAACCGGGCGGAGAAGTAAAGCATTCAAGCAATATATAGTTAATGACCCATGAATTGCGTGGGTCATTATATTTTATTGATTAAGCAGGAATATATTCATGAGGTGGATTGTTTAGCAGGGCTAAAATATTGGCCAACAGGCGAGGGGCAATATTATCCGTCGTTGCGTTATTATCCCATTGCGATATTTTCGCCATTTCCATCCCGGCATAACCGCAAGGATTGATGCGTAAGAACGGAGAGAGATCCATATTGACGTTTAATGCCAGACCATGAAAAGAGCAGCCGCGACGGATTCGTAAACCCAGTGAGCAGATCTTTTTTTCTCCCACATAAACTCCGGGCGCATCGGCTCGCGGATGCGCATCAATGCCCAGTTCGGCAAGCGTATTGACGACGGTTTGTTCCAGCAGCGTCACCAGTTCCCGCACGCCCAGCTTACGGCGTTTAAGATTCAGCAGAACATACATTACCTGCTGGCCGGGGCCGTGATAGGTGACTTGCCCGCCACGATCGCTCTGGATCACCGGAATATCGCCGGGCATTAATACATGCTCCGCTTTACCGGCCTGACCCTGGGTGAAAACAGGAAAGTGCTCAACTAACCAGATCTCATCGGGCGTGTTTTCATCGCGGGTATCGGTGAATTCGTGCATGGCCTGGGAAACGGGTTCGTAGGGCTGAAGACCGAGCTGGCGGACAAGAATTTTATCCTGATACAAAACGGCATCTCCGTAGAGAATGAACAAAAGAGGGAGAAAAGTATATCACAGCGGGGGAGGATGTTACCCGGGCAACGCCGGGTAACGAACGGATGTATTACAGCACCATACGAACGATATCGATATTACCCAGTTCTTCGTACAGTGTTTCAACCTGCTCGATATGGGTTGCGTTGATGGTGATAGAGACCGAGTGGTAGTTACCTTTGCTGCTCGGTTTTACCGTCGGGGAGTAATCACCTGGCGCATGGCGCTGTACCACTTCAACCACCTGATCAACCAGCTCAGGCAACGCCTGCCCCATTACTTTGTAAGTAAATGGCGTAGGGAATTCAAGCAGTTCGTTAAGTTTGGTTTTCATGTCAGCTCCGGCATTACATCAAAAAATAATAACTCCCACAGCGTGTGGGAGTTATCAGGATACTCAGTATATGGGGATGGAAATCACACTTTCAAGTGCTTAATTTTTAACCAAACCAGTGATGGAACATTAATTTAATGTAATCAATGATTTTGCCGAAGAAGTTACCTTCAGGAATTTCCTGTAGTACCACCAGCGGGCGCTGCTCAATGGTTTTGCCATCCAATTGGAAGTTGATTGTGCCGACGACCTGGTTTTTCTGCAACGGGGCATGCAGTTCAGCCGTGTTCAGCACGTAGCTGGCTTTCAGATCTTTCATGCGGCCGCGAGGAATGGTCAGATAGACGTCTTTATCCACACCCAGCGAGGCGCGATCGGTATCGCCAAACCAGGCCGGTTCAGAGGCAAACTCTTTCCCGACTTTCAGCGGGTTCACGGTTTCAAAGAAGCGGAAGCCCCAGGTCAGCAGTTTTTTGCTTTCTGTTTCACGACCTTTGTAGGTACGTCCACCCATCACCGCAGAGATCAGGCGCATCTGGCCTTCAGTTGCCGACGCCACGAGGTTGTAGCCTGCTTTATCCGTGTGGCCGGTTTTGATCCCGTCAACGTTCAGGCTGTTGTCCCACAGCAGACCATTGCGGTTTAACTGGCGAATCCCGTTGAAGGTGAACTCTTTTTCTTTGTAGATGGAGTATTCGTTTGGCACATCGCGGATTAACGCCTGGCCGATCAGCGCCATGTCGCGCGCAGAGCTGTATTGTCCATCAGCATCCAGGCCATGAACGGTCTGGAAGTGGGTGTTTTTCAGACCCAGGGCATTCACATAGCTGTTCATCAGCCCGACGAAGGCATCCTGACTGCCGGCGGCAAAGTCGGCCATCGCCACGCAGGCGTCGTTGCCGGATTGCAGGTTAATACCACGGATTAACTGGGAAACAGGAACTTGCATACCCGGTTTCAGGAACATCAGGGACGAGCCTTTAAATACCGGGTTGCCGGTAGCCCAGGCGTCGTTGCCGATCGTCACCAGATCGGTTTCTTTAAATTTCCCTGCTTTCATCGCCTGGCCGATGACATAGCTGGTCATCATTTTGGTCAGGCTGGCGGGATCGCGGCGCGTATCCGCATTCTGTTCCGCCAGCACTTTGCCGGAGTTGTAGTCGATCAGGATATACGACTCCGCATCGATCTGCGGAACGCCTGGGATCATGGTTTTGATATTCAGGTCATCGGCATGCGCGCTTGTGATAAAGGCGGCGCAAAGAGCCGTGGTGAGCGCCATGCGCTGCATGAAACGAGCGGAAAAAGTGGTCTTCATGGTCTGAACTACGACGTCCGTGATGGAATTAAAAAAAGTGCCCTACTATAGCAAAAGCATAACCGGCAGGCATCTGACTTTCCGCGTGACTTTGTTAATGTCATTTACAGAAATTGACAATTCAGATGCCCTTTGCAGGCTACTGCGCGCTGGCGATAAAGGACTGTAACTGGGCTTCAGATTGCAGACGCTGCTGCAACGCGCTGGCTTCAGTTTTGCTGGCGAATGGCCCAAGCTGAATGCGCCAGACCGCGCCGTTTTGCATCACACGCCCCGGTACGCCAAACTGCTGGCTTAAACGCTGCTGGTACTGCTGCGCGCGCGTTTGATCGCTGACCGCGCCAACCTGAACCACGAAACCGCTGCTTGCGGCGGCCGGAGCTGGAGCTGGAGCCGGCGTCGGGGCAGCGACTGCGCCCTGAGTCGAACCAGGAGCCGTTACCGGCGCGGCGGGTGTCGCTGCGGCGGGCTGTGGCGCGGGCGTTGCTTCGCTGCCTTCGAGCACCCCGGAGGCGAGCGTGGTCGGCGCGCCAAGGAAGCCGCTGCTGTTGACCGGTGCGCCGCTTGGATCATCGCTTTTCAGCGTCGAATTGCTTATCGCCCGGACATCGCCTTGCGGCTGTACTGATTCCGGCGCGGAAGAGACGCTGCCCATGCCGCCGCTTAAATCAGGGCGCGCGGGCAGGGCGTAGGTCTGTTTCGCCACTGTCGTGCAGGCCATGCCTGGCCCTGACAGTGAACCATCCTGCGCAACGATAATGGGATCAACGCGGACTTTGGTGTTATTCGATGTATTCAGACGATCGGCCGCCGCGCGGGAGAGTGAAATCACCCGATCGTTACCGTAAGGGCCGCGATCGTTAATGCGTACCACGATCATCCGGCCATTCGCCAGATTCGTGATTCGCGCATAGCTCGGGATCGGCAGCGTTGGATGCGCAGCGGTGAGCTGCATCGGGTCAAACGCTTCGCCTGATGCGGTCAAATTGCTGCCGGGTTCCGCATCATAAATGGCGGCAAGCCCGGCCTGGCTAAAGCGAGACGGGTCCTGGACAATTTTGTAGCTTCTACCGTCTCGTTGATAATCCTGATTTGCTGTCGGGCTCAGAGGTTCATAACGTGGCTCCGCCCCGCCGATCTCAACAATCGGCCCGTTACACACCGCAGGCTGCGGCGCGACGGCAACCTGCTGCTGACCATCATCACTCGAACACGCCGCGAGTAACATTATTCCTGCCGCGACGCAGACTCCTGGCAACTGCTTACGCATTGCGCACCCCTTACACGCTTTTCGACAACATTTTTCTGTGGGTGTGGATCGACATAACAATCCCGAACCCGGCCATCAGCACTATCAGTGCGGAGCCTCCGTAACTGACCAGCGGGAGTGGAACCCCTACAACGGGCAGAATACCGCTCACCATACCAATATTTACGAAGACATAAACGAATAATATCAACATTAAACCACCGGCCATCACGCGGCCAAAGGTGGTTTGCGCGCGGGCAGCGATCCACAGTCCGCGCATAATCAGCAGAATGTAGAGCGCCAGCAGGATTAATATTCCCACCAGACCTAACTCTTCCGCCAGTACGGCGAAGATAAAGTCGGTGTGGCGTTCGGGTAAAAACTCAAGCTGCGACTGAGTGCCGTGCAGCCAGCCTTTACCGCGCAGGCCGCCGGAGCCAATCGCAATTTTAGACTGGATGATATGATAACCCGCGCCTAAAGGGTCGGTCTCCGGGTCGAGAAGCATCATGACGCGCTGGCGCTGATAATCATGCATCAGGAAGAACCACATGATCGGGATAAACGCGGCAATCAGCACCACCGCAATGCCGATTAAACGCCAGCTCAAACCAGACAAAAACAGCACGAACAGGCCGGAAAGGGCGACCAGAATCGAGGTGCCCAGGTCAGGCTGCGCGGCGACCAGCAGAGTCGGCATAAAAATCAATACCAGCGCGATAGCCGTGTTTTTCAGCGACGGCGGGCAGACATCACGGTTGATAAAGCGCGCCACCATCAGGGGGACGGCGATCTTGGCGATTTCAGAAGGCTGAAAACGGACGATCCCCAGATCCAGCCAGCGTTGCGCTCCTTTGGATATCGCCCCGAAGGCGTCTACCGCCACCAGCAGGATGATGCAGAAAATATAGAGATAGGGCGCCCATCCTTCGTAGACACGAGGCGGGATTTGCGCCATCACCACCATAATGACCAGACCCATCGCGATCTGACCGATTTTTCGCTCCATCATGCCAATATCCTGGCCGCTGGCGCTCCAGATGACTAATGAACTGTAAACCAGCAGCGCCAGCAGAATCAGTAACATCGTGGGATCGATATGGATTTTATCCCAGAATGTTTTTTTGTTCGGATTATCCGTCACGATTATTGGTCCTCCGCCGCTGCAACCGCCGGGTTTTCCGCAGGCAAATTGGTGTTGTTGTCGCCCAACATGATGTGGTCAAGAATCTGACGCATGATTGTACCGACAGCCGGGCCCGCGCCGCCGTTTTCCAGGATTATGGCGACAGCAACCTGGGGATTGTTATACGGCGCGAATGCCGTCATCAGTTTATGGTCGCGTAGTCGTTCAGCAATTTTGTGCGCGTTGTAGGTTTCGTTGGCTTTCAGGCCAAAGACCTGCGCCGTACCAGACTTCGCGGCGATTTTATACGGCGCGCTGGCGAAATATTTATGCGCAGTGCCGTTCGCGCGGTTTGCGACGCCGTACATGCCGTCTTTGGCGATTTCCCAGTAACCGGAGTGAATATCGCCGACAGGCGGTTCGTGCGGCTGTACCCACGGCACCTGTTTGCCATTCTCCGCCGTGCTCATCAGCAGATGCGGCACTTTTACCACCCCGTCGTTAATCAGGATCATCAGCGCCTTGCTCATCTGGATCGGGGTTGCCGTCCAGTAACCCTGGCCGATGCCCACCGGGATGGTATCGCCCTGATACCACGGCTTTTTAAAGCGTTTTTGCTTCCATTCGCGGGTTGGCATATTGCCGGAACGCTCTTCAGCCAGATCGATGCCGGTATATTCCCCGTATCCAAATTTGCTCATCCACTCGGAGAGTCGGTCTATCCCCATGTCATAGGCCACCTGGTAGAAGAAGGTATCCGCTGACTCTTCAAGGGATTTGGTGATATTCAGATGACCGTGCCCCCATTTTTTCCAGTCGCGGTAACGCTTCTCAGAACCCGGCAACTGCCACCATCCGGGGTCGAACAGGCTGGTATTGCGGGTGATCACCCCAGCGCTTAAAGCGGACACCGCGACATACGGTTTAACCGTTGAGGCCGGCGGGTAAACACCTTGCGTCGCCCGGTTAACCAGCGGCGTATTCGGGTCGTTGAGCAACCCTGAGTAATCTTTGCTGGAGATGCCATCCACAAACAGGTTCGGGTCGTAGCTCGGCATGGAAACCAGCGCCAGTACGCCGCCTGTCCGTGGGTCGGTTACGATCACGGCGGCGCGGCTGCCCGCCAGCAGCGTTTCAATATATTGCTGGAGTTTCAGGTCAATTGTGAGATGGATGTCATGCCCGGCCTGCGGCGGCACCTCTTTAAGCTGACGGATGACGCGGCCACGGTTGTTGACTTCAACCTCTTCATAACCCGTCTGACCGTGCAGCACCTCTTCGTAATAGCGCTCAATCCCCAGCTTGCCGATATCGTGCGTGGCGGCGTAGTTGGCCAGCTTACCGTCTTTATCAAGGCGTTCGACGTCTTTATCGTTAATCTTCGAAACGTAGCCGATGACGTGGGTCAGCGCGGAGTTGTAAGGATAGTAGCGGCGCTTGTAGCCTTTCACTTCCACGCCAGGAAAACGGTACTGATTGACGGCAAAACGCGCGACCTGCACTTCGGTCAGGTTCGTTTTGACGGGAATAGAGGTAAAACGGTGTGAACGTGCGCGCTCTTTCTTGAACGCGGCAATGTCATCGTCGTTCAAATCGACCACGCTGCGTAACGCATCCAGCGTTTGCTGAACGTTATCGACCTTCTCCGGCATCATTTCTATCTGATAAATAGTGCGGTTGAGGGCGAGGGGGATGCCGTTACGGTCATAGATGATCCCACGGCTGGGGGCGATGGGGACCAGTTTGATGCGGTTTTCGTTTGAGCGGGTCTGGTAATCGGTAAAACGCACGATTTGCAGATTATAAAGGTTGGCGATGAGCACGCCGGTCAGCAGCAAAATACCCAAAAAAGCGACCAGCGCCCGGCGCACGAACAGCGCGGACTCAGCCGTATAGTCGCGAAAAGAATTCTGTAGTTTCATCCGCTGCTTAATCTACTCAAGGCTTAATAATCACTCACGGTGATAAGGGTGGTTGGTGGTAATGCTCCACGCCCGGTACAGACTCTCTGCCACCAGCACCCGAACCAGCGGGTGGGGGAGGGTTAACGCAGAAAGTGACCAGCTTTGTTCCGCCGCCGCTTTACAGGCCGGAGACAACCCCTCAGGGCCGCCAATCAGGAGACTGACGTCGCGACCATCCAGCTTCCAGCGCTCCAGCTCAGTCGCCAGCTGTGGCGTGTCCCAGGGTTTCCCTGGGATATCAAGGGTGACGATACGGTTTTTGCCTGCGGCCGCCAGCATCTGCTCACCCTCTTTATCGAGAATACGTTTAATATCCGCGTTCTTGCCGCGTTTGCCCGCTGGAATTTCGATCAGCTCAAACGGCATGTCTTTCGGAAAACGCCGGAGATACTCCGTAAAACCGGTTTGTACCCAGTCGGGCATTTTCGTACCGACAGCGACAAGTTGAAGCTTCACGCATTAACTCCAGAGTTTTTCCAGTTCATACAGGCGACGGCTCTCTTCCTGCATGACATGGACAATCACATCACCCAGGTCAACGACAATCCAGTCGGCTACGCTTTCACCTTCAACGCCAAGCGGCAACATGCCCGCCGCGCGAGATTCCTGTACAACGTGGTCAGCAATAGACATAACGTGACGGCTGGATGTACCGGTGCAGATAATCATGCAGTCGGTGATACTGGATTTACCCTGAACATCTAAGGTGATGATGTCCTGACCTTTCAGGTCATCAATTTTGTCGATTACAAAATCCTGGAGTGCTTTACCCTGCAAGTTTTCCCCCTGGGTATTACGGATGAATATAAATAAGCCTGTCAGTATACCTGAACCCGAGGCGATGTCGGGACTAATGTCATCAACGGGCGTTTAAAAGTGGGTTATCATCCCATCCCGCACAACAGATTGCATCGCCATTTTTGTAAAACAATTTCTGCAAAGCTCTGAAGGGCGGGAGAAGTCTGGCGCGGAGGATAGCAGCCTGTCAGGGGGTGTCAATGGTCGAAACGCCCCCGAGGAGAAAAAACAGAAATATCACTCGCCGTGATGCCAGACGGCCCGACTGTTTAACACCTTCAGCGTGGCGAAATCTTCACAAAAATCAATGGCGCTCCAGCATCCTTGCTCAACCCTGAAATGCCATAATGAGGCGGCGGGCATGGACAATAATCGCGCGATCATGAGACTCAGAACCCCCTGGTGGCTCACGACCAGCAGGTTTTTATTATCTTTATAATCAGCAAGTTGTGCAATAAAGCGCTCTACGCGTTGTGAGAACGCTTGGAAGCCTTCCCCATTGGTCGGGACGGCGTTCTGCCAGTCGGTGCACCAGGCCGCGTAACTTGCCGCGTCTTCGCGGCTCAGATCGCGGTGATGACGCATCTCCCAGTCGCCAAAAAACATCTCGTTAAGCTCCGGGAACAGGCGCTGCGGTACGTCGCGGTCGTGAAGCACCAGCCGCGCCGTGTGGCGGGCGCGTTCCAGTTCGCTACAGAATACGTTGTCGAAGGGGACATTGCGCAGCAGGTTATTCAACGTTTGCGCCTGGGCTATCCCTTTTTCTGTCAGCGGAGTGGGGGCGTGGCCGCTGTATAATCCGGCTACATTGGCTTCGGTTTCCCCATGACGAACTAACCAGAGTCGCATGTTTTTCCTCGTGATACGTATTCGCGCAAAATATGATATTCACCCTGATTGCGCAGCGCTTTTTCACTAAAATAGACTTTTTATCGGAGGCAAGATGCCTTTACTGAAGAGTGCGCATGGCGGTAACACCCGGGAAGCCGCCGCATTGTTGGGCATCTCGCCTGAACAGTTGCTGGATTTTAGCGCAAATATTAATCCTCTGGGTATGCCAGGGCGCTTAAAACGCGCGCTTATCGACAATCTTACCTGCGCGGAGCGGTATCCTGATGTGGATTATCAGCATCTGCACCAGGCGCTGGCGCAGCACCATCAGATCCCCGCGTCATGGCTCCTGGCCGGAAATGGCGAGACGGAATCCATCTTCACGCTGGTTCACGGGCTGAAGCCGCGTCATGCCATGATCGTCACGCCGGGCTTTGCCGAGTATCGCCGTGCGCTACAGTGGGGCGCGTGTGAGATACATGAATTTGCGCTTCGCGAAGCCGATGGCTGGCAACTCACGGATGCTATTCTGAATGCGCTGACCCCGGATCTGGATTGCCTGTTTCTCTGTACGCCAAATAATCCAACCGGACTCCTGCCTGCTCGCGAACTGTTACTGGCTATTGCGGAGCGCTGTAAGACGCAGGGGATCGCGCTGATCCTGGATGAGGCGTTTATCGATTTTATTCCGGGTGAAGAGGGCTTTATTCCGCTGTTGCAGGGCAACCCGCATATCTGGGTGCTGCGTTCGCTCACCAAATTTTACGCCATTCCGGGGCTGCGGCTGGGCTATCTGGTGAACAGCGACGAGCAGGCGGTCGCGCGAATGAGAGCGCAGCAGATGCCCTGGTCAATCAACGCGTTTGCGGCGCTGGCCGGAGAGGTTATCTTGCAGGATGCCGCCTATCACCAGGCGACCTGGCAGTGGCTGGCGGAGGAGGGACAGCGCTTCCGTCAGCGGTTACATGCGTTTCCTGAGCTAACGGTTTATCCCGGTCGGGCGAATTATCTTTTATTACGCAGTGAGCGGGAAGGCCTGGATTTGCAACGCGCCTTGCTGGAGAAGCACATTCTGATCCGCAGCTGTGCTAACTATCCGGGGCTTGACGCGCGTTATTACCGGGTGGCGATTCGCAGTCAGGAAGAGAACAGCCGCCTGCTGACGGCGCTGGCGGAAGTCTTTACCGATACAACCCTTGCTGGTTGATGTAGTTCAGGACGGATTCCGGCATGAGATCGTCGCACGGTTCGCCTTTCTCCAGCCGCTCGCGGATAAGGGTGGCGGAGATATTGAACCAGGGCGTTTCAGCCAGATAAATTTTACCCGCCGGGAGCGCGTGCAGATCGTCCGGCGTATGGGTTAAATGGCGCTCCAGCCACTGCTGATGCTGCTCTTTCACCATCTCAAGCGGGTAGCCGGGGCGTCGGCAAACGATCAGGTGAGTATTGTCAAGAATGGTTTCATAGTCATGCCAGGTCGGGAACGTCAGTAAGGAGTCCTGGCCGATGATAAACGCCAGCGGCGCGTCCGGGCCTTGTTCTTCCCGCCACTCTTTCAGCGTTTGCGCGGTGTAAGAGGCGGTATCGCGTTTGAGTTCGCGCTCATCCAGGATAAACAGCGGTTTGTCGGCGATAGCCAGCTCAAGCATATATTTACGCTGTGCGCTGGACGCTTCAGGCTGTGGACGATGAGGCGGTACGTTATTGGGCATGATAATCACCCGCGACAGGCCAATCAGATTGGCCAGCGTTTCCACGGGCTTGAGATGACCATAATGCACGGGATCAAAGGTGCCGCCGAACAGAGCCTGTAACGATTTCATATCAACCATCAATAAAAACATCTGCCAGCGCTTTGTGGCAGAGAAGAAGAGAAAGCCCCTCCAGCTCAGCCCACACTGACTGTCCATAATCTTGTTTTAGCGTAATTTCCGTCCGCGTCAACAGTTGCACTGCCTGGCGAAGCTGGGTCTGCTGGAGCCGATTCAACGCATCGCCAATCATGCCGCGACGGTTTTGCCATACCCGATGTTTATCAAACAGCGTGCGCAGAGGCGTATGGGCGGATTGCCGTTTAAGGTTAACCAGCATCAGTAATTCGCGTTGCAGGGTGCGCAGCAGGATCACGGGCTCACTGCCCTCAAGGCGCAGTTGCTGCAAAATGTGCAGGGCGCGTTTGCTTTTGCCCATCAATAACGCATCCACCCAATG
The DNA here is from genome assembly GCF_030333125.1 of Citrobacter sp. CK206. Taxonomy (NCBI): domain Bacteria; kingdom Pseudomonadati; phylum Pseudomonadota; class Gammaproteobacteria; order Enterobacterales; family Enterobacteriaceae; genus Citrobacter; species Citrobacter sp. CK206. The sequence continues at coordinate 478,404 of NZ_JAOWGM010000021.1, forward strand.
GTATGGCGTAAAGTGCGCCGCGTCGTTGACGGCCTGCTCTACGCGTGGAAGCGTGAGCTTACCGTCAGGCCAGAGGAGTGAAAGCCGCTCCAGCGCCTGCGCCAGCGCCAGCAGGTTGCCTTCGTAGCAATAACACAGCAGCTGATTCGCGGCGTCATCCAGTTGCAAATTATTCTGCTTTGCTCTGGCGGCAACCCAGCGCGGTAGCTGCGCCTGCTCCGGCGTCTGACAGCTTACCTGCACGCCAGTGCCCGCCAGCGAGGTATACCAGGCGGCGTTTTCCTGGGCTTTGGTGAGCTTGTTTCCGCGCACGATCAGCAGCAGGTCGTCATGCAGCAAACCGCTGAGCGTTGCGAGCTGTTCATTGATCGCCGCATTCGGGCCATTTTCCGGTAGCAACAACAGCAGCGTTTGACGGCTGGCAAACAGGCTCATTGCCTGACACTGTGAGAACAGGGTTCCCCAGTCGGTGCTGGTGTCGATCGTAAAGGCGTGGTGTTCTTCGAACCCTTGCGCAGCGGCCGTCAGACGAATAGCGTCCTGGCTTTCCTGCAACAAGAGAGGGTCGTTGCCCAGGAGCAAGTACGCCGCGCGCAGCCCTTCATTGAGCTGTGCGCGGAGTTGTTCAGGGTACAACCGGATCATCAGTTACCCAGCGTGGTGGACACGCGTGCCGGGGAAGATGCTGGCGTCGCCGTGGTGTTTTCAGCAGCGTCCGCGTTTTCCTGGGATGACTGAGCATCAGCGACATGGATACTCGGCAGCTTGCGAATCAACTGTTCGGCTGCTTTGTCATACATCTCTTTGATGATCATATCCTGTTCATTATCCTTCGCCAGCGCGGTTTGCGGGTTATCAAAGAATGAACGGTACACTTTCGTGCTGATCGGATAAATATCATGACCCGGGATCAGAACGCTTGCACTGACGCTCATGACCATCTGGTATTCCGCCGTACGGCCATCCTGGAACACGGAGGCGGTATCTTTAGAGATACTGGTCCGGCCAAGGCGCAGTGACGGAACATCCTGGCGCGTTGTATCTTTTTCAAGCAATTCAATATTGTTAAGACGCAGTTGGTTACGTACCGCCCGGCTTAATGGTCCATTCGGATCGCTTGTATCAAGAATCATAGTTTTCATCGTGCTGGGCACCTGCGTAGTGCTACGCAGATGCCAGCCGCACCCGGCGGTGACCAGCACCGCCAGGGATAACAACAATGTTGTCAGATGTCGCACGCTTCCTCCCGCGCTTAGCCAACGACCAAATTGAGGAGTTTACCCGGAACGTAAATCACTTTACGCACGGTAACGCCATCAAGATATTTTGCGACCAAATGTTCCTGGCCAGCACGTTCACGAACCTGTTCTTCAGTGGCGTTCACCGGTACGGTGATTTTGCCACGGACTTTACCGTTCACCTGAACCACAACCAACGTAGAGTCTTCTACCATTGCTTTGTCGTCAGCGACCGGCCACGGCGCGTTATCGATATCGCCTTCGCCTTTCAGCGCTTCCCACAGCGTGAAGCAGGCATGTGGGGTGAACGGGTTGAGCATACGCACGACAGCCAGCAGCGCTTCCTGCATCAGGGCGCGATCCTGCTCGTCTTCCTGCGGCGCTTTCGCCAGTTTGTTCATCAGCTCCATAATCGCGGCAATCGCGGTGTTGAAGGTCTGACGGCGGCCGATATCATCGGTCACTTTCGCGATGGTTTTGTGGACGTCGCGACGCAGCGCTTTCTGATCTTCGCTCAGCGCATCAACGTTCAGTGCCGCAACCTCGCCTTTCGCGGTGTGCTCATAGACCAGTTTCCAGACGCGCTTCAGGAAGCGGTTTGCCCCTTCCACGCCAGATTCCTGCCATTCCAGCGTCATATCGGCTGGAGAAGCAAACATCATGAACAGACGCACGGTGTCCGCGCCGTAACGCTCAACCATTACCTGCGGGTCGATGCCGTTGTTTTTGGACTTGGACATCTTGCTCATGCCGGTGTACACCAGCTCATGGCCCGCCGCGTCTTTCGCCTTAACGATGCGGCCTTTCTCGTCGCGCTCAACGATGGCATCAACCGGGGAAACCCAGTTACGCTCGCCGTTTTCGCCTACATAGTAGAATGCGTCTGCCAGCACCATACCCTGGCACAGCAGCTGTTTCGCCGGTTCGTCAGAGTTCACCATGCCCGCGTCGCGCATCAGCTTGTGGAAGAAGCGGAAGTAGAGCAGGTGCATGATCGCGTGTTCAATACCGCCGATGTAGATATCGACCGGCAGCCAGTAGTTTGCTGCTTCCGGGTCCAGCATCCCTTCGTTGTACTGCGGGCAGGTGTAGCGCGCGTAGTACCAGGAGGACTCCATAAAGGTGTCAAAGGTGTCGGTTTCACGCAGCGCAGGCTGACCGTTAACGGTGGTTTTCGCCCACTCAGGATCGGCTTTGATCGGGCTGGTGATGCCGTCCATGACGACGTCTTCCGGCAGGATGACCGGCAGTTGATCTTCCGGGGTCGGCAGAACGGTGCCGTCTTCCAGAGTCACCATCGGAATCGGCGCGCCCCAGTAACGCTGACGGGAAACGCCCCAGTCGCGCAGACGGTAGTTGACTTTACGCTCGCCGACGCCTTTTGCCGCCAGTTTATCGGCAATCGCGTTGAAGGCGTCTTCAAAGCCCAGACCGTTAAATTCGCCGGAGTTAAACAGTACGCCTTTCTCGGTCAGTGCCTGCTCGGACAGATCCGGTTCAGAGCCGTCCGCCGCCAGGATAACCGGCTTGATGGTCAGGCCATATTTGGTGGCAAATTCATAGTCACGCTGATCGTGGCCCGGAACGGCCATGACCGCACCGGTACCGTATTCCATCAGCACGAAGTTGGCGGCCCATACCGGGATCGCTTCGCCGGTCAGCGGGTGAATGGCTTTAAAACCGGTGTCGACGCCTTTTTTCTCCATCGTCGCCATATCGGCTTCCGCCACTTTGGTGTTGCGGCATTCGTCGATAAAGGCAGCCAGTTCCGGGTTGTTGGCAGCCGCTTTCTGCGCCAGCGGGTGACCTGCGGCAACCGCCAGGTAAGTGGCGCCCATGAATGTGTCTGGACGCGTGGTGTACACCGTCAGCGTATTGTCGTAGCCGTTCACGTCAAAGGTGATCTCGACGCCTTCAGAACGGCCGATCCAGTTGCGCTGCATGGTTTTAACGGTGTCTGGCCAGTGATCCAGTTTATCCAGATCGTTCAGCAGTTCGTCAGCGTAGGCGGTGATCTTAATGAACCACTGCGGGATCTCTTTACGCTCAACTTTGGTGTCGCAGCGCCAGCAGCAGCCGTCGATAACCTGCTCGTTCGCCAGTACGGTCTGGTCGTTCGGGCACCAGTTCACCGCAGAGGTCTTTTTGTACACCAGGCCTTTTTTATACAGCTCGGTGAAGAATTTCTGCTCCCAGCGGTAGTATTCCGGGGTGCAGGTCGCCAGCTCGCGGCTCCAGTCATAGCCGAAGCCCAGCATTTTGAGCTGGTTTTTCATGTAGGCGATGTTGTCATAGGTCCACGGCGCCGGCGCCGTGTTGTTTTTCACCGCCGCGCCTTCAGCAGGCAGACCGAATGCATCCCAGCCGATGGGCTGTAGAACGTTTTTACCCAGCATGCGCTGGTAGCGGGCAATCACATCACCGATGGTGTAGTTACGCACATGGCCCATGTGTAGTCGACCAGAAGGATAGGGAAGCATCGACAGGCAGTAATACTTCTCTTTGCTCTCGTCTTCGGTTACTTCAAAGGTGCGCTTCTCGTCCCAGTGTTGCTGGACTTTTGATTCTATCTCTTCCGGGCGGTATTGCTCTTGCATGGCAGCCAGTGGTCCTGTTTTCATTACGGCTACAAACGTAGCGTTAGATGTGGTGTTTCAGATCCGCATAGCATAGCCCAAACGCCCGCGCCAAAACAGCCTTTCGCGCATTCTGCATTGAATTCCCGCCATGCTAATCCTTGCATGAATTTACACAGTCTGTGGGCGGTCTTGCAAAGCGCGGCGTAAATAACGTCTATTATTATAGACAGTTAACGACCCAGGAGGCGAAGCGATGAACAAGGTTGCTCAATATTACCGTGAACTGGTGACGTCATTAAGCGAACGCCTGCGTAATGGCGAGCGCGATATTGACGCGCTGGTGGAACAGGCGCGTCAGAGCGTAATGAAAGCAGGGGAGTTAACGCGAATCGAGGTGGACGAACTGACGCGCGCCGTCAGACGCGACCTGGAAGAGTTCGCCATGAGCTACGAGGAGAGCCAGGAAGAGGAGAGCGACAGCGTCTTTATGCGGGTGATTAAAGAGAGCCTCTGGCAGGAACTGGCGGACATCACCGACAAAACGCAACTGGAGTGGCGCGAAGTGTTCCAGGATCTCAATCACCACGGGGTCTACCACAGCGGCGAGGTGGTTGGCTTGGGCAACCTTGTGTGCGAGAAGTGTCATTACCATTTAGCGGTGTATACGCCGGATGTACTGCCGCTGTGCCCGAAATGTGGCCACGACCAGTTCCAGCGCAGACCGTTTGAGCCGTAATCGGCAGTGCCGGATGGCGACGCAAAGCGTCTTGTCCGGCCTACAAATTGTACGCTGATGTAGGCCGGATAAGCGTTAGCGCCATCCGGCTGGTTATGATGCGTAGAACGCCAGCCTCTCCGCCAGTAAATCCACAAAGCCCTGCCGGTCGATATCGACCATCACCGTCGCATTCGGTTTATTCCCCGTCAGGAAGTAATAATCCACGACCGTCATTCCCTGGGTGTATTTCCCCTGAGTCTCCACGCCGACCCAACGTTCAACGGTGGTGAAAAGCTCGGGTTTTAGCAGCCAGGCGATGGTGCAAGGGTCATGCAACGGCGCGCCGGTAAAGCCCCACTTTTCGTCTTTGTGATATTCGAGGAAGAAATCCAGCAGCTCCGCCACGATCGTGGAAACAGGATTGCCTGTCGCCCGGAAACGCTCGGTATCTTCAGCGTGAATCTGCGCCTTGTGCGTTACGTCCAGCCCGGCCATCACCACGGGAATCCCTGACTGGAAAACAATCTCTGCCGCTTCGGGGTCGACGTAAATATTGAATTCTGCCGCTGGCGTCCAGTTACCTAATCCCATCGCGCCGCCCATGATCACTATACGGGCGATTTTACGGTGCAATTCTGGATGGCTGTTCAGCAACAAGGCGACATTGGTTTGCGGCCCGGTGGCGACGATGGTTACCGGTTCCGGGCTTTCGCGCAGGGTTTTCGCCATCAGCTCAACGGCGGTGCAGGTCTGCGGCGCAAATGACGGCTCCGGCAGCGCCGGGCCGTCCAGTCCGCTTTCGCCGTGTACGTTATCGGCGATGATCAGATCGCGCATCAGCGGTTTTATCGCGCCGCCCGCGACAGGAATATCGGTACGCCCCAGTAGCGTCAGCATACGCAATACGTTACGCAGCGTTTTGTCAGGCGTCTGGTTACCGGCGGAAGAGGTGATCGCTTTCACATCCAGTTCAGGCGATGCGAGGGCGAGAACAATTGCGATGGCGTCGTCATGACCTGGATCGCAATCAAAGAGGACTGGAAGTGCCATTGTTGCTCCTTGTAAGTGGTACTTTGTGACAAGGGTAACGCCGGGATGAGTGCGATTCGAGATATGAAGAGATAAAGCGTGATATGGCGCGCACTCTGTCGTGCGCGCCGGGAGGATTAATGCAGGATTTTCGCCAGGAAGTCTTTGGCGCGATCCGATTTCGGGTTGGCGAAGAACTCCTCTTTCGGTGAGTCTTCGACAATTTTCCCTTCGTCCATAAAGATCACCCGATTGGCCACCTTACGGGCAAAGCCCATTTCGTGGGTGACGACCATCATGGTCATCCCTTCGTTTGCCAGCTCGACCATAACGTCCAGCACTTCGTTGATCATTTCAGGATCGAGTGCGGATGTTGGTTCATCAAACAGCATAGCGATAGGGTCCATGCACAGCGCGCGCGCGATTGCCACACGCTGTTGCTGCCCGCCGGAAAGCTGCGCCGGGAACTTATTGGCATGGGCCGAAAGTCCTACGCGCTCAAGTAACTTCTGCGCTTTTTCACGGGCGGGCGCTTTGCCGCGTTTGAGCACTTTCACCTGCGCCAGCGTCAGGTTTTCAATGATCGACAGATGCGGGAACAGTTCAAAATGCTGGAACACCATTCCGACCCGCGAGCGGAGCTTCGCCAGATCCGTTTTTTTGTCATTCACTTTGGTGCCGTCAACGGTGATTTCACCCTGTTGCACCGGTTCCAGTCCGTTCACCGTTTTGATCAGGGTCGATTTACCGGAACCCGACGGGCCGCAGACTACCACCACTTCACCTTTTTTCACTTCCGTGGAGCAGTCGGTCAGCACCTGAAAGTGACCATACCATTTAGAAACATTTTTCAGGGTAATCATTAAACTGTCCTTTTCTTCAAATAGCTGACCAACAACGACGCGCTCAGGCTGATAACAAAGTAGACGGCACCGGCAAACAGGATCATTTCGACCTGCGTACCATCACGCTCGCCAATGGTGGTGGCGGTGCGGAAGAAATCCGCGAGGCTTAACACGTAAACCAGGGAGGTATCCTGGAACAGTACGATACCCTGGGTAAGCAGCAGCGGCACCATCGCACGGAACGCCTGCGGCAGGATGATGAGCTTCATCGACTGCCAGTGGGTCATCCCCAGCGCCAGCGCAGCGCTGGACTGCCCGCGTGAAATGCTCTGAATACCCGCACGGATAATCTCCGAGTAATACGCCGCTTCAAACATGGAAAACGCGACCATCGCTGAAATCAGGCGAATATCCGTTTTGGGCGAAATACCCAGTACGTCCTGCAACAGCCCCGGCACAATCAGGTAGAACCATAGCAGCACCATCACCAGCGGGATGGAGCGGAAAACGTTGACGTAAGCTTTCGCAAACCAGGCGACAGGGGCGAAACTTGAGAGACGCATTACCGCCAGAATAGTGCCCCAGAGAATCCCGATCACCACGGCGGTGACGGTAATTTTCAGGGTGATCACCAGCCCGGCCAGCAAGTACGGCATGGAAGGAACGATCGAACTCCAGTCAAACTCGTACATTATTTGCCTCCCATATTGCCAGGCAGGCGGACTTTACGTTCCACCAGATTCATCACCAGCATAATGACGGCATTAATCAGCACGTAGGCCAGCGTAATCGCGGTGAACGACTCCCAGGCGTGGGCGGAGTAATCCAGCAGCTTGCCCGCCTGCGCCGCCATATCCACCAGACCAATGGTCGATGCGATGGCGGAGTTTTTCACCAGGTTCATCATTTCCGAGGTCATCGGCGGGACAATCACCCGATAGGCGTTCGGTAGCAGAACATAGCGATAAGCCTGAGGCAGCGTCAGCCCCATCGCCAGCGCAGCGTTTTTCTGCCCGCGAGGCAGCGACTGAATTGCGGCGCGTACCTGCTCGCAGACGCGCGCAGCGGTAAACAGCCCCAGACAGATCATTGATGAGAGGAAAAATTGAATGTTCGGGTCCAGTTCCGCCTTGAACCACATGCCGATATTTTCCGGCAACAGCTCAGGCACGACCAGATACCAGGTAAAGAACTGAACAATCAGCGGGACGTTACGAAACAGTTCCACGTAAAGCGTCCCCATTCCTGAGAGGAAGCGGTTAGGTACAGTACGTAAAATGCCGAATAACGAGCCGACGAGGAAAGCAATAATCCAGGCGGTGATGGATAACGCGACGGTGACCTGGAAGCCGCTCCAGAGCCAGCCGAGATACGTGGTGTTGCCGAACGGGGCTTGTTGTAAAAAAATCCCCCAGTTCCAGTCTATTGACATAAATCTACTCCAGAAAAAAAAGGGTAGCAGCGCTACCCTCGAAGATTGTTATCCAGCGTTTTGCGGTTTTCAGGCCTGATGGGGAACGACCATCAGGCTTATAGTCTGTCCGTGCTGAATGACAATCGAGAGGGCAAGGAGATCCCGCCCCATTTATTTTAGTTAGTTAAGTGCTTTGTCATTCGGTTCTTTGAACAGCGCCTTCATCTCGTCGGACAGTTCGAAATTCATGTTCAGGTTTTTCGGCGGGATTGGGTTTTTAAACCACTTATCAAACCATTTTTCCGCTTCGCCTGAGGTCTGCACCTGGGCAATCGTGTCATCTACCAGCGTTTTAAACTCAGGATCGTTTTTACGCAGCATACAGCCGTAGGCTTCCTGAGATTGCGGCTTACCGACGATCTCCCAGTTGTCTGGTTTTTTGGCTTTCGCACGTTCACCCGCCAGCAGGGCATCATCCATCATAAAGGCGACGGCACGACCGCTTTCCAGCGTACGGAAGGAGTCGCCGTGGTCTTTCGCGCTGATAATGCGCATATTCATTTTTTGTTCTTCATTCAGCTTGTGCAGCAGAATTTCAGAGGTCGTACCGGAGGTAACCACGACCGCTTTCCCTTTCAGGTCCGGGAAGTCTTTAATATCGCCGTCTTTTTTCGCCAGCAGACGCGTACCGACGATGAAAATGGTGTCAGAGAACGCAGCCTGTTTCTGGCGTTCGACGTTGTTGGTGGTGGAGCCACACTCAAAGTCGAAGGTTCCGTTCTGCAACAGCGGAATACGGTTCTGGGAGGTAATTGGGATCAGCTTCACCTGCAGGTCAGGTTTGTTAAGCTTTTTCTTCACGGCTTCAACGATGGCGTTGGAGTAGTCCTGTGAATAACCGACCACTTTTTGCTGGTTGTCGTAGTAAGAGAACGGCACGGAGGACTCGCGGTGGCCGACGACGATAATGCCATTCTTCGCGATTTTATCCAGCGTACTGCCCGCCGCCGGCGCGGCGTCTTCCGCGTGTGCCAGACCGGCAGACATTCCCATGACCAGCATTGCTGTGGCTAGCTTACGTAATTGCATATCCAACTCCTTTATCGTCTGCGCCATCGACGCATTGATACCCATTGTGAGTGTTTGTGTTGTTATCGTCTGCAACTTGAGCGTGCAGTGTTATGCGTGTTTGTTAACATTTAGTTTGGCTGAATGTAAAGATTTTGCTGCTTTATTGTTTATTTTTGCGAAGTGCGCCGCACCGTTTAGAGGCAAAAATCTTTCATTGCACTGTTTGGGTGCTACCGATGATCGATATTGGTGCGACCAGGTTGCACATATAGCCAAAACAAGGTTTACCTTGTTTAACAAAGCAATAGGCGTGCCAGAATGGAGGGATATAGCCAGGCCGGATAAGACGCATTGCGTCTTATCCGGTAATAAGGGAGATTATTTACGACGCTGACGCAGGCTCATCACCACGGCGCCAAAGCCTATCAGCGCGGTGAGCAACCATAACGGCCAGTTGCCGGTACGGGCATAAGGCGTTAAACCACGGGTTGGCGTAACGTGGGTGGTCAACACGTCGCGGGTAAACTGCGGGATCATCGCCTGAATTTCACCCTGCGGGCCAATGACTGCCGTAATGCCGTTGTTGGTGCTGCGCAACAGCGGGCGCGCCAGCTCCAGAGAACGCATTCTCGCCATCTGGAAGTGCTGCCACGGGCCGATAGATTTTCCGAACCAGGCGTCGTTAGAGATGGTCAGCAGATAGTCAGTGTCCGGGCGGAAATTGTCCCGAACCTGTTCACCCAGAATGATTTCGTAGCAAATCGCCGCTGTCAGTTTAAAGCCATGCGCATGCAGCTGTGGCTGTATGTACGGCCCACGGCTGAATGAGGACATCGGCAGGTCAAAGAACGGCGCTAACGGGCGCAGAATCGACTCCAGCGGCACGAACTCGCCAAACGGCACCAGGTGGTTTTTGTTGTAGCGATTGCTGGAATCGTAGCTGTACGGGCTGTCTTTACCCAGCGTGATAATCGTGTTGTAGGTGTCGTAGCGGTTCTGCTTGTTCAGACGCGCATCGACGATGCCGGTAATCAACGTGCTGTTTTTGGATTTCAGCAGATCGTCCATCATGCCCAGAAAACGCTGCTGATTAATCTCCAGATCGGGAATGGCGGACTCTGGCCAGATAATCAGTTGCGATTTCCCCATTTCCGGCTGGGTGGCGTCGAGATAGATTTTCAGCGTATTGATAAGCTGACTCTCATCCCACTTCAGCGATTGGGGAATGTCGCCCTGAACCAGCGAGACCTGCGTGGTTTTTTCCGGCTCCAGCGTATACCACTGGATGTAACGCAGCGGGAAGGGCAGGGCAAATAACACCAGCGCGACGACCAGAGGACGCCAGTTGCGGGTGACTGCCGCCAGCACCAGCAGGCCGCTGACCATCATCAGCAGGAAGTTGATGGCCTCAACGCCCATCACCGGCGCCAGTCCTTTTAGCGGGCCGTCAATCTGGCTATAGCCGAACTGTAGCCATGGGAAGCCGGTTAGTACCCAGCCACGCAGAAACTCGGTGATTTGCCAGACTACGGGGGCGGCGATCGCCACGCGCAGCCAGGTGGTTTTCGGCCACAGACGCGACAGAATACCGGCAAACAGGCCCGTGTAGAGGGAAAGGTATGCGGCAAGCAGCACCACAAGGAAGACGTTTATCGGGCCGGGCATACCGCCGAACTGCGCGATACTAACGTAGACCCAGTTGATGCCGGAGCCAAAGAGTCCCAGCCCCCAGAAGTAGCCGATAGCAGCCGACTGGAGCGGGCGGCGGTGTAAGGTTAACGCCTGTAGGCCCATAAGCGAGATAAGCGCGGCGGGCCAGACGTCATACGGAGAAAAAGCCAGCGTTCCGCAGGCGCCGAATAATAACGCCAGCAGCAGGCGAATGCGCTGGCGTTCAATCAGTGAGGCAAATGCCATTTAGTCTTTAGTCCACTTTTGGTTTTATTCGTCCAGTTTAGGCTGGGGCGAGTCATCCGGTATTCTGACATGAACCTGAATAATACGACGGCTGTCGGCCATAGCGACTTTGAACTGGTAACCATCAATGTCAATGGTCTCACCGCGCGCAGGCAGATGACCGAACGCCTGCATCACCAGACCGCCAATGGTATCGACCTCTTCATCGCTGAAGCTGGTGCCGAAGGCTTCGTTGAAGTCTTCAATCGGTGCGAGAGCGCGAATGGTCCAGGTGTGGCGACTGAGCTGACGGAAGTCGATATCGTCTTCTTCATCATACTCGTCTTCAATTTCACCCACGATCAGTTCGAGAATGTCTTCAATGGTCACCAGACCCGACACCCCGCCAAACTCGTCGATAACGATCGCCATATGGTAACGCTGGGAACGGAACTCTTTGAGCATGCGGTCAACGCGCTTACTCTCCGGGACAACAACGGCCTGGCGTAACACTTTTTCCATGCTGAAGGCTTCGGCATCGCTGCGCATAAACGGCAGCAGATCCTTCGCCATCAGAATCCCTTCAATGTGATCTTTGTCTTCGCTGATGACCGGGAAACGCGAGTGTGCTGACTCAATGATGACATCAAGGCACTCATCCAGCGTCTGGTTGCGTTTCAGGGTAATCATCTGGGAGCGGGGGATCATGATGTCGCGAACGCGCTGGTCCGCAATGTCCATCACCCCTTCGAGCATATCGCGCGTATCTTCATCGATAAGGTCGTTCTGCCCGGAATCACGGATCAGCGCCAGCAGTTCGTCACGGTTTTTGGGTTCACCGTGGAAAAGTTGGCTCAGTAACAGGGAAAAAAATCCCTTTTTGCTGTTTAACGTGTCACTACTGTGTGAATTGTCGTCGCTCATGGCGTCGTATGGGTTCTCATGTTGGTTAATAGGTCGCTCGTCATGCATATACTTAACGGCTGACGGCATGTTTGTTCATCGTACTTAGTCTTTCTCGGAAATGTACGGGTCCTCATAGCCCAGAGCAAGCATAATCTCTGTTTCGAGGGCTTCCATCTCTTCCGCTTCATCATCTTCGATATGGTCGTAGCCCAGCAAATGCAGGCTGCCGTGCACGACCATATGCGCCCAGTGGGCCTCCATCGGCTTATCTTGCTCTTTCGCTTCTTGCTCCACCACCTGGCGGCAGATGATCAGATCGCCCAGCAGCGGCATCTCCATACCTGGCGGCGCTTCAAACGGGAAAGAGAGCACGTTGGTTGGCTTATCTTTCCCGCGGTAGGTCAGGTTAAGATCGTGGCTTTCGGCTTCATCCACCAGGCGAATCGTCACTTCTGATTCTTCCTGAAACTGTGGGATCACCGCATTCAGCCACGTCTGAAACTGGCTCTCTTCCGGCAGGTCGGAATGGTCTTCACATGCCAGTTGTAAATCGAGGATCACCTGACTCATTTTTGTTCCTGCTCCTGCGCTTCACGCTTGCGTTCTGCCGCCAGCGCTGCCTTGCGTTTTTGCTCCGCTTCTTCCCAGGCTTCATAGGCGTTAACGATACGGGCAACCACCGGATGGCGCACCACGTCTTCGCTGTGGAAAAAGTTAAAGCTGATCTCTTCGACTTCCGCCAGCACTTCTATCGCATGGCGCAGGCCAGACTTCGTGTTGCGCGGCAGGTCAATCTGCGTGACGTCGCCGGTAATAACCGCTTTCGAATTAAAGCCGATACGCGTCAGGAACATCTTCATCTGTTCGATGGTGGTGTTCTGGCTCTCATCGAGAATAATAAAGGCGTCGTTCAGCGTACGACCGCGCATATAGGCCAGCGGCGCGACTTCAATGACGTTGCGCTCAATCAGCTTTTCTACTTTCTCGAAGCCGAGCATCTCAAACAGCGCGTCATACAGCGGGCGAAGATACGGGTCTACCTTCTGGCTCAGGTCGCCTGGCAGAAAGCCCAGTTTTTCCCCGGCTTCCACTGCCGGACGGGTTAGCAGAATACGACGAATTTCCTGACGCTCAAGAGCGTCCACGGCGGCGGCAACGGCGAGGTAAGTTTTCCCCGTACCGGCAGGGCCAACGCCGAAAGTAATGTCGTGATCGAGAATGTTGGCGATGTACTGCGCCTGATTCGGCGTGCGCGGCTTAATCACGCCACGCTTGGTTTTAATATTTATCGCCTTGCCATAGTCAGGAACGCTCTCCGCGCTTTGTTCCAGCACGCGCGCTTCTTTAATCGCAAGGTGGATTTGTTCCGGCTCGATGTCCTGAATCTGACCGCGCATCGGGGCGGTATCGACGTACAGGCTGCGCAGGATATCTACCGCGGCGGTGACGCAAATCGGGCGACCGGTCAGCTTAAAGTGATTGTCACGACGGTTGATCTCGATGCCGAGACGGCGTTCCAGTTGTTTGATGTTGTCGTCAAACGGGCCGCAAAGGCTCAACAGACGGGCGTTGTCTGCGGGCTCAAGGGTAATTTCGCGAGTGTCTATGTTCAAACTGTTCCTCTTATGCCTGAGTTGCCGGAAAATGAAAATTCACCGGCAGATAAGGAAATTATTCACGCCACAGGATAAAGGCGCAAGCATTGCAATGAAGATGGGGGCGTAGGGGGGAATTACAAGGCCTGTCTGTTATTTGCCGGATGGCGGCACAAGTGCCTTATCCGGCCTACGAACCATATTGTGCCGTAGGCCCGATAAGTGCAGCGCCATCGGGCATTTTTTCGCTTTTCAGCAGGATTAAGGCTGGTAAAAACCGACGCCAATCTCGTTTTCTTTACGGGTACGGGCAATGACTGACTCCGGCGTTTCAGCCACGCGCAGCCCCATCTCATCTTCGGTGCGTACAACCTTGCCGCGCAGAGAGTTGGTGTAGACATCGGTGATTTCCACATCCACAAACTTACCGATCATCTCCGGGGTGCCTTCAAAGTTCACCACGCGGTTATTTTCGGTACGGCCTGACAGTTCCATAATGCTCTTACGCGAGGTGCCTTCCACCAGAATACGCTGGACGGTGCCGAGCATCCGACGGCTCCAGGCCATCGCCTGCTGGTTAATACGCTCCTGTAGAATATACAGACGCTGCTTTTTCTCTTCTTCCGGCACATCGTCAACCATATCGGCCGCCGGTGTTCCCGGACGCGCCGAGAAGATAAAGCTGTAGCTCATGTCGAAATTGACGTCGGCAATCAGCTTCATGGTCTGTTCGAAGTCCTGAGTCGTTTCGCCCGGGAAACCAACGATGAAGTCCGAGCTAATTTGAATATCCGGGCGCGCCGCGCGCAGTTTACGGATGATCGCTTTGTACTCCAGCGCCGTGTGGGTACGCCCCATCAGATTCAGTACGCGATCCGCGCCGCTCTGTACCGGCAGGTGCAGGAAGCTCACCAGTTCCGGCGTATCACGGTAAACTTCGATGATGTCGTCGGTGAACTCGATCGGGTGGCTGGTGGTGAAGCGGATGCGATCGATCCCGTCGATGGCGGCAACCAGACGTAGCAGGTCGGCAAAGGAGCCGGTGGTACCGTCGTAGTTTTCACCGCGCCAGGCGTTAACGTTCTGACCGAGCAGGTTGACTTCACGCACGCCCTGAGCGGCAAGCTGGGCGATCTCAAACAGGATGTCGTCAGACGGACGGCTGACCTCTTCACCACGGGTATACGGCACCACACAGTACGTGCAGTATTTATTACACCCTTCCATGATGGAGACAAACGCGGTCGGGCCTTCCGCACGCGGTTCCGGCAGGCGGTCGAACTTCTCGATTTCCGGGAAGCTGATGTCCACCACCGGGCTGCGGTCGCCACGAACGGAGTTGATCATTTCCGGTAAGCGGTGCAGCGTTTGCGGGCCAAAAATAATATCGACATAGTGCGCACGTTGACGGATGTGGTCGCCTTCCTGGGAGGCCACGCAACCGCCGACGCCGATAATCAGGTCCGGGTTCTTCTCTTTTAAGAGCTTCCAGCGGCCTAATTGATGGAAGACTTTTTCCTGAGCTTTCTCGCGGATTGAGCAGGTATTCAGCAGCAGCACATCCGCTTCTTCCGCGACCTCGGTCAGTTGATACCCGTGGGTAGCATCCAGCAGATCGGCCATCTTCGATGAATCGTACTCGTTCATCTGACAGCCCCAGGTTTTAATATGGAGTTTTTTGGTCATCGACTTGCTCTTGCGAAATAGTGGCTGAATTGCAGGGCGCATAGTGTAATGCTTTGGCGCGGTTGTGACCAGTATGACGCTTATCAGCCCTTAGAGGTAAAAAATCCTGTAAACTTGTCTTATCAACGTAACAGGATGAGTGACCATGACAAATCAACCAACGGAAATTGCCATTGTTGGCGGGGGGATGGTCGGTGGCGCGCTGGCGCTGGGACTGGCGCAGCATGGATTTACCGTCACGGTGATTGAACATGCTGAGCCTGCGCCGTTTGTGGCCGACAGCCAGCCTGATGTGCGTATTTCAGCGATCAGTGCGGCGTCGGTGTCGCTGCTTAAAGGCCTGGGCGTCTGGGATGCGGTGCAGGGGATGCGCAGCCATCCGTACCGTCGTCTGGAAACCTGGGAGTGGGAAAACGCCCATGTGGTGTTTGACGCCGCCGAGCTTAAGTTACCGCTGCTTGGCTATATGGTTGAGAATATCGTGCTGCAACAGGCGCTGTGGCAGGTGCTGGATGCGCACCCGAAAGTGACGCTGCGCGCGCCTGCTTCACTGATTGCGTTGCATCGCCACAATGATCGACATGAGCTGGAGCTGGCGGATGGCGAGCGTCTTACCGCAAAACTGGTGATCGGCGCTGACGGTGCGAACTCGCAGGTACGACAGCTGGCGGGGATTGGCATTCATGCCTGGCAGTATGCTCAGTCCTGTATGCTGATTACCGTACAGTGTGAGAGCGATCCCGGTGACAGCACCTGGCAGCAATTTACGCCAGACGGCCCACGGGCCTTTTTACCGTTGTTCGACAACTGGGCATCGCTGGTGTGGTATGACTCACCGGCGCGTATTCGCCAGTTGCAAAACCTGAGTATGCCGCAGTTGCAGGCGGAAATTATGCAACATTTTCCGTCGCGTCTGGGGGCGGTCACACCGGTTGCGGCAGGCGCTTTTCCGCTGACGCGCCGCCATGCGTTGCAATACGTACAGCCTGGTCTGGCGCTGGTGGGGGATGCGGCGCATACCATTCATCCATTAGCCGGTCAGGGGGTAAACCTGGGGTATCGTGATGTGGATGCGCTGCTGGATGTGTTGATCAGCGCCCGCAGTCATGGCGAAGTCTGGGCCAGTCACCAGGTGCTGAAACGCTATCAGACGCGCCGCATGGCGGATAACTTCATTATGCAAAGCGGGATGGATCTGTTCTATGCCGGTTTCAGCAATAATCTTCAGCCGCTGCGCATTATGCGTAATATTGGATTGATGGCGGCAGAGCGCGCAGGCGTGTTGAAACGTCAGGCCCTGAAGTATGCGTTAGGGTTGTAGGATATTCTGTGCCTGATAGCGTTGCGCTTATCAGGCCAACACCGCCCCCCGGCGCGCCGGGCAGAAAAGCAAAAAGCTCGCCGAAGCGAGCTTTTTTAATGTGGCTGGGGTACGAGGATTCGAACCTCGGAATGCCGGAATCAGAATCCGGTGCCTTACCGCTTGGCGATACCCCAATGGTTGGGTTTTTGCGTTCATTATCCGAACGTCTTTCAAATTTGGCTGGGGTACGAGGATTCGAACCTCGGAATGCCGGAATCAGAATCCGGTGCCTTACCGCTTGGCGATACCCCAAGAATTTGGTGGCTACGACGGGATTCGAACCTGTGACCCCATCATTATGAGTGATGTGCTCTAACCAACTGAGCTACGTAGCCAGATTGTTTTCTTCGATGGCTGGGGTACCTGGATTCGAACCAGGGAATGCCGGTATCAAAAACCGGTGCCTTACCGCTTGGCGATACCCCAATGACCGTCGCGGCAATCCGCAAACTCGAAGAAATATGGCTGGGGTACCTGGATTCGAACCAGGGAATGCCGGTATCAAAAACCGGTGCCTTACCGCTTGGCGATACCCCATCCGTGCAACGCGTACTGGTGAATGGTGCGGGAGGCGAGACTTGAACTCGCACACCTTGCGGCGCCAGAACCTAAATCTGGTGCGTCTACCAATTTCGCCACTCCCGCAAAAAAGATGGTGGCTACGACGGGATTCGAACCTGTGACCCCATCATTATGAGTGATGTGCTCTAACCAACTGAGCTACGTAGCCATCTTTTTTCGCGTTACCTTATCGGCGTTGCGGGGCGCATTATGCGTATTGAGCCTTGAAGCGTCAACCTCTTTTTCATTGAAAATGGCCGGAATGTGACTGTTTGGTTAGGTTGCGAACAGCGTGACGCAATATTCGGCAATTATTGGTTATTAATCGTTTTTTGCGGTGAAAAAACGGCGTAAAAAAAGAGCCCCGCAGGACTCTTTTTAACACGATAACTTATTTATAAGCGGACTGGTGTACGCCGACGGCGCGGCCTGATGGATCGTCCATCGTTTTGAACGCCTCATCCCATTCGATGGCCTTCGCAGAAGAACAGGCGACGGACGGGCCGCCTGGCACACATTCTGCCGCGCTGGGTACCGGGAACAACTCTTCGAAGATTTCACGGTACAGGTACGCTTCTTTAGAAGATGGCGTGTTGTACGGGAAACGGAAGCGGGCGGTTTCCAGTTGCTGGTCGGAAATTTGCTCTGCCGCGACCTCTTTCAGCGTGTCGATCCAGCTGTAGCCGACGCCGTCAGAGAACTGCTCTTTTTGACGCCATGCCACGCTTGCGGGCAGGTAGGATTCAAAACATTCACGCAGGATATGTTTCTCCATTTTGCCGTTGCCGCACATTTTGTCTTCCGGGTTGATGCGCATCGCCACATCAAGGAATTTCTTATCCAGGAACGGGACGCGGGCTTCGACGCCCCAGGCAGACATCGCTTTGTTGGCGCGAGCGCAGTCAAACATATGCAGCGCCTGTAGCTTACGCACGGTCTCTTCGTGCAGTTCTTTGGCGTTTGGCGCTTTATGGAAGTAGAGATAGCCGCCGAACACTTCATCGGAACCTTCGCCGGACAGCACCATTTTGATTCCCATCGCTTTGATTTTACGCGACATTAAATACATCGGCGTCGAGGCGCGAATGGTGGTGACATCGTAAGTTTCGATGTGGTAAATCACGTCGCGAATCGCATCCAGACCTTCCTGCACGGTGAAGTGAATTTCGTGATGCACGGTGCCGAGATGGTTTGCCACTTCCTGCGCGGCTTTCAGATCCGGGGAGCCTTCCAGACCGACAGCAAAGGAGTGCAACTGAGGCCACCAGGCTTCCGAACGTTCCTGATCTTCCACGCGGCGTGCGGCGAATTTCTTGGTGATGGCGGAAATGATAGAGGAATCCAGGCCGCCCGAGAGCAATACGCCGTATGGCACGTCTGACATCAGGTGGCTTTTGACGGACTCTTCCAGCGCCTGGCGCAACACGTTTTTGTCCGTTTCGTTGTCTTTTACTGCGTCGAACTCGAACCAGTCGCGCTGGTAATACTGACGAATCTCACCGTCTTTGCTCCACAGGTAGCTGCCTGCCGGGAACTCTTTAATCGTGCGGCAGACTGGCACCAGCGCCTTCATTTCAGAGGCGACATAAAAGTTGCCGTGTTCGTCATGACCCATATAAAGCGGGATGATCCCGATGTGGTCGCGACCAATCAGCCAGGCATCCTGTTCGCTGTCGTACAGCGCAAAGGCGAACATACCCTGTAGGTCGTCGAGAAATTCCACCCCTTTTTCCTGGTACAGCGCGAGGATCACTTCACAGTCAGACCCGGTCTGGAACTGATAGCGATCGCCATATTCCGCGCGTAATGCCTGGTGGTTATAAATTTCACCGTTAACGGCCAGCACATGTGTTTTCTTTTCGTTGTACAGCGGCTGCGCACCGGCGTTGACGTCGACAATAGACAGACGCTCGTGTGCCAGAATCGCGTTATCGCAGGCGTAAATACCGGACCAGTCAGGGCCGCGATGGCGCATCAAACGTGACAGCTCAAGGGCTTTTTTACGCAGCTCAACCGCGTCTGTTTTGATATCGAATACGCCAAAAATAGAACACATAACCTTCTCCATTAACCCGTTGCGTGGTGCTTTTTTGTGTTTGCTTGTTTATGAAAATGCCGCAAAGCCGCAGGGTTCGCAAGAGATTTGGCGTGATGAAAGCAAAAAATGCAATGGCAGTTGTTGAATGATGAAAAAAGATTACGTAATGAGCGTGTTTATTGATGAATCGATAATTTTATGGCGATTTTATTAAACGATGTTTTTTATCAGGCCTACGATTCGAACAGAACAATATTGTAGGCCTGATAAGCGCAGCGCCATCAGGCAGGGGGGCGTTTAGATAACGTCGATTTCGGCGACGGAAGGATAAATCCAGCTTGGTCTGAACGGCATGTCGTCGATATCGTTGAGCGTTGAGACGCCAGAGAGCACCAGAATGGTTTCCAGACCGGCCTGGAATCCCGCCAGAATATCGGTGCGCAGATTGTCGCCGACGATAACGGTCTCTTCAGAGTGCGCCTGCATTTTGTTTAACGCGGCGCGGATAATCCACGGGCTGGGTTTACCGACGTAAAAAGGCTTACGGCCAGAGATTTTTTCAATACCTGCGCAGAGCGCGCCGCAGGCCGGATAGAAACCACGACCGTGGGTATCGGGGTTGGTGGCGATGAAACGGGCGCCGTTGGCGACGAAGAAGGCCGCTTTATGCATCATGTCCCAGTTATAGGAGCGGGTCTCGCCGACAATCACAAAATCGGGATTGACGTCAGTAATGGTAAAACCTGCTTTATACAATTCGTGAATTAGTGCGCCTTCACCGACCACATAGGCTTTCTTGCCTTCCTGACGACGCAGGAAATCGGCGGTGGCCATCGCGGAAGTATAAAAAACGCTGTCCGGTACGTTAACCCCTGCGGTAGCAAAGCGGTTCGCCAGATCCTGGCCGGTCTGCGAAGGGTAATTGGTCAGCAGCACCAGCGGCAGACCTTTTTCCATTACATCCGTCAGAAATTCTGCCGCACCGGGTACGGCAACATTGTCGTGCATCAGCACGCCGTCAATATCACAAATTACATTCTTGATGGTCATGAACTACCCAAAGGATTTAGTCATAATGCGCCACTATAAAAGCTCATTAATTTTCCAGCAAATGTTGCAACAAAATGCCGTTGAGCATGGCGCGTTTCACCAGCGCAAATGCGCCGATGGCGGAGCGGTGATCCAGCGTGGAACGGACAACCGGCAAATTTTTGCGAAACGCTTTCAGCGCCTGTGTGTTGATGCAGCTTTCGATCGCCGGCAGCAGCACTTTATCCGCTTCGGTAATTTCACCGGCAATCACGATTTTTTGCGGATTAAACAGGTTGATAGCGATAGCGATGGTTTTGCCCAGATGACGACCAACGTGTTCAATCACCTCTGCCGCTAAGCTGTCACCTTTATTGGCTGCCTTGCAGATGGTTTTAATCGTGCAGTCGTCCAGCGTAACGCGACTTTGGTAGCCCTGCTTGAGTAAGTGCTGTACGCGTTGTTCAATGGCCGCGTTGGCGGCGATGGTTTCCAGACAGCCAAAATTGCCGCAGTGACAGCGCTCGCCCAGCGGCTCGACCTGAATATGGCCGATCTCCCCGACGTTGCCGTTGCGACCAATAAAAATGCGGCCATTTGAGATAATCCCGGCGCCAGTCCCTCGGTGTACGCGCACCAGAATGGAATCTTCGCAATCCTGGCTTGCACCGAAATAGTGCTCGGCCAGCGCCAGACTGCGGATATCGTGACCGACAAAACAGGTTACGTGAAAGCGTTTTTCCAGCGCTTCAACTAATCCCCAGTTTTCAACCTGAATATGCGGCATATAGCGGATCACGCCGCTTTCGGGATCGACAAGACCCGGCAGGATCACGGAAATCGCGATTAACTCGCGAAGTTTACGCTGGTTACTGTCGATGAACGTGGTGATGGCATTGAGCAGGGCATGTTCCAGCGTCTCCTGAGTGCGCTCTGGCAATGGATAGTGCTCTTCAGCCAGCACTTTACTGCTCAGGTCAAACAGGGTAATGGTTGCGTCATGACGACCCAAACGCACGCCAATGGCATGGAAATTACGGGTTTCGGTAACGATGGAGATGGCGCGGCGGCCCCCGGTGGAGGCCTGCTGATCAACTTCTTTGATCAGCCCGCGTTCAATGAGTTGACGCGTAATTTTGGTTACGCTGGCGGGAGCAAGCTGGCTTTGCTCGGCAATCTGAATACGCGAGATTGGCCCGTGCTGGTCAATCAGGCGGTAAACGGCCGCGCTGTTAAGCTGTTTTACGAGATCAACATTACCTATTTGAGCTTGTCCGCCTGGTGTCATACTTTCTCTTACTCAGTAACGACCTCGTTACCATTAACGATGGTCTTGATGATTTTAAAGTCGTGGGTGAAGGCGGTCAGGTTCGCAACTTTACCCGGCGCGAGGCTGCCGAGCTGCTTATCGACGCCAATCGCGCGCGCAGGGTAGAGCGTCGCCATACGCAGCACTTCATCCAGCGCAATACCGCAATGTTCAACCAGATTACGCACGCCTTCGATCATGGTTAATGATGATCCGCTCAGCGTACCGTTCTCATCCACACACAGTCCATTACGGTAGTATATTGTTTTACCAGCAAAAATGAACTGTTCAATGTTTGCACCCGCCGGGGCGGTTGCATCGGTCACCAGGCAAAGTTTGTCACCTTTCAGACGTTTAGCGTTACGAATGTTGACGTAATCAACATGCAGACCATCCGCGATGATGCCGCAATAAATATCGGCATCGTCAAGAATGGCGCCCGCCAGACCCGGTTCACGGCCCGTAATATACGGCATCGCGTTGAACAGGTGGGTGGCAAAGGTGATCCCTGCGCGGAAACCGGCTTTCGCCTCTTTTAACGTCGCATTGGAGTGACCGGCTGAAACCACAATGCCCGCCGCCGTCAGTTTGGCGATCACTTCCGCCGGCACCATTTCCGGCGCCAGCGTGACTTTGGTGATCACATCGGCATTATCGCACAGGAAGTCCACCAGCGCAGCGTCAGGTTGGCGGACAAAACTCGGATTATGGGTGCCTTTTTTGACCAGGTTCAGCCACGGACCTTCAAGATGAAGACCTAATGCCTGATTCGGGTATTTCGCCAGGTATTCACGCATGACGCGAATGCCCTGTTTCATCAGATCGTCGCTGGTGGTAATCAGCGTCGGCAGGTAGCTGGTGCAGCCTGATTTCTCATTGGCTTTCTGCATGATTTCCAGCGTTTCGACAGTCACCGCGTCAGCGGTATCGTTGAACTGGACGCCGCCGCAGCCGTTTAATTGCACATCAATAAAACCGGGGGAGAGAATGGCCCCATTCAACGCGCGTTGTTCTATCTCTGGCGGCAGTTCCGCCATTGGACAGATGCGATCAATCAGGCCATTGGCGACAACAATCGCATGGTCATCAAGAATTTCGTGACCGGTAAAAATCCGGCCCTGGGTTAAAGCATACATTCCGACCCCCGATTTCAAAAAATGCCGCCCTGCGTCTGCGTGCAGGGCGGAGATAACATTACAGACCTTTAATATTTTCGGCTTCTAACTCGTTGAAATATTTCAGTGTCTTAACCTTCAGTTCCATAGTGGAAGGTTCGTCGCACACCACGACCGCTTTCGGATGCAGTTGCAGACAGCTAATGGTCCACATGTGGTTGACGTTGCCTTCGACAGCCGCCTGTAGCGCCTGCGCTTTCTGATGGCCCAGCACCAGGATCATCACTTCTTCTGCGTCCAGCAGCGTACCCACGCCTACGGTCAGCGCATATTTCGGCACCTGGTTGACGTCGCCGTCAAAGAAGCGGGAGTTTGCCACGCGGGTGTCATGGGTCAGCGTTTTGATACGCGTACGGGAAGCCAGGGAAGAAGCCGGTTCGTTAAACGCGATATGGCCGTCGTTACCTACGCCGCCCATAAACAGGTGAATTTTACCGTAAGAACGGATTTTTTCTTCATAATTACGGCATTCCGCATCGATATCCGGCGCGTTACCGTTGAGCAGGTTAATATTTTCTGCCGGAATATCAACGTGATCGAAGAAATTGCGGTGCATGAAGCTGTGGTAGCTTTCCGGGTGTTCTTTCGGAAGGCCAACATATTCGTCCATGTTGAATGTCACCACATGCTTAAAGCTGACCTGGCCCGCTTTGTGCATTTCGACTAATGCTTTATACGCCGTCAGCGGCGTGCCGCCGGTCGGCAGGCCCAGGACGAACGGGCGATCGGCGGTAGGTTTGAAGGCGTTAATACGGTTAACGATATGGCGAGCAGCCCATTTGCCGACCTGTTCAGCGGACGTCAGGGGGATCAGTCTCATTCTTCACCTCAAAAGTAAAAGTAATAAATTGGCGGATTGAGCATCTGTACGTTAGTAAGCGTAACCTGGATTCGTATGGACAGGCGCTAATCCGTGTTGATTTTTTGAATGATAAAATAAGTTTTCGCAGTTAGCCAGTATAAGGGAGGGTGAATAACGATATTTGGTGATTCAAATCACAAAAAACACGCGTTTAATTTGCGATACGAATTAATTTTTCACACACTCTGAGCGTAGATGAATAATTCATACCGTTGTTGCCAAACATCACGCTTTAACGATTTGTCGCACAATAAAAAAATGGCTTCCAGAAGCCTAATCGGGGTCTCGTAGGGGGAATAAGATGAATATTTTAGGTTTTTTCCAGCGACTGGGTAGGGCGTTACAGCTCCCTATCGCAGTGCTGCCGGTGGCGGCACTGTTGCTGCGATTCGGTCAACCAGATTTACTGAATGTCGCCTTTATCGCGCAGGCGGGCGGGGCGATCTTCGATAACCTCGCACTGATCTTCGCCATCGGTGTGGCATCCAGCTGGTCTAAGGACAGCGCGGGTGCAGCAGCGTTGGCGGGTGCGGTCGGGTACTTCGTCCTGACCAAAGCGATGGTGACGATTAACCCGGAAATCAACATGGGCGTCCTGGCGGGTATCATTACCGGTCTGGTGGGCGGCGCCGTTTATAACCGTTGGTCCGGTATCAAACTTCCTGATTTCCTGAGCTTCTTTGGCGGCAAACGTTTTGTGCCGATCGCCACGGGCTTCTTCTGTCTGGTGCTGGCGGCGATTTTCGGTTACGTCTGGCCTCCGGTTCAGCACGCTATTCATGCGGGCGGTGAATGGATCGTCGGCGCGGGCGCGCTGGGCTCCGGTATCTTCGGTTTCATCAACCGTCTGTTGATCCCGACAGGTCTGCATCAGGTGCTGAACACTATCGCCTGGTTCCAGATTGGCGAGTTCACTAACACGGCAGGTACGGTATTCCACGGCGACATCAACCGCTTCTACGCGGGTGACGGCACGGCGGGGATGTTCATGTCCGGCTTCTTCCCGATCATGATGTTCGGTCTGCCGGGTGCGGCGCTGGCGATGTACTTCGCTGCGCCGAAAGCGCGTCGTCCAATGGTTGGCGGTATGTTGCTGTCCGTTGCGATCACCGCGTTCCTGACCGGTGTTACTGAGCCGCTGGAATTCCTGTTCATGTTCCTGGCGCCGTTGCTGTACCTCCTGCACGCAATATTGACCGGTATCAGCCTGTTCATCGCGACGCTGCTGGGTATTCATGCGGGCTTCTCCTTCTCCGCAGGCGCAATTGACTACGTGTTGATGTATAGCCTGCCTGCGGCCAGCAAAAACGTCTGGATGCTGCTGGTGATGGGCGCGGTCTTCTTCGTCATCTACTTCCTGCTGTTCAGCGCGGTAATTCGCGTGTTCAACCTGAAAACGCCAGGTCGTGAAGATAAAGACGACGATATCGTGACTGACGAAGCGAACAGCAACACTGAAGAAGGTATGACCCAACTGGCGACCAACTACATTGCTGCGGTTGGCGGTACGGATAACCTGAAAGCGATCGATGCCTGCATCACCCGTCTGCGTCTGACCGTTGCCGACGCGGCTCGCGTGAGCGATGCGATGTGTAAACGTCTTGGTGCGTCCGGCGTGGTGAAACTGAACAAACAGACCATCCAGGTTATCGTCGGCGCGAAAGCGGAATCTATCGGCGACGAAATGAAGAAAGTGGTGGCGCGTGGCCCGGTTGCGGCAGCATCTGCTGACAGCGCGCCAGTGACTGCGGCGCCGGCGGCAAAACCGCAGGCGGTTCCTAATGCGGTGACTATCGCGACGCTGGTTTCTCCAGTCACGGGTGACGTGGTTGCGCTGGAACAGGTTCCTGACGAAGCGTTCGCCAGCAAAGCGGTTGGCGACGGCGTGGCGGTGAAACCAACGGATAAAACCGTTGTTTCCCCGGCGGCAGGCACCATTGTGAAAATCTTCAACACTAATCATGCGTTCTGCCTGGAAACTGAAAAAGGCGCGGAAATCGTTGTCCACATGGGGATCGATACCGTTGCGCTGAACGGTCAGGGCTTCAAACGCCTGGTGGAAGAGGGTGCCGAAGTGGTTGCCGGTCAGCCGATCCTGGAAATGGATCTGGAGTTCCTGAACGCCAATGCGCGCTCGATGATTAGCCCGGTGGTTTGCAGCAACATTGACGATTTCAGCGGTCTGGTGATTAAAGCTGAAGGTCAGGTGGTTGCAGGTCAAACGCCACTGTATGAGATTAAAGGCAAATAATCGCTCCTGAGTAGAGTTTGTGCCTGAGCGACGGGGGGAAACCTCCGCCGCTTTTTTTGCAGCCTGTAGGCCGGATAAAGTATAGCTGCCATCCGGCAAATGCGCCTGATGGCGCTGCGCTTATCAGGCCTACGGTTCGATGCAGTTTGTAGGCCGGATAAGGTATAGCTGCTATCCGGCAAATGCGCCTGATGGCGCTGCGCTTATCAGGCCTACGGTTCGACGCAGTTTGTAGCAGTTTGTAGGCCGGATAAGGCGTAGCCGTCATCCGGCAAAGCGCCGTCGCTTTTTTTTACAGCAATCAGCCCCCATATTTTCTTCAAAGCCACTTTTTAAGTAACTAAAGGTTGTCAGTCTGTCCGGCTTATAAGATCATATGCCGTTATACGTTGTTTACGCTTTGAGGAATCCACGATGAGTGAGGCTGAAGCCCGCCCGACTAACTTTATTCGTCAGATCATCGATGAAGATCTGGCCAGTGGTAAGCACACCACAATCCACACCCGTTTTCCGCCGGAGCCGAATGGCTATCTGCACATCGGCCATGCGAAATCCATCTGTCTGAACTTTGGCATCGCGCAAGATTATCAGGGCCTGTGCAACCTGCGTTTCGATGATACCAACCCGGTAAAAGAAGATATCGAGTACGTTGATTCGATCAAAAACGACGTCGAGTGGTTAGGTTTTCACTGGGCTGGCAACGTTTGCTACTCCTCAGATTACTTCGATCAGCTGCATGCGTATGCGGTTGAACTGATCACCAAAGGTCTGGCGTACGTCGATGAGCTGACGCCGGATCAGATCCGCGAATATCGCGGTACGCTGAAAGAGCCGGGTAAAAACAGCCCGTTCCGCGATCGCAGCGTGGAAGAGAACCTGGCGCTGTTTGAAAAAATGCGTACCGGTGGTTTTGAAGAAGGTAAAGCGTGCCTGCGCGCCAAAATTGATATGGCGTCGCCGTTTATCGTGATGCGCGATCCGGTGCTGTACCGCATTAAATTTGCTGAACACCACCAGACCGGCAACAAGTGGTGCATCTACCCGATGTACGACTTTACTCACTGTATCAGCGATGCGCTGGAAGGCATTACGCACTCTCTGTGTACGCTGGAATTCCAGGACAACCGTCGTCTGTACGACTGGGTGCTGGACAACATCACCATCCCGGTTCACCCGCGTCAGTACGAATTCTCGCGCCTGAATCTGGAATACACCGTGATGTCCAAGCGTAAGCTGAACCTGCTGGTGACGGACAAACACGTTGAAGGCTGGGACGATCCGCGTATGCCGACCATTTCTGGCCTGCGTCGTCGTGGCTATACCGCGGCCTCCATCCGTGAATTCTGCAAACGCATCGGCGTTACCAAGCAGGACAACACCATTGAGATGGCGTCGCTGGAGTCCTGCATTCGTGAAGATCTGAACGAAAACGCACCGCGCGCGATGGCGGTTATCGATCCGGTGAAACTGGTTATCGAAAACTACCCGCAGGGCGAAAGCGAAATGGTCACCATGCCGAACCATCCGAACAAACCGGAAATGGGCAGCCGTGAAGTACCGTTTAGCGGTGAGATTTGGATCGATCGTGCTGACTTCCGCGAAGAAGCGAACAAGCAGTACAAGCGTCTGGTGATGGGGAAAGAAGTGCGTCTGCGTAACGCCTATGTGGTGAAAGCTGAGCGCGTGGAGAAGGATGCGGGAGGCAATATCACCACCATCTTCTGTACCTATGATGCGGACACCCTGAGCAAAGATCCGGCCGATGGCCGTAAAGTGAAGGGCGTCATTCACTGGGTAAGCGCGGCACACGCGCTGCCGGTTGAAATTCGTCTGTACGATCGTCTGTTCAGCGTGCCGAACCCGGGCGCCGCAGAGGACTTCCTGTCCGTGATCAACCCTGAATCGCTGGTAATTAAGCAGAGTTACGCGGAACCGTCGTTGCAGAACGCCGTAGCGGGTAAGGCGTATCAGTTTGAGCGTGAAGGCTACTTCTGCCTGGACAGCCGCTACACAACGGCGGATAAACGCGTGTTTAACCGTACCGTAGGTCTGCGCGATACGTGGGCTAAAGCGGGCGAGTAAAGCCACCGCATCACATCACCTTCCAACGCCGCATTTTGCGGCGTTTTTTTATCCTTTCCATTTTGTCATCCCGCTCTCTGTTTGCAGAGCGAATTAATGCCGTCGGGAAAATAATTTCGCAACAAAATAGTTTTGGCATAGTGAATTTATGGAATGAATATCATTTCATGTGAAACCGATTTCATGTGCATGGAAAACAAGACAATTTTAACTTTTGTTCATCTTTTTTAGCGCCTGATGAAAATGTAACAGAAAGCAATGAAATATGTGCGGTTGCTCATACTCTTACATTCTCGTTACAGAAAGAGATTGATAATTCGCGTCGCGAAAAATAGTCTATTCACTGTAGTCTGCGAGGTTTTTCTCAACGCTACTTTTACATTTTTATTTTTCGCTGTCCGCTTTTGTTCGGCAGCATTTTATACGTCAAAGAGGATTAACACATGCGTACGTTTAGTGGCAAACGTAGTACGCTGGCGCTGGCTATCGCCGGTATCACAGCAATGTCAGGTTTGGTCGTCGTTCCACAGGCTCAGGCCGAAGGCTTTATTGACGATTCCACGTTAACAGGCGGCATCTATTACTGGCAGCGTGAGCGTGACCGTAAAGATGTCACCGACGATGACAAATATAAAACCAACCTTTCACACGCGACCTGGAACGCCAACCTGGATTTCCAGTCTGGTTATGCGGCTGATATGTTCGGTCTGGATATCGCGGCATTTACCGCGATAGAAATGGCGGAAAACGGCGACAGCGGACACCCCAACGAAATCGCCTTCTCGAAAAAGAATAAAGGTTACGATGAAGATTATTCTGGCGATAAGAGCGGGATCAGCCTCTATAAAGCCGCGGCAAAATTTAAGTACGGGCCAACCTGGGCGCGTGCGGGGTATATCCAGCCGACCGGTCAGACGCTGTTAGCGCCGCACTGGAGCTTTATGCCGGGTACTTATCAGGGCGCGGAAGCCGGAGCGAATTTTGACTACGGTGATGCGGGCGCGCTGAGTTTCTCCTATATGTGGGCCAACCAATATAAAGCGCCGTGGCACACCGATGTTGATAAATTCTATCAGGCCGATAAAAAGACCAAAGTGGATTACCTCCACTCTATCGGCGCTAAATACGATTTCAAAAATGACCTCGTGCTGGAAGCGGCATTTGGTCAGTCAGAAGGGTATGTCGACCAGTATTTTGCCAAAGCCAGCTACAAATTTGATTTGGGCGGCAACCCGTTCACCACCAGCTATCAGTTCTATGGTGCGCGCGACAAAGTTGATGATCGCAGCGTAAACGATATTTATGACGGCACCGCCTGGTTGCAGGCGCTGACTTTCGGTTACAAAGTGGCCGAAGTCGTCGATTTGCGCCTGGAAGGGACCTGGGTTAAGGCGGACGGTCAACAAGGTTACTTCCTGCAACGTATGACGCCAACTTACGCATCCTCAAACGGTCGTCTGGATATCTGGTGGGATAACCGCTCAGACTTTAACGCCAACGGCGAAAAAGCCGTCTTCTTCGGTGCGATGTACGATCTGAAAAACTGGAACCTGCCGGGCTGGGCAGTGGGGGCGTCATACGTTTACGCCTGGGACGCGAAGCCATCAACCTGGCAGATTACCCCGGATGCGTACTATGACAAAAACCGTACCATTGAAGAGTCTTCTTACAGCCTTGATGCGGTCTACACCCTACAGGAAGGCCGTGCCAAAGGCACCATGTTTAAACTGCATTTCACGGAATATGACAACCACTCCAACATCCCAAGCTGGGGCGGCGGTTACGGCAACATCTTCCAGGATGAACGTGACGTGAAGTTCATGGTTATCGCTCCGTTCACTATTTTCTGATGCCCGTTGCGGCAGGCGATTTGTCTGCCGCAACGTTGAGGACACTGATATGAAAAAACTGTTACTCATCGCCATGATGGCATCGGGACTGGTGGCCTGCGCGCAGCCAACCGCGCCGAAAGAAGACAGTCAGTTAAAAGAGGCATATAGCGCCTGCATCAATACGGCGCAAGGTTCGCCAGAGAAAATTGAGGCCTGTCAGAGTGTACTGAACGTGCTGAAGAAAGATGACCAGCACAAGCAGTTTGCTACAGAAGAGAGCGTGCGCGTGCTGGATTATCAGCAGTGCATTCAGGCTACGCGTACGGGGAACGATCAGGCGGTGACCGCCGATTGCGATAAAATCTGGCAGGAAATTCGCAGTAAAAATAGCGCCAAATAAAAGCAGGGCGGGTTAATGGCGGGCGGAGAGAACTCTCCGCCCGTTTGCGTTTTTTAAGGCCGCTACCGGCTCGGAAGCATAAAAAAAGCCAACCGGTCGGTTGGCTTTTTAGCAGGTTTCACATTACTTCGCGTCGTGCGCGTGCTCGTCTTCCCGGCAATCGCCTTCAGCGCAGTGGCCGTAGAGATAGAGGCTGTGGTTCGTCAAACGAATGCCATGCTTAGCCGCAATCTCACGCTGGCGCGCTTCGATAGAATCATCACTGAATTCGATCACTTTGCCACAATCGAGGCAAATAAGGTGATCGTGATGATGCTGTTGGGTCAGCTCAAAAACGGATTTACCGCCTTCAAAATTGTGGCGGGTTACGATACCGGCGTCATCAAACTGGTTCAGCACGCGGTACACAGTCGCCAGCCCAATCTCTTCACCCATGTCGATCAGACGTTTATATAAATCTTCCGCACTGACGTGATGGTTATCCGGTTCCTGAAGAACTTCCAGAATTTTTAAACGAGGAAGCGTTACTTTCAGGCCAGCCTTCTTTAATGCGGTATTGTTGTCAGTCATGCGGAATCTGTCCTGTTGCTAAACGATTCACTTCAAACAAAGAAGTGACAGAAATTGCACTTGAGATCATGCGTTTCATTATAGAACTGCCACGCCTAAATGAAAACTGCAAGCCTCCGGCAAATATTGTTAATAAAAACGAGGTATCGCCAACAAACATACTGTGCAATACCAGAATAACACCCGGACATTGTACAGGGTCAGGCAAGAAAGTTACAAATTTGTAGCAATTATTTTAATTGGTTTTATCTATTGATGCGACGCAGATGCTTTTCTGCGCCGCACAAAATCAGGCGTTAATGATTTCGTCGAGGTGCAGTTCGCCGGAAATCTGTTTAACCCATTTTTCAACGCGCTCTGCGGTCAGTTCAGGCTGACGGTCTTCGTCGATAGCCAGACCAACAAAGTGATCGTCGTCAGCCAGACCTTTGGACGCTTCAAAATGGTAGCCCGCCGTTGGCCAGTGGCCGACGATGGTCGCGCCGCGCGGCTCAATGATGTCGCGGATGGTGCCTAACGCGTCGCAGAAATATTCTGCGTAATCTTCCTGGTCGCCGCAGCCGAACAGCGCCACCAGTTTACCGTTAAAATCAATCTCTTCGAGAGTCGGGAAGAAGTCATCCCAGTCACATTGCGCTTCACCGTAGTACCAGGTCGGGATGCCCAGCAGCAGGATGTCGTACCCTTCCAGGTCCTCTTTGCTGCTTTTCGCAATGTCATGCACATCGGCAACGTCTTTACCAAGCTGTTTTTGAATCATTTTTGCGATATTTTCGGTATTACCGGTGTCGCTGCCGAAAAAGATGCCAGTGATTGCCATGAGTAAAATAACCTCTTGAAACTTATTGAAATGGTGGTGGCGTATTGCCCGCAGATAAGGGCAATCATAGCAGAACAGTCAGGCATGCGGAAACAGCAATCACGCGGGACTGCACTCTGTGCTACATGATTTATGATATTGAGCAGTTTTTCAGACTACGCCCTGGCCGCGCAGCGCTGCCAGTTGAGTCATCAGCATCTCTTCGATGAGTTCGCTACGGCTCATATTGCGGGATTCGGCCAGCTCGTTCAGCGCATCGACAGCCTCAGCGTTGAGTTTCAGTTCGACACGCTTAAGGCCACGTACTTTGTCGCGTTTTAGCTGGTTACGCTTATTAATGCGCAGCTGTTCATCACGCGAAAGCGGATTGGTTTTGGGTCGTCCCGGGCGACGCTCGTGTGCGAACAGATCTAATGTCGTACGGTCCGTTTGTTCTTTGGCCATGATTTTGGTGACTTCGGGGAAACAATCAGCCAGGCGTCTGCCCGGATGGATAGCGCGCCATCATACATCAGCAAGGCAGACACGCCAACGCCCGCGGACGTAATCGCGCGCGGACGCTGAGTTTTTAATCAGTTGGCCTTATCTGCCAGATAGCGACGAATGGCGCGCAGCACCGCATCGGGTTTTTCCGCGTGAACCCAGTGGCCCGCTCCGGCGATGACGTGCGCTCGCGCCTGAGGGAACTGCGCCAGCAGATCGTGACGATATGCTTCGGTCACATAAGGCGAGTTGCCGCCGGGGATAAACAACGCCGGGCGATCCCAGGCTGGAATGGTCTCCCAGCCCACAATATGTGGATACTGTTCCCACAACACCGGTACGTTAAAGCGCCATTCGCCGTCGATAAACGATTTCAGCAGAAACTGGATGACGCCTTCTTCTTGCAGATGTTGACGCATAACGGTGGCGGCCTGTTGACGGGTTTCGGCGCCCGCGTCGGTGACGGCATTGATGGCGGCGAAGATTTCATCGTGGCGGCGAACGTGGTAATCGACCGGCGCGATGTCGATCGCGACCAACTGGTCAATACGCTCCGGCGCCAGCGCGGTGAGCGCCATTACCGCTTTACCGCCCATGGAGTGGCCGATAAAGGTGGCTTTCTCAATGCCTTCGGCATCGATGGTATCCAGTAAATCTTGCGCCATTGCCGGGTAGTCCATCACCGGATCGCGAGGGGAGAGACCGTGGTTGCGCATATCAACCTGAATGATATCGTGATCGGTCACCAGGTCGCGCGCCAGCACGCCGAGGTTGTCCAGGCTGCCAAACAAACCGTGAACGAGGACGATGGGAGAATTATTGTGCAGGTTTTGTGCAGTTTGCGCTCGGATATTCAATTTCATGGCAAAGTTCTTTTTTTCGCTCTGTCGGGTTAGGGTATTATGTTGACTATTCTGCCACAGGGCTGCAACAACTACGGTTTACTCCGAGTTTTTCCGTCAGCCAGGTTTGACGCTATCCGCTGTTGGAATTTGCCTTTACACTACGTGCAGGTAATCCCAACGACTTGTATTCAGATAAGACACCGCACTGGATTAAGATGAAAACGATTGAAGTTGATGATGAACTCTATAGCTATATTGCCAGCCACACCAAGCATATTGGCGAGAGCGCATCCGACATTTTACGGCGCATGTTGAAGTTTTCCGCCGTATCACAGCCTGTCACTCCGGCGGCGAAAGAGGTTCGCGTCGCGCAACCTGCTATCGTGGAAGCGAAGCCCGTCAACCCCGTAAAAGATAAAGTCCGCGCCATGCGTGAACTGCTGCTTTCCGACGAGTACGCGGAGCAGAAGAAAGCGGTAAACCGCTTCATGCTGGTGCTGTCTACACTCTACTCACTGGATAATCGTGCGTTTGCCGAAGCAACGGAGTCGTTGCATGGCCGTACGCGTGTCTATTTTGCGGCTGATGAACAAACGCTGCTGAAAAATGGTAATCAAACCAAACCGAAACATGTGCCCGGCACGCCGTATTGGGTGATTACCAACACCAACACCGGCCGTAAATGCAGCATGGTTGAACACATCATGCAGTCAATGCAATTCCCGGCGGAATTGATTGAGAAGGTTTGCGGAACAATTTAATCCTTGCATTAAAAGGACCAGGCAATGGCAATCCACAACCGTGCAGGTCAACCTGCGCAACAGAGTGATTTGATTAACGTCGCCCAACTGACGGCACAGTACTATGTACTGAAACCCGAAGCAGGGAATGCAGAGCACGCCGTGAAGTTCGGTACGTCCGGGCATCGCGGTAGCGCAGGTCGTCATAGTTTTAACGAGCCGCACATCCTGGCGATCGCCCAGGCGATTGCGGAAGAGCGTGCAAAAAACGGTATCACTGGTCCTTGTTATGTGGGCAAAGATACCCACGCGCTGTCTGAACCGGCATTTATCTCTGTACTGGAAGTGCTGGCGGCGAACGGTGTTGATGTCATCGTGCAGGAAAACAATGGCTTCACGCCAACGCCTGCCGTTTCTAACGCTATCCTGGTTCACAATAAAAAAGGCGGCCCGCTGGCTGATGGCATCGTGATCACGCCATCTCACAACCCACCGGAAGACGGCGGTATTAAGTACAACCCGCCAAACGGCGGCCCGGCGGATACCAACGTCACCAAAGTGGTGGAAGACAGGGCCAACGCGCTGCTGGCTGACGGTCTGAAGGGCGTGAAGCGTATCTCTCTGGATGCGGCGATGGCCTCAGGCCACGTTAAAGAGCAGGATCTGGTGCAGCCGTTCGTTGAAGGGCTGGCGGATATCGTCGATATGGCGGCGATTCAGAAAGCGGGCCTGACGCTGGGCGTCGATCCGCTGGGCGGTTCCGGTATCGAATACTGGAAGCGTATTGCTAAGCACTACAACCTGAACCTGACTATCGTTAACGATCATGTTGACCAGACGTTCCGCTTTATGCATCTCGACAAAGACGGCGCAATCCGTATGGACTGTTCCTCCGAGTGCGCGATGGCGGGTCTGCTGGCGCTGCGTGATAAGTTCGATCTGGCGTTCGCCAACGACCCGGACTATGACCGCCACGGCATCGTGACTCCGGCAGGACTGATGAACCCGAACCACTATCTGGCGGTAGCGATCAACTATCTGTTCCAGCACCGCCCGCAGTGGGGCAAAGAGGTGGCGGTCGGTAAAACGCTGGTTTCCTCTGCGATGATCGACCGCGTAGTGAACGATTTGGGGCGTAAACTGGTGGAAGTGCCGGTCGGCTTTAAATGGTTCGTCGACGGTCTGTTCGACGGCAGCTTCGGCTTCGGCGGCGAAGAGAGCGCCGGGGCGTCTTTCCTGCGTTTCGACGGCACGCCGTGGTCTACCGATAAAGACGGCATCATCATGTGCCTGCTGGCGGCGGAAATCACGGCCGTCACCGGGAAGAACCCGCAGGAGCACTACAACGAGCTGGCGGCCCGCTTTGGCGCGCCGAGCTATAACCGTTTGCAGGCAAGCGCAACGTCTGCGCAGAAAGCCGCGTTGTCTAAGCTCTCTCCAGAAATGGTGAGCGCCAGCACGCTGGCGGGCGATCCGATCACCGCGCGTCTGACGGCGGCGCCGGGTAACGGCGCGTCGATTGGCGGCCTGAAAGTGATGACCGACAACGGCTGGTTTGCCGCGCGGCCTTCTGGTACGGAAGACGCTTATAAGATTTATTGCGAAAGTTTCCTTGGCGAGGAACACCGCAAGCAGATCGAAAAAGAAGCGGTTGAGATTGTCAGCGAAGTGCTGAAAAACGCGTAAGTGCGGTTTGTGTGCCGGGCGGTACTGCGTTTGCCCGGCTACAACAACGATCGTAGGCCCGGTAAGCGTTAGCGCCACCGGGCTTTTTTTTAACCGTGTTTGTTTTTCAGCTCAAAGCGCGGCGATACCAGTCCATACAGCGTCCAGCCGAGGAAGGTCACGATGGAGCCGTACAGCATCGCTTCTTCACCGGAGGAATACAGCGCATAGAAGCTGTACAGCGCGCCGATGAATGCCACGAAGTTCGCCGTTTTGGCTTTTGACGACGGAACATTTGCCACTTTCTGAATGATCACCAGCGCGGCCATCGACAGAATGTACGGGATAATGTTTGTCACCACCGCCAGGTTAACCAGCACGTTGAACTGGCTGTTCAGCGATGGGCTGATGGTCATCAGCGATAATCCGCTCTGGATAATCACGATGGTCAGCATCCCCTGAACCGGCGCATCCACTTTCGTTACGCGAGAGAAGATTTTCGGGAAATAACCTTCATCCGCCGAGGATTTGAAGACCTGGGCGATAGTGAACTGCCAGCCCAGCAGCGAACCGCAGCAGGACATCACCATTAACGCCATGATCACTTTACCGACTTCCGGGGTAAACATCTGTGCGAACGCCAGACCGAACGGCGCGGTGGAGTTGGCCAGATCCATGTTCGGTACGATCCCGGCAATCACGTTGGTGGAGATGATGTAAATCACCGCCGCGCCCAGCGTACCGCCTAATACCGCAATCGGTACGTTACGCTCCGGGTTTTCCACCACTTCGGCGTTGGCGCAGGCAGATTCCAGACCGAGGAAGGCCCACAGCGTCATCGCAATAGAAGAACCGACGGCGGTGAAGAACGGTACGTGATGCGGGTTCCAGGAGTTGGCGTACAGCGTCGGGCTAAACCAGAACCAGCCGATGATGCACAGACCGACAACCGGAATAATCACGCCCCAGACGGTGATACTGCTGATTTGCCCGGTAATGCGCGCGCCGCCGAAGTTGGCAACGGTGCACAGCCACAGCACGCCGATGGTCGCCAGACCGATCTGCACCGGTGACAGCGTGGCGCCGAACAGCTCGGTGCCGTAGCCGACGGCGGAGATGGCGATAGCGACGTTGGCAATCAACAGCGAAACGCCATAGGTGTAGTTCGCCATAAAGTTGCCGGACTTACCAAAGGCATACTCCGCGTAGCCGCCCATACCGCCGGATTTACGGCTGAACATCCCGCATTTGGCGAAAGCCCATGCCAGCGCCATTGAACCAACGGCAGTCACCAGCCACGAGATGATCGAGATGGTGCCGACCTCTGCAAGTTTGGTGGGCAGCATGATAATCCCGGAGCCCATCATATTGACCATTGTCAGGATGGTGAGCTGAACGACGCCCATTTTATTGGATTTGGCTTTACTCATAATTTTTCCCCTTTCAGCAGGGTGTTCTGTGCTTCGCGCGGTTTAATGACGTAGCACCACACCTGTTTACGGCCGTCGTGTTCTTCGATGTAAACGCCCTGTAGTTCAGGCGCAAAGCCCGGCAGCAGGTTGATCCCTTCTTCCAGCGCGCTGAAATAACGCAGCACCGCACCGCCCCAGATTTCCCCCGGAACAACGCACAAAACCCCTGGCGGATACGGAAGCGCGCCTTCTGCCGCGATCCGTCCTTCCGCGTCCGGCAGGCGAACCAGTTCGACTTCACCGCGCAGATAGGCGTAGTTGGCATCCTGCGGGTTCATGCTGACGCGTGGGAAATGGGATTTACGGAACATCTCTTTTTGCAGCTGTTTCACGTTATGGCGTGCGTACAGATCGTGCATCTCCTGGCACAGTTGACGCAGGGTGTAGCCGGCATAACGCGCTTCATGCTGCTTATAAATTGACGGCAGAACGTCAGCCAGCGGCGCATCGGCTTCCAGCAGTTTCTCAAAGCGCACCAGCAGGGCGACGAGTTGCTGCAATTTCGCCATGTCTTCCGCTGGCGTCAGCAGGAACAGGATCGAGTTGAGATCGCATTTTTCCGGCACCACGCCGTTTTCACGCAGGAAGTTGGCAAGGATGGTCGCCGGAACGCCAAAGGTGTCGTATTCGCCGTTGCGCGCATTGATGCCCGGCGTCGTGAGCAGCAGTTTGCACGGATCAACAAAGTACTGGTGTTCGGCGTAGCCTTCGAAGGCATGCCAGTGTTCGCCCGGCACAAAGTGGAAGAAGCGCAGGTCGTTTGCGATCTCCGCCGTGGGGTAAGACTGCCACGGTTTGCCGTCGATCAATTCCGGCACGAACGGACGGATGTGATGGCAGTTATCAAGGATCAGCTTACGAGCATTGATGCCATTCGCCACGCAGTCCATCCACATGTTACGGCCACCGACGCCTTCGTGCATTTTGGCGTTGATGTCCAGGGCGGCGAACAGCGGGTAAAACGGGCTGGTGGAGGCGTGCATCATGAACGCGTTATTCATACGTTTATGCGGCACATAGCGAGACTGACCTTTGATATGGCTGTCTTTCTTGTGGATCTGCGAGGTCTGGGAGAAACCGGCCTGCTGTTTGTGAACAG
This sequence comes from Citrobacter sp. CK206, assembly GCF_030333125.1. Classification (NCBI taxonomy): domain Bacteria; kingdom Pseudomonadati; phylum Pseudomonadota; class Gammaproteobacteria; order Enterobacterales; family Enterobacteriaceae; genus Citrobacter; species Citrobacter sp. CK206. The sequence continues at coordinate 515,977 of NZ_JAOWGM010000021.1, forward strand.
ACTGCGTGACCAGGATACCCGGATCGTTCTCGTTCAGATCCAGCAGCAACGGCGAGCAATCGGCCATCATCGGAATAAACTGCTCGTAGCCGACCCATGCGGAGTCAAACAGGATGTAGTCGCACAGATGACCAATCTTATCCACCACCTGACGGGCGTTATAGATGGTGCCGTCGTAGGTGCCTAACTGGATCACCGCCAGGCGGAACGGGCGGGCGTCTTGCGCGCGTTGCGGCGCCACTTCGCTGACCAGTTCACGCAGATAGCCTTCTTCAAAGCAGTGGGCGTCGATCCCGCCGATGAAGCCGTACGGGTTGCGCGCGGTTTCCAGATAAACCGGCGTCGCGCCCGCCTGCAACAGCGCGCCGTGGTGGTTCGATTTGTGGTTATTACGATCGAACAGCACCAGATCGCCTGGGGTCAGCAGCGCGTTAAGTACCACTTTGTTTGACGATGAGGTGCCGTTCAGCACAAAGTAGGTTTTATCGGCGTTGAACACTTTCGCGGCGTGTTGTTGCGCGATGCACGGCGCGCCTTCATGGATAAGCAGATCGCCCATCGCCACGTCGGCGTTACACAAATCAGAGCGGAAAAGCGTTTCGCCAAAGTACTCAACGAACTGGTTCCCTGCGGGGTGACGGCGGAAGAATTCACCACCCTGATGCCCCGGACAGTCAAATGCGCTGTTGCCCTGGTTTACGTAGTCCACCAGCGCCCGGAAGAACGGCGGGCGCAGTTGCGTTTCATAGTGGCTGGCAGCGGTCTCCAGTTGGCGGCCATAGAAGGCGTTACGGGCTTCATTATGTTCGAATACGCCCGAGATCCGCGGCAGATATTCTGCCGGAACGCGCTCTTCATTTTGTGTCGCGATAAACACGGGAATACCGTAGCCCGTCGCATCAATCTCATCGAGTTTACCTCGTTCAATATCATTGATGGATAACACGATAGCGGCAACATCAATGAAATTACTTTCATCAACATTAACGATACTGCGCTGTGTAGAAAAACAATCAGGGCAGGAACGACTGACGGCAATTTTTAATTCAGACATTTTCATCTCTTTATTTTCAGGTAATAGCAGGTCCTCAATTTCTCGAATGAGAAACTGATAGCTCCGGAAAAAAAGCAATACGACGCCACTGATAAATAAATCAGTAAATTGCTTTTTAGAAGATGCAATAAACCCTAACCTTTCCGGTCACAGGTAAAACAGGGTTATGCAGTGTGAGCACCACGAGATACAGGCGTTAGCCTGCGATACAAGGGGTCAGGAAGACCTGTATGCTGGAGTGCCCTTAGTCGAAAGACTAACGGGCATTAAAGAAATGAAAGTCGAAGCTGTTACGGTGAGCAAACATCATAATATGAGTTGTCCGCCTTATATGGGGCATTGTACGGCTATTATTTTCCATTTTGGTTACCTTTACTGGATAAGTGGAAGGTGAGGGTATTTTATCCAGTAAATGAGCCTGATCTGTGAAGAAGATCAATAAAAAACGATCATTTCTAAAATATTTAGTCGTTGTTTATGCATATCACACGATAAGATATCGTATTGTTGTTTATATGTTATGGGTTTGTATTTTTATATTTTTTAAGGAATGAGCTTACACTGCAAAATACATTATTTGCAGTGTGGTTAATGATAAAAATGATATTTAGGAATTAATTAAAAAAAATGAATAACCATTCATGGCATAAAACGATAACCGATTCCGGTTTCGGTAATGAAATGGCGGGGGCGGGCGGGATCTTTCTCCAGTTTCTGTCGCAGGTGACCCATATAAATACGCAAATAGTGACTGTGCTCGACGGCGTTCGGGCCCCAGACCTGGTTCAACAGCTGCCGCTGGGTGAGCACTTTGCCCGCATTATTCAGCAACACGGCCAGTAGGCGAAACTCAATCGGCGTCAGGTGAATTTCTTCTTCATCACGGTGGACAAGGTGTGCTGCTAAGTCCACTTTTATGCTGGAAAAGTGCGCGATGGGGTCAGAAGAAGAGCCGCTGGCGTGACGGCGCAGCGCCACGCGTAAGCGCGCCTGTAGTTCGCCAATGCCGAAGGGTTTACTCAGATAGTCATCGGCGCCTGCATCCAGCGCAGTGATTTTATCGCTCTCCTCGCTGCGAGCAGAAAGCACAATCACCGGAATTGCGCTCCATTGTCGCAGGTCGCGAATAAAATCGATGCCGTCGCCGTCAGGCAGGCCAAGATCAAGAATGATGAGATCGGGTTTCCGCGTGGCGGCTTCCAGCAACCCACGGCTTAGCGTCTCTGCTTCGTACACGCGCAGCCCGTCGCTTTCCAGCGCGCTGCGCAGAAAGCGGCGAATAGCCTGTTCGTCTTCAACAATCAGAACGTTGGTCACATATCCTCATGAAAATCTTCAAGTTCAGGCGCAGTTTCCTGCGGGAGTGTAACACGGAAACAGGCTCCGCCCTGCGGGCGATTGTGGGCGGAAATCGTTCCACCGTGCACTTCAACAATCGCCTGGCAAATAGCCAGCCCCAGCCCAACGCCCGGTACGGCAGACTCTTTATTTCCCCGGGCAAATTTATCAAAGATGCTTTTCTCCTGCCCGTCAGGAATGCCGGGGCCATTATCCCAGACGTCAAGCTGAAGATGTTCGTCTTCAATATGGGCATCAATGCCGATCTCCGCCTGCGAACCGGCGTATTTGACGGCGTTTTCCAGAAGGTTGATCAGTACCCGTTCAAACAGCGGGCCGTCAACGTGTACCAGCGTCAGCGGCGCTGGCAGCGACAGGTTAATGGGGTGGGATAGCCCCGGCTCCAGCATTTGCAGGGCGCTGCCGACAACCTCTTCCAGCGTCAGCCACTCTTTTTTAAGATTAAATCCACCGGACTGGATGCGCGCCATATCCAGCAGGTTATTCACCAGCCGGGTGGTGTTGAGTATGTGCTGGCGGATTTCGCTGGCCTGGCGCGCATGTGGCGATCCTTCACTTGCCAAATCCAGGGTTAAAATCTCCGCCTGACCAAACAGCACCGTCAGCGGCGTGCGTAAGTCGTGGGAGAGGGCGGCGAGCAGGGCATTGCGAATGCTCTCGCGCTCGCTGGCGAGTCGGGCCAGCTCTTCACTGGCGGTAAGCGTCAGACGCTCCAGCGCGCTGGCGACCAGCAAGGTGAATGTTTCCAGTAGCCGCTGTTGCTCCGGGATCATCAACTGACGAAGATTCCCCGGCTCGACCACCACCAGTCCATGCGTTTTATCGGCGCTTTTTAACGGTAAAATTTGATACGGCACGCCGGGCAGGGTATCCGTGCCCGCCCCGGCCGGCTGGCCTTTGTCAAAGCTCCACCGGGCGATGGCGTCATCCCACGGCGTTATGCCCTGCTGGTGGGTCAGCGGCATCAGTGTGCCGTTTTCATCCGGCAATAACACCTGGCTGCGGGCCTGAAACGTGGAAGCGATAAACTGTTCGCTGGTGGCGGCGATATCCTGCCTGCTTCGCCCCACCGCCAGCGCTTTGGACATCTCGTACAGATGGCGCGTGCGCTGTTCCCGATAGCGGGCAACCCGCGCCTGATAGCGTACGCCCGCCGTCAGGTTACCGATCACCAGCCCCACCGTCAGCATCACGGCGAAGGTCAACAGATACTGCACATCGGAAACGGCAAGCGTGCCGCGAGGAGCAATAAAAAAGAGATCGAAGCTGGCGACGTTAATAAAGGTTGCCACTACCGAGGGCCAGCGCCCATAAAACAGAGCGATAATCACCACGCCCAGCAGATACAGCATCACCAGGTTAGCGGCATCAAAGGCGACCATCCACTGTACGGCGATGACGGTGGTCACCGCGCAAAGGGCGATCGCGACCAGGCAGCCCTGTATCTGCACCCGCCACTTATCTTTGAAGGCACGGGTATCCGGTGTCTGATTCAACGGGCGAGTCGGGGGATCATCAAGGGCGACGACCACCTGATCGAGATCCGGCGCCTGTTTCGCCAGGCGATCGGCAAACGAATCTCTGCGCCACCAGCGTCGCGTTGCCGGACGCCCCAGCACAATTTTGCCAAGATTATGTTCCCGGGCGTAACGCACAACCGCTTTTTCTTCGGCGGGATCGGAAAGCGTGGCGGTCTCTGCGCCCAGCTCCTGCGCCAGACGCAGGGCGCTCAAGATGGCGCGCCGCTGCTTTTCCGGCAGGCGATGCAGCGCCGGGGTTTCGACATACACCGCGTGCCAGACGCTGCCGAGGCGGGCAGCCAGCCGCGCGGCGGCACGCACCAGTTTTTCACTGCCGGTGTTGTGCCCGATGCACAGCAGAATGGCGTCGCGGGTATGCCACACTTTCTCTTCGCCTGGATGGCTCCGCCAGGCGCGCATTTGATCGTCCACCCGGTCGGCCGTGCGGCGCAGCGCCAGTTCACGCAGGGCGATCAAATTGCCTTTGCGAAAGAAGTGCTCAATGGCGCGTTCAGCCTGGCCGGCAATGTACACCTTGCCCTCTTTCAGACGCGCTCGCAGATCGTCAGGCGGCAGGTCGACCAGAACCACCTCGTCGGCGGCATCGAAGAAGGGGTCTGGTACGGTTTCTCGAACCTGAATGCCGGTCACGCCGCTGACCACATCGTTGAGGCTTTCCAGGTGCTGGACGTTGACGGTGGTAAAGACGTCAATACCCGCTTCCAGCAGTTCTTCTATATCCTGCCAGCGTTTAGGGTGGCGCGAGCCTGGCGCATTACTGTGCGCCAGTTCGTCCATGAGAATAAGCGCCGGGCGACGGACCAGCGCCGCGTCGAGATCGAACTCGCTGAGATGGCGTCCGTGACGCGTCTGCCGTTTTAGCGGCAGGATGCTGAGGCCGTCCAGCAGCGCGGCGGTCTCTTTACGCCCGTGGGTTTCCACGACACCCGTCAAAATATCCAGCCCTTGCGCCCGCAGTCGCTGCGCCTCAGCCAGCATCGCCCAGGTTTTCCCAACGCCTGCGCAGGCGCCGAAGAAGATTTTCAGTTTTCCCCGGTGTGGTGCGGCGGTCTGTTCCAGCAGGCGATCGGGGTCAGGGCGTAGCGGTTCTTCATTAACCATCAGAGCTTATCCAGCGCTAAATTGAGTTCCACGATATTGACCACTGGCTGGCCGATAAAACTGACCAGCGGCTTTTGCGTATATTCTGCGACCAACTGCGTCACGGCTTCAACGCTGAGATTTCGCGCTTTGGCGACGCGCGGGATCTGCCACGCCGCCGCCGCTGGCGTCAGGTTATTGTCCAGCCCGCTGGCGGAGGCGGTGAGCAGTTCCACCGGAATCGTCGTGCTGGCGTCCGGGTTAGCGGCCCGCAGCGCCTTCACCCGCTGCTGCAACTGGTTATCCAGCTCCGGGTTGCTGACCGCCAGATTACTGCCGCCGGAAGCCATGGGATTATAGGGTATTTCCGCCGTTGCTGACGGGCGTCCCTGAAAATAGCCGTCGGCGGTAAAATTCTGCCCGATAAGCGCAGAGCCGCGCACGAGACTGCCATCAATAATCAGTGAGCCGTTAGCCTGATGCGGGAACCACCATTGCCCCAGCGCGGTGGTAAGCAGCGGGTAAATGCCGCCGGTTAGCAGCGTCAGAAACACCAGCGTTGATAATGCAGGACGTAATCCACTCATTATAAACCTCACACCAGACCCAGCAGAGTCAGCAGTAAATCAATCACTTTAATGCCGATAAACGGCACAACCAGACCACCCAGGCCGTAAATCCACAGATTACGGCGCAGCATGGCAGAGGCCGAAAGCGGCTTATAGCTCACCCCTTTCAATGCCAGCGGGATCAGAAAAACGATAATCAACGCATTGAAGATCACCGCGCTGAGGATTGCGGAATCCGGCGAATGCAGACGCATAATGTTCAGCGTATTCAACTGCGGGTACGTCGCGGTAAACGCCGCCGGAATGATGGCGAAATATTTCGCCACGTCATTGGCGATACTGAACGTGGTGAGCGAACCGCGCGTCATCAGCATCTGTTTACCGATATGCACCACTTCGATCAGCTTGGTCGGGTTGGAATCCAGATCCACCATGTTACCGGCTTCTTTCGCTGCCTGAGTACCGGAGTTCATTGCCACCGCCACATCAGCCTGCGCCAGCGCCGGTGCATCGTTGGTTCCGTCGCCAGTCATCGCCACCAGGCGACCTTCAGCCTGGTACTGGCGGATCAACGCCAGCTTGGCTTCTGGTGTGGCTTCCGCCAGGAAATCATCCACACCGGCTTCGGCGGCAATCGCCGCGGCCGTCAGGCGGTTGTCGCCGGTGATCATCACCGTTTTGATGCCCATTTTGCGCAACTGGGCAAAACGTTCCTTAATCCCGCCTTTGACAATATCTTTCAGCGCGATAACGCCCAGCACGCGGGAACCTTCCACCACCACCAGCGGCGTGGCGCCAAGACGGGCGACGCTATCCACTTTTTGCTCCACGTCAGCAGGGAAGTGACCGCCGCTGGCTTCAACGTGGCGGCGAATGGCATCCACGGAACCTTTACGGATCATTCGGTTATCAATGTTGATGCCGCTCATCCGGCTTTGCGCGGTAAAGGGAACAAAGGTGGCATGGCGCGACTGCACATCGCGCTCGCGCAGATTAAAACGCTGTTTGGCGAGAATGACGATGCTGCGGCCTTCCGGCGTCTCGTCGGCCAGCGAAGAGAGTTGCGCCGCGTCGGCCAGCGTCTTTTCATCCACGCCCTGAGCGGGCAGAAAGTCCGAGGCCTGACGGTTGCCGAGAGTGATGGTGCCGGTTTTATCCAGCAGTAGGACGTCCACGTCGCCTGCGGCTTCCACCGCCCGCCCGCTGGTGGCGATGACGTTTGCTCCCAGCATTCGACTCATCCCGGCGACGCCGATCGCCGAAAGTAATCCGCCGATAGTGGTAGGGATCAGGCAAACCAGCAGGGCGACCAGCACCGTCACGCTAACGGCATGGCCGCCCCAGGCGGAAAAGGGCCAGAGCGTGGCGGTTGCCAGTAAAAAGACAATAGTCAGGGCAATCAGCAGAATGGTCAGCGCGATTTCGTTTGGCGTTTTACGGCGCTGCGCGCCTTCCACCATCGCGATCATCCGGTCAAGGAAGGTTTCGCCAGGATTCACGCTGCATTCGATGACCAGCCAGTCGGAGAGAATACGTGTTCCGCCGGTCACTGAGGCAAAGTCGCCGCCAGATTCACGAATCACCGGCGCGGACTCACCGGTAATGGCGCTTTCGTCCACCGATGCGCCGCCTTCAATGACCTCGCCGTCGCAGGGAATAATATCGCCCGCTTCAACCAGGACGATATCCCCTTTACGCAGCTCATCGGCAGGGAGGCGATCCGCCTGCGCGCCATACTTTGGTTCACGCAGTTTGCGGGCAAATGCCGTTTTCTTCACCCCTTTCAGACTGCTGGCCTGCGCTTTGCTGCGACCTTCCGCCAGCGCTTCGGCAACGTTTGCGAACAGGACGGTAACCCACAGCCAGAGGCTTATCGCGCCAGTAAACCGGGGATTACCTGGCATCTGCCCGGTTGCCATCGCCGCCGTGATAAGGGTCGTCAGCAGACTGCCGATCCAGACAATAAACATGACCGGATTGCGCCACTGGGTATGTGGGCTTAATTTTTTCACGGCCTCGATCAGCGCCTGAGCGACCAGGGAGGGCTCGAACAGCGCCAGTTGTTTGCGACTCATCACCATGTACTCCGCTTCGCTCAATATAAAGAGAGGTGTTCAGCAACCGGCCCAAGCGCCAGCGCAGGAATAAAGGTCAGTGCGCCCACCAGCAACACCGTACCGATCAGCAGGCCGACAAACAGCGCGCCGTGCGTCGGCAGTGTGCCGGGGCTGGCCGGCTGGCGCTTTTTACCGACCAGCGATCCGGCAATTGCCATGACCGGGATAATCACCCCGAAGCGACCGATAAACATGCAGAAGGCCAGCAGGCAGTTCCAGAAGGGCGTGTTGGCGTTCAGACCGGCAAAGGCGCTGCCGTTGTTGTTGGCCGCCGAAGAGACGGCGTACAGCACTTCGCTAAAACCGTGTGGGCCGGGGTTGAGCATTCCGCTACGGCCGGTTTCGGTCATCATCGCCAGCGCCGTACCGAGCAATACCAACGTCGGGGTAATCAGAATCGCCAGAGCGGTCATTTTCATTTCGCGCACGTCGATTTTTTTACCCAGATATTCTGGCGTGCGGCCAATCATCAGCCCGGCGATAAATACGGCTAACAATACGAACAACAGCATGCCGTACAAACCCGAACCGACGCCGCCAAAAACCACTTCGCCGATTTGCATCAGCCACATTGGCACCATGCCGCCCAGCGCGGTAAAAGAGTCATGCATAGCGATAACCGCCCCGCAGGAGGCCGCCGTGGTCACGACGGCGAACAGGCTGCTGACCAGCACGCCAAAGCGGCTCTCTTTGCCTTCCATATTGAGGCTGCTGTCGGCGCCAAATTTCAGCAGATGAGGATTGCCCTGAACTTCCGCCGACATCATCACGGCGACGCAGACCACGAAAATGAACGACATCGCCCACAGCAGCATCTGCCCCTGACGGCGATCGCCTGACGCATCGCCAAAGGCAAAGCAAAGCGCGGCGGGAATCAAAAAGATCGCCAGCATCTGTACCATGTTGGTTAATGCGCTCGGGTTTTCAAACGGATGCGATGAGTTGGCGTTGAAGAACCCGCCGCCGTTGGTGCCGAGCATCTTTATGGCTTCCTGTGAAGCTACCGGCCCCATCGGTAAAAGCTGTTTCACACCTTCAACACTGGTGAACGATTGATAGGGCAGCAGGTTTTGCAGTGCGCCCTGCTGGATGAAAAGCAGGGCGATTAACAGGGCGAGCGGCAATAAGATCCACAGCGTAATGCGCACCAAATCCATCCAGGCGTTGCCCAGCGTATTCATGCTCTGGCGCGTAAAGGCGCGGATCAGGGCGAAGATCACCGCGATACCGGTAGCCGCCGACAGGAAGTTCTGTACGGTCAGTCCCGCCATCTGGCTGAAGTAGCTTAAGGTGGTTTCCCCGCCGTAGGACTGCCAGTTGGTATTGGTGACAAAACTGATGGCCGTATTGAGCGCCAGATGCCAGGAAAGACCAGGCAACTGCTGCGGGTTCAGCGGCAGCAGGTTTTGCCCCAACAGCATCAGAAACAGCACTGCCAGACCCAACAGATTCAGGGTAAGAATGGCCAGCAGATACTGTTTCCAGTCCATTTCCTGCGTCGGTATCCCCAACCCGCGCCATAGCAGACGCTCTGCGCTGGCGGTGCCTGGCAGGGGAATGTCGTTGATAAGTCGCGCCAGACCCACGCCTAAAGGGCGGGCGAGCACGAACAGGATCAGTAAAAAACTGGCTGTCAGTAAAAATCCCTGGGCCGCCATCAGAATGCCTCCGCATTAATCAGGGCATACACCAGGTAACCCAAAAGTAAGAAAATCAGCACGATGCCGATGATTACGCCTGCACTCACGGTGCACCTCCAGTGGTTTTTCTTCTGATATGCGGAGGGTAATTTTTTGCCTGCAAAGATTTCGCAAAAATCGGCGCGTAGGGTGTAAAAAAAGTATAAAAATGGAAAAGACCATCATTTAACTAATGATTAGTATTAATTTAACTTTTATGTAACTTAATTACAGGGCGAATGTAAATAAAGCTTAAATAGACAAAAATAAGTGGTCGGATGAGTAGTAAAATTACACGCAAAGCGGTACTATTTTCAGCAGATAACCAATTTGACTTTACCGGTGATGATTACCGGCCAGATAAAGGGGAGAAAAGTATGGAACTCTATAAAGAATATCCAGCTCATGTTGTTTTGTTACGCCGCACTCTCGCCGTTGTGGCTGGGGTTCTGGCGCTGCCGGTCATGTTGTTCTGGAAAGACCGTGCTCGTTTTTACAGCTATCTGCATCGCGTCTGGTCGAAAACCAGCGATAAACCGGTGTGGATGGAGCAGGCAGAAAAAGTGACCTGCGATTTCTACTGATATACAGCATCGTCCGAGAAAACCGCCAACAGAAATGTGGCGGTTTTTTTATACGTTATGCCGGATGGCGGCGATGCCTTATTCGGCCTACAGATAGTGCCACACTGTAGGCCCGGTAAGCGTCGCGCCACCGGGCCTAAGAAATGTGGCGGTTTTTTTATACATTATGCCGGATGGCGGCGATGCCTTATCCGGCCTACAGGATAGTGCCACACTGTAGGCCCGGTAAGCGTAGCGCCACCGGGCGTAAGAAATGTGGCGGTTTTTTTTATACATTATGCCGGATGGCGGCGATGCCTTATCCGGCCTACAGGATAGTGCCACACTGTAGGCCCGGTAAGCGTAGCGCCACCGGGCGTAAGAAATGTGGCGGTCGGATGGCGGCGATGCCTTATCCGGCCTACAGGATAGTGCCGCACTGTAGGCCCGGTAAGCGCCGCGCCCCCGGGCGTAAGAAATGTGGCGGTTTTTTTATACGTTATGCCGGATGGCGGCGATGCCTTATCCGGCCTACAGAATAGAGCCACACTGTAGGCCCGGTAAGCGTAGCGCCACCGGGCGTAATGTCATTCAGGACTCAACCGCCAGCGGGCGGTTTCTGAATTTGAGTGACTGATACAGCCAAATCAACAGTACCAGCGCCACGCAGGCCAGCGCTCCCCAGGTTATCTGGTCGAACACATCGATATAGGCATTGATGGCGTAGTTGATCGCGCCGCTTGCATCAAACGCGCTCTGCGAGGTCTGATCAGCAATGACGCCAGCCAGATAGTTGGCGATTGCGCCGGAGAGCAACATATAGATACCGGTCAGAACGCCCGTCACGCCAGGGATCTCAATACGTGTAATCTGCGACATTGCGACCGGGTCGATGAACAACTCGGCAAAACCCATTACCGCCAACCCTAAGATCATCAGTGGCATAGAAGAGTGACCGTAGGCGGCAGATAACCGGGCGCTTACGGTCAGAATGCAGAATCCGGCGCTCATTAAACCGAGACCCAGGGCGAATTTCCCCCAGATCCGCACGGTACGGTTGCCGCCCATACTCTCCTTAATCAGCCAGGCCAGCACCACGCCGCACAGCATGACCGCGAAGGCATTCACTGACTGGAACATTGCCGTCGGTACTTCGTAACCCAGAATCGTACGGTTCACAAATCGGTCGATGTACAAACTGATGGAGCTGCCGCCCTGTTGGGCGAACGCCCAGAACAACATGCTGAAGAAGGTGAGAACCACAATCAGCCCCAGCTCTTTACGCTGTTTTTGCGTTTGTGCCTGACGGTAGATTTTTGTCAGCACCGCAAGACCAATGACGGTGGCGACAATCAGCGCATAGACCGACCATTCTTTCCAGAACAGCACCGTGATCAGCAGCGGTGCGGCAACTAACAGCACCAGCAGCCAACACCAGTTGGGCAGAACAAACGTTCTGGCGTGCAGCGCGGCTTTATTCACCCCAGTGGTGTGGGCGAAATGGCGATTGCCGTACAGGAAGATAATTAACCCGGCGATCATGCCGATGGCGGCCAGCGCAAAACCCATCGCCCAGCTGTACTCTTCCTGAACATAACCACAGGCGATAGGGGCAACGATCGAGCCGATATTACCGGCGGCATACAGCAGTGAGAATCCCCCGTCGCGGCGTGGATCTTCCGGTTTATACAGCTCACCCAACAGGCAACTGATGTTGGATTTGAACAGACCGTAACCGCAGACGATGATCGCCAGCGACAAATAAAGGAAGGTCGGCGCGATTTCACTCGCCCCCAGCACCAGATGCCCAACGGCCATCAAAAATGCTCCCAGCATGACAGCCATGCGATTACCAAGCACTTTATCCGCCAGATACCCGCCGAGAATCGGGGTGACATAGACCAGCGAACAGTAAGCGCTGAACAGCGCATACGCATGGTTATCGTCGTATTTTAGCTGGTTGGTGAGATAGAGAATCAGCAGGGCGCGCATGCCGTAAAAGCTGAAGTATTCCCAAATTTGCAGTGCGACGACGTAATAAATGGCGCGCGGTTGAGAAGATGGTTTATTCATTGTGATTCCGGGATGGATGTCACACCGCAAAAGAAATCCGCGACGTGAGTGTGTTTCCTTAAAGTTATAACTTCGATACAGATCTGATTATTTTTGCAATATGCTGTCTGATTGCATAAATATACATGAATCAGATCGAGTAAGGGTAAGCATTTTGCGTCTTAAAACGGCGTGATTGTTTCTCAATGTGTCGAAGAAATGGCTATCGACGAAGTGACGGGAGAACGCTATTTTAACGTAGTGCACATATGAAGAAGGGAGCGATGATGAAAAACACCGAACTGGAACAACTGATCAATGAAAAGCTGAACAGCGCGGCCATCAGCGATTACGCGCCGAATGGCTTACAGGTCGAAGGCAAAGAGACGGTGCAAAAAATCGTGACCGGCGTGACGGCAAGCCAGGCCTTACTGGATGAAGCGGTACGCCAGCAGGCTGATGCGGTCATCGTTCATCATGGTTACTTCTGGAAAGGGGAATCTCCGGTCATTCGCGGTATGAAACGCAACCGGCTGAAAACGCTGCTGGCGAATGACATTAACCTCTATGGCTGGCATCTGCCGTTGGATGCGCACCCGGAACTGGGAAACAACGTGCAGCTGGCGGCGCTGCTCGGCATTACCGTGATGGGAGAAATCGAGCCGCTGGTGCCGTGGGGAGAGTTATCAATGCCGGTGCCGGGGCTGGAACTGGCCTCGTGGATTGAAGCGCGCCTGGGACGTAAACCGTTATGGTGCGGCGATACCGGGCCGGAAAAAGTGCAGCGTGTGGCCTGGTGTACCGGTGGCGGGCAAAGTTTTATCGACAGCGCCGCGCGCTTTGGCGTGGATGCGTTTATTACCGGCGAGGTCTCTGAACAGACGATTCACTCCGCCCGCGAACAGGGGCTGCATTTCTATGCCGCCGGACACCACGCCACCGAGCGCGGCGGTATTCGCGCGTTAAGCGAATGGCTGACTGAAAATACGAGTCTGGATGTGACCTTTATTGATATTCCTAATCCGGCATAACGCATAAAACACGAGAGGGACGAAAGTGCAACGAGCGCGTTGTTATCTGTTAGGTGAAACGGCAGTGGTGCTGGAGCTTGAACCGCCGGTCACGCTGGCATCCCAGAAACGCATCTGGCGACTGGCGCAGCGTCTGGTCGATATGCCGAATGTTGTTGAAGCAATTCCGGGTATGAACAATATCACGGTGATCCTGCGCGAGCCGCAGACGCTGGCGCTGGATGCGATTGAACGTTTGCAGCGCTGGTGGGAAGAGAGCGAGGCGCTGGAGCCTGATTCACGCTTTATCGAAATTCCCGTGACCTACGGCGGCGAGGGCGGCCCGGATCTGGCGGAGGTGGCGCGACACAGCGGATTAAGCGAAAAGCAGGTGGTTGAACTGCACGCTTCAGTAGAGTACGTCGTCTGGTTTTTAGGTTTTCAGCCGGGCTTCCCGTATCTCGGGGGCTTACCGGAACAATTGCACACGCCAAGACGGGCAGAACCGCGCCTGATTGTTCCGGCGGGTTCCGTGGGGATTGGCGGCCCGCAAACCGGGATTTACCCTCTGCCAACGCCGGGCGGTTGGCAACTAATCGGCCATACGCCGCTGAAGCTGTTCGACCCACAGCGGGATGAGCCCATCCTGTTACGTCCGGGCGACACCATACGCTTTGTCCCGCAGAAGGAGGGGGTATGCTGAACATTATTCGCGCGGGTATGTACACCTCAGTGCAGGATGGGGGACGACACGGCTATCGTCAGTCCGGTATTAGCCATTGCGGCGCGCTGGACAAACCGGCGCTGCATATCGCGAACCTGCTGGTGGGGAATGACGCCAGTGCTCCGGCGCTGGAGATTACGCTCGGCCAACTGGTGGTGGAATTTGAATCCGACGGCTGGTTTGCATTGACCGGCGCCGGGTGCGAGGCCCGTCTGGACGACCAACCGGTCTGGACCGGCTGGCGGCTGCCGGTGAAAGCGGGGCAGCGTCTGGCGCTGAAGCGCCCGCTCCACGGAATGCGCAGCTATCTGGCCGTGGCAGGCGGCATTGACGTGCCTGAAGTGATGGGGTCGTGCAGTACCGACCTGAAGGTCGGCATTGGCGGGCTGGAAGGGCGCTTGTTAAAAGATGGCGATCGGCTGGCGACAGGAAGGTCAGAACGCCAGTTCAGCGGCCCGCAGGGCGTTAAACAGCTGCTGTGGGGGAACCGGATTCGCGCGTTGCCTGGCCCGGAATACCAGGAGTTTGAAGCGGCCTCGCAGGAGGCGTTCTGGCGCTCGCCGTGGCAGCTTAGCCCGCAAAGTAACCGTATGGGCTATCGTTTGCAGGGGCAACCGCTGAAACGTACCACCGAACGTGAGTTACTGTCGCACGGACTGCTGCCGGGCGTTATTCAGGTGCCGCATAATGGTCAGCCGATCGTGCTGATGAACGATGCCCAGACCACTGGCGGCTACCCGCGTATCGCCTGCATCATTGAGGCGGATATGTATCATCTGGCGCAGATCCCTCTCGGGCAACCGATCCATTTTGTTCAGTGTACGCTGGAGGAGGCGCTTAAGGCGCGTCACGACCAGCAGCGTTATCTGGAACAGTTAACATGGCGACTCAACGATGAACATTGATCTTAACGCAGACTTAGGAGAAGGGTGCGCCAGCGATGCGGCGTTACTGCAACTGGTGTCATCCGCCAACATCGCCTGCGGATTTCACGCGGGCGATGCGCAAACCATGCTGGCGAGCGTGCGCGAAGCGCTGAAAAACGGCGTAGCGATTGGCGCGCATCCCAGTTTCCCGGATCGGGAAAACTTTGGCCGCACCGCCATGACGTTACCGCCGGAAACCGTCTATGGCCAGACGCTGTACCAGATCGGCGCGCTGGCGGCGATAGCCCGCGCGGAAGGCGGCGTTATGCGTCATGTCAAACCGCACGGTATGTTGTACAACCAGGCGGCGAAAGATCCACAGCTGGCGGATGCCATCGCCAGAGCGGTACATGCCTGCGATCCGTCGCTGATTCTGGTCGGGCTGGCGGGCAGCGAACTGATCCGCGCAGGCGAGCATTATGGCCTGACGACGCGTCAGGAAGTTTTTGCCGATCGGGGGTATCAGGCTGACGGCAGCCTGGTGCCGCGAACCCAGCCGGGCGCGCTGGTAGAAGACGAAGAGCACGCGTTGGCGCAAACGCTGGGCATGGTGGAATCCGGTAGAGTGAAAAGCATTACCGGTGAATGGGCGAACGTTGTGGCGCAAACGGTATGTATTCACGGCGACGGCGAGCACGCACTCGCTTTTGCCCGTCGTTTGCGCGCGGCGTTTGAAGAACGCAGTATCAGGATTATGGCATAACCAATAACCAGGCTGACACAGTGCCCGAAGAGGCGCTGTGCAAATAAAAACAACGCAACACGACTGACAGGAACGGATCATGGGAGACGCAATTTCTCTCTGGCCACTGATGGGTATCGCCGTCATTGTGGCTGGATTTCTTTTACGCTTTAACCCGGTATTAGTGGTCATTATTGCCGGGATCGTCACGGGACTGGCGGCGCAGATGCCGATCGCCACGATCCTCGAAAAACTGGGTGAAGGGTTCCTCAATACCCGTAACCTGCCCTTTATTCTGCTGATTCCGCTGGCGGTTATCGGTCTGCTGGAACGCCACGGGCTCAAAGAGCGCGCGCAGGCGTGGATCGCGAAAATCCGCAGCGCCACAGCAGGACGTCTGCTGATTGTCTATCTGTTTGTCCGCGAAGCGACGGCAGCGCTGGGGCTGACCAGTCTCGGCGGCCATCCGCAAATGGTGCGTCCGTTGCTGGCGCCGATGGCGGAAGGGGCGGCAGAGAAAATACACGGGGAACTGCCAGGCACGGTTCGCTACCGGCTGCGGGCAATGTCAGCAGCCACCGATAACGTCGGGCTGTTTTTTGGCGAAGACATTTTCGTGGCTTTTGGCGCCATCATCTTTATGCACAACTTCATGCTGGAGTCCGGCGGGATTCAGACCGAGCCGCTGCATATTGCGCTGTGGGGGATTCCGACGGCGATCTGCGCTTTTCTGATTCACGGCGCGCGCCTGTGGCGTCTGGACAATTATCTGCAACGTGAGGTGGCGAAAGTCAGCGCGGCGATGAGCAAAGGAGAGGCGAAATGAATTTTCAACAAAGCTATCTCTATTGGCTGGCCGGTGTGGTGCTGTTGATTGTCGCCGTCATGTCGTGGCAGGACAAAGCCAACCCGCGTCGCCTGACGACGGGGTTATTCTGGGGCGTTTATGGCGTACTGTTCCTGCTCGGCGACTGGACTTATCAGCTGGTGGGCGACAAACGCATGGTTAACATCGCCGTCGGTGGGGCGGTGGTGGTGATGGCGCTGATTGCCGGTTTCGGCGGCGTGAAGCTCGGAAGCTATCACCAGCGAACTCGCGAACAGCGTGAGGAAAGCGCCAGTCGTCTGGGCAACCGCCTGTTTTATCCGGCGCTGGCGATCCCGGTGGTCACGGTGATCGGCGTGCTTATGTTCAACCATGTTCCCGGATTGCAGGAGGCGCTGTTCGGGCCGGGCAATCACGCCACGCTGGTGACGCTGTTTTCCATGACTGCGGGGTCATTAATTGGTCTGGGGATGGCGATAAAGATGACGCATGAGAAGGTGCACCAGCCGATTCAGGAAGCGCGTCGTCTGCTGGATTCCATCGGTTGGGCGTTCATTTTGCCGCAGATCCTCGCCACGTTAGGGCTGTTATTTACCGCGGCAGGCGTCGGCAGCGGAATTTCGTATCTCACCCAGGAATATCTTGCCGTCGATAGCCGTTTTATCGCAGTGGCGGTCTACACCATCGGTATGGCGCTACTGACGATGGTGATGGGGAACGCCTTTGCCGCATTCCCGATTGTGACGGCGGGGATTGGGATTCCAATCCTGGTGCTGCAACATGGCGGGAACCCGGCGGTGATGGCGGCAATCGGCATGTTCTCCGGCTACTGCGGAACGCTGATGACGCCGATGGCGGCAAACTTTAATATCGTGCCTGCGGCGCTGCTGGAACTGCCGGATAAAAATGCGGTGATCAAAGCGCAGGTGCCGACCGGTATTGTGCTGCTGTTGGTTAACGTGTTTCTGATGTATTTCCTGATGTTTCTGTAAGGAGGAAGGATGAAGACGGTATTAATCACCGGGTTTGAACCCTTCGGCGGCGAGCAGGTTAACCCTTCCTGGGAAGTGGTCTCGCGTCTCGACAATGCTATTATCGCAGGGTGTCGCGTGGTGGCCCGCCAGCTCCCTTGCGTCTTTGGCGACTCTCTCACCGTGCTGAATGCGGCGATTGACGCGTTATCCCCGGTGCTGGTGCTGGCGATAGGGCAGGCCGGAGGGCGCACGGATATTACCGTGGAGCGCGTGGCGATTAATATTGACGATGCGCGTATCCCCGATAATCGCGGCAGGCAGCCAGTTGATGAGCCCATCGTGGCGGAAGGCCCGGCAGCCTGGTTTAGCACGCTGCCGATCAAAGCGATGGTCTCGGCGATGCGCGAAGCGGGGATTCCGGCATCGGTCTCTCAGACCGCAGGCACTTTTGTCTGCAACCACGTAATGTATGGACTGTTGCATAAATTGCGCGATATTCAGGACGTGAAGGGTGGATTTATCCATATTCCTTATCTGCCGGAACAGGCGGCGGCACATCCTGGTGCGCCCAGCATGGCGGCGGAAACGGTGCGTCAGGCGTTGGAAATCGCCATTGTCACAGCGCTTCATGTGGAAACTGACATTGCAGTAACAGGCGGAGCAACTCACTAACAAAGGACAGAACTATGCCTGAAGGCCCGGAGATCCGTCGTGCGGCGGATAACCTGGAGGCGGCGATAAAAGGCAAACCGTTGACGGACGTCTGGTTTGCCTTTTCGCAGTTAAAACCGTATGAATCGCCGCTGATTGGGCAGACGGTCACCCATATCGAAACGCGGGGGAAAGCGTTGCTGACCCACTTTTCGCAGGGGCTGACGCTCTACAGCCATAACCAGTTGTATGGCGTATGGCGAGTAGTGGAGACGGGGAACATCCCGGCAACCACCCGGGTATTACGCGTTAACCTGCAAACGGCGGATAAAACCATTCTGCTTTACAGCGCGTCCGACATTGAAATGTTGACGCCGGAACAGCTCGCCACCCACCCGTTTCTGCAACGCGTCGGGCCGGACGTGCTGGACCCGCGGCTGACGCCCAGTGATGTAAAAGCGCGTCTGCTCTCTGCGCGTTTTCGTAATCGTCAGTTTTCCGGGCTGTTGCTGGATCAGGCGTTTCTCGCCGGGCTGGGCAACTATCTGCGTGTGGAAATTCTCTGGCAGGTAGGGCTGACGGGGCAGCATAAGGCGAAAGATCTCAGTGACCAACAGCTGGAGGCGTTATCTCATGCGCTGCTCGATATCCCGCGCCTTTCTTATACCACGCGCGGTCAGGCGGATGAGAACACGCATCACGGCGCGCTGTTTCGCTTTAAGGTGTTCCACCGGGACGGCGAAGCCTGCGAGCGCTGCGGCGGCATTATTGAGAAAACGACGCTCTCCTCGCGCCCGTTCTACTGGTGTCCACACTGCCAGACGTAATTCGTCAACGCGCCGGATGGCGGCTTCGCCTTATCCGGCCTACAGGCCAGGCCATCCAGCGTGGGAACTAGGCGGGGGAATACGTTTTGCGATATTGCAACGGCGTTTTACCCATATTCTTGCGAAAACAGGTAATAAACCAGGCGTACTCGGAGAAACCGACCTGTTCGGCAATCTCACGCACTGAGCTGTTGGTGTGCAACAGCAATTCACATGCCTGACGGATACGGCGCATCATCAGATACTCCTGAATGGTGCCGCCCGTTTCCTCGTGAAAGCGGCGTGAGGCATGTCCGCGTGAGCAGCCCATCTCGTGGGCGATATCGTCCAGCGAGCAGCGCTGGTGAAAATGGGTTTCTATCCAACGGATAATACTGACCGAAAAGGTATTGTATCCCGTCGCCTGCTCCTGATGCGGCAGCAGGCTGATAATCTGCATCACCAGAAATGCGCTGTCGCTGACGCTGAACGTTTTGCTTTTTACCAGCGTTTCAAAACGGCTCAGCAGCGTTTCAATCACCGGCTGTACGTCGCCGACATCAAATACCCGCGCCTTTTCTCCCCGACCGCAGAGCTGACGCAGCAACATTTGCTGACGCGGAAAATCCCGCAGGTACTGTTCAATAATTGAGCCATTAAAATGCAGCGTTGTACGGTGATAAACATTACGATCGTCCTGCTCGACAAACACCTTATGCAGCTTTCCCGGCGGAAAAATAAAAATACGCCCCGGCTTAACGGTGTACTGCTGGTGCTCCATTAGCGCGATGCCAACTCCCTGAGAAACTGACAGGATCTCCACACACTGATGCCAGTGGTAGTAGTTGGCAGGCATATTCTTCATGCGGTTAAAGTAAATCGACTTATCGTTGAGGTTGATATTCTCAAGATAACTGCTGTCTTCCATTCGCTGCATTTCTGCCCGCCCCTCCCGCAATGTGAATAAACTTAAATTTTTATCACTCTAATCGAATTTTTGTCACTAAAAGAGGATGAATGTTGTTATTCATCACCGACGTTGTCCGAAAATACGACAATTATCACATTTGTCTGTCCGTCTGAATCCTTATTATGCGTCCAACATTTATCAAATGAAACGAGGTTTCATTATGCGAATAAGGCAAGAATACGTCGGACTGGCGCAACAATGGCTGGCGTCAGCCGTCCCCCATTTGAGGCGAGGAAACACGCGTCTGGACGCCGGAGAAACGTCTGCACACTATCCGGCGGATGTCGCCGGAATGGAGGGTTTCTCTCGTCTGTTGTGGCTGCTGGCGCCGTTACTGAGCGGTGGCGAAGCCGATGATTTTCGCGAGACGTTTATCGACGGTATTCGTCACGGCTGCGATCCCGAACATCCTGACTACTGGGGCTCCCTGGCGGATAACGATCAGCGATGCGTCGAAATGGCGGCGTTTGGCCTGGCGCTGGCGTTACCGGGAACGGGGCTTTGGTCAGCGCTCTCCATCGACGAGCAAAACAATCTGGAGCGCTGGTTACGCCAGAGCGCCGACATTCAGATCCCCGATAACAACTGGCATTTCTTCCCGGTGCTGGTGCAGGTGGGGCTTAAGTGCGTCGGGCGGCATTACGACATGATGGTGATTGATAAGCATCTGAATGCCATTGAACCGTTCTGGCTTGGCAACGGCTGGTACGCCGATGGCGCCGGTAAGCCGCGCGACTACTACATCTCCAGCGGGTTTCACTTTTACAGCCTGCTGTACAGCCACTTTATGCAGGATGCTGATCCCGAACGTTGCCTGCGCTATCGTCAGCGCGCGCGTCAGTTCGCGAAAGATTATATCCATTACTTTACCGGTGACGGCAATGCGATCCCCTTTGGCCGTAGCCTGACTTATCGCTTCGTACAGGTCGCATTCTGGAGCGCGGTGGCATATACCGGGCTGGATGTGTTTAGCGTACCGGTTATCAAAGGGCTGATCCTGCGGCATATCGACTGGTGGATGAGCCAACCGTTTATCGGCCCGGATGGTTTGTTCACGCTGGGGTACACATACCCGAATCTGGTGATGACCGAAGATTACAACAGCCCCGGTTCGCCGTACTGGGCATGTAAGGCATTGCTGATTCTGGCGCTGCCGCAAGAGAGTGCGTTCTGGCAGGCGGAACCCGCGCCATTGCCCGCGCTGGAGACGGTTCACCCGATAGCGGAAGCCGGGCAGTTTATTGTTCATGCGGAGGATAACCATCACGTCTGGATGCTGATGTCCGGGCAGTACGATCGCAATAACTTCGTCAATTTCGACGCCAAATACTGCAAGTTCGCCTATTCCAGCCACTTTGGTTTCACCCTTGAACGCGGCGTGTATGGTCTGAACCATGCTGCCTGTGACTCGATGCTGATGTTCAGCGAGCAGGACGGCTACTGGCGCGGGCGTCGCGAGTGTGATGCGGTGGAGATGACGCCAGCGTGGCTTCGAAGCGTCTGGCGCCCCTGGCCGGATGTCAGCGTCACCACCTGGCTTATTCCGCATGAGCAGGGGCATCTCCGGCTACATCGCGTTGTAACCCCACGCACGCTCGACTGCGTGGAAGGCGGATTCGCACTGAATCGCCATCATCTGACGACGACCCGAATGGCAAAAAACGGGCTGACTCTCAGTACCACTTCCGGCGTGTGTCAGATCGAGGATTTGCTGGCTGAACGCCAGCCGCTGGTCGTCACCACCCCGCCGAACAGCAACATTCTGTATGCCTCTCCTGGAGAGATCCCCTGTCTCGGCACGACGCTCACGCCGGGCACTCACTGGCTGGCCTGTAGCGTTAACGCCACGATGTCTCCGACGCTGCCGCCGCCGGTAATCATGGCATTCGATCGTGTCAATCAGGTGCTGACGCTGAACTCGAAAACGCTGGAAATAAAATAATTGACGCTGATGCGGAGAAAATAATGATGAACCCTGTTCAGTCGACACGTTCGGCTTACATCAAGCTGAGTCTGTTTGTATTTCTGTTTACCTTTACCTGGGCGGCCAGTTTTGGCCTGTATGCTATCTGGCTGGGGGATAAAGCCGGGCTGGATGGCGTGGAAATCGGCACGGTGTTTGCCGTTAACGGCGTTTTTGCGGTGATTATCAAACCCGTTTACGGCTACATCATGGACAAAATGGGCATGAAAAAACACCTGCTCTATTTTGTCTGTATTGTTTCGGCACTGATGGCGCCGTTTTACATCTGGTGCTATCTGCCGCTGCTGCAAACCCATTTTGTCAGCGGAATGATTGTCGGCGCGCTGTTTTTCAGCCTCGGCTGGTATGCGGGCGTGGCGGCAGAAGAGTCGTATGTTGACCGTTTCAGCCGTCTGTATGACATGGAGTTTGGCCGCATCCGCATGTGGGCGGCGCTGGGCTGGGCGACGGCGTCATCGTTTTCCGGCTATCTCTACAATATCTCCCCCAAAATCAACTTTGTTATCAGCACCGTTTCCGCGCTGTGCATGTTCGCGGTGCTGCTGACGCTGAAGGTCGATCACTTTGGTCAGGAAGAAAACAACGTTCTGTCGAAAGAGAAGATTGTCATTGGCGATGTGTTCCAGCTGCTGCGCAATAAAAAGTTCTGGACCTTCTCCCTGTATATCGCGGGCGTGGCATGGATGATGTTTATTGCCGAGCAGCAATTCTCTCGCTATTTCGTCACCTTCTTCAGTACCAAAGAGGAAGGAAACGCCATGTTTGGCTATATGAGCACCGCGCAGTCCGCCGCCGAGTTCTTCGGCATGATGCTGGTGCCCGCCATCATTAACCGCATCGGCGCCAAGCAGGGGATGCTCCTGACAGGGCTGGTGATCAGCCTGCGTTTGATTATCTCCGGGTTAACCAACGATCCGCTGATTATCTGCCTGGTGAAACCGCTGTATGGGATTGAAATTGCGCTGATTCTGGTCTCGGTTTTCAAATATATCGCCGAACACTTCGACAAGCGCGTCAACGCCACGATGTATCTGCTGGGTTATCAGGCCATGATTTACGTCGGCTCTATCGTGGTGGCGCCGCCTGCCGGGTATGCCTATCAGAAGATCGGTTTTGAACACACCTATCTGATTATGGGCATCATCGCGCTGATATTTACCGGGATCTCCGCCATCACGCTATCTCCCTGCTATCAGCATAAAAAAAACACCGCCATCCCTGCCCACGGGCAAGAAGCCATTCATTAAAGTAAAGAAAACGAGAGAATTATGTCTGCAACTATCCGTAAAGAAACGATTGTCCCTGTTGCGCTACAGCGCGGCGAGCGCGCTGCTATCGCGCAGAAAATTCGTCATGCGTTGCCGGTGATTTTAAAGGCTGTTGATCGTAACAGCGCTTATTTCGGCCAGCGTTTTCCCGACGCGGCATGTAAAAACGGTATCTATCCGATTATCGATAATCAGGAGTGGACGACCAGTTTCTGGACCGGGCAACTGTGGCTGGCATGGGAGTGGACAGGGAATGCCGCATATCGTGCGTTAGCCGAGCAGCATGTCCGCTCCTTTGGCGAACGTATCGCAAAGCGCGACCACACTAACCACCACGACCTCGGGTTTCTGTACAGCCTTTCCTGCGAGGCTGCCAGCAAATTGACCGATAACCGGGAGGCAATATATATCGCCCAACAGGCGGCAGAAGTGTTGATGGAGCGCTATCACGACAAGTGCGGCATTATTCAGGCGTGGGGCGAGCTGGATAACCCGGAACAGCAGGGGAGGATGATCATTGACTGCAATATGAATCTGCCGTTGTTGTATCAGGCCAGCGCGACAACGGGCGACCCGCGCTATGCCCAGGCGGCGAAAAGCCATATTGAGCAGGCGCGACGCTATATTGTGCGCGAGGACGGCTCGACGTTTCACACGTACTATATGGATGTTCACACCGGTGAGCCACGTTTTGGCAATACCCATCAGGGGTTCTCCGACGATTCCTGCTGGTCGCGTGGGCAGGCATGGGGCGTGTATGGCTTTCTGCTGAACTACCTCTATACCGGGGATGAGAAACTGCTGGAATTGAGCCAGACGCTGGCAAACTATTTTATTAACCGTTTGCCGGAAGACCTGGTCTGTTACTGGGATCTGGCGCTGACCGATCCCAACAGCGAAAGAGACAGTTCTGCCAGCGCGATTCTCGCCTGCGCCTTGCTGGAGCTGGTAAAACAGCTTCCGGCGACTCATCCCGATCGCGAAAGTTATGAGGCGCTGGCATTGCGAATGATTGAGCGGATGCTCGACGGCTATCTCAATCTGGAGCACAAAGAAGGCGAAGGATTATTAAAACATTCTGTTTATTATTTTAAAGGTAACGTCGGCGTGAATGAATGCTGTGCCTGGGGTGATTATTTCCTGATGGAGGCCATTACCCGCGCAACGTCATGCTGGAATAGTTACTGGTAATA
Organism: Citrobacter sp. CK206; assembly: GCF_030333125.1. Lineage (NCBI taxonomy): Bacteria > Pseudomonadati > Pseudomonadota > Gammaproteobacteria > Enterobacterales > Enterobacteriaceae > Citrobacter > Citrobacter sp. CK206. The sequence goes on from NZ_JAOWGM010000021.1 coordinate 540,005, forward strand.
TCCCACTCCTCCTGTTGAATAATAATGCTATTCAGTTAGCAGGGGGAGATTTTATCTCTGTTTCTGCAAGGAAAATATAATGCAAAGTAAGAATATGAATACAGCCCTATTAGCGGCTGCACTGGTCATGCCTTCCGCCAGCGTTTTTGCGGACAATAACAGTCATTCAACGACGGCGCCACAGGCAAAAGAAAAACCGTTTACGACGGTTTATTTTGCGCCACGCACACAATATCGCACGGCCAGCGAGCGTTTTTTACAACGACTGATGCTGACAGGCGTGGTGCAGGACCCGAACAGTATTTTCGCCCGAATGTACTGGAGTTTTGAGACGGACTCCGATCTCGGTAAAAATATGGAGCAGTGGAAAAGCAGCTACGAAGAAGCGGAGTTTAACAAGCCGTTCCCGCTGGGCGAGAGCGACTTCTGGCTTGAACCTGGGGTTGTCTTTCATTGGGAGTCCGCCGGTTCGCGTATCGATCCTTACCTCGGCATTGGTTATCACTTTGACCCAACGCTGGGTGCCGTTTTACGCTATCGCTATAATCATCAAAATCACGACAGCCAGACGCTACAGGGCGACTGGGATGACTCTTCGGAACATCGCGTTGATATTTATCTGACCAAATATTTTACGCCAGATTTTTGGGTGCAATATAATCCGACATATTACAGTAAAACGCATGGCGATAAATTTGAATATGCGAATGGTAAAAACCATACGCTGCAACATAATTTTGTTTTTAACTTCCATGCAACGCCGCGTTTTTATCCCTTCTTTGAATTAGGTTATCTGGATGAATATAAAGATGGCGATGACACCAAAAATGAATACCAGATCAGGGTTGGGTTTAAGTATAATTTAAATTAAACATTTTATACCTGCGGTTGTTTCGGCGCATAGGTTGAAATAAAACGGGCAACCGCAGGCCCGGTCAACAAAATGCTGAACAGCCGCAGGGTTTGCATCGCCATAATCAGCGCCATGTCGGCGTTGCTACCGGCGGCGATCACCGCCACGGTATCCAGCCCGCCGGGGCTGGTGGCAAGCCAGGCGGTGATAAAATCAATCTGCATGTAGTGGGCGAGTCCCCAGGCCATCGCCGCGCAAATCGCCATCAGGGCAAAGATGGAGGCCAGAATCTGCGGCAGCGGACGCAGCGCCATAAAAAAGACCTGTCTGTCGAACCCTAATCCGATGCGCCAGCCAATGGCCATATACGCAATCGCCAGCAGCCATTCCGGCAGTTCAATCACGATCATGCCGCCTGCATGAAGCCATGCGCCGACGATCATCGGCGCCAGCATAGTACCGGAAGGAATGCGCAATATGCGCCCGGTGAAACCTGCAACCGCAGCCAGCAGCAGCGTGCTCCACAGATTGCCGCTCAGCGGCGGGAACCACGCAATCTGCTGGCTGACCGCTTCTGCGCTGTCGCCGAGGATCAGCCGCGTGACCAGCACGGCGGCGCCTGCGACAAACAGTACCCGCAGGTACTGCATAAACGCCACCAGGCGGATATCCGCGCCGTAGTCCTGCGCCATCGCCACCATTGCCGCCGCGCCGCCGGGGGAGGAACCCCATGCGCCGGTATTGCCCGGCAGTGAGCTGTAGCGCACCAGCAGCCAGCCGACCACCGCGCTGGAGAGCAGCGTCACCATCAGAATGGCTAACACCACCGGCCAGTTCACCGCCAGTGTGGTGAGAATCGAACCAGTAAGGTTTTGCGCAATCATGCAGCCGAGAATGGCCTGCGCTGCGAGAAAAGTGGAGCGGGGGAGTTGCAGCGTAATGCCTTTCAGACTGAATGCGATACCGGCAATCATTGGGCCGAGCAGCAGCGCCGCCGGGAGGTGGATGCAGAGAAAAGCCAGCGAAAGAAGGAGTGATAGCAGGAACAACAAACCCCACTGCAAAACCGGCATCCTGTGCTCCCTGGCGGTATCCAATCAAGTGTATCGATACAGCATAGAGAAAAAGTACGCTGAAAAAAATATCAGGCGTCAATAAAAGCGGGCTAAACCAGAACTGAATAACAGGTGTCTGGTACTGTTTTATACTGACAGGAGGATACTTTAATTTTACCTCGACAGTATTGATATGCCTGACACCTGTGGGTTATTCACAAATCATCTGAAAAAATCATCAACGGTATCATTCCAGTTGTGACCTGAAACAGACCATTCCTGATTGATTGGGGGTGGGAAGCCACTTCGGCAGTATCCATTTTTAGATTCAAAATCAAATACACCATGCGGATAATTATTAATTAAAAGCACGCATTTCCTGCTGTCTTCTGACCAACCGATCTTCACATCAGACGGGATATGCCCGTCTGAAACGTCTTCTGTATTGTAGATATGTAGAGCATCTCTGATAGGATTACCATCAACAGACTCATCAAGGGCATAGAAATATCCCGTTTTTCCATCGTCTTCAAACACTGCTGCAAATGAACCTTCGGGGGCCAGACTCTCTATCACCTGCGCTTCACCCACAATGAGCTGAGCCTGAACCGTAACCAGTATTGTCATTTGAATTTCCTTAGGTTTGTATCTGAGTTTTTTCTGTGATTGAACGGGGGAAGTCCCTGGGATTTACGCCATCTTTTAATTTCTCCAATGATGCCTTGTGGACTGTCCTCCCTGTCATCCGGGGGATAAAAAATCAAACCATTGCCTTCAGGATGATCCACGATTTTATCGAAATGATCGACTAATGAGTCGATGTAAGATTCACGGTCCATTTCTCCCTGGTAGCGCGGGTTTGCGGAGAATTCATTTAGGAAGTCTAAGAATTCGGATTCAGTGTAGTCTTCGAGTTTTTGTTTAAAATGAATCATATGTTCACTTTTCTAATGTGTTGTTAAATACAGGGCCTCGTATTTACTCAGAGTCTTTGAATGATGGGCGTCCCTGAGATTTTCGCCATCTTTTAATTTCTTCAATGATGCCTTGTGGACTGTCCTCCCTGTCATCCGGGGGATAAAAAATCAAACCATTACCTTCAGGATGATCCACGATTTTATCGAAGTGTTTGACTAGCCTATTAGAGTGAGATTCAAATTCTCTTCCTTTCAGATTGCCAGGGTTTTCAAAAAATTCATTCAGGAATTCTATGAATTCGGATTCAGTGTAGTCTTCAAGACGTTGTTTTAGTTCCATGTGTATCCTCTCTACTTATTTGAGTGATTTTTAATGTGATTTTTTACAGTGTTAACGCGCATATTATCCATATCAAAGACTGCACCACCATTAATAATAAAATCAAGATGGTGAATTTCAAACCATGGTCTGCCTCCTACCTGTTCAGAAGGAATGCTAAATGGTGCGTTGCCACTAAGAATTCTGGTTTGATTCGATTTACTAAACTGTGACATCAGTTCAGGGCATTCCGACACCGCAAGCCAGAACTCTTTTCTGAAATGGTCAAAGTTGCGAAACGTTCTTCCTCGCAGCTTATCTGCGACCTGTGCAGGTATCGGCGCTCCCAGCCCTGAACTGGCGGCCTCAAGCCAACGACTATTTTCGGGTAAAATTTCGCCGTAACCGGTTGCCGTGCCGGGTTGTTTGCGCGGATCTTCACGAAGATAAACATATATCGGCTGAATGCCTGAATCGGCCGGAAAGACCAGAATATAATCGTTAAAATCGGCGACATCCGGCACCGGGAACGGTGGCGTGGTGTACTCATTTTTGCCATCCGGGATAGGTGTCACCAGAATGGTTGGCTGATCAAGCGGTGGAACATTGCTTCCGGTGTGATTAGGTAAATCACCAGTCACGGGGTTTTCCGGTGTCCAGGTGATTAACGGCCCGTCTACGTCGTGGGCGGGGGTAAATTCATAGCGCTTCGCGTTGGCATTCCACACCATGTTCGCGACGCGGACGTTTTCATAGGGGGTACCTTCCCCTGTATGTACGCCATAGACCTGCGGTGCGCCGTGAGTGTCGGTGCCCCAGAAAAAGCGTACCCGGGTGGTGGCGGTACTTCCGGCTAGCGCTTTCTGTCTGAGGGTCTCTTCGTACCAGTATTCATCACGCCCGGGAACGCGCGCGCTGCCTTCGCCAGCGGACGAAATATACAGAGCGGAAGCCAGGGCTCCCACATAAGGTATCGCTCTTGTCGCACTGAGCGTACCGCTGAGCGGCCACTCCCCCCACACCTGCGCCAGTCCGCCCAGAGCCAGCGGTATGGCTGAGGCTTCTGCGGGCTGCGTATATCCGCAACAATAATCGACTGACGATTGTGCAAAAATCGCCATCTGGCCGAAGTTTTCTGCCGGTTCTTCTGTGTTCCCGGCGTCCGTACATCCTTTCGCTTTCAGGCAGGATTTAGCATAGACCGGTGTGATTTTTGGGGGATGTTGGCTGGGGGGCGTGATTTTTATTGCCGCTGGTCTGGGGGGATTCACCGGTTGAGGGCGCTGCGGCATAAACAAGTGGTTATATTCAGCGGGAAATGCCAGGTAGTCAAATTCGGTATTGGCGATGAGGTGTTTGCAAAGAATATAATCATATGATACCGCAATCTCTTCGGTATCCAGCTCATTAAGGGCCACATGCGTTTGAATACTTCTTACAGAAGCATTTTTTAGTTGAATATAATAATAGCGTTCCCATCGGCCCGTTCTGTTTATTCGCCAGAAATCAATTTCAATGAACAGCCTTTCATTATTAGTGATTGCATTACAAAATAGCGGGGTGCTTTTATCGATTAATTTGCTGAATCTGAGTCCCTGAAGGTTAATACCCCTTCCTGTATTACTCAATGCGCTGAATAGCGAAAATACGAAGATCTCGTCTTCATGCCCTTTTTGCCAGCGATTACCTGTTGACGAATATGTTCCACATCCCGCCGAAATGTTTCCTTGTTCTTCACCTGTGATTCTCAGGTAAATAATATCGCCCATTCCATTTAGCCTTTACCTGCATCCAATTGTGTCGGATTAAAGATCTAATGGTTTTAAAGGTCAAATAATGCATTAGCTATTGATGCTATGTGAAAGGAAATAGCTATTTTTTCGGCGGTAATATATTGGGAGTGACTGGAGTAATAAAGGTTATATTGGCAAGATGAATATTGTTGCCAGAGTTTCAGTAAATAATAAAGGCCACCGGTGTTACCCGATGGCCAGGATGATTAACGCTTAATATCAGACTTGAAATCGCGCTTTTCGTAGCCGGTGTACAGCTGACGCGGACGGGCGATTTTCATGCCTTCGCTGTGCATTTCGTTCCAGTGTGCAATCCAGCCCACGGTACGCGCCATCGCGAAGATCACGGTGAACATGGAGGACGGAATGCCCATCGCTTTCAGAATGATGCCGGAGTAGAAGTCTACGTTCGGGTAGAGTTTCTTCTCGATAAAGTACGGGTCGTTCAGCGCGATGTGTTCCAGCTCCATCGCGACTTCCAGCAGGTCATCTTTGGTGCCCAGCTCTTTCAGAACTTCGTGGCAGGTTTCACGCATGACGGTAGCGCGCGGGTCATAGTTTTTGTAAACACGGTGACCGAAGCCCATCAGGCGGAAAGAATCATTCTTGTCTTTTGCCCGGCGAATAAATTCCGGGATGTGTTTAACAGAGCTGATTTCTACCAGCATTTTCAGCGCCGCTTCGTTCGCGCCGCCATGCGCCGGTCCCCACAGGGAGGCAATGCCCGCCGCGATGCAGGCGAACGGGTTCGCGCCGGAGGAGCCTGCGGTACGGACGGTTGACGTCGATGCGTTCTGTTCGTGATCGGCGTGAAGAATCAGAATCCTGTCCATTGCGCGTTCCAGCACCGGGTTAACTTCATAGTTTTCGCACGGTGTGGAGAACATCATGTTCAGGAAGTTGCCGGAATAGGAGAGGTCGTTGCGCGGGTAGACGAACGGTTGACCGATAGAATACTTGTAACACATTGCCGCCATTGTCGGCATTTTGGACAGCAGGCGGAACGCGGCGATTTCACGATGACGCGGATTATTCACATCCATCGAGTCGTGGTAGAACGCAGCCAGCGCGCCGGTGACGCCGCACATAACGGCCATCGGATGCGAGTCGCGGCGAAAACCGTGGAACAGACGGGTAATCTGCTCATGGATCATGGTATGGCGTGTGACGGTGGTTTTGAACTCGTCGTACTCTGCCTGGGTCGGTTTCTCGCCGTACAGCAGGATGTAACATACTTCCAGATAGTTAGACTCGGTAGCCAGTTGGTCAATCGGGAAGCCGCGATGTAACAGAATGCCTTCGTCGCCGTCGATGAAGGTGATTTTGGATTCGCAGGATGCGGTAGAGGTGAAACCTGGATCAAAAGTGAACATCCCCTTTGAGCCGAGACTACGAATATCAATAACGTCTTGACCGAGTGTGCCCTTTAGCACATCCAGTTCAATAGCAGAGTCACCATTTAGGGTGAGTTTTGCTTTTGTATCAGCCATTTACGGTCTCCTTAGCGCCTTATTGCTTAAGACTACTCAGTGAGATTTGCTTCGTTACATAAATCAACCGTTACCAGTTTGTTATTTGGCTCGCCGCTCTGCGAAAGAGGAGAAAACCAGGGTACAGAGCAATGGGCGCTTGCAGGTAAAAACAGTTAACTTATGGCGAATTAGCAACAAATCAACAACTTAGCAATCCGAATTATTAAACCTGACTATCACTAATAACTGTCCTGAATAAATTGGTCAATACCGCCACACTGTTACATAACTTATTAGCAGGTGAAAGAGTGACCCCATAACTTTTGCGCATTATATGCCTTTTCTGGTGTTGTTTGTAACAACTTTGTTTAATGTTTGTCAAATCAGATGATTAAAAATTAAATAAATGTTGTTATCGTGACCTATGTCACTGTTCGGGATAAAACCCGACAAACTATATGTAGGTTAATTGTAATGATTTTGTGAACGTCCTATACTGCCGCCAGGTCTCCGGAATACCCTGCAATCCCGAGCCACCCAGCGTTGTAACGTGTCGTTTTAGCAACTGGAAGCAGTGTTTTACATGACGCGCAGTTATAGAAAGGACGCTGTCTGACCCGCAAGCAGACCGGAGGAAGGAAATCCCGTCGTCTTTCTGGCTACAGGTAGATTCACCCTCTGTACCCGAAGTCCAAAGGGAATAATAAGAACAGCATGTGGGCGTTATTCATGATAAGAAATGTGAAAAAACAAAGACCTGTCAATCTGGATCTGACAACGATCCGGTTCCCAATCACGGCGATAGCGTCCATTCTCCATCGCGTTTCTGGAGTGATCACCTTCGTGGCGGTCGGGATTCTGTTGTGGTTATTGGGCACCAGCCTCTCTTCCCCTGAAGGATTCCAGCAGGCATCCGCCATCATGGGGAGCTTCTTTGTTAAATTTATTATGTGGGGCATCCTCACCGCGCTGGCGTATCACGTCGTGGTCGGTATTCGTCACATGATGATGGATTTTGGCTATCTGGAAGAAACATTCGAAGCGGGTAAACGCTCAGCCAAAATCTCTTTTGTTATCACTGTCGTGCTTTCACTTCTCGCAGGAGTCCTCGTATGGTAAGCAACGCCTCCGCATTAGGACGCAATGGCGTACATGACTTCATCCTGGTCCGTGCTACCGCTATCGTTCTGACCCTCTACATCGTTTATATGGTGGGCTTTTTCGCAATAAGCGGCGAGCTGACCTTTGATGTCTGGAGCGGTTTCTTCTCATCGGCATTCACCAAAGTCTTCACCCTGCTGGCACTTTTCTCCATCTTGATTCATGCCTGGATCGGCATGTGGCAGGTGTTGACCGACTACGTTAAACCTCTGGCCCTGCGCCTTGTGCTACAGCTGGCAATCGTTGTTGCGCTGGTGGTTTACGTCATTTATGGATTTGTTGTGGTGTGGGGTGTGTAATGAAACTGCCAGTCAGAGAATTTGATGCTGTTGTTATTGGCGCAGGCGGCGCAGGTATGCGCGCAGCGCTGCAAATTTCCCAGAGCGGCCAGACCTGTGCGCTGCTCTCCAAAGTCTTCCCAACCCGTTCCCATACCGTATCCGCACAAGGTGGCATCACCGTGGCGCTCGGTAATACCCATGAAGATAACTGGGAATGGCACATGTACGATACCGTAAAAGGATCGGACTACATCGGCGACCAGGACGCGATTGAATATATGTGCAAAACCGGCCCGGAAGCGATTCTGGAACTGGAGCACATGGGGCTGCCTTTCTCCCGTCTTGACGATGGCCGTATCTATCAGCGTCCGTTCGGCGGCCAGTCGAAAAACTTCGGCGGCGAACAGGCGGCGCGTACCGCAGCAGCGGCTGACCGTACCGGTCACGCGCTGTTGCACACGCTGTACCAGCAGAACCTGAAAAACCACACCACCATTTTTTCTGAATGGTATGCGCTGGATCTGGTGAAAAACCAGGATGGCGCGGTAGTGGGGTGTACCGCGCTGTGTATCGAAACCGGCGAAGTGGTCTACTTCAAAGCGCGCGCAACCGTGCTGGCGACCGGCGGCGCAGGCCGTATTTACCAGTCCACCACTAACGCTCATATCAACACCGGCGACGGCGTGGGTATGGCGCTGCGTGCCGGTGTTCCGGTGCAGGATATGGAAATGTGGCAGTTCCACCCGACCGGCATTGCGGGCGCGGGCGTGCTGGTGACAGAAGGCTGCCGTGGTGAAGGCGGTTATCTGCTGAATAAACATGGCGAGCGCTTTATGGAGCGCTATGCCCCGAACGCGAAGGACCTGGCCGGTCGTGACGTGGTCGCGCGTTCTATTATGATCGAAATCCGTGAAGGTCGCGGCTGCGACGGCCCGTGGGGGCCGCACGCGAAACTGAAGCTCGACCATCTGGGTAAAGAAGTACTCGAATCCCGTCTGCCGGGTATCCTCGAATTGTCCCGTACCTTTGCGCACGTTGACCCGGTTAAAGAGCCGATCCCGGTTATTCCAACCTGTCACTACATGATGGGCGGTATCCCGACCAAAGTGACCGGTCAGGCGCTGACCGTGAACGAGCAGGGCGAAGACGTGGTGATTCCTGGTCTGTTCGCGGTGGGTGAGATCGCCTGCGTATCCGTACACGGCGCTAACCGTCTGGGCGGCAACTCGCTGCTTGACCTGGTGGTCTTCGGACGTGCGGCCGGTCTGCATTTGCAGGAGTCCATCGCCGAGCAGGGCGCGCTGCGTGACGCCAGCGAGTCTGACATTGAGGCCTCTCTGGAACGTCTCAACCGCTGGAACAACAACCGTGACGGCGAAGATCCGGTGGTTATCCGTAAAGCGTTGCAGGAATGTATGCAGCACAACTTCTCGGTATTCCGTGAAGGCGACGCGATGGCGAAAGGGCTTGAGCAACTGAAGGTGATCCGTGAGCGTCTGAAAAACGCCCGTCTGGATGACACCTCCAGCGAGTTCAACACCCAGCGCGTCGAGTGTCTGGAGCTGGACAACCTGATGGAAACGGCTTACGCAACTGCGGTATCCGCCAACTTCCGTACCGAAAGCCGTGGCGCGCATAGCCGCTTCGACTTCCCGGATCGCGATGATGAAAACTGGCTGTGCCATTCCCTGTATCTGCCAGAGACGGAATCCATGACGCGTCGTAGCGTCAATATGGAACCGAAACTGCGCCCGGCATTCCCGCCGAAGATTCGTACTTACTAATGCGGAGACAGGAAAATGAAACTCGAGTTTTCGATTTATCGCTATAACCCGGATGTTGATGACGCTCCGCGTATGCAGGATTACACCCTGGAAGGCGAAGAAGGGCGTGACATGATGCTGCTGGATGCGCTGATGCAGCTGAAAGAGAAAGATCCCAGCCTCTCTTTCCGTCGCTCATGCCGTGAAGGCGTGTGCGGTTCAGATGGCCTGAACATGAACGGCAAAAACGGCCTGGCGTGTATTACGCCGGTTTCGGCGCTACACCAGCCGGGTAAGAAGATTGTTATCCGTCCGCTGCCCGGTTTACCGGTTATCCGCGATTTGGTGGTAGACATGGGGCAATTCTACGCACAATATGAGAAGATTAAGCCTTACTTATTGAATAATGGGCAAAATCCACCCGCTCGTGAGCATTTACAGATGCCCGAGCAGCGTGAAAAACTCGATGGGCTGTATGAGTGTATTCTTTGTGCGTGCTGTTCAACGTCGTGCCCGTCGTTCTGGTGGAACCCGGATAAGTTTATCGGCCCGGCAGGTCTGTTAGCAGCGTATCGTTTCCTGATCGATAGCCGTGATACCGAGACCGACAGCCGCCTGGAAGACCTGAGCGATGCATTCAGCGTATTCCGCTGTCATAGCATCATGAACTGCGTCAGTGTATGTCCTAAGGGGCTGAACCCGACGCGCGCCATCGGCCATATTAAGTCGATGTTGTTGCAACGCAGTGCGTAAATAATAACGCCGGTAAGCGCAGTAAATGACAGTCCCGTAGGCCGGATAAGACGTTGGCGTCGTCATCCGGCATATATTGCCCGATGGCGCTACGCTTATCAGGTCTACGGGGCCACCACCGGTTTGAAATGCAGGAAACCTTTAAAAACTGCCCTGATGGTTAGACAGTTTCTAAAGGTTCCTTCGCGAGCCGCTACACAGAGAAGAGCTCGCAAGTGAACCCCGGCACGCACAGCAATGTGCGTGGTAGTATCCACGGCGAAGTAAGCATACAGAATGCTTAAGGGATCACGATGCAGAACAGCGCTTTGAAAGCCTGGTTGGACTCTTCTTACCTCTCTGGCGCAAACCAGAGCTGGATAGAACAGCTCTATGAAGACTTCTTAACCGATCCTGACTCGGTAGACGCTAACTGGCGTTCGACGTTCCAGCAGTTACCTGGCACCGGAGTCAAACCGGATCAATTCCATTCAAAAACGCGTGATTATTTCCGTCGTCTGGCGAAGGATGCCTCACGTTACTCTTCTTCGATTTCCGACCCTGACACCAATACGAAGCAGGTCAAAGTCCTGCAACTTATCAACGCTTATCGTTTCCGTGGTCACCAGCATGCGAATCTCGATCCGCTGGGACTGTGGGAACAAGAAAACGTGGCGGATCTGGACCCCTCTTTCCACGATCTGACAGAGGCCGATTTCCAGGAAAGCTTTAACGTAGGTTCTTTTGCGATTGGCAAAGAGACGATGAAGCTGGGCGAACTTATTTCCGCGCTCAAACAAACATACTGCGGCCCGATTGGCGCCGAGTATATGCACATCACCAGCACCGAAGAGAAACGCTGGATTCAGCAGCGTATCGAATCCGGCCGCGCCGCCTTCAGCGCGGAAGAGAAAAAACGCTTCCTCAACGAACTGACCGCCGCCGAAGGGCTGGAGCGTTATCTGGGGGCGAAATTCCCGGGGGCGAAACGCTTCTCGCTGGAAGGCGGCGATGCGTTAATCCCGATGCTCAAAGAGATGATCCGCCATGCGGGCAACAGCGGCACCCGCGAAGTGGTGCTGGGTATGGCGCACCGTGGTCGTCTGAACGTGCTGGTCAACGTGCTGGGTAAAAAACCGCAGGATCTGTTCGACGAATTTGCGGGCAAACATAAAGAACACCTCGGCACCGGCGACGTGAAGTACCACATGGGCTTCTCGTCTGATATCGAAACCGAAGGCGGTCTGGTTCACCTGGCGCTGGCGTTTAACCCGTCGCACCTGGAAATCGTCAGCCCGGTGGTGATCGGTTCCGTGCGCGCCCGTCTGGATCGTCTGGATGAGCCGAGCAGCAATAAAGTGCTGCCAATCACCATTCACGGCGACGCCGCAGTGACGGGCCAGGGCGTGGTTCAGGAAACCCTGAACATGTCCAAGGCGCGTGGTTACGAAGTGGGCGGTACGGTGCGTATCGTCATCAACAACCAGGTGGGCTTTACCACCTCCAACCCGCTGGATGCGCGTTCCACCCCATACTGCACCGACATTGGCAAGATGGTTCAGGCGCCGATTTTCCACGTTAACGCGGATGACCCGGAAGCGGTGGCTTTCGTTACCCGTCTGGCGCTGGACTTCCGTAACACCTTTAAACGCGATGTCTTCATCGATCTGGTGTGCTACCGCCGTCACGGCCATAACGAAGCCGACGAGCCGAGCGCAACCCAGCCGCTGATGTACCAGAAAATCAAAAAGCATCCGACGCCGCGTAAACTCTACGCCGACAAGCTGGAAGCGGACAAGGTCGCTACGCTGGAAGACGCCACTGAAATGGTCAACCTCTACCGCGATGCGCTGGATGCAGGCGAATGCGTGGTGAAAGAGTGGCGTCCGATGAACATGCACTCCTTCACCTGGTCGCCGTACCTCAACCATGAATGGGATGAGAGCTACCCGAACAAGGTGGAAATGAAGCGTTTGCAGGAACTGGCTAAACGCATCAGCACGGTGCCGGAAGCGGTAGAAATGCAGTCGCGCGTCGCCAAAATTTACGGCGATCGTCAGTCGATGGCCGCTGGCGAGAAGCTGTTCGACTGGGGCGGCGCGGAAACGCTGGCCTACGCCACGCTGGTTGATGAGGGGATTCCGGTGCGTCTGTCCGGCGAGGACTCCGGTCGCGGCACCTTCTTCCACCGTCATGCGGTGATTCATAACCAGGCAAATGGTTCCACGTATACGCCGTTGCAGCACATTCATAACGGTCAGGGCACCTTCCGCGTCTGGGACTCCGTCCTGTCTGAAGAAGCGGTGCTGGCGTTCGAATACGGCTATGCGACCGCTGAACCGCGCACCCTGACCATCTGGGAAGCGCAGTTCGGCGACTTCGCCAACGGCGCGCAGGTGGTGATCGATCAGTTCATCTCCTCTGGCGAGCAGAAATGGGGGCGGATGTGCGGCCTGGTGATGCTGCTGCCGCACGGCTACGAAGGGCAGGGGCCGGAGCACTCCTCCGCGCGTCTGGAACGTTATCTGCAACTTTGCGCTGAGCAAAACATGCAGGTTTGCGTCCCGTCCACTCCGGCGCAGGTTTACCACATGCTGCGTCGTCAGGCGCTGCGCGGTATGCGCCGTCCGCTGGTCGTTATGTCGCCGAAGTCGCTGCTGCGTCATCCGCTGGCGGTCTCCAGCCTGGACGAACTGGCCAACGGCGCCTTCCAGCCAGCGATTGGCGAGGTTGATGAGCTCGATCCGCAAGGCGTGAAGCGCGTGGTGATGTGTTCTGGTAAGGTTTATTACGACCTGCTGGAACAACGCCGTAAAAACGATCAGAAAGATGTCGCCATTGTGCGCATTGAACAGCTCTACCCGTTCCCGCACAAAGCGGTTCAGGAAGCGCTGAAACCGTACGCCCACGTACATGATTTTGTCTGGTGCCAGGAAGAGCCGCTCAACCAGGGCGCATGGTACTGTAGTCAGCATCATTTCCGTGAAGTGATTCCATTTGGGTCTGCTCTGCGTTACGCAGGTCGCCCGGCCTCCGCCTCTCCGGCGGTAGGGTATCTGTCCGTTCACCAGAAACAGCAACAAGATCTGGTTAATGACGCGCTGAACGTCGATTAATTAAAGGATAAATAATGAGTAGCGTAGATATTCTTGTTCCCGACCTGCCTGAGTCCGTAGCGGACGCAACCGTTGCGACCTGGCACAAAAAACCGGGCGATAGTGTCCAGCGTGATGAAGTGCTGGTAGAAATCGAAACTGACAAAGTGGTACTGGAAGTACCGGCATCGGCTGACGGCATTCTGGATGCGGTTCTGGAAGATGAAGGTACGACGGTAACGTCTCGCCAGATCCTGGGTCGCCTGCGTGAAGGCAACAGCTCCGGTAAAGAGACCAGCGCCAAATCCGAAGAGAAAGCGTCTACACCGGCTCAGCGCCAGCAGGCGTCGCTATCCGAGCAGAACAACGATGCCCTCAGCCCGGCGATCCGCCGTCTGTTGGGTGAACATAACCTCGACGCCAGCGCCATCAAAGGCACGGGCGTAGGCGGTCGCATCACGCGCGAAGATGTGGAAAAACATCTGGCGAAGGCACCGGCGAAAGTGGAAGCCAAAGAGCCGGAAGCCGCGCCTGCCGCACAGCCTGCGCTTGGCGCTCGCAGTGAAAAACGCGTCCCGATGACCCGTCTGCGCAAGCGCGTAGCCGAGCGTCTGCTGGAAGCGAAAAACTCCACCGCGATGCTGACCACGTTCAACGAAGTCAACATGAAGCCAATCATGGATCTGCGTAAGCAGTACGGCGACGCGTTTGAAAAACGTCATGGCATTCGTCTGGGCTTCATGTCCTTCTACGTGAAAGCGGTGGTTGAAGCGCTGAAACGCTACCCGGAAGTGAACGCCTCCATTGATGGCGACGACGTGGTGTATCACAACTACTTCGACGTCAGCATGGCGGTTTCCACGCCGCGTGGTCTGGTAACGCCGGTACTGCGTGATGTCGATACCCTCGGCATGGCGGATATCGAGAAAAAAATCAAAGAACTGGCCGTGAAAGGGCGTGACGGTAAGCTGACGGTGGACGATCTGACCGGCGGTAACTTCACCATCACCAACGGTGGCGTGTTCGGCTCGCTGATGTCTACCCCGATCATCAACCCGCCGCAGAGCGCAATCCTCGGCATGCATGCGATCAAAGATCGTCCGATGGCGGTGGATGGTAAGGTTGAGATCCTGCCGATGATGTACCTGGCGCTGTCTTACGATCACCGTCTGATCGATGGTCGTGAATCAGTGGGCTTCCTGGTCGCCATTAAAGAGCTGCTGGAAGATCCGACGCGTCTGCTGCTGGACGTGTAGTCACTTTTTAGTGTCACCTGCCCTGTAGGCCGGATAAGGCGCTGGTGAGATGCCTGATGGCGACGCAGCCGCGTCTTATCAGGCCTACAGGTTTAAAGATAACGATTACCTGAAGGATGGACAGAACACATGAACTTACATGAATATCAGGCAAAACAACTTTTTGCCCGCTATGGCTTACCGGCGCCGGTGGGTTATGCCTGTACTACTCCGCGTGAAGCAGAAGAAGCCGCTTCAAAAATCGGCGCGGGTCCGTGGGTAGTAAAATGTCAGGTTCACGCAGGCGGCCGTGGCAAAGCGGGCGGTGTGAAGGTTGTTAACAGCAAAGAAGAGATTCGCGCGTTCGCGGAACACTGGCTGGGTAAACGCCTCGTGACCTACCAGACAGACGCTAACGGTCAACCGGTCAACCAGATTCTGGTTGAAGCGGCGACCGATATCGATAAAGAGCTGTATCTTGGCGCGGTTGTTGACCGTAGTTCCCGCCGCGTGGTCTTTATGGCCTCCACCGAAGGCGGCGTGGAAATCGAAAAAGTGGCGGAAGAGACCCCGCACCTGATCCACAAAATCGCCCTCGATCCGCTGGCGGGCCCAATGCCGTATCAGGGCCGTGAACTGGCGTTCAAACTGGGTCTGGAAGGTAAGCAGGTTCAGCAATTTACGAAGATCTTTATGGGTCTGGCGACCATTTTCCTTGAGCGCGATCTGGCGCTGATCGAAATCAACCCGCTGGTGATCACTAAACAAGGCGATCTGATCTGTCTCGACGGTAAACTGGGCGCTGACGGCAACGCGCTGTTCCGCCAGCCGGATCTGCGCGAAATGCGCGACCAGTCTCAGGAAGACCCGCGTGAAGCGCAGGCGGCGCAGTGGGAACTGAACTACGTGGCGCTGGACGGCAACATCGGCTGCATGGTTAACGGCGCAGGTCTGGCGATGGGCACGATGGACATCGTTAAACTGCACGGCGGCGAACCGGCTAACTTCCTCGACGTAGGCGGCGGCGCGACCAAAGAGCGCGTAACCGAAGCGTTCAAAATCATCCTCTCTGATGACAACGTGAAAGCGGTTCTGGTTAACATCTTCGGCGGCATCGTCCGTTGCGACCTGATTGCCGACGGTATCATCGGCGCGGTAGAAGAAGTGGGTGTTAGCGTACCGGTTGTCGTACGTCTGGAAGGCAACAACGCCGAACTCGGCGCGAAAAAACTGGCTGACAGCGGCCTGAATATTATTGCAGCGAAAAGTCTGACGGATGCAGCTCAGCAGGTTGTTGCCGCAGTGGAGGGGAAATAATGTCTGTTTTAATCGATAAAAACACCAAGGTTATCTGCCAGGGCTTTACCGGTAGCCAGGGGACTTTCCACTCTGAACAGGCGATTGCTTACGGCACGCAGATGGTGGGCGGCGTAACGCCAGGCAAAGGCGGCACCACGCATCTGGGTCTGCCGGTGTTCAATACCGTGCGTGAAGCGGTAGAAGCCACTGGCGCCACCGCAACGGTTATCTACGTTCCGGCGCCGTTCTGTAAAGACTCCATTCTGGAAGCTGTCGACGCGGGCATCAAACTGATTATCACCATCACTGAAGGCATCCCGACGCTGGATATGCTGACCGTGAAAGTCGCGCTTGACGAAGCGGGCGTGCGCATGATCGGGCCGAACTGCCCGGGCGTGATCACCCCAGGCGAGTGCAAAATCGGCATCATGCCGGGCCACATCCACAAGCCGGGCAAAGTGGGCATCGTGTCCCGCTCCGGTACGCTGACCTATGAAGCGGTTAAGCAGACCACTGACTACGGTTTCGGCCAGTCCACCTGTGTGGGCATCGGCGGCGACCCGATCCCGGGCTCTAACTTCATCGATATCCTGAAACTGTTCCAGGAAGATCCGCAGACTGAAGCGATCGTGATGATCGGTGAGATCGGCGGTAGCGCGGAAGAAGAGGCGGCGGCATACATCAAAGAACACGTAACCAAGCCGGTTGTTGGTTACATCGCGGGCGTTACCGCGCCGAAAGGCAAGCGTATGGGTCACGCGGGCGCGATTATCGCGGGTGGTAAAGGTACGGCGGATGAGAAATTCGCCGCGCTGGAAGCCGCAGGCGTGAAAACCGTTCGTAGCCTGGCGGATATCGGCGAAGCGCTGAAAGCCGTAATGAAGTAATTCTCAAAAAGCAGCAATAAGGCCCGACTCCTTCGTGCGACAGGGGAATACCTGAAGCGCGAAGGATGCAGGGCTGGTCCGTTTTCGACATGGTTGGTCACCTTCTGGTGACCTTTTTTTTGCCTGTTTTGCCGCTTAACCGTGTTGAAAATAAGCATCTTGCTGCGGTAAACGTTTACCCGCGCTTATTGTTATTAATATCATCCTGCCAGCAGGTGACGAACAGAAAATTATCAGACACATAAACAGTCGCTTTCTGTTATGCCGCGTGTTAAATCCTCCTTAAATAAACCACAAATAATATTGATTCACCTCGCAACATTTTTTCTCCATAAAACAAGTTAACATGAAAAATTATTAAGAACTTATTAGCACTATTTGCCTGTAATTAACCGCGTTTAAATTGTGTTTATTGTCGGGGTTGAGTATTATTGCTTAATATTTAAACACTGGCAGTGTGCGTAAATCATGGAGTGGATCAATGACATTAGCGGAGAAAATAAAATATAACTCTCGGGGATAATCTGGAGGGGTTGCATTAATTTTTTATAAATTAAACTATTTTTGTACGCTGCATATGGAAGACGTTATGAGAGGAAAGATACCCAAGACCGAATTACTGGTGACTTTTGAAGTGGTGGCGCGTCACGAAAGCTATACCCGGGCAGCAGAAGAGTTGGCGTTGACTCAGAGCGCAGTGTTCCGGCAGGTGAATGCGCTGGAGGATTTTTTACATACCTCGTTATTTAACCATGCCAAAAAGCGAATTTTTTTAAATGCAGCCGGTAAGCATTATCTGAGCATTGTTAAAGAAACACTTAACAAACTTGAACGCGATACCAATACGATAATGACCTGGCAACCCACCGTTCAGGTCATTGAGCTGGCGGTGAACCCAACGTTCAGTACCCACTGGCTGATTCCGAATTTACGTGAATTTAATAAAATAAATCCTGACATTATCGTTAATATTCATTCGCTGGCGAATATTGGCGATTTTCTTAACCGTGAGTATGACGCCGCCATTATGCGGGAAGATTTTTGCTCGCCCTGGTCAGAGGTGGAGTATTTATTTGAAGAGGAAATTTTACCCGTATGCAGTGGCAGCCTTTTACCTCAGCCGAATCAAAAACTGACCGTAGAAGAGTTGCTCAATGAATTTCCCCTTTTGCATCAAAGTACGCGCATCAAAGGCTGGCAGGAATGGTTCGCGCTGTCGGATATCAACAGTCCGCTGGTGAATAAAGGCCCGCGCTTTGATTTATTGTCGATGCTGATTGCCGCCGTGCGTTCTAATCTGGGCGTGGCGCTATTGCCCCGGTTTGCGATCCAGCACGATCTGGATAACGGTGAGATGGTGATTCCCTGCGATGTGCCGATGCGTACAGGGAACCGGTTTATTATGACGTGGCGCGAAGAAAAAGCGGAATCCCGGTATTTACAGATCTTCCGTGACTGGCTGCTGCAAAAATCGGTAATCTCAGCGGTGGAGCGCTGATGCCGGATGGCGGCCAGTGGCCTTATCCGGCCTACAAGCGGTGAGGGCTGCGGCCGGTGGCCTTATCGGGCCTACAAACGGTGAGGACTGTAGGCCTGATAAGCGCAGCGCCATCAGGCAAAGGCGCGGCTACCAGTCTATCCCCGCCTGCGCCTGAATGCCGCTATCGAATGCATGCTTCACCGGGCGGACTTCGCTGACCGTATCGGCGAGTTCCAGTAACTGCGTATGACACCCGCGACCGGTAACGATCACGCTCTGCTGTTCAGGACGATTCACAATCGCGGCGATCACGTCCTGGGTGTCCAGGTAGTGATAAGCCAGCATGTATGTCAGTTCATCCAGCACCACCAGATCGTAACGCGGGTCGGCGAGCATGCGCCTGCCTTCCTGCCAGACGGCTTCCGCCGCCTGTATATCCGCTTCCCGGTCCTGCGTCTCCCAGGTAAAACCGGTGCCCATAATGTGAAACTCAACGCCAAGCGGTTGCAGCGTGTTGTATTCACCGTTATCCCACTGACCTTTGATAAATTGCGCGACGCCAACGGTTTTGCCGTGACCGACCGCGCGGGTCGCGGTGCCAAAGGCCGCCGTCGATTTTCCTTTACCGTTCCCGGTGAAAACAATCAGGACTCCTTTCTGTTCCGTGGCCGCCGCCACACGGGTGTCCACCTGTTCTTTCAGTTTTTGCTGCCGCTGGCGGTGCCTGTCAGTATTGGCTCGCGCTTCCATAAATGCTCCTTAATGTCCTGCCGGACAGGTCGCGCAGCGATGTTGCTGCTCAAACTGGCTGAAGAAGTTATTGCCTTTATCATCCACCAGCACAAAGGCGGGCAGGTTTTTGACCTCCATCATCCACACGGCTTCCATCCCCAGTTCGGGATACTCAAGGCAGCGCAAGCTTTTAACGTACTGCTGCGCCAGAAGCGCGGCGGCGCCGCCAATGCTGCCAAGATTGAAGCCGCCATGCTTGTGGCAGGCCTCGGTCACTTGCTGGCTGCGGTTGCCTTTCGAAAGCATGATCAAACTGCCGCCCGCCGCCTGGAAGGCGTCAACATAGCCGTCCATGCGCCCGCCGGTGGTCGGGCCGAGCGAGCCGCAGGCCTGTTTTTCCGGCGTTTTGGCTGGCCCCGCGTAATAAACAATGTGATTTTTCATGTAGTCCGGCATCGGTTCGCCGTTATCCAGACGCTCTTTAATTTTGGCGTGCGCGATATCGCGGGCGACGACAATCGGGCCGTTCAGCGACAGTCGGGTGCCGACAGGCAGCGTGGAAAGGTTATGCAGGATCTCGCGCAGCGGACGGTTGAGATCGAGCTGTACGGTCTGGGCGCTGTTTTCCACGCGCAGGGATTCAGGAATAAATTTTCCCGGATTGTGTTCGAGTTTTTCCAGCCAGATGCCGCGCTTGTTGATTTTCGCTTTAATATTGCGGTCGGCAGAGCAGGAGAGCGCCATTGCGATGGGGCAGGAGCCGCCGTGACGCGGCAGGCGGATAACGCGGATATCATGAGCGAAATATTTGCCACCAAACTGTGCTCCGATGCCAAACTCGCGGCTGGCATTGAGCAGGGTTGTTTCCAGCGCCGTGTCGCGAAACGCCTGGCCCAGCTCGTTTCCGCTGGTCGGCAGGGTGTCGTAATATTTGGTTGAGGCCAGCTTCGCCACTTTCAGCGCCTGGTCGGCAGACAATCCGCCAACCACAAAAGCGATATGGTAGGGCGGGCAGGCTGCTGTTCCCAGCGACCGCATTTTTTCGATCAGGAAAGCGGTGAGTTTTTCGGGTTGCAGAATAGATTTGGTTTCCTGAAACAGCGCCGCTTTGTTGGCGGAACCGCCGCCTTTATTGACGAAGAGAAACCGGTATTCGTCACCCGGCGTCGCGCTGATATCAATCTGGGCGGGCAGGTTGGTTTGGGTATTCACCTCGGTGTACATGTCCAGCGGGGCGTTCTGGGAGTAGCGTAAGTTATTTTCCTGGAAAGTGATGTACACGCCTTTGCTCAGGGCTTCGGCATCGTTGCCGCCTGTCCAGACGTGCTGACCTTTGCTCGCCACAATGGTTGCCGTTCCCGTGTCCTGGCAGTTTGGCAGTACGCCTTTCGCCGAGACTTCGGCATTGCGTAACAGTTGCAGCGCGACGTACTTATCATTACTGCTGGCCTGCGGATCGTGCAGGATGCTGGCAATCTGCTTCAGATGCGCGGTGCGCAGGAAAAACGAGGCTTCATAAAATGCCTGTTGGGCCAGCAGAGTCAGCGCTTCAGGCGCGACTTTGATAACCTCTTCACCGTCTAACTCCGTTACCGTAATGTGCTTGTCGCTGAGTAATTCATATTCCGTCGTATCTTTGCTTTGAACAAACGGTTCCTGCCAGACAAATGGTTTAGACATATTAACTTCTCACCTTTAAGTTATTTTTGCCGGACGGCTGTCCGGCCTACAACAATGCGCAAACCGTAGGCCGGATAAGCGTTAGCGCCATCCGGCATCGCTGTGGTATCAGGACATCGCCACTTCTGAGTGTTCGGTTGCCGGGCGCTCCTGTTCCGGGGTTTTGACCGGTGCTTTGCCACGGCAGCCTGCGCCGAAGTGCTCGCCTTCCCAACGACCGACAATCGCCGCACCCATCGCATTACTCATCACGTTGGTGGCAGAACGGCCCATATCGAGGAACGGATCGACGCCCATCAGCAGGATCAGACCGGCTTCTGGAATGTTGAACTGGTTGAGGGTAGCGGCGATAACCACCATTGACGCACGCGGCACGCCTGCCATTCCTTTGGAGGTCAGCATCAGAATCAGCAGCATGGTGATCTGCTCGCCCATGCTCAGTTCAATGTTGCACGCCTGGGCGATAAACACGGTGGCAAACGAGCAGTAGGCCATTGAGCCGACGAGGTTAAAGGAGTAACCGATAGGCAGTACGAAGCTGGCAATCTTGGAAGAGACGCCAAACTTCTCCAGTTTGTCCAGCGTACCAGGGAAAGCCGCTTCCGAGCTGGACGTGGTAAAGGCCAGCAGCGCGGGTTCGAAGATTGCTTTGGTCAGACGACTGATGCACGGCCCGACAATCATTGTTGACAGGCCAATCAGGATCGCCCACAGCATCCCCAGCGTCAGGTAGAACTCGCCCATGAAGATCCCGGCGCTGACCATCACGCCCAGACCGCGTTCAGCAATCAGACCGGAGATGGCGGCAAAGACGGTCAGCGGCGCAAACAGCATCACGTAACCTGTCAGCTTCAGCATGACGTGCACCAGCGAGTCGAGCACTTTAACGATGGCGGCGCCTTTTTCACCAACGGCGGCCAGGCTGCAACCGAGGAAAATGGAGAACACCACAATTTGCAGGATCTCGTTGCGCGCCATCGCATCGATAATGCTGGTGGGCACGGCGTGCGAGATAAAGACTTTCAGCGTGAAGGGTTCAGACTGCACGGCGGCAACCGCGCCTGCGTCGTGTGCCACAAAGTTAATGCCTGCGCCTGGCTGGAACATATTGACGATGACCAGACCCAACGCAATAGACAATAATGAGGCGCAAATAAACAGGAAAAAGGTTTTAGAGAATATACGCCCCAGCGTTTTGGCATCGCCCATTTTGGCGATCCCCACCACTAACGTTGAAATAACCAGGGGGGCAATAATCATTTTTACCATGCGTAAAAATATGGTGGTAAAAATAGAGATGTCCTGGGCGTACGATTTTGCTGTTTCAGCCGATGCCATATTATTAATGGCCACCCCGGCAATCATGCCGAGTATCAGGCCTAATATGATCATTTTGGTTAAACTTATTTTTTTCATGTTTGCTCCATCGGATAATGGTTGGAGAATAATGTGTAGGGCAGCGCATACCCGAACGCAGACAACCGCTCAGGTACGCGCTTGTTATGACCAACCGCATGAATAATCAGGAAAACAGTGATACAGCAAAATCCTGTATCCTGATGGCTGTTGTTGTATTGTTATGACTACAAGTCGAAGGTAATACTTAATAGCGGCGCGTGTTGCTGCGCGCCATAAACATCATTGTCACCAACGTTGCCGGAAATAATATCGCGCGGCATGACAATTTTTACCGCATTTGCCGGATCAAACCAGACAATGCGATGAATAAAATCAGGCTCGACGTTATATAAACGGGCAATAAGCTGCGGCGTTAATTGTTCCGATGCTTTTACCCGCTGATAGTCTTCCCGGGTTTTAAACAAAATATCTAAAACCAGTTCGTACGGTCCGGCGTTTTTGGAACGAATCACCTGCGCCAGTGAGCAAATAGAGTGTTTCATGCCTGAACTCCTTCCGGCGTCACCTGTTCGAGGTGGAAATCAAATTGCAGCGCGTCGCTCGCTTCAATCAGGTGATAGATTGAAAACTCATACACTGGCCCGCTTTGAATATCGGAAGGCGAGAACGGGAAGGCGAGGTTGCCCGCCGTTGCAATCCGGTTTTCATAGCCGTAGTGCAGGAGGGTGGAACGCACCAGCGAACAGACGCTGTTGGCGATATCCTGCGTCGGCGCGACCACGTCAAGCAATATGCCCAGTTCGTGCCCGGCGCTCTGCATCGGTTCATGATTGCCCATCACCCCGTTCTTACCGTACAGGTGGAATGTCATGCGGATGCTGTCATCATTCAGCGAGAGGTTACGCGCCACGCTGGTCTTCACCTCTTCGAGAATGGTGTCAATGCTGGCAATCATGATCGGGTCGCGGGTCCCGGCGATGGTCAGACAGCGGAAGCCCACCTGACGCGCGCCTTCCAGCTTCAGCGCGTACGGCGTCTCTTCGTGACGGGAACCGCTGACGTAGACCTCGCCCTCGTTGACCGCTTTGAAGCTGCACCCTTTCAGATTCAGCACGCCGCCCGGCCCCGGCAAGTAGTACGGATCGGATTTCTCATACAGGGTGTGCGCCGCCGCAGAGGTTTCGGTGAACTTGCGCTTTGGATTGAACGTTTTAAGCGTAAAGCCGTTATCGTCAATGATCCCCATCGCGCAGTCGGAACCGGAACCCGGCGTCGCGGCGATGGCCGCGCACTCAAGGATCTTGCCGCAGTGCAGCGCCAGACCTTCATCAAAGCCCTGCATGATCGGCAGCGCCGCGAAGCAGGCCGGATCGTAAGCGCGTCCGCCCAGCACCACCTGCGCACCGGCTTTCAGCGCCCGCTGGAAAGGTTCGATGCCCATTTGTGCGACGATATAGGTGCTTTGGTCGATCGCGTCGTGGGTCAGTTCCGGGACGAAATCCAGCGCGGTGATTTTGCCGTTATCCAGCGCCTGGTGAACGATCGCTTTATTAACATCTGACGGGATAAGCGCCATCGAGAACGACAGCTTCTCTTCCTGCGCAATCTCAAGGATTATCTGGCGACACCACTCCAGATGCGGCGCCGCGCCGGAACCTCCGGCAGTGCCGATCACCACCGGGATGTCGTTTTTCACGCCTGCGGTAATCATATAGCGCAGATCGCGTTTCACCCCGGCCCTGTCGGTAAAGGGTTTCCCTGCCCCCAGGTAGTGGGGGCCAGGATCGGAGGAACCGGCGTCAACGGCGATCAGATCCGGCGACTCCTCCATCGCTTTGCGAAAGCTCTCTTCCGGGAAGCCATAGCCCAGAATGGCCGTCGGCGATAAGATCTTAAATGTACGTGCCATTTCTCAATCCTTTGTCTGCAACAGCGCGATGGTACGGTTCATCTCGTTAAACACGATGTTGAGACCTTCATCGAAGCCCATACCCGGTTTCACCAGCATCCGCATCGGGCGCGCGGCCAGCGCGACATGTACGCAGGTGCGGGCGCTGATCTCGGTTTCGTTACAGGTGCCGCCCTGATAGGCTTCCATCCCGTGTTTGTTGCAATAGAGCACGGCGTCAACGATGTTATGAATGCCGCCGAGATCCGGGGTTTTGATCTGCACCATGTGGCAACTGCCCGCGTCAGTGAAATCGACGATGTCCTGATAGGTGTTACACCATTCGTCAGCGACAATTTTCACGCCGGAACCGAGGCGGGTCAGCTCTTTGGTGATGGCGGTCAGCAGACGGATCTGATCCGGTTTGTTACCGGCATCCACCGGGCCTTCAATGTACAACGGCAGACCCTGCGCTTCTTTCTCCAGGCTGGCGATGTACTCCGCGCAGCGTACCGGGTCCATATCGAAGATCAGGCCGATGGTGCCGTAGACATCAATATGCAGCGTCGGGTGATAGCGTGGGCTGGTGCGCAGGCTCAGGATGCGATCGGACAGCCAGCGTACATACTCACGCAGTTTCTCGCCCTGAAAGCCCAGTTTCTCTTCCACGTTGTTGATCAGCGCATGCGGCAGCACGTCAACGCCTTTGAGGATCATCTTATCGACGGCGATATAGCGATCGTCGCCGCTCTGACCAAATAACGGAATCGCTTCCGGGACGCACGGCAACTGCCATTCATCGCAAACCACTTCTGCTTTCAGACGACCGGACGCCAGCGCGGTGGCGTCGAGCAGCGCCTGCGACAGGCCGTAACGCACGGCGGTGTGCAGCAGATTGCCGTCAATGCGCAGCTTGTCGAAGAAGCGGGCGTTCGGCAGGAACGCATCGACATCACGGCCTTCCAGCAGCGGTTTAATGTGATCGTTCAGGAACGGAATAAAGTGCTCCGCCAGGAACAGCGGGTCACGACCGCCAGCGCCGGAATACTGCACGGCGGCGCAGTCACCGACCGCTACCGCGCCATTTTCCAGAATCAGCTGTACCGAGATGCACTCGCCCGCCTGACGCACAGAGGTAAAGCCGGGCGTGACCGGCGCGCCGGTATAAATGAATCCATCATGACCCGCGCCGTTTTTAATCGCCTGCTGATCGTCGAAATAGAATGAGGAGTAGCCAGCGGTGAAAAGGGCCTGTTTAATTTTCATTATGGTCTTCCTATTAATTGACTGTGGGATACCGCGTTGATGTCATCAACAACCATCTGGAATGAGGGCTTGCGTCCTTCAAAATGGGCGCGCTCAGCGACGTAATCGTGGTGCAGGGCGAGGATATCTTTCGGCAGCGGAACCGCACCGGCTTCAAGGATGCGAATGGCGCCGGAGTTATCGCGAACCGGCAGGATTTTGCCTGCGTTACAGGAGGCCGGGGCGAAAGGGACGTCCAGCACGCCGGCTTCAAAAGCCAGCACCGTGCCGCGCGCCACATCGCCGTTACCCAGCTCAAAGACTTTTTTCAGCACCGCACGGACTTCGCACTTAATCAGTTCGACTTCCTGTTCTACGGCCGCGCACGGCGGGAATTTCTGGTCGCTGACCATATTGAGCATCTGGCGAGAGGCTTTAAGCCCCTGGGCGTTTGCGGCGGCCGTTGGGATACCGAAGGCTTCGTGCGGACTCTTGGTGATCACTTTGGTCGCGCCGGACATACCCGCCACCGCTGCGCCCCAGGAGATAATGGCGAACGCTTTGGATTCATCTTCCGGGAAGCCGCCCATCCACTGGTGGAAGACGGTGCTCAGTTCGTAATCATCAAAGCCGTAGTTCTGGAAATATTCGTGGGACAGTTCGCGCAGTGACTGAATGGCGGCGATATCCTGCGTCAGGCTGCCCACCTGGCCATAGCCGACGGTAATCGACTTCACGCCCTGTTCCAGCGCCAGCAGACCTTCGATGATGGCGACCGCGTGGGACATAAACGGCGGGATCAGCGTGCCGGTCAGCGGGCCGAACGGCTCGCGGTTAATACGGATGCCGTGCTCTTCATACATTCCCATCAGACGGTCGCAGTACTGCCAGTCGCGGATTGATTTTTCCAGCGTGACGCGCTTGGCGTAAGGAATGTTGTAGGAGATGCCGCCGCCTTCATAGCTGGTGAAGCCGCTGGCCATCGCGATTTCCGCCAGCAGTCGCGCATCCGGCGTACCGTGACGAACCTGAATGGGTTTTTCCAGTGCTTCCGTCATCCGGCGGCAGGCAGCAACGCCGTGGTTGACAACCGGCAGGCCGTTCAGCTTAGAGGTGCCTGCTTCGATGGATTTTTGAATACCGATCGCCGCTTCTTCGTAACGGTTCAGACGGGTATAGGCATCGATGGTGCTGGGAAGCAGATCGCACTCTTCCTGCAACGTTTTGAGCAGCGCGATGTGTTCATCCATCAGCGCCACGCCCGCGCGCGGCTGGCTGAGCGTTTTGCCTTCCTGATCGGCTTTTAACAGGGCGTGAGAAAAGCGTTTTTTCTCTGGAATGGTTTGCTGATACTTCACGCCATCTTCAAAATTCTCGACGTCCTTGCCGGTATGCCAGGTTTGCAATACCTGATGCCGCTCGGTCATGAATTCGTCATGGGTTAATTTTTTATTTCGGAGTTCCATTCGTAGCTGCCTTAGGTTTTATAGGGTTAAACATTGAATACTGGTGCGAGCGGCGAGCTGCGGGTACAGCCTGGCGACGTTCGCCAGCAGAGGAAGCAAGCCTTTTGAATCGCGGTAATAGTCAAACTGCCCGGGTAAGAGAATGCGTCTGCCGTCATCGTCCAGCTCGCGGTATTTCAACCAGCGATGGATGTCGAACTGACTGGCGCGGGAGAGCCATCCGCCGGAACCGACAACTTTGCGAACGGTGGTGAGGTCGCGCCCCATCTGTAAGTCGACGTTGCCCACGCAGGTGCAGACCTGCTTTTTGGTGCCCGCGTGACGTTCGCTGGCATAACCCACGCACAGCCCTGCCAGCAGGGCGTCGAAGAATTTCTCTTCGTCGCTGCGGGGGAGGTAATCGGGGTGGGACACCAGGTGGCGCAGATAGCCGTAAAACGCCTCCTGACGCTCAGGCTGTTGGGCAAACACGACGTTTACCATCTCCTGGGTGCTTTCTCCGACCACAAGGGCAGAGACGCGCATCCCGAGATCGCCTTCAACGGTGCGTTTGACGAACGGTTCCGGCACGCCATGCAGCACGGTATCAGGAGAGAGCATATTGGCACAGGCGGAGTACACGTCGGTGGTGGCGCCGCCCATATCGATCAGCATGAACTCTTTCCATGCGCTGTCGATGTCGCTGATGGCTTTAACCAGCTCGTAGACGGTCCACGGTGTTGGCATCGGCTCTTCGCCGGTTTCGCTAACAATCACGTCCAGCCCTTTGCCTTTCACGATGCGGGACAGGAACAGATCGCAAATGGCCTGGCGGGCGGCATACGGATTCGGGTGATCGAGGTCGGGCAGAATGTTGTCTACCGTGGTCAGATCTTTATGCCCCAGAATGGCCTGTACCTCATCCTGAATGTCACGGTTTCCGGCATAAATAATCGCGCAATCCAGATTTGAGTTCGCCAGCGCGCGCGCATTCGCCAGACCGTAGCTTTCTTCGCCGCCATCCGTACCGCCGGTAAACAGCAGGATGTCCGGCGGCGAGTTTTCTAACGCCTGGATGTCATGGCGGTTGAGCTTATACGCGTAATATTGCGCGATCTTCGCCCCCGCTGAGTGGGCAGTAACTTTTGCGGATTCCAGCGTGATAGACGGCACCAGCCCCATAGCGGCGACGGCGAGCCCGCCTTTTGCCGATGAGGAGTATTTCAACTGCACTTCGCCGCTTTTCAGCAACGGACGAGCATCGGCGACATTCAGCACCTGATTCAGACTGGCAAAAAAACCGTCTGCCAGATGGTATGTGGTGGTTGGCGTCAGGACATGGTTCACCAGGGTTAACGCATCCCCCTCCCTGGCGAAGAGGGCGGCTTTGGTCCATGTCGAGCCGATATCGACAGAGACGATTTGCATCAGATGGCCTCTTCAAGGCAGCGCTGTTCAACACCATGACGCGGGTTAATGTCCCCGGCCATTAACCGGCACACATCTTCCAGATCATGACTTGGCGCAAAGACGCGGTTAAAGCCCATCTCTTTAAACTTCGCTTCCACGTCGGCAAAGTCATGTTTACCCACCACCAGATTGCCGCCGACATAGAGCAGAATGTCACCAATACCGCGTTCGATGCAGCGTTCACGTAAACCGAGGCAGTCGATATCGCCGTGGCCGTAAATGGATGACACGACAATCGCATCGGCGCCGGTTTCGATTGCGGCATCAATATATTCATCCTGGCTTACCATGACCCCCAGATTGATTACGCGAAAATCATGGGCAGTAAAAACGCGATCCAAAACTTTATTGCCTACTGCATGGCAGTCAGCACCAATGACGCCAATAACAAGTGTTGATTTTTTCATGAGTAATCCTCTGTAGAGCTGATGAACAAAAGGTAAGAGTCTTCGTTTAATATTGCGCACTCAGGTTTCTGCAACCTTTTAATAGTCATGGAGTGTCTGTGCAGGCGGGAAGGGATGCAATTGATCTATTTTCAAAATATCTTTCTTAAAAATAATGTTCTTAATTAATCATTGGAAGGGTGTTTGTTATCAATGAGTTATTATTGATTGCCCAGCTCTGGTTAATTTAATTGGAACAGGGGGTTAATAAATAATATGCTGTGTTTGTGATCGCGGTCTTATTTATTTTTGCAAACGGTTATTGAGAGATAAATATAATACAAAGGCAAAACTGTGAGTTAAATAACGGAACAGAAATGGATGTTTCTATAGGAACACGGTTCATTGTTAATGAAAGGATAAATATGATAATAATTTGTTCTTTCTTACCGGGCGGATTATTTGTGAGCCCGGTAGCATATTGTCACAATACCGTGAACAGAAAACATGATCAGCGCTGTTTTCTGCGCGCGATCAACGTAAATTTATAATCATCGGTATTAAACGCATTACGGCTATATTCAAATACCTGACCGTCTTTCAGGAATCCGCGAGAAACCTTTTCCAGGATCGGTTTGTTTGCGCTGATCGCCAGCGTGCGGCTCATTTCTTCGGTTGGCATGATTGGGATCAGCTCCTGCTCGCTGCGATCAATGACCATCTGCTTCACCTCTTCAATAAAGTGATACTTGGAATTTTCCATCACCTGCCAGGTCAGGTCGGGAAAGAGCGCCAGCGGCATCCATGTCTCTTCGAGGGCGACGGGTTTTTGCTTAATGTAACGCACGCGTTTTACGTGCCAGACCCGGTTGTTCTCCGCCAGTTGTAACTGGTTGCGCAGAAAGTCGTCCGCCGGGATCACTTCAAAAACCAAAACGTCACTGTGGGTGTCAACATGGCGATCGGCGAGTTTTTCGTAAAAGCTGGTTAGCTGGTAGATATCGTAATTGACCCGCTCTTCTTTCACATAGGTCCCGCTGCCCTGAATGCTTTCGATGATCTGCTGTTCGGTCAGTTGCTTGAGCGCCTGACGTACCGTGACCCGGCTCACGCCAAACGCATGCTGCAATGCCTGCTCGGTGGGTAACGCGTCGCCTGCTTTCAGTTCGCCACGTTCAATCTGCTCGCGGATTCGGTCGGCAATCTGTCGGTATAACGGTTTTTGGCTCATCTTTTTACTTTTGTATGAATGAATTAATACGACTTCGTTGATTATGCCCGATCAATAGCTCTTGTAAATAATACAAATTAAATACAAATTATTTTGCGTAAGTGAAAATGATCACATAAATGTATTTTTTCATCTGGCACAATTTCTGAAACATACAATGACAGTGTGAGGACTATGATGAACCTGACGACGTTAACCCACCGCGATGCGTTATGCCTGAACGCCCGGTTTGGCAGTCGTGAAGAGGCTATTCACGCGTTAACCCAGCGGCTCGTGCAACTGGGGAAAATTTCAGATTCCGATGCTTACCTTGAAGAAGTCTTTTTGCGTGAAAGTCAGGGGCCAACGGCGTTGGGAGAAGGGCTGGCGGTGCCGCATGGTAAAACGTCGGCGGTTAAAGAAGCGGCATTTGCCGTGGCCACCCTGCGCGAACCCATGATGTGGGAAGGGGTTGACGGGCCGGAAGCGGTGACGCTGATTTTTCTGCTCGCCATTCCGCCAGGCGAAGCGGGAAGCACCCATATGCAGTTGCTGACCGCACTCACCATGCGACTGGCGGATGATGACACCCGCGCGAGGATTCTGGCAGCGACCACGGCGGATGAGCTACTGTCGGCGCTGGACGACCAATATCAGGAAAGCGCTTTTCAGCCCTTACAGGATGCGCCGACCATCGTCTGCGTAACGGCGTGCCCGGCGGGGATTGCGCACACCTATATGGCGGCGGAGTATCTGGAAAAAGCGGGACGCAAACTGGGCGTGAACGTGTATGTGGAAAAGCAGGGCGCTAACGGAATTGAAGGCCGTCTTACCGCACAGCAGCTGAACGCGGCAAAAGCCTGCATTTTCGCCGCAGAGGTGGCGATAAAAGAGAGTGAGCGCTTTGCGGGCATTCCTGCGCTGTCGGTGCCCGTCGCCGAACCTATCCGCCACGCCGAAGCATTGATCCAACAAGCGCTGGCGCTGGAACCCGCGCAGGGCGATCGCGCGGTTTACCAGGAAACGGCAGCGCCTAAGAGTCTAAAAACGGAGTTAAAACAGGCGCTGTTGAGCGGCATCTCGTTCGCCGTGCCGCTGATTGTCGCCGGGGGAACCGTACTGGCCGTGTCGGTGCTGCTGGCGCAAATGCTCGGCTTGCAGCATCTCTTCGATCAGGAGAACTCCTGGCTGTGGATGTACCGCAAGCTGGGCGGTGGGATGCTCGGCATCCTGATGGTGCCGGTGCTCGCCGCCTATACCGCCTATTCGCTGGCGGATAAACCCGCGCTGGCCCCCGGATTCGCCGCCGGCCTTGCCGCCAATATGATTGGCTCCGGCTTTCTCGGCGCGATCGCGGGTGGCTTGATCGCCGGATATCTGATGCGCTGGGTGAAAAACCATCTTCGCCTGAGCAGTAAATTCAACGGCTTCCTGACCTTCTATCTGTATCCGGTCATCGGCACCTTAGGCGCGGGCAGCCTGATGCTGTTTGTGGTGGGCGAGCCCGTTGCGTGGATCAACAACGCGCTGACCGCCTGGCTTAATGGGCTGAGCGGCGCCAATGCGCTGCTGCTTGGCGCGATTCTCGGCTTTATGTGTTCTTTCGATTTGGGCGGGCCGGTCAATAAAGCGTCTTACGCGTTCTGCCTTGGGGCGATGGCGAACGGCGTCTACGGCCCGTATGCCATTTTCGCCTCGGTCAAAATGGTGTCCGCCTTCACCGTAACGGCATCAACGATGCTGGCGCCGAGGCTGTTCAAAGAGTTTGAGATCGAAACAGGAAAGTCGACCTGGCTACTGGGGCTGGCGGGCATTACGGAAGGGGCAATCCCGATGGCGATTGAAGATCCGCTGCGGGTTATCGGTTCTTTTGTTCTGGGGTCAATGGTGACGGGCGCGATTGTCGGCGCGATGAACATTGGTCTTTCGACGCCGGGCGCAGGCATTTTTTCACTCTTTCTTTTGCATGACGCCGGATACGGCGGTTTCGCCGCCGCCGCAGGCTGGTTTGGCGCAGCGTTAGTGGGGACAGCGATATCGACCACTATCCTGCTGTTCTGGCGTCGTCATGCGGTAAAGCAGGGCAAGTATCTGACTAACAATGTGTTGCCATAAACGAACTAACAGGAAACGAAGATGAAAGCAGTATCTCGCGTTCACATTACGCCGCACATGCACTGGGATCGTGAATGGTATTTCACCACGGAAGCGTCACGTATTTTGCTGGTCAACAATATGGAGGAGATCCTGACCCGCCTGGAGCAGGATGCAGAGTATAAATATTATGTCCTTGACGGGCAGACGGCGGTGCTGGAGGACTATTTCGCCGTCAAAGCGGAAAATAAAGCGCGGGTAAGAAAACTGGTGCAGGCCGGAAAACTGATTATCGGCCCGTGGTATACCCAAACGGATACCACGCTGGTATCCGGGGAGTCGATCGTGCGTAATCTGATGTACGGTATGCGCGACTGCCAGGCGTTTGGCGAACCGATGAAAATTGGCTATCTGCCGGATTCGTTCGGCATGTCGGGGCAGCTTCCGCATATCTATAACGGTTTCGGTATTACCCGCGCCATGTTCTGGCGTGGTTGTTCGGAACGCCACGGCACCGATAAAACCGAGTTTTTATGGCAAAGCGCGGATGGCAGTGAAGTGACGGCGCAGGTGCTGCCGCTGGGCTACGCGATTGGTAAGTACTTACCGGAGGACGAGGCCGGGCTGCGTAAACGTCTCGACAGCTACTTCGATGTGCTGGAGCGCGCGTCGCTGACCAAAGAAATTTTGCTGCCGAATGGCCACGATCAGATGCCGTTGCAGCAAAATATCTTTGCGGTAATGGATAAACTGCGCGAAATCTACCCGCAGCGTAAGTTTGTGATGAGCCGCTTTGAAGAGGTGTTTGAACACATAGAAGCCCGCCGCGAGCAGCTTGCCACGCTGAAAGGCGAGTTTATTGATGGCAAATATATGCGCGTTCATCGCACCATTGGTTCGACGCGGATGGACATCAAAATCGCCCATGCGCGCATTGAGAACAAAATCGTCAACATTCTTGAGCCGCTGGCGACGCTGGCCTGGACGCTGGGGTTTGAGTATCACCACGGTCTGCTGGAGAAAATGTGGAAAGAGATTCTGAAGAATCACGCCCACGACAGCATCGGCTGCTGTTGCAGTGACAAAGTACACCGCGAAATTGCGTCCCGTTTCGAGCTGGCTGAGGATATGGCCGACAACCTGATCTGTTTTTATCAGCGCAAAATCGCCGACAACATGCCGCAGAGCGATGCCGACAAACTGGTGCTGTTTAACCTGATGCCGTGGCCGCGTGAAGAGGTGATTAACACCACGGTACGCCTGCGCGCCAGCCAGTTCTCTCTGCGGGATGATCGGGGCAACGCCATTCCTTATTGCATTCGCCAGGCCCGGGAGATCGATCCCGGTTTAATCGACCGCCAGATTGTGCATTACGGTAACTACGAGCCGTTTATGGAATTTGATATCCAGATCCAGCAGATTATCCCTTCAATGGGCTATCGCACGCTTTATATCGAACCGAACGCAGCGGGCAATGTGGTGAGCCCGACGGTTTCATCAGACGCGCTGCTGGAGAACGCGTTCTGGCAGATTACGGCGAATGATGACGGTACGCTGAACCTGCGCGATAAAGACAGCGGCGTGCGTTATCAGCGCATACTGGCGCTGGAAGAGGGGTCAGACGATGGCGATGAGTACGATTACTCCCCCGCCAGAGAAGAGTGGCTGCTTACTTCGACGACGGCAAAACCGGAATATGAAGTGATTCATGACGCATGGCAGAGCAGGGTTGTCATTCGCTATACCCTGGCGGTTCCGGCGAATCTTGCCGAACGCAGCGCGAGGCAGCGCAACGGAACGTTAGGCGTGGAGATCGCCGTCACCCTGAGCCATAACAGCAGACGCATTGATGTTGAGGTGGCGCTGGATAATCAGGCTGACGATCACCGCGTGCGGGTGTTAATCCCCACGCCGTTCACGACGGATGTTGTGCTGGCGGACACCCAGTTTGGCGCAGTGACGCGTCCGGTACAGGACAGCGCGATGGAAAACTGGCAGGAAGAGGGGTGGAAAGAGGCGCCGGTACCGGTCTGGAATATGCTGAACTATGCGGCTCTTCAGGAAGAGAGAAATGGCCTTGCGCTTTTCACGGAGGGATTACGTGAATTTGAAGTTATCGGCGAAGGGAAGAAAACGTTCGCCTTAACGCTCCTGCGTGGGGTGGGGCTGCTGGGGAAAGAGGATCTACTGCTGCGGCCAGGGCGGCCTTCCGGCATCAAAATGGCGGTGCCGGATTCACAAATGCGCGGAACGCTGCGCAGTCGGTTTAGCCTGTTCAGCTATAGCGGAACGCCTTTTAGCGCCGGTGTCGCGCAACAGGCGAAGGCGTGGCTGACGCCTGTTCAGTGCTATAACAAAATTCCCTGGGATGCGATGAAACTCAACAAGGCCGATGTTTGCGTACCGGAACATTACAGCCTGTTAACGATGTCGCCGGTGGGCTGCCTGTTAAGCGCGCTGAAAAAAGCAGAGGATCGCGATGATGTCATCCTGCGCCTGTACAATCCGTCCGAAACAACCTCATGTGATGCCACCGTTGCCTTCGGCAGAGCCGTTAGCGCATGTACAGAGACTATGATGGATGAACAGACGTGCCCTGCGAAAGGAGAGGGGGCAAGTGGGGCTGGCCTCTTTCTGCCGGGGCAGTCCCGAACGTTTAGCTACACGCTTGCCTGAATCTCAGACAAACAGATTAAAGCCACGCTTAGCGTGGCTTTATTGTTAACGGAATAATAACAATCCGGTGTTAATTTCAATGGGCTCAAAAGTAAAATATTTGTGATTATTTTCATGGCGAATTGACCCTGTGGAAAATTACGCTGAAGCGTCTACGCTAAATAGTTGCAGACGGCAAAAGAATGTCGTCGATGATAACGTTAAATGAAATGCTGTTTTTTTATATATACCTTTCTATTAGATAACCGCCAACACCCTCAGAGATACATATGCGCAACATTGTTTTCACTGTGTTTACGCATTGTATACACCGTTAACGAATTTTGGTGTTTTTGATTTAAATCAATGTTTAATGCTTGGAAAAAGATGTCAAAACACGATAAATTGTCGCCGATCAAATTGGCCTGAAACTGGTAAATTAGCTATAAATTGATCAATGTCGAAAAATGCAAATTTGACTCAATAAAAACCTGTTTATTGTAGGGATTTTACGGCGTAATATATTTGCGGGATCAATTTAGGTTTTTTATTAACATGTTTGTAACTTTTTATCATTGCTGTTTCCTCTGATGATGAAACGGCAACGGTGAAGGGGAGCAAATAAATTTTATTGGGGCATGCGTGTGACCCTTTCTAACGGGGTTCACTCTCGGAGTCTTCATGCGATGAGCAAGGAGTCATGATGTTAGATATAGTCGAACTGTCGCGCTTACAGTTTGCCTTGACCGCGATGTACCACTTCCTGTTTGTGCCGCTGACGCTCGGTATGGCGTTCCTGCTGGCCATTATGGAAACGGTATACGTCCTTTCCGGCAAACAGATTTATAAAGATATGACCAAGTTCTGGGGCAAGTTGTTTGGTATCAACTTCGCTCTGGGTGTGGCTACCGGTCTGACCATGGAGTTCCAGTTCGGGACTAACTGGTCTTACTATTCCCACTATGTAGGGGATATCTTCGGTGCGCCGCTGGCAATCGAAGGCTTGATGGCCTTCTTCCTCGAATCCACCTTTGTAGGTCTGTTCTTCTTTGGCTGGGACCGTCTGGGCAAAGTCCAGCATATGTGTGTCACCTGGCTGGTGGCGCTGGGTTCCAACCTGTCTGCGCTGTGGATACTTGTGGCGAACGGCTGGATGCAGAACCCTATCGCATCGGATTTCAACTTCGAAACCATGCGTATGGAGATGGTGAGCTTCTCCGAACTGGTGCTTAACCCGGTTGCGCAGGTGAAATTCGTTCACACTGTGGCGTCTGGCTATGTGACCGGTGCAATGTTCATCCTCGGTATCAGTGCTTACTACCTGCTGAAAGGCCGCGACATCGCGTTCGCTAAACGCTCCTTTGCTATCGCCGCCAGCTTCGGTATGGCTGCTGTGCTGTCTGTTATCGTGCTGGGTGACGAATCCGGCTACGAAATGGGCGACGTGCAGAAAACCAAACTCGCCGCGATTGAAGCGGAATGGGAAACCCAGCCAGCGCCTGCTTCCTTCACCCTGTTCGGTATCCCGGATCAGGAGACGCAGGAAAACAAACTGGCTATCCAGATCCCTTACGCGCTGGGTATTATCGCGACTCGCTCCGTCGATACGCCGGTCATCGGTCTGAAAGACCTGATGGTGCAGCATGAAGAACGTATCCGTAGCGGGATGAAAGCCTACGCGCTGCTGGAAGAACTGCGTGCAGGTTCTACCGACCAGGCCGTTCGCGACCAGTTCAATAACGTGAAGAAAGATCTGGGCTACGGTCTGCTGCTTAAACGCTATACGCCGAACGTCACTGACGCGACCGAAGCGCAAATTGAGATGGCGACCAAAGACTCCATCCCACGCGTTGCGCCGCTGTACTTTGCGTTCCGTATCATGGTTGCGTGCGGCTTCCTGCTGCTGGCGATCATCGCGCTCTCCTTCTGGAGCGTCATTCGTAACCGCATCGGTGAGAAAAAATGGCTGCTGCGCGCGGCGCTGTACGGCATCCCGCTGCCGTGGATTGCTGTAGAAGCAGGCTGGTTCGTTGCCGAATATGGTCGTCAGCCGTGGGCGATCGGTGAGGTGCTGCCAACCGCCGTGGCGAACTCGTCACTGACGGTCGGTGACCTGCTGTTCTCCATGATCCTGATTTGCGGCCTGTATACCCTGTTCCTGGTGGCGGAGCTGTACTTAATGTTCAAGTTTGCACGCCGTGGCCCAAGCAGCCTGAAAACCGGTCGCTATCACTTTGAGCAGCCCAATGTGGCCTCTCAGCCGGCACGCTAAGACAGGAGTCGTCAAATGATCGATTATGAAGTATTGCGTTTTATCTGGTGGCTGCTGGTTGGCATTCTGCTGATCGGTTTTGCGGTTACCGATGGCTTCGACATGGGGGTGGGCATGCTCACCCGTTTCCTCGGTCGTAACGACACCGAGCGTCGAATTATGATCAACTCCATCGCCCCGCACTGGGACGGTAACCAGGTGTGGCTGATCACCGCCGGTGGCGCGCTGTTCGCCGCCTGGCCGATGGTTTACGCTGCGGCGTTTTCCGGTTTCTATGTGGCGATGATCCTCGTGCTGGCGTCCTTGTTCTTCCGTCCGGTCGGTTTTGACTACCGTTCCAAGATTGAAGACACCCGCTGGCGCAACATGTGGGACTGGGGCATCTTCGTGGGGAGCTTTGTGCCGCCGCTGGTTATCGGCGTGGCGTTCGGCAACCTGTTACAGGGCGTACCGTTCCATATCGACGAGTATCTGCGTCTGTACTACACCGGTAACTTCTTCCAGTTGCTGAACCCGTTTGGCCTGCTGGCAGGTATCGTCAGCGTAGGGATGATCATTACCCAGGGCGCGACCTATCTGCAAATGCGTACTGTGGGTGAGCTGCACCTGCGTTCCCGCACGACGGCACAGGTAGCCGCGCTGGTTACGCTGGTGTGCTTCGCGCTGGCGGGCGTATGGGTGGTTTACGGTATTGATGGTTATGTCGTGACTTCCGCGATGGATCATCACGCCGCATCTAACCCGCTGACCAAAGAAGTCGCGCGTGAAGCCGGTGCGTGGATGGTGAACTTCAACAGTACGCCGATCCTGTGGCTGGTTCCGGCGCTGGGCGTGGTTCTGCCGCTGCTGACTATCCTGACCTCCCGTATGGAGAAAGGAGCATGGGCATTCCTGTTCTCTTCTCTGACCCTGGCCTGCATCATCCTGACTGCCGGTATCGCAATGTTCCCGTTTGTGATGCCTTCCAGCACCATGATGAATGCGAGCCTGACCATGTGGGATGCGACCTCCAGCCAGAGAACGCTGAACCTGATGACCTGGGTTGCGTTGGTGTTTGTACCGATCATTCTGATCTACACCAGCTGGTGTTACTGGAAAATGTTCGGCCGCATCACTAAAGAACATATTGAAAGCAACACCCACTCTCTGTACTAAGTAAGGAGCTAAAAATGTGGTATTTCGCATGGATTCTGGGAACGCTTCTTGCCTGTGCATTTGGGATAATCACTGCGCTGGCGCTTGAGCACGTAGAATCAGGTAAAGCCGGACAAGAAGACAGCTAATGACCAGTATTATCGCAACGTTGTATGCGGTAATGGATAAGCGCCCATTACGGGCGCTTTCCTTTATGCTGGCGTTAGTGTTGGCAGGCTGCATCTTCTGGGACCCGACGCGTTTCGCGGCGAAAACAAGCGAGCTGGAAATCTGGCATGGTTTTCTGCTGATGTGGGCCGTCTGTACGGGCGTGATTCATGGCGTAGGATTTCGTCCTCGCGCCGTTCACTGGCAGGGGATCTTTTGCCCGCTGCTCGCCGATATCGTGCTTATTGTTGGTCTGATTTTCTTCTTCTTTTGAATAAGAAGTATCCTTAAAAATTTATGGGTTTTCATAAGCCCATAAATTTTTACTCTCCCTTAACTTCCCCCCATTCCCAAGCCTCATTCGCGCGCGTATAGTAGCAACGTTTAAAAGCGTTAACTTTTTTTGCATTACCGGGATGTACAGTGAATATATTTCGATGGCCGGTTCGTGTCTATTATGAGGATACCGACGCCGGTGGTGTGGTTTACCACGCCAGTTACGTCGCTTTTTATGAAAGAGCACGCACAGAGATGCTGCGTCATCATCACTTCAGTCAGCAGGTGCTGTTGGCTGAACGGGTTGCTTTCGTGGTGCGTAAAATGACGCTGGAATATTATGCGCCTGCGCGACTCGACGATATGCTCGAAGTCCAAACTGAAATTACGTCAATGCGTGGCACCTCTTTGGTTTTCACGCAACGCATTGTCAACGCAGAGAACAACGTGCTCAACGAAGCGGAAGTTCTGATTGTTTGCGTTGATCCACTCAAAATGAAGCCTCGTGCGCTTCCCAAGTCTATTGTCGCGGAGTTTAAGCAGTGACTGACATGAATATCCTTGATTTGTTCCTGAAGGCAAGCCTTCTGGTTAAACTTATCATGTTGATTTTGATTGGTTTTTCAATCGCATCCTGGGCTATCATCATCCAGCGGACTCGTATTCTTAACGCTGCGGCGCGCGAAGCGGAAGCGTTCGAAGATAAATTCTGGTCTGGAATCGAACTGTCTCGCCTGTATCAGGAGAGCCAGGGGCGTCGTGATAGCCTCGCGGGTTCGGAACAAATCTTCTATAGCGGGTTCAAAGAGTTTGTGCGTCTGCATCGTGCAAACAACCATGCGCCGGAAGCGGTTGTTGAAGGGGCGTCCCGTGCGATGCGTATCTCCATGAACCGTGAGCTGGAAACATTAGAGACGCACATTCCTTTCCTCGGCACCGTAGGTTCCATCAGTCCGTATATTGGTCTGTTTGGTACGGTATGGGGGATTATGCACGCGTTTATCGCCCTCGGTGCGGTGAAACAGGCGACGCTGCAAATGGTGGCGCCGGGTATCGCGGAAGCGCTGATTGCAACGGCTATCGGTCTGTTTGCGGCGATTCCAGCGGTTATGGCCTACAACCGCCTGAATCAGCGCGTGAACAAGCTGGAACTGAATTACGACAACTTTATGGAAGAGTTCACCGCCATTCTGCACCGTCAGGCGTTTACCAGTAGCGAGAGCAACAAGGGGTAAGCCATGGCCAGAACGCGTGGACGAGGTCGTCGCGATCTCAAGTCCGAAATCAACATTGTACCGTTGCTCGACGTACTGTTGGTGCTGTTGCTGATTTTCATGGCGACGGCGCCGATCATTACCCAGAGTGTGGAAGTCGATCTGCCGGACGCGACCGAGTCGCAGGCCGTCAGCACCAATGACGATCCGCCGGTCATTATTGAAGTTTCCGGTATTGGGCAATACAGCGTGGTGGTTGAGAAAGACAGGATGGATCAGTTGCCGCCAGAGCAGGTTATTGCCGAAGCGAAAAGTCGCCTGGAGTCCAATCCGAAAACGGTCTTCTTAATCGGTGGCGCGAAAGACGTGCCTTACGATGAAATAATTAAAGCGCTGAACTTGTTACACAGTGCGGGCGTGAAATCGGTTGGCTTGATGACGCAGCCTATCTGATCTTCTGCGTCTCCGGGACGTAAAGATAGCAAGTAACAGGCGCACAGTTTTTGGGAACCGAGAGTGTCAAAGGCAACCGAACAAAACGACAAGCTCAAACGGGCGATAATTATTTCAGCGGTACTGCATGTCATCTTATTTGCAGTGCTGATCTGGAGTTCGTTCGATGAGCATATAGAGGCTTCAGCCGGGGGCGGCGGTGGTTCTTCCATCGACGCCGTCATGGTCGATCCCGGCGCAGTTGTTCAGCAGTACGATCGTCAGCAGCAGCAACAGGCGAGCGCGAAGCGTGCGGCGGAACAGCGTGAAAAACAGGCGCAGCAGCAAGCTGAAGAGCTTCGCGAGAAGCAGGCGGCTGAACAGGAACGACTGAAGCAACTTGAGAAAGAACGTTTAGCCGCGCAGGAACAGGCGCGCGAGCAGGCGGAACAGCAGAAACAAGCGGAAGCGGCCGCGAAGAAAGCGCAGGAGCAGCAGAAACAGGCTGAAGAAGCGGCGGCGAAAGCCGCAGCGGATGCGAAAGCGAAAGCGGACGCGCAGGCTAAAGCAGCGGCGGAAGCGCAGAAGAAAGCCGAAGCCGAAGCGGTAAAAGCGGCTGCTGATGCGAAGAAGAAAGCCGAAGCTGAAGCGGCAAAAGCCGCCGCCGACGCGAAGAAAAAAGCGGAAGCCGAGGCGGCTAAGCAGGCTCAGGCAGAGGCCGCGAAGAAAGCCGCAGCAGAAAAGGCTGCTGCTGAAAAAGCGGCCGCAGAGAAGAAAGCTGCCGCCGACAAAGCCGCCGCTGAGAAAGCGGCAGCAGCAAAAAAAGCTGCTGCTGAGAAGGCTGCTGCCGATAAGAAAGCTGCGGCAGATAAAGCGGCTGCTGCGAAGAAAGCCGCAGCCGAAAAAGCCGCTGCCGCATCTGGCGTCGATGACCTGTTGGGCGATTTAAGCTCCGGTAAGAATGCGCCGAAAACCGGTGGCGGAGCGGCAGGAAGCAATGCTTCTCCTGCGGGGAGTGGTAATACTAAAAACAATGGCGCATCAGGCGCGGATATCAGCAACTATGCCGGGCAGATTAAATCGGCCATTGAAAGTAAGTTTTACGACGCATCGTCCTATGCAGGTAAAACCTGTACGCTGCGTATAAAACTGGCGCCAGACGGCCTGTTGCTGGATATTCAGTCTGAAGGTGGCGATCCCGCGCTTTGTCAGGCAGCGCTTGCTGCGGCCCGACAGGCGAAGATTCCAAAACCACCAAGCCAGGCGGTATACGAAGTGTTTAAAAACGCACCTCTGGACTTTAAACCGTAAGCTAAACTTTCCCCGTTACGGCGGGGAAAGGCACGCAACGAGAGTCGCTGGGTTCTGGTAGTTTTGTGTATTTGAGTTTGTTAACATTCTGCTAAATTATCGTGGGCTTTCCGCCCGGATAAGGGAGATATGATGAAGCAGGCATTACGAGTAGCATTTGGTTTCTTAATGCTGTGGGCAGCGGTGCTGCACGCAGAAGTACGTATCGAGATCACCCAGGGGGTGGACTCGGCGCGCCCGATTGGCGTTGTGCCATTCCAGTGGGCAGGGCCGGGAGCTGCGCCTGAAGATATTGGCGGCATCGTTGGCGCTGACCTGCGCAACAGCGGTAAATTCAATCCGTTGGATCGCTCTCGTCTGCCGCAGCAGCCGGGTACGGCGCAAGAAGTTCAGCCGGCGGCATGGTCTGCGCTGGGTATTGATGCGGTTGTTGTCGGCCAGGTGACTCCGAATCCTGACGGTTCCTACAATGTTGCTTATCAGCTGGTTGACACCGGCGGCGCACCGGGTACTGTACTGGCGCAGAACTCTTACAAAGTGAACAAGC
Source organism: Citrobacter sp. CK206 (assembly GCF_030333125.1). Classification (NCBI taxonomy): domain Bacteria; kingdom Pseudomonadati; phylum Pseudomonadota; class Gammaproteobacteria; order Enterobacterales; family Enterobacteriaceae; genus Citrobacter; species Citrobacter sp. CK206. The sequence continues at coordinate 581,865 of NZ_JAOWGM010000021.1, forward strand.
AGTGGCTGCGTTATGCTGGCCATACTGCAAGTGATGAAGTGTTTGAGAAGCTGACCGGCATCAAGGGCGCATTCCGCACCCGTATCGCTTACGTTGTGCAGACTAACGGCGGCCAGTTCCCGTATGAGTTGCGCGTGTCTGACTACGATGGTTACAACCAGTTCGTGGTTCACCGTTCTCCGCAGCCGCTGATGTCTCCGGCGTGGTCTCCTGACGGCTCTAAACTGGCCTACGTAACCTTCGAAAGCGGTCGTTCCGCGCTGGTTATCCAGACGCTGGCTAACGGGGCTGTGCGTCAGGTTGCGTCGTTCCCGCGTCACAACGGCGCGCCTGCGTTCTCGCCGGATGGCAGCAAACTGGCGTTTGCGTTGTCTAAAACCGGTAGCCTGAACCTGTATGTGATGGACATTGGTTCTGGTCAGATTCGTCAGGTGACGGATGGTCGCAGCAACAACACCGAACCAACATGGTTCCCGGACAGCCAGAACCTGGCCTTTACCTCTGACCAGGCCGGTCGTCCGCAGGTGTATAAAGTTAACGTGAACGGCGGTGCTCCGCAGCGTATCACCTGGGAAGGTTCGCAAAACCAGGATGCGGATGTGAGCAGCGACGGTAAATTTATGGTAATGGTAAGCTCGGCGAATGGTCAGCAGCACATTGCCAAACAAGATCTGGTAGCGGGTGGCGTACAGGTTCTGTCGTCAACGTTCCTGGATGAAACGCCAAGTCTGGCACCTAACGGCACTATGGTAATCTACAGCTCTTCTCAGGGGATGGGATCCGTGCTGAATTTGGTTTCTACAGATGGGCGTTTCAAGGCGCGTCTTCCGGCAACCGATGGTCAGGTTAAATTCCCTGCCTGGTCGCCGTATCTGTGATAATAATTAATTGATTAGTAAAGGAATCATTGAAATGCAACTGAACAAAGTGCTGAAAGGGCTGATGATCGCTCTGCCTGTTATGGCAATTGCTGCATGTTCTTCCAACAAGAACGCCAGCAATGACGGCAGCGAAGGCATGCTGGGTGCAGGCACTGGTATGGATGCGAACGGCAGCGGCAACATGTCTTCTGAAGAGCAAGCGCGTTTGCAGATGCAGCAATTGCAGCAGAACAACATCGTTTACTTCGATCTGGACAAGTACGATATTCGTTCTGACTTCGCGGCAATGCTGGATGCGCACGCTAACTTCCTGCGTAGCAACCCGTCTTACAAAGTCACCGTAGAAGGTCATGCGGACGAACGTGGTACTCCTGAGTACAACATCTCCCTGGGCGAACGCCGTGCTAACGCTGTTAAGATGTACTTGCAGGGTAAAGGCGTTTCTGCTGACCAGATCTCCATCGTTTCTTACGGTAAAGAAAAACCCGCAGTACTGGGTCACGACGAAGCGGCTTACGCTAAAAACCGTCGCGCCGTACTGGTTTACTAAGAGAATTGCATGAGCAGTAACTTCAGACATCACCTGTTGAGTCTGTCGTTACTGGTTGGCATAGCGGCCCCCTGGGCCGCTTTTGCTCAGGCGCCAATCAGTAGTGTCGGCTCAGGCTCGGTCGAAGACCGCGTCACTCAACTCGAGCGTATTTCGAATGCTCACAGCCAGCTTTTAACCCAACTCCAGCAACAACTCTCTGATAATCAGTCCGATATTGATTCCCTGCGTGGTCAAATCCAGGAAAGCCAGTATCAGCTGAATCAGGTTGTTGAACGGCAGAAGCAGATCCTGCTACAGATGGACAGTCTGAGCAGCGGTAGCGCAGCGACGCCATCGGCGGGCGGCGAGCAAAGCGGGGCGGCAACCGCAACACCTGCGCCTGGCGCGGGCGCGGCGACGTCAGGCGCGCCGGTACAAAGCGGCGACGCCAATACCGATTACAATGCGGCAATTGCTCTGGTGCAGGATAAGTCCCGCCAGGATGATGCGATTGTGGCGTTTCAGAACTTCATCAAAAAATACCCGGACTCAACTTATCAGCCGAATGCCAATTACTGGCTCGGCCAGTTGAATTACAACAAGGGTAAAAAAGATGATGCCGCATTTTATTTTGCCTCGGTAGTCAAAAACTACCCGAAGTCACCAAAAGCGGCTGACGCGATGTACAAAGTCGGCGTCATCATGCAGGACAAAGGCGACGCGGCAAAAGCGAAAGCGGTTTATCAGCAGGTTATCAGTAAATACCCTGGCACTGATGGCGCAAAACAAGCGCAAAAACGTCTTAACGCGATGTAATGCACACCACGCGACCAGAAATCGCGTTATTTCTGGTCTCGTCGTGCGATTCCTAAGCAGTTGAGTGATCTACATCGAAATTTTTGTTGCGCTGAAATCTGAAATCAGTAATATATGCCGCCGTTGCCAGGGGATATCAAACAAACCGAAAGCAGCGCAAAAGTGGGTCGTTAGCTCAGTTGGTAGAGCAGTTGACTTTTAATCAATTGGTCGCAGGTTCGAATCCTGCACGACCCACCACTAATTTAGTTAGTAAGCAGTATCCAGCGTAGTATCGGGTGATTAGCTCAGCTGGGAGAGCACCTCCCTTACAAGGAGGGGGTCGGCGGTTCGATCCCGTCATCACCCACCACTCGGGTCGTTAGCTCAGTTGGTAGAGCAGTTGACTTTTAATCAATTGGTCGCAGGTTCGAATCCTGCACGACCCACCAGTTTTAGCATCACACTCAGATGTTAAGCGTGAAGGATAACGTTGCATCAGCAACGGCCCGAAGGGCGAGGCGAAGCCGAGTCATCCTGCACGACCCACCAATTTTAAATTGGTGCCGAGTAAAATCTTTCAGGTAACACCCGTATGGGTCGTTAGCTCAGTTGGTAGAGCAGTTGACTTTTAATCAATTGGTCGCAGGTTCGAATCCTGCACGACCCACCAGTTTTAAAGGTGGTTACTGGTAGAGAACGTGAAGGATAACGTTGCGTCAGCAACGGCCCGAAGGGCGAGGCGAAGCCGAGTCATCCTGCACGACCCACCATCCTGAATGATTAAGCAGTAAAATCCCGCAAGGGGTCGTTAGCTCAGTTGGTAGAGCAGTTGACTTTTAATCAATTGGTCGCAGGTTCGAATCCTGCACGACCCACCAATTTTAACATTGCACTCAGATGTTAAACGTGAAGGATAACGTTGCGTCAGCAACGGCCCGAAGGGCGAGGCGAAGCCGAGTCATCCTGCACGACCCACCAATGTAAAAAGGCGCCCTAAAGGCGCCTTTTTGCTATGCGCAGAATTTGTGCCTGATGGCGCTGCGCTTATCAGGCCTACAGCGATACACTCGTTCAGGTCGGATAAGACGTCAGTCGGCGACCCGTAGGCCGGGTAAGGCGCTTGCGCCGCCATCCGGCATTATCAAGCGCAATTGTTGTGACTTTTGCCAACCAATCGGCTATCTTGTTTAGCATATAAAACAAATTTAACCGATTGTGGCGTGGGTTACGCTTTATATCGGTTATTTCGTTAAGCCAGTAAAACGAGAAAGCATGATGAGCGTAATGTTTGACCCGGAAGCCGCAATCTATCCGTTTCCGCCGAAACCGACCCCGCTAAGCGTGGATGAAAAGCAATTCTACCGCGAGAAAATCAAACGTCTGCTGAAAGCGCGCGATGCCGTCATGGTGGCGCACTATTACACCGATCCCGAAATCCAGCAACTGGCTGAAGAAACCGGAGGATGCATTTCCGACTCGCTGGAGATGGCGCGATTTGGCGCGAAACATCCTGCCTCCACGTTGCTGGTCGCTGGCGTCCGTTTTATGGGCGAGACGGCCAAAATTCTCAGCCCGGAAAAAACCATCCTGATGCCGACTCTACAGGCAGAATGCTCGCTGGATCTGGGCTGTTCGATTGACGAATTTAGCGCGTTTTGCGACGCCCACCCGGATCGCACGGTAGTGGTGTACGCCAACACGTCTGCTGCCGTCAAAGCCCGCGCTGACTGGGTTGTTACCTCCAGTATCGCCGTTGAACTGATTGAACATCTGGACAGTCTGGGCGAGAAAATTATCTGGGCGCCGGATCGTCACCTGGGACATTACGTGCAAAAGCAGACCGGCGCGGATGTGCTCTGCTGGCAGGGGGCCTGTATCGTTCATGATGAATTTAAAACCCAGGCGTTGACCCGGATGAAAGGTTTGTACCCGGATGCCGCCGTGCTGGTGCATCCTGAGTCGCCACAATCGATTGTCGATATGGCGGATGCCGTCGGGTCTACCAGCCAGCTGATTAATGCCGCCCGCACGCTGCCGCATAAGCAGCTTATTGTGGCGACCGACCGGGGCATTTTCTATAAAATGCAGCAGGCGGTGCCTGATAAAGAGTTGCTTGAAGCGCCGACAGCCGGAGAAGGGGCGACCTGCCGTAGCTGCGCGCATTGTCCGTGGATGGCGATGAACGGCCTTAAGGCAATTGCTGAGGGGTTAGAGCAGGGCGGGCAGGCCCATGAGATTCACGTTGACCAGGCGTTGCGAGAAGGGGCGCTGCTGCCGCTCAACCGTATGCTGGAATTTGCGGCTACACTACGAGCGTAAAACGTAAAACGCTCTGGGGGAAAGATGGATTTTTTTAGCACACAGAACATTCTGGTTCATATTCCAATTGGCGCTGGCGGTTACGACCTGTCATGGATTGAAGCTGTCGGCACCGTTGCGGGTTTGCTGTGTATCGGGCTTGCCAGCCTGGAAAAGATCAGCAACTATTTTTTCGGCCTGATTAACGTGACGCTATTCGCGATCATCTTTTTTCAGATCCAACTCTACGCCAGCCTGCTGCTTCAGGTATTTTTCTTTGCCGCCAATATTTACGGCTGGTATGCCTGGTCCCGCAAAACAAGCCAGCATGAGATTGAATTGAAAATTCGCTGGCTGCCGCTGCCAAAAGCGCTGGCCTGGCTGGCGGTATGCGTGGTGGCGATAGGCCTGATGACCGCGTATATCGATCCGGTATTTGCTTTCCTGACTCGCGTCGCCGTCAACCTGATGCAGGCGCTGGGATTGGCGGTCGCCGTGCCGGAATTGCAGCCTGATGCCTTCCCGTTCTGGGACTCCTGCATGATGGTGCTGTCGATTGTGGCGATGATCCTGATGACGCGCAAGTATGTCGAAAACTGGCTGCTGTGGGTGATTATCAACGTGATAAGCGTGGTGATCTTCGCACTGCAAGGCGTCTATGCGATGTCGCTGGAGTATCTGATCCTGACCTTCATCGCTCTGAATGGCAGCCGGATGTGGATCAACAGCGCGCGCGAACGAGGCTCACACGCGCTTTCCAGTTAGTGGTGATGATGCGAATGGCCGGATAGCCCCTGATTCAGGTGGCAGTCCGGCCCGTTGCACGGCTGATATTCCATCTGAATGGTGGCGTGCTCAATCTGGTAATGGTGAATCAGGAAATGCTGGATGCGCGCCAGCAACGCGTCATGATCGTGCGGCGGGATCACCTGCACATGCAGCGTCATCACGGGTTTTTCTCCTATCATCCAGACATGGACGTGATGCACATTGCGTACTTCGGGAATACCCCGGCTGAGATGGCGACGCAACGCCGCGATATCCAGCGAAACCGGCGCGCCTTCCAGTAATTCATTCACGCTGTCTTTTAACAGACGCCAGGCGCTGCGTAACACCAGTATGGAAACCAGGATCGAGAGAATCGGATCCGCTGGCGTCCAGCCTGTCCAGATGATAATCAGTGCGGCAAAAATGGCGCCGACCGATCCCAGTAAATCCCCCATCACATGCAGCGCGGCGGCACGCACATTGAGGTTTTTTTCTTCATTCCCCCGGTGCAGGAGCCAGAACGCAAACACGTTGGCGAGCAAGCCTGCCACTGCGATAGTCATCATCATGCCGCCTGCGACAGGGCGTGGCGTATAGAAGCGCTGAATGGCTTCCCAGACGATTAAAAGAGTAATCACCACTAATGCGATGGCGTTAACAAACGCGGCCAGCGTTGTCAGTCTCAGCCAGCCGAAAGTGTGGCGAATGGTTGGAGGACGACGGGAAAACTGTACGGCCATCAGAGCGAACAACAGGGCTGCGGCATCGGTAAGCATATGCCCGGCATCGGCCAGCAGCGCCAGCGATCCTGAAAGAATGCCGCCCACCACTTCAACCAGCATAAATCCGGCGGTGACACAAAATGCGAACAGCAACCGACGCGCGTTCTTATCTTCCGGCAGATGCGAAGCAGTATGAGAGTGTGAATGTGCCATCGTGTCATCCCTTTGTTATTTTCATTATTACTGTATGACATCATACAAGTTTTGGGCTGACAAAATAAAAAGGAGAGCGTCAGCTCTCCCGTTACCTGGCCTTTTTTCAGGCTTACTGCGTGGTGCCATCGGTTTTAGTATCAACGTCGTTGTTGATGCCGTCGCCGGTCTCCACTTTCTTATTCACGTCCGGGCAGCGGCCGTCCTTACACATGGTGTTTTTATGCACTTCATCGGAGGTCATGCCGTCGTGGTTCATTGATGAGCCATCCGGGTGAAGCATGGTGCCGCCGGAATTAATTTGGCTGTTGTCCACATTGTTTGGCGCGACGTTTTCGCGGGCGTCAGGGGCGACCTGTCCGGCATCCGCCGAAGAGTTTGCCTGTCCGTTGTTGGACTGCGTATTCGCGTCAGCGGCCAACGCTGCGCCACTGGCAAGGCTGAGTATGGCAGTAAGAAAAAGTGTGGCCAGTTTTGTCATTTTCATAAGATGCTCCTGTTATGGTCGATATGTCGGATAACTCTTCCAACAGTGCATGTGCCAGTAAAATCTCAGAGAGGGGTTAAAGATCCCGCACTGGCGATTTAGCCCAGCAGAGAATCTTGAAAAAACTCACAAAAAGAGTGTTTGCAGTTAAAAATTGTAGGTTAGATCTCGTTTTTCGCTACTTTCTGGTGTTTTTTTTCCTAATTCCAGGATTAGTCCGTTCGAAGTGTAAAAGTCAGTTTACACTTTTTAGCCAAAGAGATAGATTGAAGGGATTGCATTTAATTAGATAAGTATGGCAACACTGGAATAATCATGAATTATCAGAACGACGATTTACGTATTAAAGAGATCAACGAGTTATTACCGCCAGTCGCACTCCTTGAAAAATTTCCCGCTACAGAGAATGCAGCAAACACCGTTGCCCATGCCCGCAAAGCGATTCATAAAATCCTGAAAGGGAATGACGATCGCCTGCTGGTGGTGATTGGGCCGTGCTCAATTCATGATCCGGTTGCCGCCAAAGAGTATGCCGCTCGTTTAATGACGCTGCGTGAAGAGTTAAAAGGCGAGCTTGAAATTGTCATGCGCGTCTATTTTGAAAAACCGCGCACCACGGTGGGCTGGAAAGGGCTGATCAACGATCCGCATATGGATAACAGCTTCCAGATTAACGATGGCCTGCGTATTGCCCGCAAGCTATTGCTCGACATTAACGACAGCGGATTACCTGCTGCGGGTGAGTTCCTTGATATGATCACCCCGCAATATCTGGCGGATCTGATGAGCTGGGGCGCGATTGGCGCACGTACCACGGAGTCTCAGGTACACCGCGAGCTGGCCTCTGGTCTTTCCTGCCCGGTCGGCTTTAAAAATGGCACCGACGGCACCATCAAAGTAGCGATTGACGCCATCAATGCCGCCGGTGCGCCTCACTGCTTCCTCTCCGTCACTAAGTGGGGGCACTCCGCCATTGTGAATACCAGCGGCAACGGCGACTGCCACATTATTCTGCGTGGAGGCAAAGAGCCAAACTACAGCGCGCAACATGTGGCAGAAGTAAAAGAAGGTCTTGCTAAAGCGGGGCTTGCGCCGCAGGTTATGATCGATTTCAGCCATGCGAACTCCTCCAAACAGTTTAAAAAGCAGATGGACGTTTGTGCGGATGTTTGCCAGCAGATTGCGCGTGGCGAAAACGCGATCATTGGCGTGATGGTGGAAAGCCATCTGGTGGAAGGTAATCAGAGCCTGGAAAGCGGCGAACCGCTGACCTACGGTAAGAGCGTTACCGACGCCTGCATCGGCTGGGAAGATACGGATGCGCTGCTGCGTCAGTTGTCGAATGCGGTGAAAGCCCGTCGCGGATAATTCCTCCTGCCAACGCACGTTGCGCAATTGAAAAACCGGCAAATCAGGCCGGTTTTTTTCTACTAACTGTTTGTAATCCAAAAGAGTTAGTTCTTTGTTTAAAAGTTTTGATGTGATCGTGATCAACTTTTTACACTTATATCGGTCGTAATATAAATTTTTACATAACGATTGATAATACAAATGAATAAGCCCACTCAACTGGCAACGCTGTTGCCTCTTCTCATTTCCCTGGCGCCGCACAGCGCACATGCGGCAAACACCTCTGAAGATGAAATTATCGTCACCAGCCAGCCTTCTGCCGATACCACGCATGCCGCTTCCGGCGCTGGATTCAAAACCAATGATATCGATGTCGGGCCGCTGGGCAATAAAGCCTGGGTTGATACACCGTATTCGACCACGACCGTCACCAAAGAGATGATTGAGAACCAGCAGGCGCAAAGCGTGAGCGAACTGCTGAAATACTCGCCCAGCACACAAATGCAGGCGCGCGGCGGCATGGATGTCGGCAGACCGCAGAGCCGGGGGATGCAGGGCAGCGTGGTTGCCAACAGCCGCCTGGATGGGTTGAACATCGTCTCAACCACCGCTTTCCCCGTTGAGATGCTGGAACGCCTGGATGTGCTCAACAGCCTGACCGGCGCGCTGTACGGCCCGGCAAGTCCGGCCGGGCAGTTTAATTTTGTCGCCAAACGCCCAACGGAAGAGACGCTGCGCAAAGTCACTCTGGGTTATCAAAGCCGGAGCGCCTTCACCGGGCATGTCGATTTGGGCGGACACATTGATGATGACAACCGTTTTGGCTATCGCGTGAATGTGCTGAATCAGGAAGGTGAAGGGAATCTGGATGACAGTACGCTGCGCCGTAAGTTGCTTTCCGTGGCGCTGGACTGGAATATTCAGCCAGGCACGCAATTGCAGCTGGATGCCAGCCACTATGAGTTTATTCAAAAAGGCTATCCGGGAAGCTTCAGCTATGGCCCGAACATTAAATTACCTTCCGCCCCCGATCCCAAAGATAAAAATCTGGCGCTCAGCACGGCCGGGAACGATCTGACAACCGACACGGTGAGCACGCGTCTTATTCATTATCTCAATGATGACTGGTCCGTAACGGCAGGCGTTGGCTGGCAGCAGGCGGATCGTGCGATGCGTAACGTATCCAGCAAAATTATCAATAACCAGGGCGATATCAGCCGTTCGCTGAAAGACTCTACTGCCGCAGGACGTTTTCGCGTACTGAGCAATACCGCCACGCTTAACGGTCATGTTGATACCGGTTCTGTCGGGCATGATATTGCGCTCTCGACCACCGGTTATGTCTGGTCGCTGTACAGTGCGAAAGGGACGGGGCCGTCTTATAGCTGGGACACCACCAATATGTACCACCCCTCTGAGATGTACGAAAAGGGCGATGGCAAAATCATAACCGGTGGGGATCGTTATAAATCCAGCGTCAACACGCAACAGAGCATTACCCTTGGGGATACCGTGACTTTCACGCCGAAATGGTCGGCGATGTTCTACTTGAGCCAGAGCTGGATTCAGTCGCAGAACTACAATAAAAGCGGTCATAAAACCGGCCAGATTGATGAGAACGGTTTAAGCCCGAATGCGGCGTTGATGTATAAAATCACCCCGAATGTGATGGCCTACGTCAGCTATGCGGAGTCGCTGGAACAGGGTGGGACGGCGCCAACCAATAGCGACGTGAAAAATGCCGGGCAAACCCTCGACCCGTATCGCAGCAAACAATATGAGATGGGGCTAAAAGCCGATGTCTCCGGGATGAATCTGGGGGCGGCGCTGTTCCGTCTTGAGCGTCCATTCGCCTATGTCGATCCCGGCGACAATGTCTATAAGGAACAGGGGAACCAGGTCAATAACGGTCTGGAATTGACGGCCTCCGGTAATGTCTGGCAAGGGCTGAATATCTACAGCGGCGTGACGCTCCTCGATCCGAAACTGAAAGATACGGTGAGCGATACCACCAGCGATAAACGGGTGGTAGGCGTACCGAAAGTACAGGCGAACGTGCTGGCGGAGTACAGCTTACCGTCGATGCCGGAATGGGTATACAGCGCTAACGTTCATTATACCGGCAAGCGTGCCGCCAACGATACCAACACCGCATGGGCCAGCAGCTACACCACCTGGGACCTGGGCACCCGCTACACCACGAAAATCAGCAGCGTACCGACCACCTTCCGCGTGGTGGTTAACAACGTGTTCGATAAACACTACTGGGCATCAATCTTCCCGTCAGGCACCGATGGCGATAACGGTTCACCCAGCGCCTTTATCGGCAGCGGGCGTGAAGTTCGCGCCTCCGTCACGTTTGATTTTTAAAGGATGGAGTCATGACGCTAACCCGCATTTTTCCCGCGCTGGCCTGGCTGGTGGCGGGGAGCCTGTTTGCCGCGCAGCCGCACAGCGATGTGCGCATCGCTTCACCGTGGCCGGCGCAAAACACCATCATCACCATGCTGGGGTATGGCGATAATATTGTTGGCACGTCGATGATTGCAAAGACGATTCCGCTTTTTCGCCAGAGTCTGCCGCGTATTGAGAATGTCGCCGTTGTCAGCGTCAACAGCGGTCACGAACTGGACCCGGAGCAGATCATCTCGCTCGGTACGCAACTGCTGTTTGTGCCGAAATCGATGACGGTGCCGAGGGCGTCGCTGCTCCAGCAGGCGGGGGTGCGCGTACTGGCGTTTGAGGCGAACTCCATGCAGGCGCTGACCGCCCGGGTGCATAAAACAGCGGAGGTGCTGGGGCCGGATGCGCAGGATAAAGCGCAGCGGTATCAGCAGTATTTTGACCGCAATGTGGCGCGGGTAAAGGCGCGCTTAAGCGATCTTCCTGAAGATCAGCGAATGACCCTCTATCACAGCATGGGCAATCCGCTGACCACTTCCGGCAGGCCGTCGCTTAATCAGGACTGGATGGATCTGGCCGGTGCAAAAAACGTCGCCGAGCGCTGGTTTAGCCACAAGCAAAACCGGACGGGGGAAGTCGCTCTTGAGCAGATCGTCGCGGCAAATCCGGCGGTGATTGTCGCCATGAATAAGCGGGATGCGGATGCCATCCTGACTTCTCCCCAGTGGGCGCAGGTGGACGCCGTGATTCATCATCGCGTGTATGTGAACCCGAAAGGGATGTTCTGGTGGTGTCGGGAGACCAGCGAAGAGGCGTTACAATTCCTCTGGCTGGCAAAAACGCTCTACCCGCAGCGCTTTGCCGATGTGGATATGCGCAAGGAGACCCGCCGCTTTTACCAGGACTTCTTTGGCATTACACTCAGCGACGCGCAGATTAGCGATGTGCTCAATCCGCCGAAATGACTCTACAGGTAAGGAACGTTATGTCGCTATCCGCTAATGCTCCGTCGATCGACGATCGCTACCGTCTTGTGGTACGCAAGCGGTTGATGCTGGCGCTGCTGATTATTGCGGCGATAGTCGCCTCGCTGGTGCTGGACTCTACGCTTGGCCCGTCGGGTCTGTCGCTCGGCGAGCTCTGGCAAACGCTGCTGCACCCGGCAAGCGTTAATGCGGGGACGCGCGTTATCGTCTGGGATATCCGTTTACCCTATGCGCTGATGGCGTTACTGGTGGGAATGGCTTTGGGGCTGGCGGGCGCCGAAATGCAGACAATCCTGAACAACCCGCTGGCGAGTCCGTTCACGCTGGGCGTTTCTTCCGCAGCAGCCTTTGGCGCTGCGCTGGCGATCGTGTTGGGTATCGGCATTCCCGGCATTCCTGCCGCCTGGTTTATTCCCGCGAATGCCTTTGCTTTTGCGCTGCTGTCTGCCCTGCTGCTGGACGGGATTACTCGCTGGACGCGCGTGGCGACCTCTGGCGTGGTGCTGTTCGGTATCGCGCTGGTGTTTACCTTTAATGCGCTGGTGTCGATGATGCAGTTTGTTGCCGATGAGGACACGCTACAGGGGCTGGTGTTCTGGACGATGGGTAGCCTGGCGCGCGCGTCGTGGGAAAAGCTCGGCGTGCTGGCGTTGGTGTTTGCCATTGTGCTGCCGTGGTCGATGCGTAGCGCCTGGCAATTGACGGCGCTACGGTTGGGGGAAGATCGGGCGATGAGTTTTGGCATTGACGTGCGGCGCCTGCGCCTGTCATCGCTGCTGCGCATCAGCCTGCTATCGGCGCTGTCGGTGGCGTTTGTCGGGCCAATCGGTTTTATCGGTCTGGTCGCGCCGCACATTGCGCGAATGCTGTTTGGTGAAGATCACCGGTTCTATCTGCCGGGCAGCGTGTTGACGGGGGGGCTGGTGCTGTCGCTGGCCTCGATCGCGTCGAAGAATATTGTTCCTGGGGTGATCATCCCGGTAGGCATCGTAACGTCGCTGGTGGGTGTGCCATTCTTCCTGAGCATTATTTTGCGCCACCGGGGGAGCATGTCATGAGCGGGTTGATCCTCAAGGGAATAAGCGCCGGTTATCCGAAACATCCGGTTATCCGCGATCTCAGCGTGCCTGAGCTGCCGCGCGGTAAAATTACCGTTCTGCTGGGGCCGAACGGCTGCGGGAAATCAACGTTATTACGCGCGCTGGCCGGGCTGAATAAAGCCCGTGGCGAGGTCATGCTGGACGGTGAGAACCTGATGTCGCTGCCGTTTGCCCGGCGTGCGGAAAAGGTGGTGTTTTTACCGCAGTCGCTGCCGCAGGGCGTACATCTGCATGTGCTGGAGTCGATTATCGTGGCACAGCGGGCGTCCGGCGGGCGGGATGGCGCGAACAGCCACTCGCAGGTGCTGGCAATCCTGGATCAACTCGGCATTGCGCATCTGGCGCTGCACTATCTTGACCAGCTTTCCGGCGGCCAGCGGCAACTGGTGGGGCTGGCGCAGTCGCTGATTCGCTACCCGGAACTTTTGTTGCTGGACGAGCCGCTTAGCGCGCTGGATCTGAACTATCAGTTTCACGTTATGGATCTGATCGCGCGGGAAACGCGGGCGCGCAATATGGTGACGGTTGTGGTGGTGCATGACATTAATATCGCGCTACGCCACAGCGAACATGTGCTGATGCTGAAGGAGGGCAAACTGGTGGCCAGCGGCGCGCCGGAAGCGGTTATTACCGCAGAAAGCCTGGCGGAAGTGTATAACGTTCGGGGTCGTGTGGAACGTTGTTCACAGGGCAGGGCGCAGGTGGTGCTCGACGGGGTTATCGGGGTTTAAGTGCATGTATTGCCGGATGACGGCTTACGCCTTATCCGGCCTACAGGACGCATATTGCCAACCCGTAGGCCCGATAAGCGAAGCGCCATCAGGCAAATCAGATTACTTCGCTTTACCCTGGTTCGCTACGGCCGCCGCTTTTGCCGCGATCTCGTCAGCGTTACCCAGATAGTAATGTTTGATCGGTTTGAAGTTTTCGTCGAACTCGTACACCAGCGGTACACCGGTCGGGATGTTCAGTTCGAGAATCTCTTCTTCGCTCATGTTATCCAGGTATTTCACCAGCGCACGCAGAGAGTTACCGTGAGCGGCGATGATGATGCGCTCACCGCTTTTCAAGCGCGGCAGAATGGTTTCGTTCCAGTAAGGGATCACGCGATCGATAGTCAGCGCGAGGCTTTCAGTCAGCGGCAGCTCTTTCTCGGTCAGTTGCGCATAACGCGGATCGTGGCCCGGGTAACGCTCGTCATCTTTGGTCAGCTCCGGCGGGGTTACGGCAAAACCGCGACGCCACTGTTTAACCTGCTCATCACCGTATTTTTCAGCGGTTTCCGCTTTGTTCAGACCCTGTAGTGCGCCGTAGTGACGTTCGTTCAGCTTCCAGGATTTTTCAACCGGCAGCCAGGCCTGATCCAGTTCGTCCAGGACGTTCCACAGCGTGTGGATGGCACGTTTCAGCACGGAGGTATAAGCAAAATCGAAGCTATAGCCTTCCTCTTTCAGCAGTTTACCTGCCGCTTTTGCTTCACCCACACCTTTCTCGGACAGGTCAACATCGTACCAACCGGTGAAACGGTTTTCGTTGTTCCACTGACTTTCGCCGTGACGTACCAGAACCAGCTTAGTTACAGCCATACTCTCACTCCTCAAGCTTTATTGAATGATAATAATTCTCATTATATTGCCGTGACAGGTCAGCGGCAACGCTTACGCATAACCATAGCGAAAATAGTGACGCAGTGTAAGGTTCTTGTGAACCCGGAGTTGCGATTTTGTCTTTGAGTGGTGGGGATTTGAGCAAAGCGACGCGCCACAGGCCCGATAGCTGGCACCATCGGGCCTGTTATGGCTCATCGTCAGGCCGGAATAAACTGATATTCCGTCAGGCTGGCGTACTCGTCGCCGGGATGCAACACGCAGTCAGGTTGCGGCCATTCCGGGTGGTTCGGGCTGTCTGGCAGAAATTCGCTTTCCAGCGCCAGGCCTTGCCAGTCGGCATAAGGTTCAGGCCCGCGCGACGGTGTGCCGCCCAGATAGTTGCCGGAATAGAATTGCAGCGCCGGAGCGGAGGTATAAACCTTCATCTGCAATTTCTCATCCTGCGACCACAGATGCGCGGCTGGCTGGCTGGCATCGCCTTTGGTCTGCAATAAAAAGGCGTGATCGTAACCTTTTACCTTGCGCTGATCGTCATCGGCAAGAAACGCGCTGGCGATGGTTTTTGCGTTGCGGAAGTCGAACGAGGTTCCGGCAACGGATTTCAGCCCGTCGCGTGGAATACCGCTTTCATCAACCGGCAGGTACGTATCAGCCAGAATCTGTAGCTTGTGCTGGCGTACGTCTGACTGCTCGCCGTCCAGGTTAAAGTAAACGTGGTTGGTCAGGTTCACCGGGCAGGGCTTATCTACCGTCGCTCGATAGGTAATGGAGATTCGGTTATCGTTGGTGAGACGATACTGCGCGGTAGCGCAGAGATGGCCGGGGAAGCCCTGATCGCCATCGTCAGACGTCAGTGCGAACAGCACCTGACGATCGTTCTGGTTGACTATCTGCCAGCGACGTTTGTCAAAGCCGTCCGGCCCGCCGTGCAGTTGGTTTTCACCCTGGCTCGGCAGCAGGCTGACGGTTTCACCCGTCCAGGTGTAACGGCTGTTGGCAATGCGATTGGCGTAGCGGCCAATCGATGCGCCAAGAAAGGCGGCCTGATCCTGGTAATATTCCGGGCTGGCGCACCCCAGCAACGCTTCACGGACGCTGCCATCGGTTAGCGGGATACGGGCGGAAAGTAGTGTGGCGCCCCAGTCCATCAGCGTGACCACCATCCCTGCATCGTTGCGCAGGGTGAGCAGGCGGTACGGCTGACCATCTGGCGCCAGTGCGGGCGTTTCGTTTAGCACTGTCCGGCTCCTTGTGAGGGTTTGCATACGTAAAACGTTTCTTTGATTCCGGTTTTCGCTTCATACTGCGTGGCCACGGCCTGCTGTACGGCAGGAACCAGCGCTTCCGGGATCAACGCGACGACGCAGCCGCCGAAGCCGCCGCCGGTCATGCGTACGCCGCCTTTATCGCCGATGGTCGCTTTCACAATTTCGACCAGAGTGTCGATCTGCGGGACGGTGATTTCGAAGTCATCGCGCATTGAGGCGTGAGATTCCGCCATCAATTCACCCATGCGTTTCAGGTCGCCTTTCTCCAGCGCGCTGGCGGCTTCAACAGTACGGGCGTTTTCGGTCAGTACGTGGCGAACACGTTTGGCGACAATCGGGTCCAGCTCGCTGGCCACCGCGTTGAACGCCGCAAGGCTGACATCGCGCAACGCCGGTTGCTGGAAGAAACGTGCGCCCGTTTCACACTGCTCGCGGCGGGTATTGTACTCGCTGCCCACCAGCGTACGTTTAAAGTTACTGTTGATGATCACCACCGCCACGCCTTCCGGCATGGAGACCGCTTTCGTACCCAGCGTGCGGCAGTCAATCAGCAGGGCATGATCTTTTTTACCCAGCGCGGAGATCAGCTGATCCATAATGCCGCAGTTGCAGCCGACGAACTGATTCTCCGCTTCCTGGCCGTTGAGCGCGATTTGCGCGCCATCCAGCGGCAGGTGGTACAACTGCTGGAATACGGTGCCGACCGCGACTTCCAGCGACGCAGAAGAACTGAGTCCCGCGCCCTGCGGCACATTGCCGCTGATAACCAGATCTGCGCCGCCAAATGCGTTATTTCGTTTTTGCAGATGCTTTACCACGCCGCGCACGTAGTTTGACCACTGCTGGCTGTCGTGGGTAACGATCGGCGCATCAAGGGAGAATTCATCAACCTGGTTGTCGTAGTCAGCCGCAATCACGCGCACTTTGCGATCGTCACGCGTGGCGCAGCTAATCACCGTCTGGTAGTCGATAGCGCAAGGCAGCACGAAGCCGTCGTTGTAATCGGTGTGCTCGCCGATCAGATTGACGCGACCAGGCGCCTGAATGGTGTGGGTAGCAGGGTAGCCGAAAATTTCTGCAAACAGAGATTGTGTTTTCTCTTTCAGACTCATTATTTAAACTCCTGATTCGCGAAAATGAATGTCGCTGACCGCGCGCAGACGCTCCGCCGCTTGTTCTGCCGTCAGATCGCGCTGGGTCTCCGCCAGCATTTCATAACCGACCATAAATTTACGGACGGTCGCGGAACGCAGCAGCGGTGGATAAAAGTGCGCGTGCAGTTGCCAGTGCCCGTTCTCTTCACCGTTAAACGGCGCGCCGTGCCAGCCCATGGAGTAGGGGAAGGAGCACTGGAACAGGTTGTCATAACGACTGGTCAGCTTTTTCAGCGCCAGCGCCAGGGAGTCGCGCTGATCGTCGGTCAAATCGGTAATGCGCAGCACATGCGCTTTGGGCAGCAGCAGCGTTTCAAACGGCCAGGCCGCCCAGTAAGGCACGACCGCCAGCCAGTGCTCGGTTTCAACCACCGTACGGCTGCCGTCCGCCAGTTCGCGCTGCACATAATCCACCAGCATTGGGGAGTGCTGTTCGGCGAAGTAGGCTTTTTGCAAACGATCTTCACGCTCGGCTTCGTTCGGCAGGAAGCTGTTGGCCCAAATCTGGCCGTGCGGATGCGGGTTGGAGCAGCCCATCGCCGCGCCTTTATTCTCAAAAACCTGCACCCAGGGGTAGGTTTTTCCCAGATCGGCAGTCTGTTCTTGCCAGGTTTTGATGATGTCCGTCAGCGCGGGGAGGCTCAGTTCCGGCAGCGTCTTGCTGTGGTCGGGAGAAAAGCAGATCACGCGGCTGGTGCCGCGGGCGCTCTGGCAACGCATCAACGGGTCATGGCTGTCCGGCGCGTCCGGGGTGTCAGACATCAGCGCGGCAAAGTCATTTGTAAAGACATAGGTGCCGGTGTAATCCGGGTTTTTATCTCCGGTTACCCGCGTATTGCCCGCGCACAGGAAGCAGTCCGGGTCATGGGCGGGAAGCGCCTGCTGAGATGGCGTTTCCTGCGCCCCCTGCCAGGGGCGCTTTGCGCGATGCGGTGAAACCAGAATCCACTGTCCGGTTAGCGGGTTAAAACGGCGATGTGGATGATCGACAGGATTAAATTGCGTCATGACATGTCCTTAGTCTGGATATCCCTGCGGATGGCGTGACTGCCAACGCCAGGTGTCCTGTGCCATTTCGTCAAGTGTGCGGGTTACGCGCCAGTCCAGTTCGCGGTCGGCTTTGCTGGCGTCCGCCCAGTAGGCCGGAAGGTCGCCTTCACGGCGTGGGGCAAAATGATAAGCAACGGGTTTACCGCAGGCTTTGCTGAAGGCGTTAACCACATCCAGCACGCTGTTGCCAACACCGGCGCCAAGGTTGTAAATATGCACGCCTTGTTTGCCAGCCAGTTTTTCCATCGCGGTTACGTGGCCGTCGGCAAGATCCATCACATGGATGTAATCGCGCACGCCGGTGCCGTCTTCGGTAGGGTAGTCGTTGCCAAAGACCGCGAGCGATTCGCGACGGCCAACGGCGACCTGGGCTATGTACGGCATCAGGTTGTTAGGAATGCCCTGCGGATCTTCGCCCATATCACCTGACGGATGCGCGCCGACCGGGTTGAAGTAGCGCAGCAGGGCGATGCTCCAGTCCGGCTGCGCTTTTTGTAGGTCGGTCAGGATCTGTTCGACCATCAGTTTACTTTTGCCATATGGGCTCTGCGGCGTGCCGGTCGGGAAGCTTTCGACATAAGGAATTTTGGGCTGATCGCCGTAGACGGTGGCGGAGGAGCTGAAGATGAAGTTTTTGACATTGGCGGCGCGCATGGCGCTGATTAAACGCAGCGTACCGTTGACGTTGTTGTCATAGTATTCCAGCGGTTTGGCGACAGATTCGCCCACGGCTTTCAGACCGGCAAAGTGAATGACGGCGTCAATCGCGTGGTCATGCAGAATTTCAGTCATCAGCGCTTCGTTACGAATATCGCCTTCAACGAAAGTTGGGTGCTTACCACTTAATCGCTCGATAACAGGCAGTACGCTGCGCTTACTGTTGCAGAGGTTATCAAGGATGATGACATCGTGACCGTTTTTCAGTAACTGTACACAAGTATGACTTCCAATGTAACCGCTACCACCGGTGACCAGTACTCTCATAATTCGCTCCGTTAAGCCTATAGTATGGAATAACCATAGCATAACAAAGATGCGAAAAGTGTGACATGGAATATATTAGTGGAATCGTTTACACTTCGGTTTTTTCACCCGCCGGCGACTGTTATTTAATGATAAATCATATGCTTTAAGAATGATTGCGCCTTTTATCTGAAAAAGCAGTGAAAAAAGGGGCGTGGTCGCACGCCCCCAGTGAACCGCTAACGCAGCGTCGTCTGTTGATAGCGGTAACTCTCGCCTTCCGGTACAAACTCCAGCCGATGGGTAATGCAGCCTGGGGCGTCTTCCGCGTGATGGGAGACAAACAGCAACTGCGTTTCTCCCTCGCTAATCAGTACATCGACAAAGCGGCGAACGAGTTGACGATTCAGCGGGTCCAGGCCTTGTAATGGCTCGTCAAGAATCAGCAGCGTAGGGTGTTTGACCAGCGCACGGGCAATCAGCGCCAGCCGTTGTTGCCCCCAGGACAGGCTGTGGAAAGGCGCATCCGCAGTGCGTTTGTCCATTCCCAGAATATCCAGCCATTGCTGCGCCAGCTTGTGTTGTCTGTCGGAAACCGCCTGGTAGATGCCAATCGAGTCAAAGTAACCGGAGAGAATGACATTACGCACCGTGGTGCTGACGCGGTAATCCAGATGCAGGTTACTGCTGACATAGCCGATATGTTTTTTGATATCCCAGATTGTTTCACCACTCCCGCGACGGCGGCCAAACAGCGTCAGGTCGTTGCTGTATCCCTGCGGATGGTCGCCGGTGATTAAACTTAGCAGGGTGGATTTTCCCGCGCCGTTAGGCCCGACAATCTGCCAGTGTTCACCAGGATTCACCTGCCAGCTCAGATGCTTAAGGATAGGGCGGTCGTTATAGGAGACGACGCCATCGTTGAGAATAATGCGCGCCGCGCCGTCCGGCAGGGCGTGACGGGCAGAAGGCTCATCCGGCTCGGGCAACTGTACGCCTTCCAGTCGTTCGCTATGCGCGAGTTGGGCAATCAGCGCCCGCTGGAGCAAATCCGCTTTTTCCCCCGTTTCCGTTAACGTGCAGTCGGCAAGGACTCCCGCATACTGAACGAATTCGGGGATCTCATCGAAGCGGTTTAACACCAGCACCAGCGTGTAGCCCGACTGGTGCAGCGTGGCGAGAAGATTCGCCAGTTGCTGGCGGGAGGCGACATCCAGCCCGTCAAACGGCTCATCGAGGATTAATAAATCCGGCTCTGACATCAGCGCCTGACAAAGCAGCGTTTTGCGCGTTTCGCCCGTAGAAAGGTATTTAAAACGTCTGTCGAGCAGAGAAGAAATGCCAAACTGCTGCGCCAGTTCGGCACAGCGGGCGGGATTGCTCACCTCATCCTGAATGATTTCTGCCGTAGTTCGTCCGGTGTCGTCTTCGCCAGGGCTGAGCAGGTCGGTGTTATTGCGCTGCCATTCATCGCTGACCAGTTTTTGCAACTGTTCGAATGAGAGGCGGGTGACGCGCGCGAACTGAGACTGGCGCTCGCCTTTCAGTAGCGTCAGTTCTCCCGCCAGCGCGCGGGCCAGCGCCGATTTCCCGCTTCCATTGGTGCCGACAAAAGCCCAGCTATCCCCCGCCTGCAACGTCAGCGCACTTAACTGAAGCGTTTTTGTGTCGCTCAGGCGAAACGTACCTTGCGAAATATGCAATGATGACATTTTGTATCCCATTTTTTGCAGCGATGAATGACAGGGATACGTGTTCAAAGAACAGATGTCAATGCACTTAGCACAACGTAGCGATAATCACTCTGTCAGCATTAAAATATGCCGTCACGTTAGCACCTTCTTCCAGCGTGGCGGTCTCTTCAACGGGCAGGGTGGCGCATAACGTCTGGCCGTCAGGTAATGTCATGAGAACTTCGCACTGCTCGGCGCCGCGTTCAATATGACTGATGGTTCCCTGAAGCTGGTTGTCGGCAGCCCGGGCAATCGCCTCGTCCTGGGTAATGCCAACCCACGGCGCTTTCAGCAGGATCAGGACTTCTTTACCTTCATCAAGGCCAAGACGCTCGCCGCTTTGCGCAGTGATGGCGACCTTCAGTCGCGTTTCGCCGTCGGCCAGCAGCACATCGACATGCTGTTGAACCTGATCGTGATCGCGTGCGGTAATGGTGCCGAACCACTGGTTACGGGCGCTGGTTTGCAAAGAGAAACGGGAAATGGCGGCCAGCAGGCTGTCGAGCGGCAGGGCGTCGTCGTCGCTCAGCACGTCGAACGCTTTTTGCTGAATCTGGGCGAGCAAATCGTAAAGCTGGATCAGGCGCTGACCGTAGCGAGTCAGTATCGCGCCGCCGCCGCCTTTGCCGCCCGTTGCGCGCTCGACGAGCGTCTGCTCGCTGAGTTGGTTCATCTCGTTAATGGCATCCCAGGCGCTTTTGTAGCTGATGCCCGCATCTTTCGCCCCCTGGCTGATGGAGCCGGAAAGCGCGATATGCTTGAGCAGCGAAATGCGGCGGGGGTCCGCAAACAATTTTTGTTGAAGTTTGAGTGTAAGGAGGATTTCGGCCTGCATAACAAGATCCTGGCAAAAGGGTTATTGTGACGGAAAACCGCTTCCGCGCAAAGTCGACCGCACAAAAGGGGAGTGCTTTTCTCATTTATGCAGTTAGAATATCAAAAGAATCCTATCTGGAGTTGACCATGTTAGAGTTATTGAAAAGTCTGGTATTCGCCGTAGTCATGGTTCCGGTGGTCATGGCCATCATTCTGGGGCTGATTTACGGTCTGGGTGAAGTGTTCAACATTTTCTCCGGTATCGGTCAGAAAGACCAGTCCAGACAGAACCATTGATTTTTAAACGCCCGCTCAGTCGGGCGTTTTACTTTCTTCGACTTTCAGGCCGCATTTTTGTTGGCTGTGCCTGTGAGTCTCAGCGCAACCCGAAATCCATTGGGTAGCGCCCCTCAAGATCCTGCTTTTCCTGCCGATATTTTCTTTGCGTAACCTCAATTGGGTATCAATAACTTCTGGGAAAAACCTTATTTTCTCGCTATATTTGCGCCTACATAACGACACTCAAAGGAGTTACAGATGGCACGTACATGGTTACGCCTGTTTGCTGGGGCAACATTATCTCTGACTGTTGCCGGACATGCGCTGGCGGATGAAGGGAAAATCACCGTATTCGCGGCGGCTTCGCTGACCAACGCAATGCAGGATATTGCGGTTGAATACAAAAAAGAGAAGAACGTTGACGTTGTCTCTTCATTTGCCTCTTCTTCTACGCTGGCTCGCCAGATTGAAGCGGGAGCGCCAGCGGATCTGTTTATCTCTGCTGACCAGAAATGGATGGACTACGCGGTAGACAAAAAAGCGATTGATACCGCAACGCGTGAAACGCTGCTTGGCAACAGCCTGGTTGTGGTCGCGCCAAAAGCCAGTGAACAGAAAGACATCACCATCGACAGCAAAACCAACTGGACGACTCTGCTGAATGGCGGTCGTCTGGCGGTGGGCGACCCGGAACACGTTCCGGCTGGCATTTATGCAAAAGAAGCGCTGCAAAAACTGGGCGCATGGGATACCCTGGCGCCGAAACTGGCTCCTGCGGAAGACGTGCGTGGCGCACTGGCGCTGGTGGAGCGTAGCGAAGCGCCGCTGGGCATCGTTTACGGTTCTGATGCCGTTGCCAGCAAAGGCGTGAAAGTGGTTGGCACGTTCCCGGAAGATTCCCATAAGAAAGTGGAATACCCGATCGCGATTGTTGATGGACACAAAAACGCAACGGTCAGCGCGTTCTATGACTACCTGAAAGGACCGCAGGCTTCCGAAATATTTAAACGTTATGGATTTACGACGAAGTAATGATACTGACTGATCCAGAATGGCAGGCCGTTCTACTGAGCCTGAAAGTTTCTTCCCTGGCCGTGTTGTTTAGTCTGCCGTTTGGGATCTTTTTTGCCTGGTTACTTGTGCGATGCAAGTTTCCAGGCAAAGCGTTGCTCGACAGCGTACTGCATCTGCCGCTGGTTTTACCGCCCGTGGTGGTCGGTTATCTGCTGCTTATCGCGATGGGCCGACGCGGATTTATTGGTCAGTGGCTTTATGACTGGTTCGGCATTACCTTTGCCTTTAGCTGGCGAGGCGCCGTGCTGGCGGCGGCGGTGATGTCTTTCCCGTTAATGGTTCGCGCTATTCGTCTGGCGCTTGAAGGGGTTGACATTAAGCTGGAGCAGGCCGCCAGAACGCTGGGCGCAGGACGCTGGCGTGTTTTCCTCACCATTACGCTACCGCTGACATTGCCTGGCATCATCGTCGGGACCGTGCTGGCGTTTGCCCGTTCGCTCGGCGAGTTCGGCGCTACCATCACTTTCGTGTCTAACATTCCGGGTGAAACCCGCACCATTCCTTCCGCGATGTATACCCTGATCCAGACCCCTGGCGGCGAAAGCGCGGCGGCGAGATTGTGCATTATTTCTATTGTGCTGGCGCTGATCTCATTGTTGATTTCGGAATGGCTGGCGCGTATCAGCCGTGAGCGCGCGGGGAGATAAACATGCTGGAACTCAATTTCTCCCAGACGCTGGGCACCCACTGTCTGACGCTCAACGAAACGCTACCTGCCAATGGGATCACCGCTATTTTTGGCGTTTCCGGCGCCGGGAAAACATCGCTGATCAATGCCATCAGCGGACTGACGCGCCCGCAAAAAGGGCGCATTGTGCTCAATGGTCGCGTGCTTAATGATGTTGAAAATGGCATCTGCCTGACGCCGGAAAAACGACGCGTCGGTTATGTGTTCCAGGATGCCCGACTGTTTCCGCATTACAAAGTGCGCGGCAATCTGCGCTATGGCATGGCGAAAAGCATGGCCGGACAGTTCGACAAGCTGGTGGATCTGCTCGGTATCGAACCTTTGCTGGAGCGTTTGCCTGGCAGCCTTTCCGGCGGGGAAAAACAGCGTGTGGCGATTGGCCGCGCGTTGCTGACCGCGCCGGAGCTACTGTTGCTTGATGAGCCGCTGGCTTCGCTGGATATTCCGCGCAAACGCGAACTGCTGCCGTATCTGCAACGCCTGGCGCGCGAAATTAATATCCCCCTGCTGTACGTCAGCCACTCGCTGGACGAGATTTTACATCTGGCGGACAGAGTCATGGTGCTGGAAAACGGGCAGGTGAAAGCGTTTGGTGCGCTGGAAGAGGTCTGGGGCAGCAGTGTGATGCACCCGTGGCTGCCGAAAGAGCAGCAGAGCAGCATCCTGAAAGTGAGCGTGCTGGAGCATCATCCGCATTATGCAATGACCGCGCTGGCGCTGGGCGATCAGCACCTGTGGGTCAACAAACTGGAAGAGCCGCTGCAAACCGTGCTGCGTATTCGTATTCAGGCCTCGGACGTGTCGCTGGTATTACAGCCACCGATGCAAACCAGTATCCGTAATATCCTGCGGGCAAAAGTGGCAAACTGTTATGACGATAACGGGCAGGTGGAAGTCCAGCTTGAAGTCGGCGGGAAAACGCTGTGGGCGAGAATCAGCCCGTGGGCCAGGGATGAGCTGGGCATCAAACCTGGCCTGTGGCTGTACGCGCAAATCAAGAGTGTTTCAATTACCGCCTGATTACAGTAGGTGGGTATAAATAAACTTCGCAATGCTGTCCGTGGTGTTATCGCCGATCACGATATTCGCCCGCGTTTTCACCGCGTCGTCAGCATTGCCCATCGCGACGCCGGTGCCTGCCGCTTCCAGCATACTGATATCATTGTAGTTATCGCCAAACGCCACCACATTCTCCATCGACCAACCCTGTGCTTCAATCCACTGGGTAAGGCGCTTCCCCTTGCTGTTCCCTTTACGCGCGATATCCACCTGATCGTGCCAGGACCATTCGCACTCCAGACCCAGCTGATGCTCAACCTGTTGCACGAACTGTTGCAGTTTTGGCAGATTTTCATCGGTCAGCGCGAATTTCCAGACGGCGTTGACGTCGCGTGCCGACTGCGCCAGCGACGGCACCTGAGTAAAGGTCGGACGCTGTTCCGGCGGCAGCGTCTGCGCCCAGTTAGCGGTACGGATCACATGGCCGGTCGGGCGTTCATAAACCATTGCGTCATCAACGTACATCAGACCGTGAATCTGATGCGCATCCAGCAGATCAATCAATTGCAATGCCTGATCGACAGGCAGCGGATCGGCCTCAAGAACATTTTTTGCTTGATAATCATACAAGTAAGTGCCGTTACAGCAAATTGCAGGTGTATCCAGCGCCAGTGCCTGATAAAAAGGATGAATCGCAACGTGATGACGGCCAGTGACGATGATAAGTTGGTAGCCTGCCTCTCTGGCGCGAGAAAGCGCCTCAAGCGAGGAGGGGAGCAATGTTTTTTTCGGCGTCAGTAAGGTGCCGTCTAAATCCAGGGCAATCACACGAGCGGTCATAGGGAGTTCCAGATTAAGGTTGAGAATTTTGCCTGCGGGAATGGTACACCGAGACGGTTGGCCGGACAAAATTCTGAGCGTTAATTCAGCATTCACCGTTAAAAGCGTCTACGTTAAGCTGTATTCCGCAATTGCAGACAGTTGCCATAAGGAAGGAGTAGTCATGAAGCAAACCGTTTATACCGCCAGCCCTGAGAGCCAGCAAATTCACGTCTGGAGCCTGAATCATGACGGCTCGCTGAAGCTGGTGCAGGTGGTTGATGTGCCGGGGCAGGTTCAGCCGATGGTGGTCAGCCCTGATAAGCGCTATCTCTATGTTGGCGTCCGTCCTGAGTTCCGCGTGCTGGCTTACCGTATTGCGCCGGATGACGGCGCGCTGACCTTCGCGGCGGAGTCCGCTCTGCCGGGTAGCCCAACCCATATCTCTACCGATCATCAGGGCCGTTTTGTGTTTGTTGGCTCGTACAATGCCGGTAACGTCAGCGTGACCCGTCTGGATGATGGCCTGCCGGCTGGCGTGGTGGATGTCGTTGAAGGGCTGGAAGGGTGCCACTCAGCGAATATCTCGCCGGATAACCAGACGCTGTGGGTGCCTGCGCTGAAGCAGGATCGCATTTGCCTGTTTACGCTCAGCGACGACGGCAAACTGGTCGCCCAGGAACCGGCGGAAGTCACCACCGTTGAAGGGGCCGGGCCGCGCCATATGGCGTTCCACCCGAACCAGCAATATGCCTACTGCGTGAATGAACTGAACAGCTCTGTTGATGTCTGGGAGCTGAAAGATCCGCACGGCAATATTGAATGCGTGCAGACGCTGGATATGATGCCTGCTGATTTTTCTGACACGCGTTGGGCGGCGGATATCCATATTACGCCGGATGGCCGTCATCTGTATGCCTGCGACCGTACCGCCAGCCTGATTACCGTTTTTAGCGTTTCTGAAGACGGCAGCGTACTGACGAAAGAGGGCTTCCAGCCGACTGAAACGCAGCCGCGCGGCTTTAACGTCGATCATAGCGGTAAGTACCTGATTGCCGCCGGGCAGAAGTCACACCATATTGCGGTGTATGCCATTGCCGGTGAGCAGGGGCTGCTGACGGAGAAAGGCCGTTATGCGGTAGGCCAGGGGCCAATGTGGGTCGTGGTTAACGCGTATTAATATTCCGTGACGTTGTGCCCGGTGGCGCTCGCTTACCGGGCCGTCGGCCGGATACGGCGTTATTGTTGCCGCTGTGGTTCAGCAAAAGGCGTCCACAGCGTGTCTTTATCATCAGCCCAGACATTTAAAAGTAGAGAGAAAAAACGCTCTGCCGGAGGAGAGAGAACGGCGTCTTTGCGCCGGATAATCCCTAACGTGCGTCTGATAACGGGTTCGATCAACGGGATTCCGATAAGCGTGGGATGCACTGTCTGAGGCATTGCCAGCCCCGGCAGCGCAGAAATACCCAGCCCGGCCTCAACCAGGCCAAGCGAGGTCGATAAATGACGAACCTCGTAAAACCAGTCCAGCTTCCAGGGTTTATCCGCCAGATTGTGCTCAATAAGCAGCCTGTTACCGCTGGATGACCGCACGCCAATCAATTTGTAGCCCACCAACTCCTGCCATTCGACCAGTTGCTTACTGGCTAAGGGATGGTTTCGTCGACAGGCCAGAACAAACGGTTCATTCACCAGCGGGGTGAAGTCAATAGCAGAATTTGTGATGCTGTTCATATTTATGCCGAAATCAGCTTCGTTACCCAACACCGATTCCATGCAGTTGTTCGTACCTTTTTCAAGAATTCGTATTTTGATATTGGGGTACAACTCATTAAATTTTCCGATAGCAAGGGGTAGAAAATAGAAAACAGCGGTCGGAATACAGGACAATGTGATCGTGCCGTGGTGATAAGCATTCATTTCGCGAACATTAAAAAGAGCTTCATCCAATTTTCTTATTAATTCTCTGGCTTCCGGTAACAGCATCCTCCCCGCTTTTGTTAATTCTACTTTACGTGTTGTTCTCTCAAAAAGCAGGGTATGTAAATCATCTTCCATCTTTTTTATTCTGCGAGTTAATGCAGGTTGCGTAATGTTAAGTAATTTAGCGGCTTTGTTAAATGATCCTGCCTCTGCCAGTGTGACAAATGCCTTCATACTTGATAATTCGTGTTTCATCATAACTCCAGAAAATAGAATCCAGGGATTCCCTGATTTGCTGCCCCAGGAGAGAAAAACGTAGTTTATATGTAAATTATCCGTCTTGATTAATGCAAATAAATTATCAATCATAAATTTAAAGTCATTAGCCTCTCTATTCTGCGCGTGCAACCATGTCCTCATTAACGCTAATGTTTTTTAATTGAGGGCAATGTTATGAAAAAAATTCCCTGCACGTTGATGCGAGGGGGAACATCCAGAGGGGCGTTTTTATTAGCAGAACACCTTCCTGAGGAGAGACAGCGGCGCGATGCCATATTGATGGCAATTATGGGATCGGGGAATGAACTGGAAATAGATGGCATTGGCGGCGGTAATCCGTTGACCAGTAAAGTAGCCATTATCCGTCGTTCGGATGACTCAAAAGCAGATATCGACTATTTATTTGCTCAGGTTCTGGTACATGAACACCGCGTTGATACCACGCCGAACTGTGGAAATATGCTTTCCGCGGTAGGCGCATTTGCGATTGAACATGGCTTAATTGAGACTACGCCGCCCGTCACGCGCGTGCGTATACGTAATGTAAATACAAATACGTATATCGAAGCGGACGTGCAGACGCCGGACGGCGCCGTTGAGTACGAAGGCCAGGCAAAAATCGATGGCGTACCGGGAACGGCCGCGCCCGTGGCACTCACGTTTTTGAACGCTGCTGGCGCCAAAACCGGGCAAATTTTTCCGACCGGTCATCGTGTCGATCATTTTAATTCCGTTGCCGTCACCTGTATTGATATGGCGATGCCGGTGGTTATTATCGCTGCCGAAGATGTCGGTAAAACGGGTTATGAATCCCCTGCGGAACTTGATGCCGATACTGAATTATTGCGCCGCATTGAATCCATCCGTTTGCAGGCGGGTAAAGCGATGGGGTTAGGCGACGTCAGCAATATGGTTATTCCTAAACCGGTGCTTATTTCCCCGGCCAGACGGGGCGGGACGATCAATGTGCGCTATTTTATGCCGCACTCCTGCCATAAGGCGCTGGCGATTACTGGTGCTATCGCGCTTGCCAGTAGTTGTGCGACAGAAGGGACGGTCGCACACCGGATGACGCAATTGACGGACTATGGCGATATAAATATCGAACACCCGGGCGGGTGCCTTGATATTCATTTAACAAATGAAGGTAATGAGCCTTCTTCAATACGTGCTTCTGTTATTCGCACAGCAAGAAAGATTTTTGCAGGTGAAGTTTATATTCCTGAATGATGTTGATCTCATTTCGCTGTGATTAAGGAAAATTAAACAATGCCTTTTCTGTATAACGAATACAGATAAATCAGGGTGCAAAAAATGAATAAAAAATCCATATGGAAGCTAATTATTATATTAGCGATCCCGTGTATTATTGGCTTAATTCCCGCGCCAGCCGGTCTGAGTGAACTCGCCTGGGTTCTCTTTGGCATCTATCTTGCGGCAATCGTGGGGCTGGTGATAAAACCGTTTCCCGAACCCGTTGTATTATTGATTGCCGTCGCGGCATCGATGGTCGTGGTCGGAAATTTAAGTGAAGGGGCGTTTAAAACGACCAGCGTGCTCAGCGGTTATGCCTCTGGAACGACGTGGCTGGTATTTTCTGCGTTTACGTTAAGCGCCGCGTTTGTCACTACTGGCCTTGGCAAACGCATTGCGTATATTCTGATTGGTAAGATTGGGAATACCACGCTGGGGCTGGGTTACGTCACGGTTTTTCTCGATCTGGTTCTCTCTCCGGCAACGCCGTCAAACACGGCGCGCGCAGGCGGCATTGTTTTACCTATTATCAACAGTGTGGCCGTCGCGCTGGGTTCTGAGCCTGAAAAAAGCCCCCGTCGTGTCGGTCATTACTTAATGATGTCCGTGTATATGGTCACGAAAACGACCAGTTATATGTTTTTTACCGCAATGGCAGGGAACATACTGGCGCTGAAAATGATCAACGATATTTGCCATCTGCAATTAAGCTGGGGAGGATGGGCGCTGGCAGCAATGGTGCCGGGTATCATTATGTTGCTGGTGACGCCGCTGGTGATTTATACCATGTACCCGCCGGAAATTAAAAAGGTTGATAATAAGACGATCGCGAAAGCCGGGCTTCAGGATCTCGGGCCAATGAAAGGCCGTGAGAAATTACTGCTGGGTATTTTTGTCCTCGCGCTGTCAGGCTGGATTTTCAGTAAACAGCTTGGCGTGGATGAATCAACCGTTGCGATTGTGGTGATGGGCGCGATGTTGCTACTGGGCGTGGTGAGCTGGGATGATGTCGTTAAAAATAAGGGCGGCTGGAATACATTAATCTGGTACGGCGGTATCATTGGCTTAAGCTCTTTATTATCGAAAGTGAAGTTTTTTGACTGGCTGGCTGAACTGTTTAAAAACAATCTCTCTTTTGATAATCATGGTAACGTGGCGTTCTTCGTCATTTTGTTCCTGAGTATTATTGTCCGTTATTTCTTTGCCTCCGGTAGCGCTTATATTGTGGCGATGATGCCGGTATTCGCCATGCTGGCGAATGTCTCTGGCGCGCCATTAATGCTAACCGCGCTGGCCTTATTATTCTCCAACTCTTATGGCGGAATGGTCACGCACTATGGCGGTGCCGCTGGCCCGGTTATTTTCGGGGTCGGTTATAACGATATTAAGTCCTGGTGGCTCGTCGGCGCGGTTCTGACCATTTTAACGTTCCTGGTACATATCACGGTTGGTATCTGGTGGTGGAACATGTTGATTGACTGGAACATGCTGTAATCAACCGTCAGCGTTCATTTTTATTATTAATGACATTGTCTGTTGTCCGTGCATGGAAACATGCACGGCAATGTGGAGTAATGAATGATTAAGTTATATGACAAAGGGATTTATCTCTCTGGTAACAATGAGATAATTGCAGAAGAACAGTATTGCGGTAATGTACAAAAAGAGGAAGCCAAAAAAGGCACCATAGCATGGTCCATTCTTGCGTCTCATAATACGTCAGGAAATATGGATAAACTTAAAATCAAGTTTGATTCGTTAACCTCCCACGATATTACCTATGTAGGCATAATTCAGACCGTGAAAGCGTCCGGGATGGCGCGTTTTCCATTACCTTATGTTCTCACAAACTGTCATAACTCATTATGCGCCGTTGGTGGAACCATTAATGGCGATGATCATCTTTTTGGACTCTCCGCCGCGCAGCGCTATGGCGGTATTTATGTGCCGCCCCATATTGCGGTCATCCACCAATATATGCGCGAGATGATGGCGGGCGGTGGAAAAATGATTTTAGGCTCAGACAGCCACACGCGCTATGGCGCGCTGGGGACGATGGCCGTAGGGGAGGGCGGAGGTGAACTCGTCAAACAACTGTTGAATGATAGCTGGGATATCGATTATCCGGGCGTCGTGGCGGTATATCTGACGGGAAAACTGGCGCCAGGCGTTGGCCCGCAGGATGTGGCGTTAGCCATCATTGGCGCCGTATTTAAAAATGGCTATGTCAAAAATAAGGTCATGGAATTTGTGGGGCCGGGCATTAGCGCAATGTCCACGGACTTCCGTAACAGTGTTGATGTCATGACCACGGAGACGACCTGCCTGAGTTCGGTGTGGCAAACGGATGATGAAACCCGTAGCTGGCTGGCGTTACATGGCCGTGAACCGGACTATCGACAGCTGAATCCGCAGCCAATGGCCTGGTACGATGGCTGTATTTATGTTGATTTGAGCACAATTAATCCGATGATCGCGCTACCTTTCCATCCGAGCAATGTGTATGAAATCGACACGTTAAATGAGAATTTGACGGATATTCTGCACCAGGTAGAAATTGAGTCTGCGCGCATTGCCCGTGGGAAAGCCAAAATCTCACTGCTGGATAAAGTTGAGAAGGGAAAATTAAAGGTTCAGCAGGGAATTATTGCCGGATGCTCAGGCGGTAACTATGAGAACGTCATTGCGGCGGCGAATGCGTTGCGTGGAAAATCGTGTGGTAACGAGACGTTCTCACTCGCGGTTTACCCCTCTTCACAGCCTGTATTTATGGATCTGGCGAAAAAAGGCGTGGTGGCCGATTTAACTGGCGCGGGCGCAATCATCAGAACCGCTTTCTGCGGCCCATGCTTTGGCGCTGGCGATACGCCCGTTAACAACGGGCTGAGCATTCGCCACACCACCCGTAACTTCCCGAACCGTGAAGGTTCGAAACCGGGTAATGGTCAAATGTCCGCGGTTGCGCTGATGGATGCGCGTTCTATTGCGGCGACGGCAATAAATGGGGGCTATCTGACCTCCGCCGCTGAACTGGACTGCTGGGAAAACGTTCCTGACTATGCGTTTGATCCCACTCCGTACAAAAACCGTGTCTATCAGGGTTTTGTTAAAGGGGCGACGCAGCAATCGCTCATCTATGGCCCGAATATTAAAGACTGGCCGGCGCTGGGGGCGCTGACGGAAAATATTCTGCTCAAGGTGGCGTCAAAAATTCTTGATGAAGTCACAACGACGGATGAGCTGATCCCGTCCGGGGAGACCTCGTCTTTCCGCTCAAACCCGGTTGGTCTGGCGGAGTTCACCCTGTCACGTCGCGATCCAGGCTATGTTGGCCGAAGCAAAGCAATCGCGACGCTGGAAAAACAGCGTCTGGCAGGCGGGGTGAGTGAGCTGGAGCCGGTCTTTGCCCGTATTCGCACGATTGCGGGCCAGGAAACCACCGATCCGTTAGCCACCGGGATTGGCAGCATGATTTATGCCGTTAAGCCGGGAGACGGTTCCGCGCGTGAACAGGCGGCAAGCTGTCAGCGCGTGATTGGCGGTCTGGCGAATATTGCCCAGGAGTATGCGACGAAACGCTACCGTTCGAATGTGATCAACTGGGGAATGTTGCCGCTGCAAATGGCGGGTGAGCCTGGGTTTGACGTCGGGGATTATATTTACATTCCTGGCGTCCGTACGGCGCTGGATCAATGCGCAACCACCTTAAAAGGCTATGTGATTCATGACGATGAAATCACGGAAATCAGTCTGTATCTGGAAAGCCTGACCGCCGAGGAACGTGAAATTATCAAAGCGGGAAGTCTGATTAATTTCAATAAAAACCGTCAGATGTAAAAAAAGGTCGTCACGCCCGGCGTGACGACCTTTTCTCTTTTATCCGGCCTGAAGAATAATCGTCAGCAGATATTATTGCTTCGGTTCGGCAACCACTTTACTGCCTAAACCCCGGTTGTTGTATTCCCACATCCGGTTAAAGTTCGTGTCGTTCAGGTTACGCTGTACCTCGTCTTTATCATCCTTCGCGCCAGTATTCCCGGCAAAAGGACGTTTGGAGATAACGGCGTCAGCCCACGGTTTCGCCATATTGAACCCTTCGTTAATCACGCTATCGCGGATAACGACCTGACCGTTGGTGTTGGCATCCACATCCAGCGAACGACCCAGTTGCGCGACGCCATCACCTGCGGCGGTAAAGCGGCTGTTGGTGGCGAGGAAACCGTAATAAATATTCGACAGCGTTGCCGGAGCGAAAACATACGCTTCCTGCTGGGTACGGGAGTTCACCACACGGAAATCGGTGTTATCGAACACCACTGCGCCGCGACCGGAAACCATATCCACATCCCCTTCAATGTAACTGTTCGTCACCAGCGTGCGTGGTTGGCGATCGTTTTGCAGGCGGTTCTGCACGCCGCTGTTGGTCACGAAGAAGGTATTCTGGCGACCCAGAATGTTCACTTTATTAATCTGCACTTTGTCGCCGTCAGTGCGTAAGGCCACTGCCGGATGGTTGCCGGCGTCAACGCTGTCACCGAGATTGTTTTCGATGGTCAGATTTTGTAACTGCAAGCCGTCATTCTGTGACCAGACTACCGCAGAACACATCACGCCAATGCTGGCGCCGCGTTTGCTCTGGCAGTTATCAAACATATACCACGCAGGTTTGCCCGGCATGTATTTACCGCCCGGGTTCACTGAACGACGCCAGTCGGTCGTGCTCATTTCGCCGTCAATCGCCTGGCCGATTTTCACATCAATCGCGTTCTCGCCCGTGC
This sequence comes from Citrobacter sp. CK206, assembly GCF_030333125.1. NCBI lineage: Bacteria > Pseudomonadati > Pseudomonadota > Gammaproteobacteria > Enterobacterales > Enterobacteriaceae > Citrobacter > Citrobacter sp. CK206. The sequence goes on from NZ_JAOWGM010000021.1 coordinate 615,090, forward strand.
CGTACAGCGTCAGGCTGCCAGGCGCCGCCGGGATATACACGGTTCCCTGATACTCGCCCGGCATAATGGCGATGTACAGACGCTTGCTGCTGCGCTGCGTAATTGCCGCATCCACCGCCGCCTGAATGGTGGTGTGCGTCACGCCAGGCGTGCCAGCCGGGCCGACAACGAAGTCAGGTTGCGCAGGCAGCGTAATGGCGGAAGGCGTCCACGGCGCCGTATTCGGCGTCAGTGACGAGAAATAGTGTGCAGCAACGAAATTATGCGCTTCGTTCGCCGACAGGATCGGACGCGAGGAGGTGCCTGGCGCGGTCTGATCGGATGGGATTTGATCGGGCGGCGTAGAGCTACAGGCGGTCAGCGTCACGCCAAAAGCCAGTGCCAGCGCCAGACGGGAAACCGAAAATGTGTTCACAGGTTGCTCCGGGCTTTGAAAGTTAAATTAATTCCATTGAAGCCTGCTTTTTTATACTAAGTTGAGCGAAACGGGAAGGTGAAAAGGTAAAAAGTTCTTTTTTAGACGCCGCACACCCGACGTTCCAGGCAAGTACATCACAAATAAATAACATTCATGGCCTGTAAGATTGACAACCCCGGCAGAATAAAAAATAAATGTATAGACAACCCATGACAAGTGATGAACCCAATGGCGCAACTTTTACCTGATGACACGATCTGGCGGAATGGCCGACTGGCGACGATGGACCCTGAACGCGGTAGCCCTTATGGGATGGTGGACGATCATGCGCTTGTCGTCCGCCAGGGCCGGATACTGGATATTGTGCCTGCGTCGTCGCTCAACGCCGCGCACCGCAATACCGTGGATCTGCAAGGCCGACTGGTCACGCCCGGATTGATTGACTGTCACACCCACCTGATTTTTGGCGGCACGCGCGCCGGGGAGTGGGAGCAGCGGCTTAACGGCGTGTCGTACCAGCAGATCAGCGCGCAGGGCGGCGGTATCAACGCGACCGTCGCCGCGACCCGGACGGCTTCTGAAGATGAACTTTTAGCCGTTGCGCGTGCGCGGATGGCGCGATTGCTGCAAGAAGGCGTTACGTTGCTGGAGGTGAAATCCGGCTATGGCCTGAATTTCGCCACGGAAGAGAAAATGTTGCGCGTTGCCGCTGCGCTGGCGCATGAAAACAGGGTGGAAATCAGTCCTACCCTGCTGGCGGCACATGCGACGCCAGCAGAATACCGCGACGATCCCGACGGCTATATCACGCTAGTTTGCGAAAGTATTCTGCCCGGATTATGGGCAAAAGGGCTGTTTGAGTCGGTGGATCTTTTCTGTGAAAGCGTGGGGTTTAACCTGGCGCAGAGTGAGCGGGTATTTCAGGCTGCTCAGGCGTTGGGCATTCCGGTAAAAGGGCACGTTGAGCAGCTCTCCTTGCTGGGGGGCGCACAACTGGTGAGTCGTTATCAGGGGTTATCCGCCGACCATATTGAGTATCTGGATGAGGCTGGCGTGGCGGCGATGAGTCGCAGCGGCACCGTGGGCGTTCTGCTGCCGGGGGCGTTTTATTTCCTCAAAGAGACGCAGCGCCCGCCGGTGGCGTTGCTCCGCCACTATGGCGTGCCAATGGCGGTTGCAACGGACTTTAACCCCGGCACTAGTCCGTTTATCAGTTTGCATCTGGCGATGAACATGGCCTGCGTACAGTTTGGCTTAACGCCGGAAGAGGCGTGGGCGGGCGTGACGCGGCATGCTGCGCGCGCGCTGGGTCGGCAGACGACGCATGGGCAATTGAAAGCGGGATATGTCGCTGACTTTGCCGTATGGGACGCTGAGCTTCCGGTTGAAATCCTTTATGAACCGGGGCGTAACCCGCTCTGTCACCGTGTATTCAGAGGAGAAGTAACATGACGCAATGGCAACCCGCATCTCCCACGCTCTGGCAGGGGCGTGATGACAGCGCCGAGGCGGCTAACGCGCTGCGTCTCTTTCAGACGGTTACGCGCAGCCCGACGTTTTCTCCCGAAATGTATCGTGAAAAAATCGCCTTGCTCGGCTTTGCCTGTGACGAAGGCGTGAAGCGAAACCAGGGGCGGCCTGGCGCCGCTGGCGCGCCGGATGCCCTGCGCCGGGCGCTGGCGAACCTGGCCTCTCACCACGGCCACGATCGGCTGGTGGATTTAGGTAACATTATTGCGCAAGCTCCCGATCTGGAAGGCGCGCAGCAGGCGCTTCGCGATGCGGTACGGCGCTGCCAGCAGGCGGATATGCGCACGTTTGTGCTAGGCGGCGGACATGAAACGGCGTTTGGGCATGGCGCGGGACTGCTCGATGCGTTCCCGCATGCCAGAGTCGGCATTATTAATCTTGATGCGCATCTGGATCTGCGTCGGGCTGACCACGCCACCTCCGGTACGCCGTTTCGCCAGTTGGCGCAATTATGCGATGAACAACAGCGTGAGTTTCATTACGCCTGTTTTGGCGTCAGTCGGGCGGCAAATACGCAGGCGTTATGGGATGAGGCGCAACAACGCGGAGTGACAATCGTAGAAGACGTGGATTGTGATACCGCTCAGGCGCCGTTGGCGCAGGTTATCGACAGCGTGGATAAGATCTACCTGACCATCGATCTTGATGTGCTGCCCGCCTGGGAGATGCCCGCAGTGTCTGCGCCCGCAGCGCTCGGTGTGCCGTTGGCGACGGTGATGCGGCTTGTTGATGCCGTTTGTCGCAGCGGTAAGCTACAGGCGGTGGATATGGTTGAATTTAATCCGCGCTTTGACGATGATGGCAACGCAGCGCGTGTTGCGGCACGCCTCGGCTGGCAAATCGCACACGGGTGGCGTTAATCGCGATGTTTGTCCGGCACAAAATCGCGTTACAGGCCGGATAATGCCATCCGGCAAATAAAATCATACGCTTAAGGAAGGCTTACGCATGCTCCCATCCCGTTCTGCTCCTGTGCCTTTCTATGAAAAGGTCAAACAGACGATCAGCGACAACATCGCCAGCGGCGTCTGGCGCCCGCATGACCGTATTCCCTCGGAAGCGGAACTGGTGGCGCAATTTGGCTTCAGCCGGATGACAATCAACCGGGCGTTGCGGGAATTAACGGATGAAGGGCTGCTGGTGCGTTTACAGGGCGTTGGCACATTTGTGGCGGAACCGAAAGGGCAGTCCGCACTGTTTGAAATTCGCAGCATTGCCGATGAAATCGCCGCCCGTCACCATCAGCACCGCTGTGAGGTGCTGACGCTGGAACAGACGCAGGCGAATGCGCTTCAGGCCACGGCCCTGAATGTGCGTGAAGGCACGCTGATTTTTCATTCGGTGATGGTGCACTATGAAAACGATCTGCCGGTGCAGATTGAGGATCGCTGTGTGAATGCCGGCGTTGTACCGGATTATCTGGCGCAGGATTACAGTCAGACCACGCCTCATGCATACCTGTCGCTGATCGCCCCGCTAACGGAAGGGGAGCACATTGTGGAAGCCGTGCGCGCCACGGCGGAAGAGTGCGCGCTGCTGAACATTAAGGAGCACGATCCCTGCCTGTTAATTCATCGGCGCACCTGGTCTGCGTCGCACATTGTTTCTCACGCTCGCCTGCTTTTTCCCGGTTCTCGCTACCGGTTGCAGGGCCATTTTATGTCCTGAATGACGGCGCGATAAAAAGCGTGATTGCTGACGCAATATAACAAAAATGTATCTCAGTTGTTAAAATCAGCCTTGCGACAAGTTGTATAGACAAGTATATGTTACTTATCTGTCCGATCATCGTAAGGAGTCTGGTGTCATGCCTCAAAGCAAGTATCGTCAGCAGGATATCCGCGCCCCGAGGGGAACAACCCTGACGGCAAAAAGCTGGTTAACCGAAGCGCCGCTGCGCATGTTAATGAACAACCTCGATCCCGATGTTGCCGAGAATCCGCATGAACTGGTGGTTTATGGCGGCATTGGCCGCGCAGCGCGCGACTGGGAGTGCTATGACGCCATCATCAATGCGCTGACCAAACTGGAGGCCGATGAAACCCTGCTGGTGCAGTCCGGTAAACCGGTCGGCGTGTTTAAGACCCACGAAAACGCGCCGCGTGTCCTGATCGCTAACTCCAACCTGGTGCCGCACTGGGCGACCTGGGAACATTTCAATGAGCTGGACGCCAAAGGGCTGGCGATGTACGGCCAGATGACCGCCGGAAGCTGGATCTACATCGGCAGTCAGGGCATCGTGCAGGGTACCTATGAAACCTTCGTTGAAGCAGGACGGCAGCACTATCAGGGGAATTTGTCCGGGCGCTGGGTGCTGACCGCCGGGCTTGGCGGTATGGGCGGCGCACAGCCGCTGGCCGCGACGCTGGCGGGGGCGTGCTCGCTGAATATCGAATGCCAGCAAAGCCGTATCGATTTCCGTCTGCGTACCCGCTACGTCGATGAACAGGCCACCTCGCTGGACGACGCGCTGGCGCGAATTGAAAAATATACCCGCGAAGGTAAAGCCGTCTCCGTTGCGCTGTGCGCCAACGCGGCGGACGTCGTGCCGGAACTGGTAAAACGCGGCGTTCGCCCGGATCTGGTGACCGACCAGACCAGCGCGCACGATCCGCTGCACGGTTATCTGCCCTCTGGCTGGTGTTGGGAGGAGTATCAGGCGAAAGCGGCGTCAGATCCACAGGGCACGGTACAGGCGGCGAAACGCTCAATGGCGAAGCACGTACAGGCGATGCTGGCGTTCAGTGAAATGGGCGTCCCGACCTTCGATTACGGCAACAATATCCGCCAGATGGCGAAAGAGATGGGCGTAGAGAACGCCTTTGATTTTCCTGGGTTCGTTCCGGCCTATATCCGCCCGCTTTTTTGTCGGGGGATCGGCCCATTCCGTTGGGTGGCGCTTTCCGGCGATCCAGAAGATATTTATAAAACCGATGCCAAAGTCAAAGAGATTGTGGCGGATGACAAACATCTGCATCACTGGCTGGATATGGCGCGCGAACGTATTAACTTCCAGGGCTTACCGGCGCGTATTTGCTGGGTGGGGCTGGCGTGGCGGCAAAAACTGGGTCTGGCGTTTAACGAAATGGTACGCCGTGGAGAGGTCTCCGCGCCGATCGTCATTGGCCGCGATCATCTGGATTCCGGCTCCGTCGCCAGTCCAAACCGGGAGACGGAAGCGATGCGCGACGGCTCTGATGCGGTATCCGACTGGCCGTTACTGAACGCGCTGCTCAATACCGCCAGCGGTGCGACCTGGGTTTCGCTGCATCATGGCGGCGGCGTCGGCATGGGGTTCTCGCAACATGCCGGAATGGTGATTGTCTGCGACGGCACCGACGAGGCGGCAGCGCGTATCGCCAGAGTGTTGCATAACGATCCGGCGACAGGCGTGATGCGTCATGCTGACGCCGGGTATGAGATTGCGGTTGAATGCGCCGCAGAACAAGGGCTGAACTTGCCGATGATCGCGGCTACTCAAGGAAAACGCTGATATGAATACGCTTACGTTAACGCCGGGTCATCTGAGTTTTGCGCAGCTTCGCGCCGTCTGGCAGCAGCCAGTGCAACTGCGTCTTGATAGCAGCGCGGTTGACGGTATTAATGCCAGCGTCGACTGCGTGAACAATATCGTCGCCGAGGGGCGCACGGCCTACGGTATCAATACCGGTTTTGGTCTGCTGGCGCAGACGCGCATCGCCACGGAGGATCTGCAAAACCTGCAACGTTCGCTGGTGCTCTCCCACGCGGCGGGTATTGGCGAGCCGCTGGACGACGCGATGGTGCGTCTGATCATGGTGCTGAAAATCAATAGCCTGGCGCGTGGTTTCTCGGGCATTCGCCTGAGTGTGATTGAAGCGCTGATTGCGCTGGTCAACGCAGAGGTCTGGCCGCTGATCCCGGCGAAAGGTTCTGTAGGGGCATCGGGCGATCTGGCACCGCTGGCGCATATGTCGTTGACGCTGCTTGGCGAAGGGAAAGCCCGCTGGCAGGGGGAGTGGCTTCCGGCGAAAGAGGCGTTGAAAAAGGCCGGACTGGAACCGATCACGCTGGCGGCGAAAGAGGGGCTGGCGCTGCTGAATGGCACCCAGGCCTCCACCGCCTTTGCGCTGCGTGGGCTGTTCGAAGCGCAGGCGCTGTTCGCCTCTGCGGTGGTCTGCGGGGCGTTAACCACTGAAGCCGTTCTGGGGTCGCGCCGACCGTTTGATGCGCGCATTCATGCCGCGCGCGGTCAGCGTGGGCAGATTGACGCCGCCGGGCTGTTCCGCCACGTTCTGACGGAGACCAGCGCGATAGCACAGTCGCACCATAACTGTGAAAAGGTGCAGGACCCGTACTCGCTGCGCTGTCAGCCGCAGGTGATGGGCGCGTGCCTCACACAACTGCGTCAGGCGATGGAGGTGCTGCTCGTTGAAGCCAACGCCGTTTCGGATAACCCGCTGGTGTTTGCCGAAGAGGGGGATGTGATTTCCGGCGGTAACTTCCATGCCGAACCGGTGGCGATGGCGGCGGATAATCTGGCGCTGGCGATTGCGGAAATCGGCGCGCTGTCGGAAAGGCGTATCGCGCTGATGATGGATAAACATATGTCGCAGTTGCCGCCTTTCCTGGTGAAAAACGGCGGCGTCAACTCCGGTTTTATGATTGCGCAGGTGACTGCTGCGGCGCTGGCCAGCGAGAACAAAGCGCTGGCGCATCCGCACAGCGTGGACAGCCTGCCGACGTCGGCCAATCAGGAAGATCATGTGTCGATGGCGCCCGCTGCGGGTCGGCGACTATGGGAAATGGCGGCAAACACGCGTGGGGTCATTGCGGTAGAGTGGCTGGCGGCCTGTCAGGGTATCGACCTCCGGGAAGGGTTAACCTCAAGCCCGCTGCTGGAGCAGGCGCGAAAAGCGCTGCGCGAGCAGGTGCCGCATTATACTCAGGACCGTTTCTTCGCGCCGGATATTGAGTGCGCGACCGAACTGCTGGCGCGTGGGGACTTGTTCCGGTTATTACCTGATTTCTTGTAAAAAAATGCCGGATGGCGCTGACGCTTATCCGGCCTACGGCACTTAGCTGAACATTGCGGTAATCGACGCGCTGGCGAGCGCATGGAAATGGACGTTAAAGCCCACCATCGCGCCGCTGGCGCCTGCATCGACATCAATGCGTTCCACATCCAGCGCGTGAACGGTAAAGATGTAGCGGTGCGTTTCCCCTTTCGGCGGAGCTGCGCCGCCGTAGCCTGCTTTACCAAAATCGGTGCGCGTCTGGAGAGTCCCTTCCGGCATCGCCACCAGGCCGGAACCAAACCCTTGCGGCAGTACGCGGGTATCGGCTGGCAGGTTGGCGACAATCCAGTGCCACCAGCCTGAGCCGGTTGGCGCATCGGGATCGTAGCAGGTCACGACAAAGCTTTTCGTACCGGCGGGCACCTCGTCCCAGGCCAGGTGCGGGGAGATGTTGTCCCCGTCATAGCCCATGCCGTTAAACACATGGCGATGGGGCAGTTTTTCCCCGTCGCGCAGGTCGTTGCTGATAAGTTTCATACCGCCTCCATTAATCTACTGATTAGCAAGGAAGTGTAGCCAGAACCGCTACAGCTTACCGCTGATTAATGGATAAAAAATGTTTCATTGCGCACAGCGTCGTTCACCGCCTGCGTCAGACGATGCAATTGTTCCGGCTGGATGATATAGGGCGGCATCAGGTAGATCAGTTTACCGAACGGGCGCACCCAGACGCCTTGCCCGACAAAGAAACGCTGCAACGCCGCCATATTGACCGGGTGCGTGGTTTCCACGACGCCGATGGCGCCGAGTACGCGCACGTCAGCGACCCAGGACGATGCGCGCGCGGGCGCTAATTCCTGGCGTAACTGCGTTTCAATCGTCGCCACCTGCTGCTGCCACTCGCCTGTTTCCAGCAGGGAAAGACTGGCGCAGGCCACGGCACACGCCAGCGGATTGCCCATAAAGGTCGGGCCATGCATAAAGCACCCGGCTTCGCCGTTGCTGATGGTTTCAGCGACCCGACGGGTGGTTAACGTGGCGGAAAGCGTCATCGTGCCGCCGGTGATGGCCTTACCGAGACACAAGATATCCGGCGTAATGTCCGCATGTTCACAGGCAAACAGTTTACCTGTGCGGCCAAATCCGGTGGCGATCTCATCGGCAATCAGCAGAATCCCTTCGCGATCGCACATCTTACGGATGCGGCGAAGCCACTCCGGGTGATACATCCGCATCCCGCCTGCGCCCTGGACAATGGGCTCCAGAATCACCGCCGCAATCTCATGCCGGTGCGCCGCCATCAGGCGGGCAAAGGCCACCATATCCCGCTCGTCCCATTCGCCATCCATCCGGCTTTGCGGGGCGGGGGCAAAGAGGTTTTCCGGCAGATAGCCCTTCCACAGGCTGTGCATTGAGTTATCTGGATCGCATACCGACATCGCGCCGAAGGTGTCTCCGTGATAGCCGTTGCGAAAGGTCAGAAAACGCTGACGAGACTCGCCTTTCGCCTGCCAGTATTGCAGCGCCATTTTCATCGCCACTTCCACCGCCACCGAACCGGAGTCCGCCAGGAACACGCACTCCAGCGCTTGCGGCGTCATCGCCACCAGCTTGCGACACAGGTTGACCGCAGGGGCATGGGTAATGCCGCCAAACATCACATGCGACATGGCGTCAATTTGCGTTTTCATCGCGGCGTTGAGCTGTGGATGGTTGTAACCGTGGATCGCCGCCCACCATGACGACATGCCGTCGATCAGACGGTCGCCGTTGGCCAAAATCAGTTCGCAACCCTCGGCGCGCGCAACCGGATAAACCGGGAGCGGGGAGGTCATGGAGGTATAGGGATGCCAGATATGGCGTTGGTCAAAGGCAAGATCGTCCGTTGTCATAATCGACTTGTAAACCAAATTAAAAACATTTAGGTTTACGAGTCTACACCGAATCAAGAATTAACAACACCCTTTGGAGAGGCCCTATGGCTCACCACCCACGCTGGACATTGTCGCAAGTTACCGAATTATTTAATAAACCGCTGCTGGATCTGCTGTTTGACGCGCAGCAAATCCATCGTCAGCATTTCGATCCGCAACAGGTGCAGGTCAGCACGCTGCTGTCGATTAAAACCGGCGCCTGCCCGGAAGACTGCAAATATTGCCCGCAGAGTTCCCGCTATAAGACGGGGCTGGAAGCGGAGCGTCTGATGGAAGTGGAGCAGGTGCTGGACTCTGCGCGCAAAGCGAAGAACGCCGGTTCAACCCGTTTCTGCATGGGCGCGGCATGGAAAAACCCGCACGAGCGCGATATGCCGTATCTGGAACAGATGGTGCAGGGCGTGAAGGCGATGGGGCTGGAAGCCTGTATGACCCTCGGCACGCTCAATGAATCTCAGGCGCAGCGCCTTGCCAACGCCGGGCTGGACTACTACAACCACAACCTGGATACCTCCCCGGAATTTTACGGCAACATCATCACGACCCGCTCGTATCAGGAACGTCTTGATACGCTGGACAAAGTGCGTGAAGCGGGGATTAAAGTCTGCTCTGGCGGTATCGTTGGCTTAGGCGAAACGGTTAAAGATCGCGCCGGGCTGCTGTTGCAACTGGCGAATTTGCCGACCCCGCCGGAAAGCGTGCCCATCAACATGCTGGTGAAGGTCAAAGGTACGCCGCTGGCGGATAATGAGGATGTGGATGCGTTTGATTTCATCCGCACGATCGCTGTCGCGCGCATTATGATGCCAACCTCCTACGTGCGTCTTTCTGCGGGTCGCGAACAGATGAACGAGCAAACGCAGGCGATGTGCTTTATGGCGGGGGCGAACTCCATCTTCTACGGCTGCAAGCTGCTGACCACGCCGAACCCGGAAGAAGACAAAGATCTCCAGCTGTTCCGCAAACTGGGGCTGAATCCGCAGCAAACGTCGGTGCTGGCTGGCGACAACGAACAGCAACAGCGTCTGGAGCAGGCGCTGATGACCCCGGATACAGACGACTATTACAACGCGGCAGCAGTATGACCTGGCAGCAAAAAATCGACGATGCGCTTACGGCGCGTCGTTCTGCCGATGCGTTGCGTCGCCGCTATGCGGTGGCGCAGGGGGCAGGGCGTTGGCTGGTGGCTAACGAACGCCAGTATCTGAATTTCTCCAGCAATGACTACCTCGGTTTAAGTCACCATCCGCAGATTATTCGCGCCTGGCAACAGGGTGCGGAGCGCTTTGGCGTCGGCAGCGGCGGCTCCGGCCACGTCAGCGGCTACTCCGTGGCGCATCAGGCGCTTGAGGAGGCGCTGGCAGGCTGGCTTGGCTATTCGCGGGCGCTGCTGTTTATCTCTGGCTTTGCGGCGAATCAGGCGGTTATCGCCGCGCTGATGGCGAAAGACGATCGGATTGTCGCGGACCGTCTCAGCCACGCCTCATTGCTGGAAGCGGCAAACCTCAGCCCGGCGACGCTTCGCCGCTTTACCCACAACGATCCTCAACACCTGGCGCGCCTGCTGGACGCCCCGTGCGGCGGGCAGCAACTGGTGGTGACAGAGGGCATATTCAGTATGGACGGCGACGGCGCGCCGCTGGCGGAGATCCACCGTGTCGCACGGCAGCGTAACGCCTGGCTGCTGGTGGATGATGCGCACGGTATTGGCGTTACGGGCGATGAGGGGCGCGGAAGCTGCTGGCGACAGCAGGTCAAACCTGAACTGCTGATTGTCACGTTTGGCAAAGGCTTTGGCGTCAGCGGGGCGGCGATTCTCTGCTCTGAAAGCGTTGCGGATTATCTGTTGCAGTTTGCCCGCCATCTGATCTACAGCACCAGTATGCCACCGGCGCAGGCGCAGGCGCTGAGCGCGGCGCTGGCGGTGATCCGAAGCCCGGAAGGCGCAGATCGCCGGGAGAAACTGGCTGCGTTAATTCAGCGCTTCCGTTCGGGCGTTAAGGCCAGTGATTTTACGCTGGCAAATTCGCACAGTGCGATTCAGCCACTGATTGTCGGAGATAATGCGCGCGCGTTACGGCTGGCGGATACTCTGCGGGAGCAGGGATGCTGGGTGAGCGCGATCCGACCGCCTACCGTTCCGGCCGGTACTGCCCGGTTGCGCCTGACGCTCACTCAGGCGCATGAAGCGCAGGATATTGATCGCTTACTGGAGGTGCTGGATGGCGCAGGTTGATAAGCAGGCGATTGCGGCCGCGTTTGGACGCGCCGCGTCGCATTATGAGCAGCACGCTGAACTGCAACGTCAGAGTGCGGACGCGCTGTTGGCGCTGCTGGCAGGGCGCGAATGTGCGCACGTTCTGGACGCCGGTTGTGGGCCAGGGCGGATGAGCCGCTTCTGGCGAGAGCAGGGATACGAGGTCACGGCGCTCGATCTTTCGGCGCAAATGCTGGATGAGGCGCGTCGTCAGCAGGCTGCTCACCATTACCTTGCGGCGGATATCGAAGCCATCCCGCTGGCGGCGGCGCGGTTTGATTTGGCATGGAGCAACCTGGCGGTGCAGTGGTGCGGCGACTTGCGCGGCGCGCTAAGCGAACTGTATCGCGTGGTGCGTCCTGGCGGCGTGGTGGCGTTTACCTCGCTGGCGCACGGATCGCTGCCGGAACTGCGTCAGGCCTGGCAGGCGGTAGATAACCGGGGGCATGCCAACCACTTTTTGTCGCCGGAGACGATCGGCAATGCAATGCGCGGCTGGCGCGTCCGTCAGCAGATCCAGGCGATCACCCTGTGGTTTGATGATGCGCTCAGCGCGATGCGTTCGCTTAAAGGCATTGGGGCGACGCATCTGCACGAGGGGCGTGAACCGCGCGTGTTAACGCGTTCGCAGTTGCGACAGTTACAGTTGGCCTGGCCGCAGCAGCAGGGGAAATATCCGCTGACGTATCAGCTTTTTTTGGGAGTCATTGAACGTGATTAAACGGTATTTTGTCACCGGGACGGACACTGAAGTTGGAAAAACGGTCGCCAGTTGCGCCCTGTTACAGGCTGCCGCGCAGAGCGGCTTTCGGACGGCAGGCTACAAGCCCGTGGCGTCGGGCAGCGAGATGACGGCGCAGGGGCTGCGCAATAGCGATGCCCTGGCGTTACAGCGCAACAGCACGCTGACGCTGGCCTATGAAGCGATCAATCCCTACACCTTTGCGGAACCGACCTCGCCGCACATTGTGAGCGCAGAGGAGGGGAGACCCGTTCAGGCCTCGGTGATGTCCGCCGGTTTACGCACGCTGGAACGGCAGGCCGACTGGGTGTTAGTGGAAGGGGCGGGCGGCTGGTTTACTCCGCTGGGCGAAACGCTGACGTTTGCCGACTGGGTTGCGGCGGAGCACCTGCCGGTGATTCTGGTGGTGGGCGTGAAGCTTGGGTGTATCAATCATGCCATGCTGACGGCGCAGGCCGTGCAGCAAGCCGGGCTGACGCTTGCCGGGTGGGTAGCCAATGACGTGACGCCGCCCGGAAAGCGCCATGCGGAATACATAGCGACGCTAACGCGGGTGATTACGGCTCCTTTGCTGGGCGAAATCCCCTGGCTTTCCGGGAAGGCGGAAAGTGCATCGACAGGACAATATCTCGATCTGACGCGCCTGAAGGCGGTGTAAAACGGGTGAAAATGCGAGCAGGATCTCGCCTGCCGCCCGCGTTTCGTTAGCTGATAAAAATCAAAAAAAAGCGATAATTTTTTTTTAGCCCCTCATCAAGGGGCGTCCGCGCGATTTTGCCAGGCGGCAGTCCATACGGGCTGGACGCAGTTATCCACCATTCCTGTGGATAACCTTGTGTATTAGAGTTAGAAAACACAACGTAAGCGAGAGAAGACGCGGCCTGCGACTAAATTGATGCGAAAGGCGTCTTAAGTAAATAGTGCTTATGAAACAATTTGTTAGATAAAAGCAATGGCTGTAAGGAAAGTGTCACGGGTTGCCACAAATCTTTCATCACACATCTTGACAAGTGTTAAAAAAGTCTTTGGTTTGGGGATAACCGCATCTCACTGGTTTTTTATCTCGTCAGGGTCTACATTTTACGTCGCAATGCCGGGTGTTATCCCTTATTTGAGTAATACCTTAAGTCGCCACTGTTTTTTCATCCAGTATATTTTGCTGGCAATATTAGCGGCTCCGGGTAAAATTAGTGTCCTGCCCGCCCATTCCTTCAGGTAGCTGCCCATGAGTAAACCGTTCAAACTGAATTCCGCTTTTAAACCTTCAGGCGATCAGCCGGAGGCGATACGTCGTCTGGAGGAAGGTCTTGAAGATGGTCTGGCGCACCAGACGCTGTTGGGCGTAACGGGATCAGGGAAAACGTTCACCATCGCCAATGTGATTGCCGATTTACAGCGCCCGACGATGGTGCTTGCGCCCAATAAAACGCTGGCGGCCCAGTTATACGGCGAAATGAAAGAGTTCTTCCCTGACAACGCGGTGGAATATTTCGTCTCTTACTATGACTACTATCAGCCAGAGGCGTATGTGCCCAGCTCCGACACCTTTATCGAAAAAGATGCGTCGGTGAACGAACACATAGAACAGATGCGACTGTCGGCGACCAAGGCGCTGCTTGAGCGGCGGGACGTTGTGGTCGTGGCTTCGGTTTCCGCTATCTACGGTCTGGGCGATCCCGATTTATACCTGAAGATGATGCTGCACCTGACGGTGGGGATGATCATCGATCAGCGCGCTATCCTGCGCCGTCTGGCGGAGTTGCAATATACCCGCAACGATCAGGCCTTCCAGCGCGGCACTTTCCGCGTACGCGGCGAGGTCATCGACATCTTCCCGGCGGAGTCTGACGATATTGCGCTGCGGGTTGAGCTGTTTGATGAGGAGGTTGAACGTCTGTCGCTGTTTGACCCGCTGACCGGGCAGGTTGAATCGACTATCCAGCGCTACACCATCTACCCGAAAACGCACTACGTTACGCCGCGCGAGCGCATCGTACAGGCGATGGAGGAGATCAAAGACGAACTGGTGGACAGACGCAGGATCATGCTGGAAAACAATAAGCTGCTGGAAGAACAGCGCCTAACCCAGCGTACGCAGTTCGATCTGGAAATGATGAACGAGCTGGGATATTGCTCGGGGATTGAAAACTACTCCCGCTACCTTTCCGGGCGCGGGCCTGGCGAGCCGCCGCCGACGCTGTTTGATTATCTGCCAGCCGATGGCCTGTTAGTCGTGGATGAATCTCACGTCACGATTCCGCAAATCGGCGGGATGTTTCGTGGGGACAGGGCGCGCAAAGAGACGCTGGTGGAGTACGGTTTCCGTCTGCCGTCGGCGCTGGATAACCGTCCGCTAAAATTTGAAGAGTTTGAAGCGCTGGCCCCGCAAACCATCTACGTTTCCGCCACGCCGGGCAACTATGAGCTGGAGAAATCCGGCGGCGAGGTGGTGGATCAGGTGGTGCGTCCCACCGGGCTGCTGGACCCGATCATTGAAGTTCGGCCAGTGGCGACGCAGGTTGATGATCTGCTCTCTGAGATCCGCCTGCGGGCGGCGATTAACGAACGTGTGCTGGTGACGACGCTGACCAAGCGAATGGCGGAAGATCTTACCGAATATCTCGAAGAACACGGCGAGCGCGTACGTTACCTGCACTCGGACATCGATACCGTTGAACGTATGGAAATCATTCGTGATTTGCGTCTGGGCGAGTTTGACGTGCTGGTGGGGATCAACCTGTTGCGAGAAGGGCTGGACATGCCTGAGGTCTCGCTGGTGGCGATTCTGGACGCAGACAAAGAAGGGTTCCTGCGTTCAGAGCGTTCGCTGATTCAGACCATCGGCCGTGCGGCGCGTAACGTCAACGGGAAGGCGATCCTCTATGGCGATAAGATCACCCCGTCGATGGCGAAAGCGATAGGCGAAACCGAACGTCGTCGCGAGAAACAGCAGTTATACAACGAAGAGCACGGTATCGTTCCGCAGGGGCTGAATAAGAAAGTGGTCGATATTCTGGCGTTGGGTCAGAACATCGCGAAAACCAAAGCGAAGGGCAAAGGGAAGTCCCGCGCAGCGGCGAAATCGGGTGTGGTTGAGATGGATATGACGCCGAAAGCGTTGCAGCAGAAAATTCATGAGCTGGAAGGCCAGATGATGCAGCATGCGCAAAACCTGGAGTTTGAAGAAGCCGCAGAGATCCGCGACCAGTTGCATCAGCTACGTGAGCTGTTTATCGCGGCGTCCTGACGATGGCGGATGGCGACGTAAAGCGTCTTATCCGGCCTACGGTTGTGCCGCCTGTTGTGTGTAGGCCCGGTAAGCGAAGCGCCACCGGGCAAATCTGAACGCTTACCCCAACGCCTGTATCGCTTTCTCCAGCGCGTTATGCAGCAGCTGTCGGTCATGGCGATACGGAATATCGCTGGCTTCCAGCACTTCCTGAATCACAATCCGGCCCGTCACCGCCGAGGCATCCACTTTCGGGCCAACCACAATGGCGTCGATAACTTGTTTCCCGACGTATTGCTCCATAATCGCCAGTTTGTCGACAAGCGTTAAGCTGGCGGCGGGCAGACTCAATTCGCGCCCCAGATTACCGATATAGACCATCGGCGCCGGAGTACGGCGCAGCGCCTGCGCCAGCTCATCAAGCAGCAGAATCGGCATCAAACTGGTGTAGAAACTTCCGGGGCCAATCAGAATCAAATCGGCTTCGCTAATGGCCTGCACCGCTTCCCGGGTGGTGGGGACTTTCGGTGACAGCATCAGCTCCTGCGGCGGCGTCGCCAGTTGATCGATATTCACCTCGCCGTATACTTCATGCCCCTGATCGTCGATGGCCATCAGGTCTACCGGCAGCTCCGACATAGGGATTAAATGCGCATCCACCTTCAATAAGTTGCGAATTAAATTTATCGCTTCGAGAGGCCGCACGCTCAGGTGATCCAGCGCCTTTAACATCAGATTTCCGAGGTTATGGCCGGAAAGTTCACCATTACCGCCAAAACGATACTCAAACATCGCCGACGCGACGCTGGGTTCGGTAATTAACTGGTTCAGACAGTTGCGCATATCGCCCCAGGCGATGCCCCCTTCAGAGCGGCGAATACGGCCTGTGGAACCCCCGTTATCGGTGGTGGTGACAATACCGGTCAGGCGTGAGCCTAATGAAGAGAGTGAAGAGAGAACGCGTCCTAATCCATGCCCTCCGCCGAGAGCGACAACACGATCCAGGTCTGCCAGCGTACGATTGCGCATACAAATTCCTAATATCAGAGGTACTGCGCTACAGTAGCGCAAATAGCGCCTTTTCAGCAATTAGCCAACGAACAACGATGGAAAATAAATCCATCCCCTCTACCTCTTTCGGATAGGGTTAGCCTGATGGCTAACTGATGTATATCAATGCAAAAGTGTGATTTTTGCTTATTCTGTAGCGAAATAGCACGATCATGACGCTATATACATGATTATATAGCGTAAAGTGGGAATGGCAAAAATGCTATTTACACGCTAGTATCGGCATAACCACCTTTTTAAGCGATGCTTAAAAAGACACTCTAGCCTCTACGCCTGTGTCAAATTGATATGGTGTTTTGGCCGTGACAAGCCTCGAAAGAGTTTGCCACCAGGGCGCAGGAAGAAATGACTCCGCCTCCCGTATTTGGAAAGGTGTACATGGCCTCACAACTTACCGATGCTTTCGCACGTAAGTTTTATTACTTACGTCTGTCGATTACTGATGTGTGTAACTTTCGTTGCACATACTGCCTGCCGGATGGCTACAAGCCTGGCGGTGTCACCAATAACGGCTTTCTGACCGTCGATGAAATTCGCCGTGTGACGCGCGCGTTTGCCAGTCTGGGCACCGAAAAAGTGCGCCTTACCGGCGGTGAACCGTCGCTGCGTCGCGACTTTACCGACATCATTGCCGCCGTGCGTGAAAACGACGCGATTCGCCAGATTGCGGTGACCACTAATGGGTATCGTCTGGCGCGTGATGCGGCGAACTGGCGCGACGCGGGTCTGACGGGCATCAACGTCAGCGTCGATAGCCTCGACGCCCGTCAGTTTCACGCCATTACCGGGCAGGATAAATTCCAGCAGGTGATGGCGGGCATTGACGCCGCGTTTGACGCCGGTTTCGCAAAGGTCAAAGTGAACACCGTGTTGATGCGCGATGTGAACCATCATCAACTGGACACCTTTCTCGCCTGGATTCAGGCACGCCCCATTCAACTGCGCTTCATTGAACTGATGGAGACGGGAGAGGGGAGCGAACTCTTTCGTAAACACCATATTTCTGGACAGGTGCTGCGTGATGAACTGCTGCGTCGCGGTTGGATTCATCAACTGCGCCAGCGCAGCGACGGCCCGGCGCAGGTTTTTTGTCATCCTGACTATGCCGGTGAAATCGGTCTCATCATGCCGTATGAAAAAGATTTCTGCGCCACCTGCAATCGTCTGCGCGTTTCCTCGGTCGGTAAACTCCATCTTTGCCTGTTTGGCGAAGGCGGCGTAAGCCTGCGCGACCTGCTGGAAGACGATGCACAGCAACATGCGCTGGAAGAACGCATTTCAGCCGCGCTGCTGGAGAAAAAGCAGACCCACTTCCTGCACCAGAACAATACCGGTATTACGCAAAATCTATCGTACATAGGCGGTTAACGCCTTAACGGACAAGGAGTTTTTATGAGTCAGGTAAGCGCTGAGTTTATCCCTACCCGCATTGCTATTCTTACGGTTTCCAGTCGTCGCGGCGAAGAAGACGACACTTCCGGTCATTTTCTGCGCGACGCCGCGCTGGAAGCAGGGCATCAGGTTGTGGACAAAGCCATTGTTAAAGAGAACCTCTACGCCATTCGCGCGCAGGTTTCCGCGTGGATCGCCAGCGATGACGTTCAGGTGGTGCTCATCACCGGTGGCACCGGGCTGACCGATGGCGATCAGGCGCCGGAAGCGTTACTGCCGCTCTTTGATCGCGAAGTCGAAGGGTTTGGCGAAGTGTTCCGCATGTTGTCGTTTGAAGAGATTGGCACATCGACCCTGCAATCTCGCGCGGTGGCCGGCGTTGCCAACAAGACGCTGATTTTTGCGATGCCGGGCTCCACAAAAGCGTGCCGCACCGCCTGGGACAACATCATCGCGCCGCAGCTTGATGCTCGCACACGCCCGTGTAACTTCCACCCACATTTGAAGAAATAAGTATGTCGCAACTGACCCATATTAATGCCGCTGGCGAAGCGCACATGGTGGACGTCTCCGCCAAAGCGGAAACCGTACGTGAGGCGCGCGCCGAAGCGTTTGTGACGATGCGCAGTGAAACGCTGGCGATGATTATCGACGGTAGCCACCATAAGGGCGATGTTTTCGCAACCGCGCGTATCGCCGGTATTCAGGCGGCTAAACGTACCTGGGAGCTGATCCCGCTGTGCCACCCGCTGTTGTTGAGTAAGGTCGAAGTGCAATTGCAGGCGGAGCCTGAACACAACCGGGTACGCATTGAATCGCTGTGTCGCCTGACGGGGAAAACCGGCGTGGAGATGGAAGCGCTGACAGCCGCTTCCGTGGCGGCATTGACGATCTACGACATGTGCAAAGCGGTGCAAAAAGATATGGTGATTGGCCCGGTGCGCTTGCTGGCGAAAAGCGGCGGTAAGTCTGGCGATTTTAAGGTGGATGCGCATGATTAAGGTTCTGTTTTTCGCTCAGGTGCGTGAACTGGTGGGAACGGATGCGTTAGAGGTCGCCGCCGATTTCCCAACCGTAGAAGCGCTGCGTCAGCATCTGGCGGCGCAAAGCGATCGCTGGGCGCTGGCGCTGGAAGACGGCAAGCTGCTGGCCGCCGTTAATCAGACGCTGGTCAGTTTTGAACATCCGCTGACGGCGGGTGATGAAGTGGCCTTTTTCCCACCGGTGACAGGAGGCTGAGATGGCTGAAACGCGAGTGATCGTTGGCCATGCGCCGTTCAGCGTCGGGGAGGAGTACCCCTGGCTGGCGGAGCGTGATGAAGATGGCGCGGTTGTGACCTTTACCGGTAAAGTCCGCAATCATAATCTGGGCGACAGCGTTAAAGCGCTGACGCTGGAACATTACCCGGGGATGACGGAAAAAGCGCTGGCGGATATCGTGGACGAGGCGCGCTCGCGCTGGCCGCTGGGGCGCGTGACGGTGATCCATCGCATTGGTGAACTGTGGCCGGGCGATGAGATTGTCTTTGTCGGCGTAACCAGCGCGCACCGCAGCAGCGCGTTCGAGGCCGGGCAATTCATTATGGATTATCTGAAAACCCGCGCGCCGTTCTGGAAGCGTGAAGCGACGCCGGAAGGCGAGCGCTGGGTGGAAGCGCGCGATAGCGATCGGCAGGCGGCAAAACGCTGGTAGCAGAATGTGATACCCTTATTCAGGGGTATCACTTTTAATCAGGAGATCATCATGGACCGATTCCCACGATCCGATTCTATCATACAGACCCGTTCCGGCCTGCAAACGTATATGGCGCAGGTATATGGCTGGATGACGGTTGGGCTGCTGCTGACCGCATTTATCGCCTGGTATGCGGCGAATACGCCTGCGGTGATGATGTTTGTCTTTTCCAGCAAAATCACCTTCTTTGGCTTGATTATCGCCCAGCTTGCGTTGGTTATTGCGCTGTCGGCAATGGTGCAAAAACTTAGCGCCGGGTTGGCGACCACGCTGTTTATGCTCTATTCGGCGCTGACGGGCCTGACGCTGTCGAGCATTTTTATCGTTTATACCTATTCGTCTATCGCCAGCACGTTTGTCGTGACCGGCGGGATGTTTGGCGTGATGAGCCTGTATGGCTACACCACGAAACGCGATCTCAGCGGCTGGGGCAGCATGCTGTTTATGGCGCTGATCGGCATTATTCTGGCATCGTTGGTCAACTTCTGGCTCAAAAGCGAAGCGTTGATGTGGGCGGTGACCTATATCGGGGTGGTTGTCTTTGTCGGTCTGACCGCCTATGACACGCAGAAGCTGAAAAACATTAGCGAGCAGATTGATGTTCGTGACAGCTCGACGCTGCGGAAATACTCGATTCTCGGCGCGTTAACGCTGTATCTGGACTTCATCAACCTGTTCCTGATGCTGCTGCGTATTTTCGGTAATCGCCGTTAATTGGCGTTGCGCCAGCGGGCGGCGTGAACGCTGTATCCGGCCTACAGGTTAGGCCGGTAATACACCTGATAAGCAGCAAATAACCTGTCACTTCGCTAAGGCTTTCTCGTTTTTCGCCCGCAGCTTCTTTGCCCGACTTTCCAGCAGCAGATAGCAAATCAACGCCAGCAATAGCGGAATAAAATAATAGAGCACACGCCAGGCGAGCAGGGCGGCGATAATGGTGCCTTGCGACGTATGCTCACCCGCCAGCAGCGCCATAAACACGGCTTCCAGAACGCCGATCCCGGCCGGGATATGCACGATCACTCCGGCAATACTGCTCACCAGTAGCACGCCAAGTACAAAGAAATAATTAACGTCTTGCCCCATCAGCAGCCAGATAATGGCGCCCATCACCATCCAGTTCGCGCTGGAAATCCCCATCTGCGCGAGGGCGAATTTCCATGACGGAAGCATCAGCTTTTGGCCTTTAATCGTGATATGACGCCGTTTCGCAAAGGCGCAAAACCACAGGTAGACGGCAATCACCAGTAACAACACAATACCGAGAATGCGCAGCGTATTTTCATCGATATACCAGTGGGCCGGGAGTTGCACGACGCCGAAGGTAAAAATAATTCCGCCCAGCAGAATATAGCCCAGCCAGTTGGTGGTAATGCTCAGCGAAAAAATACGCGTGATGGTGCTCCCCGGTAAGCCGAGGCGGGAGTACAGACGGTAGCGCATACCGATTCCGCCGACCCAGGTGCTTAACGTCAGATTGAAGGCGTAACAGATAAACGACACCAGCATGACCTGCCGCTTCGCCAGCTTGTGGCCGCAGTAAAAACGTCCCAGCAGATCGTAGCAACCGTAAAGAAGGTAGCTGACAATCACCAGCCCAACCGCGCTCAACAGCGCAATCCGGTTGTAATCCCGGATCACCGTCCAGACATCTTCCCAGTTGACCTTTCCGGCATAAATGACCAGCAGGACAATCACCGCGATAAAAAACAGCCAGGTGAGGATCTTTTTCGCCAGCCGCCATCGCGGGTGTGATGTTGACATCAGGGCTTCACCCCCGTGTTTTCCGCTTCGACCCGATCCTGCGTTTCCATCGTCGGTTGGGCGGGCGGTTCAACCTGCGCCAGATGCGGCGTGTGCGCCGGCAGCCAACCGACCAGCGCCGGGAAGTGGCGCAGGAAGTGGAACGCCAGCACGCTTTTGCTCAGATTCCACCAGGTGCGCTTCGGCAGCATAGACTCGTCCACCTGCTTGCAATCATTGGCGATAATGGCGTTCAGGTTGTCGCGCAGCGTCTGGTTAAACGTGCGGTCATGAATAATGACGTTTGCTTCAAGGTTAAGCGACAGACTGAGCGGATCGAGGTTGCTGGAGCCGACGGTCGCCCAGTGATCGTCCATCAACGCCACTTTGCCGTGCAGCGGGCGACGGCGATATTCATAGACATGGACGCCGCCTTTCACCAGATAGTTGTACAGCAGACGCGCGCCGACTTTGACGATGGGCATATCGGGTTCCCCCTGGATCACCAGTTTTACCCGCACGCCGCGTCGGGCGGCTTTGCGCATGGCATGCAGCAGGCGATAGCCGGGAAAGAAATAGGCATTGGCGATAATCACTTCACGTTTCGCCTGCGTAAGCATCTTCAGATAGTGACGTTCAATATCGTTGCGATGTTCATCATTATCGCGCCAGATAAACAGCACCTGCGCTTCGCCGGGTTTCCGGTTTTCTTCGGCGCGATGATGGCGTCGCCACCAGCGGCGTGCGGCGCTTTGCCCCGGCAAGTTTTCCAGCTCAAACTGCAAAATATCCTCCACGACCGGCCCTTCGACGCGAACGGCGTAATCCTGTTTGGCTTCCGGGCCGTAATCGGACATATGTTCTGCGGAGTAATTCAGCCCGCCGACAAACGCGACCCGATCGTCAATAACCACGATTTTACGGTGCATACGGCGAAAGAGGTTGGTGCGCATGCCGAACAGGGGAGGACGCGGATCGTAATAGCGGAAGATTACCCCCGCTGCGGTCAGCTCCCCGACAAACGCCTCGCTGAGGTCGGGTGAGCCGTAGCCGTCTAACAGCACTTCCGCTTTTACGCCGCGTCTGGCCGCTTTAAGCAGCGCCGCGTGTAGCTGCTTACCTACGTCATCTTCAAACCAGATGAAGGTTTCCAGGATGATCCTCTGCTGTGCCTGCGCGATAGCGTCAAACACGGCGGGATAGAACTGGTCGCCGTTTTCCAGTAGCTGAATCTGATTGCCTTCACGCCATCCACATTTCATAGATGTATCTCCGCGCTAAGAGGGGCATGGTCAGATAAATGTCGCCAGTTACGCAACGGCAACGCCGCAGGAGAGCTGGCATTGGCATTCTTGACGTATATACGATCGAGTCGCAGTATCGGCAGCCTGACCGGAAAGGTGCGCGCCGGGCGGCCATGCGCGCGGGTGAAGATCTCCTCCAGCCCCGCAGACGCTTTTAACGGATAGTTGGCTTTCTGCCGCCAGTCGTTGAAATCCCCGGCGACCACCACGGGTTCGGATTCGGGAAGGGCGTTAACCCATTCAACCAGCATATCCAACTGCGCCTGGCGGTGGCCTTCCCGTAAGCCGAGATGTACGCACATCACATGAATTGGCTGAGCCAGCATCGGCGGAACAATACGGCAATACAGCACGCCGCGTTTTTCACTGCCGCCGACGGAGACATCGCGATTTTCATAGTGTTCAATCGGATAGCGCGACAGCACCGCGTTGCCGTGATGCCCTTCCGGGTAGACGGCATTACGACCATAGGCGAAATCGCTCCACATGGTGTCGGCAAGAAATTCGTAATGGGTGGTATCAGGCCAGTTCTCGACGTGCAGCGGATGAACTTC
Source organism: Citrobacter sp. CK206 (assembly GCF_030333125.1). NCBI lineage: Bacteria > Pseudomonadati > Pseudomonadota > Gammaproteobacteria > Enterobacterales > Enterobacteriaceae > Citrobacter > Citrobacter sp. CK206. The sequence continues at coordinate 637,996 of NZ_JAOWGM010000021.1, forward strand.
ATGCGCGCCCATCACTTCCTGGAGGCAGACAATATCCGCGCTGACGGTTCTGACGGCGTCGCGCAACTCCGGCAGAATAAAGCGCTTATTAAAGGCGGTAAAACCCTTATGCGTGTTAATTGTGAGCACTTTGAATGAAAAATTTCGCGTTTGTTGGATCATTTTCTTCCTGTCCGCGTCACTATCCTGATTGAAATAGTGTAGTCGTCGTCACAAAAAGATGCGGTCTTACGGAATTTTCCGTAAAGTTCGGTACTCTGAATAATTAGATAAAAATCCTTCAGGAGAAAAAGCCATGAGGTGGCAACAACGTGTTCGTGTCGCAACGGGTCTTAGTTGCTGGCAGATTATGTTGCATTTACTGGTAGTGGCGCTGCTGGTAATGGGCTGGATGAGCGGCGCTTTAGTCCGCGTCGGCCTGGGATTATGCGTGCTTTATGGCGTGACGGTGCTGCTGATGCTGGCGTTACAACGCCACCACGAACAGCGCTGGCGCGACGTTGCGGATGTGCTGGAAGAGCTGACGACCACCTGGTATTTCGGCGCCGCGATGATTGCTCTGTGGCTGCTGTCCCGCGTACTGCACAACAACCTGCTGCTGGCGCTGGCTGGGCTGGCGATCCTTGCCGGGCCTGCTGTGGTTTCGCTGCTGGCGAAGGAGAAAAAGCTACATCACTTTGCGTCTAAACATCGCATACGCCGCTGACCCCGTTGTGGCCGTGATCACCAGTAGCGGCCACAAACTCCCCCAGACGATCTTCAGACTCGCATCTTTCAAATAAATCTGCTTGGTGATGTCCGTAAAATGGCGGATAGGGTTTATCCACGTCAGATTTTGTAGCCATACCGGCATGTTCTCGACCGGAGAAACGTATCCCGATAGCAGGATAGCAGGCATCATAAAGACGAATACGCCGATGAAAGCCTGCTGTTGGGTGGAGCAGAGCGACGAGATTAACAAGCCAAATCCAACCAGCGACAGCCCGTAAATCACCATTGTGAAGTAGAACAGCGCCAGCGAACCGGCAAAGGGGATGTGGTACGCCCAGATGCCAATAGCCAGTACGATCGTGGCCTGAAAAGTGGCGACAATCAGCGCGGGCACCGCTTTACCGATGAAAATTTGCCAGGTAGTGAGAGGGGAAACCAGCAGTTGATCCAGCGTACCCTGTTCGCGCTCGCGGGCAACGGAGAGCGAGGTGACGATCATGACGCCTATCGTGGTGATCATGGCGATCAGGGATGGCACCACAAACCACTTATAGTCCAGATTCGGGTTGTACCAGTTGCGCACCACCAGCTCGCTGTTGTTGGGCTTGGGTTTGCCCTCTGTCAGCTCCTGCTGATAATCCTTGACGATCTGCTGGAGATAATTGGCGGCGATTTGCGCGCTGTTGGAGTTACGGCCATCAAGAATGAGCTGTAGCGGCGCGGGCTGGAGGTTATCCAGGTGACGGGAAAAATCGGCCGGAAAGCGCACCAGCAACAATGCTTTTTGCGTGTCGATCGTCGGCTGGATTTCCTGCGGGCTTTTCAGCAGCAGGATATGGGTAAACGCTTTGGCGCGCGCGAACCGTTGCGTCAGCTCGACGGCATGTTTGCCATTATCTTCGTTATAAATGGCAATGGTGGCATTGGTCACTTCCAGCGTGGCGGCAAAGGGAAACAGCAGCACCTGGATCAGCACCGGTAAGATCAGGATCGCGCGGGTCTGCGGCTCGCGTAACAGCGATTGCAGCTCTTTGCGGATTAATGTCCACAGGCGATGAAACATGTTTCTCTCCCTTATGCCATGCCGGATGGCGGCGTAAATGCCTTATTCGGCCTACAAAATATGTGGTCGTAGGCCTGATAAGCGAAGCGCCATCAGGCAGAAAATTTAATCCAGCCGGCGTTTGGTCTTCATCCACGTCAGGCCGATAAACATGGCTGCCGAAGCGATTAAAAATAACGTATTAACGATCAACACAATGGGGATGTTCCCCGCCAGAAACAGGCTTTGCAGGGTGCTGACGAAATAGCGCGCCGGAATAATGTAAGTCACCGCGCGGATGACGGCAGGCATACTGTCTATCTGGAAGATAAAGCCTGACAGCATAATTGACGGTAAAAAAGCGGCGTTCAGCGCGACCTGCGCGGCGTTAAACTGATTACGGGTAATGGTGGAAATCAGCAGTCCCATTCCCAGCGTACTGAGCAGAAACAGGCTGGTGATAAGAAACAGAATCACCAGCGAGCCGCGCCAGGGCACGCCAAGAATAAACACCGACACCAGCATACACAGCAGCATCGCCAGCATGCCGAGGAAGTAGTAGGGGATCAGTTTGCACAGCAACAACTCTGCGCGCGTCACCTCGGTCGAGAGCAGGGCCTCCATCGTTCCACGCTCCCACTCGCGCGCAACCACCAGCGAAGTGAGAATGGCGCCAATCACCGTCATGATAATGGTGACCGCGCCGGGAATGATAAAGTGCTGGCTGATGGCCGCCGGGTTAAACCAGTAGCGGGTCTGCACGTCGATCAGCGGTTCAAATTCTTCCCCACGATCTTCAGCCCGCTGCATTTGCCAGATCTGCCAGACCCCCTCCACGTAACCCTGCACGAAGTTGGCGGTGTTCGGTTCGCTGCCGTCGGTGATAACCTGTATCGGCGCGGTGTCATTCTCTCGCGCCATCTTTTGCGCAAAATCGACAGGGATCACCACCAGCCCGCGAATGCGCCCGGCCTGCATTTTCTCAATAAGCTCATGGCGGCTATCGCTGATGGTGGCGTCGATATACGGCGAACCGGTCATGGCGTGGGTGAAATCCAGCGCCTCCTCGCTCTGTTGTTCGAGCAGAATGCCGACCCGCAGCTTGCTGGAGTCGAGGTTAATCCCGTAGCCAAAAATAAACAGCAACAGCAGCGGGATCACCACGGCGATCAGCCAGCTACTGGGATCGCGGATAATCTGACGCGTCTCTTTCACACACAGCGCGCGTACGCGCCGCCAGGAGAGCAGGGTGTTACTCATGAGTATGCTCCTTATCCCAGTCGTGAATGAGCGTGATAAAGGCCTGCTCCATCGTCGGGTCCGGCGTGTCGTCGTCTGCCGCCTGTGCTTTCAGATCGTCCGGCGTCCCGCTGGCGATCAGCTTGCCGCGATAAACCAGCCCGATACGGTCGCAGTATTCCGCTTCGTCCATAAAGTGGGTGGTGACCATCACCGTGACCCCTTTTTCTACCATGCTGTTGATGTGCAGCCAGAACTCACGGCGGGTGAGGGGATCGACGCCGGAGGTGGGTTCGTCGAGAAACAGAATGTCGGGCTCATGCATCAGCGAACAGGCCAGCGCCAGACGCTGTTTAAAACCGAGCGGCAGCGCATCCGTCGCATGAGAGGCGATGCTTTTCAGGCCGAAGGCTTCGCTCATGCGGGTGATTTTTTCGTTTTGCGCCCGGCCTCGCAGGCCATAAACCCCGGAAAAAAAACGCAGGTTTTGCTCTACCGTCAGGTTGCCGTACAGGGAAAATTTTTGCGCCATATACCCTAAATGCTGGCGCGCCTTGCCGGAGCTGACTTTCAAATCCATATCCAGCACCAGCGCTTTGCCGGAAGTTGGCACCAGCAAACCGCACATCATCTTGAACGTGGTGGATTTCCCCGCGCCGTTGGGGCCGAGCAGACCGAAGATTTCTCCGCGCTCAACGGCGAAGTTAACGTGGTCGGTGGCGGCGAAGTCGCCGAATTTTTTGGTCAGTTCTTTGGCCTCAATGACCGTCTCACCCGGCGTGCCGTCAACGGTATGCAGGATCGCGCCGAGCGGAGACTCCGATGTACCCGCGCCGCCAAGCAGGTCGATAAAGGCATCTTCAAAGCGCGGCGTGGTGTCGTTAATCGTTATCTCCGGCATCCCTTCGGCCCGGCGGATATCCTCTGCGGTGGCCTCTTTTTTCAGGATCAGCCGTACCGATTTCCCCTGAATCATACCGTCGCTCACCTGCGGCAGTTTCAACGCGCGTTGCAGGAGCTTGCGGTTATTCTCCTGCGGGCTGCTCATTAAGAAACTGCGTCCTGCCATGGTCTGCGTTAGCTTAGTCGGTTCGCCCTGATACAGCAGCTCTCCTTCGTTCATCAGCAGCACGTCGCGACACTGTTCGGCTTCGTCCAGGTATGACGTACTCCACAGGATAAGCATGCCGTCACCCGCCAGTTCATGCACCATTTGCCACAGCTCGCGACGGGAGATGGGGTCAACGCCGACGCCCGGTTCGTCAAGCAGCAGCACTTTCGGCTCGCCGACCAGCGTACAGGCCAGCCCGAGTTTTTGTTTCATCCCGCCCGAGAGCTTGCCTGCCAGCCGTTTGGTGAAGGGGCCGAGGGCGGTAAATTCCAGCAGACGGGCAAACGTTTTTTGCCGTTCTTCGCCCGTTACGCTGCGTAAATCCGCATAGAGATTGAGATTCTCCATCACGGTCAGATCTTCATACAGACCAAATTTTTGCGGCATGTAACCGAGTACCGCATGCAATTCACTGTCGTTTTTGATCGGATCGAACCCGATCACCGACGCGCTGCCGCTATCGGGCTTGAGAAGCCCTGCCAGCATCCGCATCAGCGTGGTTTTGCCTGCGCCATCCGGCCCGACCAGACCCGTGACATAACCGGCGTGGATCGTACAGTCGAGCGGGGCGACCGCCGGTTTTTCCATTCCGGCGAAGCGCTTCACCAGGCCGTTTAACGTAATGACGGCGTCATTCATGCCGCGCCTCGTCGCTGAACGTCAGCGTCACCGGCATTCCCTGACGCAGCGCATCGTCCGCGTCAGTCACCACAATGCGCAGTCGATAGACCAGGTCTGTGCGCAGATCCGGCGTTTCAACGGTTTTCGGGGTGAATTCAGCGGTCGGCGATACGAAGCCGATTTTGCCGTGGTAAGGCTTGTCAGGGCGGCCATCGGTGTAGAGTAAAATTTCGCGGCCGGGCTGCGCCTGGCTGAGGTTGCGTTCATCCACGTAGGCGCGAACCCATACCGGGCGAGTCAGCGACAGCGTCAGCACGGTGCTGCCTGCGTTGAGCATACTGCCGGGCTCTACCGCGCGGGTTAACAGCGTACCGTCAGAGGGGGCGATCAGCGTTGTATCCTGTAAATCGAGTTCTGATTGCGCCAGCTGCGCCTGCGCCTGTTCGAGGCTGGCTTTTGCCTGGGCGATATCCTGCTGGCGGTTACCGGTACGGTACTGGCTCAATTTGTCCTGTGCGGATTTCAGCTGCGCCTGCGCCTGATCGCGGGACGATCGGGCGTTCTCCAGGTCGTTGGCGGAGATCGTGCGGCTTTTCCACAATCCCTGCTGGCGCTGATAAAAGTTCTGCGCATAGTCAAATGCGGCCTGCGCCTGTTTCACGGCGGCAGCGGCCTGGGCTATCTCTTCATCGCGATACCCCGCGAGCATCAGATCATACTGCGCCTGGGCGACGGAGACGCCTGCTTTAGCCTGCATCAACGCGTTCTCGTACGGGGCTTTATCCAGCACGCCCAATACCTGCCCGGACGTAATGGCGTCGCCTTCGTCAACGGCCAGCGAAGCCAGCCGGCCTCCGACGCGAAAACTCATATTGACGGTGCGAATATCCACATTGCCGTAGAGCGTCAGCCCGTTATCCTGCCGACTCTGATACCACCATGTACCACCGGCAAGCACGGCGGCCAGCGCCGCGACAGCCAGTGCGATAACGACAGGTTTTTTCATTGCTCCTGACTCCTTTGCGTTAAGCCTTGCAGAATGAGATCGATATGACAGGTGATCGTCTGGTAAATCTGTTCTGTTTTCTCTTCATCAAACGTTGACCAGCCGGTACGCAGCAAAATGGTTTCTTTTCCCAGGCGGAAGGCCAGCACTTCGCCCAGCAGCGCGTGCGTGTGGAGAATGGTTTGCGTATCTCCCGGATCGCGGCCGGTATACCCTGCAATCAGGCGCGTCAGATGCGTGTGAAGGGGGTTGAGAACCTGATCGTGCACCCGTTGGTAAGCCGCCGTCGGGGAGAGCTGTTCGCGCGAAATAAATTTGCTCAGGTTGACTGTGTCGTCCTGGGTTAACAGCATGATCATATTTTTGCAGGCGCGCAGGATCAGCTCGCGCATAGCGGCGCGATCGGGCTGCGGCTGGGCGAACAGTCGTTCCGCTTCCTCGGCATGAGGGCGAAACTGGGCGCCGATGAAATCGGCTATCCACTGGGCGCAGGCGAGGTATAAATCCTCTTTGGAGCCAAAATAGTAAGTGATGGCGGCGATATTTTGTCCGGCCTGGGCGGCAATGTCGCGCGTGGTGGCATGGAGGCCGTATTCGCCAAACTGCGCCAGCGCAGCGGCGATAAGCTGGCTTTTGGCCTGTTCGCCTTTCGTCGTCATGGTTGGGGTATTCATCGCGCAACCCAATTATTAATCAATCGATTGATTAAGATTATGACTGATAATTGTTCTTGTCCAGTGTGGTGGTTTATTTTGTTTTTTCCAGTCACGGGGATAATTTATGCGGTATGTCACAAAAACTGCTACACTCCGCCCCTTCATGACATTGTGGTTTTTGTCATCCCTCTTGTGAGTATCTCCCTGAAAACTACACCGGTAACGGTCGGGGCGGTTCGGAGTAGTTATGTCTTTTGATTCCCTTGGGTTGAATCCTGATATTTTGCGCGCGATTGCCGAGCAGGGTTACCGTGAACCTACCCCTATTCAGCAGCAGGCGATCCCTGCGGTGCTGGAAGGCCGCGACCTGATGGCCAGCGCCCAGACGGGGACGGGTAAAACAGCCGGTTTTACGCTGCCGCTGTTACAACATCTGATCACGCAGCAGCCGCACGCGAAGGGCCGTCGCCCGGTACGCGCGTTGATTCTGACGCCGACCCGTGAGCTGGCGGCGCAAATTGGCGAAAACGTCCGGGATTACAGTAAATACCTGAACATTCGCTCTCTGGTCGTGTTTGGCGGCGTCAGCATTAACCCGCAGATGATGAAACTGCGAGGCGGCGTTGACGTGCTGGTGGCAACGCCGGGGCGTTTGCTCGACCTGGAACATCAAAACGCGGTGAAGCTGGATCAGATTGAGATTCTGGTGCTGGATGAAGCTGACCGTATGCTCGACATGGGCTTTATCCACGATATTCGCCGCGTGCTGGCAAAACTGCCGCCGAAACGCCAGAACCTGCTGTTCTCCGCCACATTCTCCGATGACATTAAAGCGCTTGCTGAGAAGCTGTTGCATAACCCGCTGGAAATTGAAGTGGCGCGCCGTAATACCGCTTCTGAGCAGGTGACCCAGCACGTTCATTTCGTGGATAAAAAACGCAAGCGCGAACTGTTGTCGCAGATGATTGGCAAAGGCAACTGGCAGCAGGTGCTGGTCTTTACCCGTACCAAACACGGCGCCAACCATCTGGCGGAACAACTGAATAAAGACGGCATTCGCAGTGCGGCGATCCACGGTAATAAATCTCAGGGCGCGCGTACCCGCGCACTGGCTGATTTCAAATCCGGCGATATCCGCGTCCTGGTGGCAACCGACATCGCGGCGCGCGGGCTGGATATCGAAGAGCTGCCGCATGTGGTGAACTATGAGCTGCCAAACGTCCCGGAAGATTACGTCCACCGTATCGGCCGTACCGGTCGTGCCGCCGCGACCGGCGAAGCGTTATCGCTGGTCTGCGTTGATGAACACAAACTGCTGCGCGATATCGAGAAGCTGCTGAAAAAAGAGATCCCGCGCATCACCACGCCGGGTTATGAACCAGACCCGTCAATTAAAGCGGAGCCGATTCAGAACGGTCGCCAGCAGCAGCGTGGCGGCGGTAGTCGCGGCCGAGGTCAGGGACAGGGACAGGGCGGAGCAGGCCGTGCCCAGCAACCGCGTCGCAATGATGGCGGGGCGCCGAAAGCCAAACCGCGCAGCGGAGAAGGTAAGCCAGGCGGCGATAAACCGCGTCCGCCGCGCCGCCCGCGCAGACTGGCGGATTAATTGCGAGCCCGGCCGAAAGGTCGGGCTTTTCTTTTTGCGACCCGCGCCAGAAAGTGCCACAATAGTGGCTGTTTATACAGTATTTCAGGTTTTCTCATGGCATTGACCGCTGCGCTTAAAGCGCAAATCGCCGCCTGGTATAAGGCGCTTCAGGAGCAGATCCCCGACTTTATCCCCCGTGCGCCGCAGCGGCAGATGATTGCCGATGTCGCCAAAACGCTGGCGGGTGAAGAAGGGCGTCATCTGGCGATTGAGGCGCCGACCGGGGTCGGGAAAACCCTCTCTTACCTTATTCCCGGTATCGCCATTGCCCGCGAAGAACAAAAAACGCTGGTGGTGAGCACCGCCAACGTGGCGTTGCAGGATCAGATCTACAGCAAAGATCTCCCGCTGTTGCGCAAAATCATTCCTGACTTGCAGTTTACCGCCGCGTTTGGTCGTGGGCGCTATGTTTGCCCGCGTAATCTGGCGGCGTTGGCCAGCAGCGAACCGAATCAACAGGATCTGCTCGCGTTTCTGGATGACGAACTGACGCCGAATAACCAGGAAGAGCAAAAGCGCTGCGCCAGGCTAAAGGGCGATCTTGACAGCTACAAATGGGACGGGTTGCGCGATCATACCGATATCGCCATTGACGACGCGCTCTGGAAGCGCCTGAGCACCGATAAAGCCAGTTGCCTGAACCGCAATTGCCATTACTACCGCGAATGCCCTTTTTTTGTCGCCCGACGGGAAATCCAGGAAGCTGAAGTGGTGGTGGCGAACCATGCGCTGGTGATGGCGGCGATGGAGAGCGAAGCGGTGCTGCCGGAGCCGAAAAATCTTCTGCTGGTGCTGGACGAAGGCCACCATCTGCCGGATGTCGCGCGCGACGCGCTGGAGATGAGCGCTGAGATCTCCGCCCCCTGGTATCGCCTGCAACTGGATCTGTTCACTAAGCTGGTGGCGACCTGCCTGGAACAGTTCCGCCCGAAAACCACGCCGCCGCTGGCGAATCCTGAGCGCCTGAATGCGCACTGCGAAGAGTTGTACGAACTGATTACCTCGCTCAACAACATCCTGAATCTGTATATGCCCGCGACGCAGGACGCTGAGCACCGCTTTGTGATGGGCGAGTTACCGGATGAGATCATGGCGATCTGCCAGCGGCTGGCGAAGCTGACGGAAATGCTGCGTGGGCTGGCAGAGCTGTTCCTTAACGATCTCAGCGAGAAAACCGGCTCGCACGATATTGTGCGCCTGCACCGGGTGATTTTGCAGATGAACCGCGCGCTGGGCATGTTTGAGGCGCAAAGCAAGCTCTGGCGGCTGGCGTCGCTGGCGCAGTCTTCCGGTGCGCCGGTCTCGAAGTGGGCCACGCGGGAGGCGCGCGATGGGCAGATACACGTCTGGTTCCACTGTGTGGGCATTCGCGTCAGCGATCAGCTTGAAAGGCTGCTCTGGCGCAGCGTGCCGCATATTATTGTAACGTCGGCGACCCTGCGTTCGCTTAACAGCTTCTCGCGCTTGCAGGAGATGAGCGGCCTGAAGGAGAAAGCGGGCGATCGCTTTGTGGCGCTGGACTCCCCCTTTAATCATGTGGAGCAGGGTAAAATTGTCATTCCGCAGATGCGCTATGAACCGTTGATTGATAACGAAGAGCAGCATATTGCGGAGATGGCGGCCTATTTCCGTCAGGCGCTGGAAAGCAAAAAACACCACGGCATGTTGGTTTTGTTTGCCAGCGGACGGGCGATGCAGCGCTTTCTGGAGCATGTGACCGATTTGCGTCTTTTGCTGCTGGTTCAGGGCGATCAGCCGCGCTATCGCCTGGTGGAACTGCACCGTAAGCGGGTGGCGAACGGCGAGCGCAGCGTGCTGATTGGCCTGCAATCTTTTGCCGAGGGGTTGGATCTGAAAGGCGACCTGCTGACTCAGGTGCATATTCACAAGATTGCGTTTCCTCCCATCGACAGCCCGGTGGTGATCACCGAAGGCGAGTGGCTGAAAAGCCTGAATCGCTACCCGTTTGAAGTGCAGAGCCTGCCAAGCGCGTCGTTTAACCTGATCCAGCAGGTGGGCCGTTTGATTCGTAGCCACGGCTGCTGGGGAGAGGTGGTGATTTACGACAAGCGTCTGTTAACCAAAAGCTACGGGCAGCGTTTGCTGAATGCGCTCCCGGTATTTCCGATTGAACGCCCGGAAGTGCCGGAGGTAAAAAAACGCCCGACAAAAGTGGTTGCCGGGCGTAAAAAAAGCATCCGTGCGAAGGGGCGCTCTCCTACTGATAGGTAAACGTGACCTGTATGACACTATCGAACGAGCCCGCGCTGACGGGCATGGACGTGGCGTAATAGCGGGCGGCTAACGGGAAAGTGGCCGTGTGATCGCTTTGGTTGATCAGCACGTTAAAGCTTGCCTGCGGGGCGATGAGAATATTGTCCTGCCGATCGGCCAGCTCCAGCGCAAGCCCTTTCGCATTGCCGCTGTTGGCAAATTTGGTCGGGTGTACGCTATCGGCCTGTCCGTAAAAAAACGCGTTGGCCAGCGTGAGTGTTTTTGGGCAATGCGTTACTTCCAGGGAAAACGCTTTCCATTCGCCGGTATCGCCTACGTCTTTGAAATCACTCGATGACGCCTGCCCCAAATCGACGGTTAAATCTTTACTGGCGCTGTCCACGGAGCAGGTGTTGGCATAGATGTTACCCACCATTTGCACCTGGATATCATCTGCGCAGGCATACGTCATCAGACCTGCGGTGAGTAAGAAAACCATTTTTTTCATCGCGATCACTTATAGGCCAGCGTAATCGTGGCGACGGTATTTGCCGGGCCTGGCGTAACGTCGTCGCTGATTTGCTCATAGCGGACCTGGAACGGAATATCCAGCGTTTCGTTGGCTTTTGCCTCGCTTTGCGTGTTGACGTAGTTGTCGAAGGTGGCGATATTGCCATCAAACAGCATTCTGACGCCGACGCCGGTCGCCATCCCACTTTGCTGAGTCAGCTTCATCACGCCGGCAAAACCCGATTCGTAGCCATTCGCACTGGTGATCTTCACTTCAGGCTGTACGGTGGAATTACAGTTGACCGTAACGTTAAAATTCTGTGCTGGCATCGAGAGGGTGCCTACTCCCATAAAATCACTGATCGGAAAGTCGCCCAGATTGACGGTCAGGTTTTTCGGTAACACGGAGCAGGTTACGGTTTCAAGATCCACATTGCCGGCATAGGCAATGTGGTTAGGACTCCCGATACCTTCGTGACCAAACACGCCAATCCCAAACTCTGTTTGCGCCTGCACCAGTGTACCGGAGGTCACGTCACTGCCGGTTTTCACCAGCTCAAGCGTGACGTTGAAGTTAAATGACTGCTGCCCATCGCTGGATACATAACCGATCGGCGTGCCGCGTGAATCGCACTGTACGCCGCCTGCGCCGCTGATCCGCTGGCCTTGCTCGTTCATCAGCGCGATGCCAACGCCGGGCACCCCAGAGTCGTACACCCCTCTCAGGCCTGGTATCTCAGCGCCTGTTCCGTAATAGCAGGAGACAATTTCCAGACCGCTATCAATACTTTGATCGCACTGTCCGGCAACGTGTACGGTTTGCTCTGTTCCTGGAATGGTCTCACCAATCGCCAGCGTCGTCGGTACGGAAACAGATGCCACATTGATCATTTTGGGCATATCCGGCGTTGTGCAGGCCGCCTTTGCATGCGGCATAAACAAGGCTGCGCTGGCCAAAATCAGGAGGAAAAAACACTGTTTAATCATTTGCATAATGTTGAGTCTGCATGGTGAATCAATGACACTGCGCGGCAGCGTTAATGATGCTGGTTTTATGTCTCTCATCCGTTAGCGTGTACTCTGCGATGCAGTGTTCGCTGGCATCCTGACCCCACGACACGAAGAGCGTTCCGTGCTGAGGTAAACCGGAGAGATAAGTCTGACCGCCGTTGCCAACAATAAACTCGCTGTCTTTATCGTCGGTGGTGACGGTTGCGCCAAAGGGCAACGGCTTACCGTTTTGCGTGAGCATCATTAAAACCCTGCTGCCCACGCGGGTGTTAAAACTGGCGCGGACTACCGCGCCGCGCGTTGGGGTTACTATTCGCGCGGCATGGGTTACGTCGGCATCGTCTGGCAGTGTTTCTGTGTCCAGGGCAATCGTGTTGTGGCGGTAGGCTGATACAAATGGCACAACGGTATAGCCGCGAAAATCGGTTTTGACGCCGGTCTGATTGGTAATGTGTGTGCTATGTGTTCCCGGTGCTTTCACCAGCGCGATGGTTTCACCGAGCGGTTGCGTCAGAGTGATGCCGTTGGCGTGCGCCACAACGCCGCCTTGCAGACCCATATTAACGCTCCGTTGATGGCTGTCCTGGCTGACGCCGCCGCTCACTTCGCCATAGGTTCCTTTGTAATCGGCATTCATACTGGTTGAGTTGCCGCTTCCGGTATTGCTCACGCCTTCCTGGATATTCCAGTTCAGGTTGTCTTCGGCCAGAGCAGTACCGTTAAGGCCAATGTTTTGCGTGGCGCCGTCTTGACTGTTGTTCAGGTTGTACGTCGCCCAGGTGTTGTGCATCCAGTGGTCGAGTGGAACCGAAACGCTCAGCGCGAACTGGTTGTCATGGGTAACGGACTCACCGTTTTCATCGCTGTCGCTGGTGTTTTTGTTCATGCTGTAACTCAGGCTATAGCTCACGCCATGCCAGCTGTTGTTGTAGCTGAGGCTCATGGAGGTCATATCCTGGCGCTGGCTCCAGTAGGTCTCTTTGACCAGACTCAGCGTAAAAGACCCCCAGCTTTCGCCGAGCGTCTGATCGACAGTGGCTTCGGTACGCGCGCGGCGCTGCTGCGGGGCGGACCAGTCGCTGGCGCGGGTATAGGACTCCATTGTGTCTTCCAGGGTGTAAAAACCCTTACTGTTATAGCGATACCCGGCCAGGGAAAAGTTGGTGCCTGCGCCTGCAAAATCTTTGCTGTAACGCACGCGCCATGACTGCCCCGTGCTGGCCTGCTGCTGTTTCAGCAATGCTTTGGCCCGCGTGACGTCGACAGAAAACGCGCCTAAATCCCCCAGGTTTTTCCCGGTGCCGATCGCCTGCGACTGGTAATGGCGGCTTTGCTGTACGCCGCCATAGGCGGTAAAACTATAAGGTAGGCCATAGATTGCGCTCCCCTGAGCAAATGGAGTTTGCTCGACGTCTTTGTCATAGGCGCGATAGCGACCGGCAGTTACGCTGTAGCGCAGATTTTTTTCACGCTGCAACACGGGTACGGAGGCATAGGGCACCACGAAATGGCTTTCGCTGCCGTCCGTCTCTTTGACGGTGACCTGCAAGTCGCCGCTGCTGCCCGTCGGGTAGAGATCGTTAATTTCAAATGCGCCTGGCGCTACGGTGTTCTGATAAATGACGTAGCCGTTCTGACGAACCATCACCAGGGCGTTACTGTGTGCGGTGCCACGGATAATCGGCGCATAGCCTTTTTCGCTATCCGGCAGCATGTCGCTGTCGGAATTGAGTTGTATGCCGGTATAAGGCACGCTGTCGAACACGTCCGCCGGAGAGGTGCTTTGCCCTACCGTGAGATCGCTTTTCATCGCCACGATATCGCGCTGCGCGTAGGTATAAACAGACGAGAATTTCTGCTGTTCGTCATGGCCCGTGATGTTACGATTCCAGGTTGAGTAATTGCGCACGCGCCAGGCGCCGATGTTGAACCCGGGACGCAGGTTGACATACTGGCTGCTATTATCCTGTTCACCCTGTCGGCGGGCGTCGCTCTGACTGGCGTTGGCGCTGTAGTTCAGTAGACCGGCGGTAATGCCTTCATCGAACGTTTTTGGGTCGATATAACCGCGCGGAATCTGGCCCAGCGCTGACTGGGGAATACTGAGCAATAGCTGCTGGTTGCGCACGCGAAACGTGGCGGAGGCGGCGGGAATGGCGCTTAAATCTGCGCATTTTCCTTGTGCCATGAGCCTCGGAAACGCCTTCGTTTTAATGCCGAGACTCTTTAAATCATCCAGGCTGAAACAGGGCTGGAGTGAACGGTTGCCCTTAACATCTTTCTGTAATTTAAATGTGACATCGCGGGTGTCGACTTTATTATTATCAATAAAGATTGATACCTGGTATTTTCCTGGTGCTTGTCCTGGACCTTTTTCATATACCGATAAATCGGTTTTTTCCTGTCGGGGATTATCAATATCCAGGAGCGCCGGGTTAAAATAATCATCTGCCCGCGTTTGCTGCGCAAAACAGAACACTGCCAGGCCACATAACAGGGGCAGCAGTGTGAATAATTTGCAGGAAAATGGCTTTTTATCGCGGTACATGATTATTTTAGTTGCCTGTGCGCCGTTATCTTAATGGACAGGCTTAGACCAGGTTCGGCTGATGCTGCCGTAATCAGTAATAATGGAATAGGTCACGGTGTTACCGTCAGTATTGGCGGGCAGAGCCATGTGGGTTGCCGTTTCAGGTACTGCCCAGGTCGCTTTACTGATTTTATGACCATTAATCATCACGCTCTGGAAATTCATATAAAACGGCGTCGGGTTATTGACGACCAGATCGTGACCTTCACGATACCATTCCAGTTTGTCAGCAACCTCTTCTGGCTTACCTTTCACGGAGGATGGGCGATACAATAATTTAATACGCGTGTTGATCGCGATTTGCAGGGTATTTACCCCCTCAACGTGTTTTGAGGATGGAATAGCCTTGATATTCAGCCAGTACAGCGATTCACGATCCTCGGGCAGATTGCCACCTGTGCGAATAACCCGCAGAACGTTGTCTTCTTTCGCATTCAGGCGAAACAGCGGCGGCGTAATCAGAAAGGGGGTGTTGCCCGGATTTTTACTGCCGGAATCGACCCAGGATTGTACCAGATAGTCCGTTGAATCTGGGTTTGAAAGACCAAGCGAGGATTCCTTTTTGTCTCCCTGGTAAACAAGACGGGTGCCGTTAATAATAACGCCAGCATGCGCTGTCGCTGCTACCAGAAAAAGAGTGCTCAGTAAATAACCGTGACGCATAAATATTTCTCAGCATGAATAAAAGATATTAGCCCTGAAGAAAGGGCTAATATCTTCGGATGGATAATATCAGTTATAGATAACGGTAAAGGTAGATACGGAATTTGCCGGGCCGGCCGTAACGGCAGCCTGAGTCTGAATATAACGCGCTGCAAATTCCAGATCGTTTACCGTGCTTCCTGCCGTCAGTGGATATTGACGGGAAGGGGTATATAAGCTGACGGGTTGCTCTGACGAGTCGAGCAACTGAATTGCCACACCGGTAGCCGTCTCCGTGTCTGGCGTTAATGCCAGGGTCGTGCTGTTATCCGTATCCGGCGTACCGCCAAAATTAATGGCGGCAGAGGTCACCGTTTCCGGGCAGTCTTTTAGCTGAATATCGAATTTCGTTGGTGTGCTGGTAGAGCCTGCGCCAGAAAATACGGTTTTAGACACTCTGCCCAACTCGACATTTAGCGGGTTACTTAACCCATTAACGACCTGACAAGCGGAGTCAATGATTTCACCCGTAAAGTTAATCTGACCTTCGCCATTTGTTGCCGCAAATGCGGATGCGGAACATCCTACTGTTGCAGCGATGAATAAACCTAAAGCAACCTTGTTCATCATAAATCCTGGTGTATAAGTGGTGAAAACCAGCCTGAACGTTTTCACCGTGGACCCTCAATAACTCTTCGCCGGATATTTAATCAGATTGTTTACGGATTAGAATCGTGTATAAAAATCACAAATATTTGAACTAATGCTTGCGTTTTAATAATTACTACAAAAACAGGTGATTGATGGCTGAGATAAAAAACTAACGGCCGGGTCTCCAGAGGGGCTATATTGTTAAAAAAATGTCGCAGTGGAGAATGTCATGGATTATCGCAAAATCATCAAAGAGGTCGGTCGAGGTAAAAATCATGCCCGCGACCTGGATCAGGATACCGCGCGCGGCCTGTATACCCATATGTTGAATGGCGATGTGCCCGAACTGGAAATGG
This sequence comes from Citrobacter sp. CK206, assembly GCF_030333125.1. Taxonomy (NCBI): domain Bacteria; kingdom Pseudomonadati; phylum Pseudomonadota; class Gammaproteobacteria; order Enterobacterales; family Enterobacteriaceae; genus Citrobacter; species Citrobacter sp. CK206. Next base: position 654,004 of record NZ_JAOWGM010000021.1, read on the forward strand.
GCGGCGTGTTGATCGCGTTGCGTATTAAAGGGGAAGGCGAAGCGGAGATGCTGGGCTTTTATGAAGCCATGCAAAACCACACGATTACGCTTACGCCGCCGGTCGCCAAACCGATGCCGATTGTCATCCCCAGCTACAACGGGGCGCGCAAACAGGCGAACCTGACGCCGTTGCTGGCGATTCTGCTGCATAAACTGGGCTTTCCGGTGGTGGTACATGGCGTAAGCGAAGATCCGACGCGCGTACTGACGGAGACCATTTTCGAACTGATGGGGATTGCGCCGACGCTGCACGCCGGTCAGGCTCAGGCGAAGCTGGATGGGCACGAGCCGGTGTTTATTCCTGTCGGTACGCTGTGTCCACCGCTGGAAAAACAGCTGGCAATGCGCTGGCGGCTGGGCGTGCGTAACAGCGCGCACACGCTGGCGAAGTTAGCGACGCCGTTTGCGGAAGATGCCGCCTTGCGGTTGTCCAGCGTCTCGCACCCGGAGTACGTTCCGCGCGTCGCGAAATTTTTTGCCGACATCGGCGGGCGCGGTTTGCTGATGCACGGCACGGAAGGGGAGGTGTATGCCAATCCACAGCGTTGCCCGCAAATCAGCCTGATCGACCGTTCCGGCGTGCAGGTGCTTCAGGATCGCCAGAGCGAGATGCCCGACGAGCCGGTGCCGCTGCCTGCGGCAAAAGACCCGGAAACCACCGCCCGCTGGATTGAGCGCTGCCTGGCGGGAAGCGAGCCGATACCGGCTTCCCTGAAAATTCAGATGGCGTGCTGCCTGGTGGCTACGGGAGAAGCGGCGACGTTAACGGAAGGGCTTGCGCGGGTAGCGCAGCATTTTTAAACGTCAGGCAAAAAAAAGCCCGTCCAGTGGCGGACGGGCGAACAAGGGTAACACAGGTTCAATGAGGGTTGGAGCAGTGTGTCTGTCGGCAAACAGACGGGTATAACAGAAACGCGTGAAATTATTTGTAGATAACAGCAGTGCCGCTCATTTTGTTGTTGTTGGTTGCGGAAGTGATGCTATAACCGGTTGCGCCGGCAGCTGCCGCTTTCTCAGCCAGTTTCGCTTCCAGGCCATCCAGAGTGGTGGCGCCTTCCGCAGAAACAACACCGATTTTATTCATGCTTTGCGCCTGGGAAGCCGTTACCGGCTCGGCAGCGAAAACGCCAAATGACAGGGTAGACAGAGCGATAGCAGCAACAGCATATTTGATATTTTTCATGATTAATCTCTCGCAGGTTATTCTTGTGTAGTAAGACGTTATTCCGTCGATGTGATAAGTATCACGGTTTTTTGCGGGAGATAAAATCGAATAGAATTGACGTCATCCATCAAATAATTTGAATGACAAATAACTTATTGATTATTAATAAATTCAAAACATGGATTTACGCTTCTTGCCGTTTCACTTTACAGAAGAGAGAGTAACGGCACATTTTGCCACGCAGAAGGTGAAAAAGCATGAGAGTAAAAGAACATGCTTACGCTGTTGTTTTACGTAAAGAAAAGTTAGCGTAACTGGCTGTCTTTCGATCCTCTGCGATTATATCCTGAGAATGTTGCGTTATGTAAATCTTTCTCCTGCTGGCAGGCAATGCATAGCCTTACTCCCGGAACGGCTTTACGCCGCGCTTCCGGGATAGGATCGCCGCACTCTTCACACTCATACAGGCTTTCGCCTTGAGGAATTTCGCCGCGAGCGCGGGCGACAGCATCTTCAATGGTATTGTTGATTTGTTCATTAACGGCGTCGTCGTTCGCCCACCCGGATGCCATATACCTGTTCCTCCCCCTTTATTCCACACGGTAAGTGTAGTGAATATGGGGTCAAAAATCGTACAGTCAATAGCGCAGAAGCAGGCCGGTATATCAGTCAGCGAAAAACGTCAGCGAATGAAAAAGACGGGGGGACGTTTTCCATGCTAAGGAAAACTGCATTCGGTGGGAATGCAGTTACCTGGTAGGGGGTTATTTGTAGATAGTGGCAGTGCCATACATTTGGTTATCGCCACCGGCAGAATTGACGACAAAACCTTTGGCGCCTTGTTCACGCGCTTTTTCTGCCAGTTTATTTTCAAGTTCGCTCAGCGTCGTCGCGCCCGTTGCTGAGACGGTCCCGGCGGGTCTGAGCTGGCCTGCTTCTGAGCTGCTAAGCGGCTGCGCGGCGAATGCACTAAAACTCATGCCAGTGAGCAGAGCAGCAGCCAGTACGGTGAGGCATTTTTTCATAACGGCATCCTCTTAGAAACAACAGGTGGTGCCTCATAAGTTTAGGACGTTGATGACGCAAAATTAACGCAAAAAATTGATTATGATGTGCTTGTTTTTTGAACGATATTTTTTGACGAATATTGACAAATCAATGACATACAGATTGTTGATTTTCCAGGATTTTGTCGCTAAGCCTGCGGAGCGACCCGTGTTCGTTTGCGGTATAAGCGGGCTTTCTCCGTCAGGTTTGTTTACCACGTTGCGTTATGCGAGTATCTTACGCCGCTGCTAAAAGGAGAATGCCATGTCTGCCCAGAAACCGGGATTGCACCCACGTAATCGCCATCATCATCGTTACGATCTCGCGACGTTATGCCAGGTCACGCCAGAACTGGCGCAATTTCTTACCCGTACGCCTGCGGGTGAGCAAAGCGTTGATTTCGCGAATCCTCTGGCAGTCAAGGCGCTCAATAAAGCGCTGCTGGCGTATTTCTATCAGGTGGCAAACTGGGATATTCCCGAAGGCTTTCTGTGCCCGCCGGTGCCAGGCCGCGCCGATTATATTCACCATCTGGCGGATCTGCTGGGCGAAACCACAGGCGCGATTCCGGCGGATGCGAGCGTGCTGGATGTGGGGACAGGAGCGAACTGCATTTACCCGCTTATCGGCGTGCATGAATACGGCTGGCGCTTTACCGGCAGCGAAGTCCATGCGCAGGCGCTGGCCAGCGCCCAGGCGATCATCAGCGGCAACCCAGGATTAACCCGATCGATTCGTCTGCGTCGGCAGAAAGATCCTGCGGCAATCTTCAACGGCATCATTCATAAGAATGAACAGTATGACGCCACGCTGTGCAATCCGCCGTTCCACGATTCGGCGGCTTCTGCCCGTGCGGGAAGTGAGCGCAAACGTCGCAATCTGGGGCAGGATAAAAACGATGCCCTGAATTTTGGCGGCCAGCAGCAGGAACTCTGGTGCGAAGGCGGGGAAGTGGCGTTTATCAAAACGATGATCGCGGAAAGCCAGGCCTTTGGCCGCCAGGTGATGTGGTTCACCACGTTAGTGTCGCGCGGCGAAAATTTGCCGCCGCTGTACCGCGCGCTGACGGACGTCGGGGCGGTAAAAGTGGTCAAAAAGGAGATGGCCCAGGGGCAAAAGCAGAGCCGCTTTATTGCCTGGACCTTTATGGATGACGATCAGCGTCGCCGTTTTATGGCGCGTAAGCGCTAAAGCGTGGGTTCGCTCGGCGGCAGGGGGTCTGTCGCTGGCGCCTGACGGGTCGTCGGTGCGGGCAGTACCTGATACGTTTGCACCGGCGCGCGAACGCCCGCCAGATCGAAATGTTTTTTCACCTGGCTGTCGAGCGCGAAGCGTACCGTCCACTGTTTTAAGGGCAAGGTGGTAAAGGAGACCCGCAGCGTAAAAGCGGTATTGGTCAGCCCGACGATCCCGGAGAATGACGGTTCTCCGATAATCAACCCGCGAATATCTTCCGTCTCCATCACCGCAGCCACCGCGTCCTTCAATGCCTGATTGGCTTTATCCGCATCTTCATGGCGATCCACGTCATAGTTAGCCACGACCGAACCAATGCCGCGCACAAAGTTCGCGAAGGTGGTAATCGAAGACCACGGAATAATGTGGTACGCCCCGGTATCCTGACGCACGCCTACCGAGCGAATCGACATTCGCTCCACCGTACCGGTCAGCGGGCCGATAGTCACCAGATCGCCGGTATTCATCCCATTTTCAAACTGGATGAATACGCCGGTAATTATATCTTTCACCAGCGTTTGCGAACCGAACGAAATCGCCAGCCCCAGCGCCCCGGCGCCGGCCAGTAAGGGGGCAATGTTCACGCCAATCTCCGACAGCACGATCATGATAGTGATTGTACTGATGATCACCGCCAGGGCGTTACGAAACAGCGTAAGCAGGGTTCGGGTACGCGCGCTGGGCAAGGGGCGGCCGTGAATATCTGATGCCAGGCGGTTCTCGATCAGGCTGGCGAGGATGGTCCATCCGACCGCAGAGAAAAAGAGGATCAGCGCAATGCGGATCAGAATATCGACGGTTTTCTCTCCCGCGCCGTTGTGCAGCCAGTTCCAGAAGTCGAATAACCCCCAGGCGTTGAGCAACAGCATGATCGCCACGCAAACCGTCAGGATTCGCGCGGCTTTCAGGGCGGTTGACAGCCAGCCGTTCAGCCGTTTTTGCAGCTCAGGGTAGTTGCGCTGCGTAGGGGGCGACAGCGTAATGGTTTTGGCTATCCAGCGTGAGAACATGCCGGAAACAAACGCGGCGACACCGATAATGAGCAGGCTGCGTACCGTCGCGCCCATCATAAACTTCAGGCTGTTGCCCGGGTCGAACAATGAGAAGAAAAACAGCACGATAAAATAGGCGCTGGCCAGCCAGTGCCACACCAGCGCGAAGGCGCGAATAAACAGACTGAAAAAGGCCAGCGACCGTTCCGCGAGATTCAGCAGATGTTGGGTGATCTCTTTTTTGTTTTTGAAGATCAGATACAGCGCCCACAGCGTAATGCACAACATGATGATGACGTTCGCCATCGCGCCGACCTGGACGTTGACCTGGTTGGAGATAATCGGCACGGCGACGATCAGACCATAGCCGATCAGGCTACTGAGCGAACTCAGACGGCGATTCCAGTAGCGCGCGCTGGCGTCCTGAATCGTGAACGGACGCAACTCCGCTACGTTAGGGCAAAAGATCAGACGCAGAATGGCTTTGAAAAACTCAATCAGGGCAAACGCGTTCAGGAACAGACTTTGTTGAAAGGCGATGGTTCGGCTGCCGGCGTTCATTCTGTCGCTCAGTATCTGCCCGACAAACAGGGTCAGCGCCAGCAGGAGCAGATCGATGATAAATGCGCCGATAATCATTGCGGGAAGCTGTAGCCAGTTGCTGCGGTCGCGATTTTTTTTGCGCGCCCACTGACCCATTTTGCGATACAGCGGCAGTGCGCAAAGTCGTATCAGCCAGTAAAAGACAAACACCGAGGCTGCCAGCATCAGGAAGTGGGTCAGGGCATTGGTAAATGCCTGCGTGTTAAACGGCTTATGCGGCGAGTCGGTGATGTTACGATAAAGCTGGGCAAAGCGCCCGGAGAGGGCTTCTCCGTAACGCCGGCTGATGTCGGTTACGTTCTCCAGCACCGTTTTTTCTTCCGTAACCGTGGGCGGCGTTATCGTGGGGACGGGCTCTGGCGGCGGCGTGGCGGCGACTTTTCGTAGCTGGTCGATGAGCTCCTTGCGAGAGGTCTCGTTCTCCAGCACATCCGCCAGCGCCGCGTAGGCGGCTTTCTTTTGTTCGACATCGGGTTCAGCCGCAGGCGCGGCCTCCTGACTGCCTGAGGCGTCCGTTGTGACGCCGGGGATCGCGACCGCATGCGCGGGGGCGCCCAGCAGTAAAAAGAGGATGAACAGGATCCGCCGCATGACTCCTCCTGTGAGAAATATAAGCAAAAAGATAAGTATAGATGCTTAAAGGGGAGGGATTTGAAATGGGAGGATTCCGGGGAAACCCTCCCTTCCGGGCGGAAGGGAGGGGCGTGCCTCAGGAAACGTGCTGCAAGAACTCCTGCAAACGCTGGCTGGGTGGATTTTCAATCAGGGTTTGCGGATTACCGTCTTCCGCAATGCGCCCTTTATCGATGAAGATCAGACGGGAGGCCACTTTCTCGGCAAAGCCGATTTCGTGGGTCACAATGACCATTGTCATCCCTTCTTCCGCCAGATCCTGCATGACTTTCAGCACTTCGTGACGCAGTTCCGGGTCCAGCGCGGAGGTCGGTTCATCAAACAGCATCATTTTCGGCTTCACCGCCAGCGCGCGGGCAATCGCCACACGCTGCTGCTGACCGCCGGAAAGTTCGGAAGGGTAGTGATGCGCACGCTCTGCCAGCCCGACTTTCGCTAATAACTCTTTGGCCTGCTTTTCGGCATCTTCTTTCTTCGCGCCGCGCACGCGCAGCGGCCCGAACATGACGTTTTCCAGCGCCGTCAGATGCGGGAAGAGATAGAACTGCTGGAACACCATGCCGGCTTCCTGACGGATTAACCGCTCATCCACCTTCGGATCGTTCACTTTCAGACCATCAACAATCAACTCGCCGGACGTGATCTCTTCCAGTTTGTTGATGCAGCGCAGCAGAGTGGACTTCCCGGAGCCGGATGGCCCGATGATGACCACCACTTCACCCTGTTTGATGTTCAGATCAATATTGTGCAGCACCTGGGTTGGCCCAAAATGCTTGGAGACGTTTTTAAATTCAATCACAGGATTTTCATCCTTCTTTCCAGACGACGCAGAATGAAACTCAGCACCAGCGTAATGATCAGATAGAACACCGCAACGGCACTCCAGATTTCCAGCGCGCGGAAGTTACCGGCGATGATTTCCTGCCCCTGACGAGTCAGTTCAGCGACGCCGATAACAATAAACAGCGAGGTATCTTTGATGCTGATAATCCACTGATTACCGAGCGGCGGCAGCATACGGCGCAGCGCGAGCGGTAAAATAACGTGGCGAATGGTTTCGCCGCGAGACAGCCCTAACGCCAGGCCCGCTTCGCGAAAACCTTTGTGGATAGACAGCACCGCACCGCGCGTGATTTCTGCAATGTACGCGCCCGAGTTAATCATGATGGTGATAACGGCAGCGCTGAAGGGATCAATTCGCAGATCGTTAAACGCCATCGGCAGCGCGAAGTAGATAAACATCACCTGCACAACGATAGGCGTACCGCGAATCACTTCGATAAAGACCAGCGCAACGTGGTTGGCGATCCAACCACCAAAGGTGCGCGCAAAACCCGCAAGCAGCCCGATGACCAGGCCGCCAGCCAGACCAAGGATTGAAATCCACAGGGTCATTTTGGCGCCTTCAATCAACAGCGGGATGGCGGGCCAGATGGCACTCCAGTCAAACTCCATAAATTGTTCCTGTTACCGTGGTGAAAATACTCAAAGGCCTGTACGCCCGGTAAGCGCAAGCGCCACCGGGCGTAACGAGCTAAAATACAGCGTTATTATTTAGGTTCAGTACCGAACCATTTTTTGTAGATTTCGTTATAGGTGCCGTTTTCACGCAACGTTTTCAGCGCGCCGTTCACTTTCTCACGCAGTTCGTCGCTGCCTTTCGGGAAGGCGATGCCGTATTGCTGCGCTTCCAGAGACTCACCTACCGCTTTGAACTGACCATTGCCCGCGGTTTTGATGAAATAGAGGATGTTTGGCGTATCGTGCAGAACGGCGTCTGCGCGGTTGGTGCCCAGTTCCATGTAGGCGTTATCGATGTTCGGGAACTGACGCAGATCTTTGGTTTTGATGTTTGCTTTCGCGTAATCGACAGAACCGGTGCCGCTCTTCACCGCAACCACTTTGCCGTCGAGGTCTTTCACGCTTTTCACATCGTTGTTATTGGCTTTCACCATGACCAACAGACCGCTTTTGTAATAGCCGTCAGAGAAGTCGATCGCTTTTTTACGTTCGTCGGTGATCGTGATGCCTGCCAGCGCCAGGTCGACGTTTTTGGTTTGCAACGCCGGGATGATGCCGCTGAAATCCATCGGTTTCAGGGTGTAGTCCAGATTCAGCTCTTTCGCGACAGCGGCCCACAGATCCACATCAAAGCCAACGTATTTGTCGCCCTGTTTGAATTCAAACGGAACGAACGCCGTGTCGGTTGCCACGACGAGTTTCTTATCCGCGGCGTGAGAAGACACCGCAAAAGCCAGGGTAAGTGCAGCCAGTGAAACTTTTAATACAGACTTCATAGCATTTCCTTTTATATCCACGGGGCGATCCCCTGCGAGAACATATGGCGTAATGAAAGAATCGTGCCAATTATGCAACTCATTGTTTTAAAAAGAAGGCGTTTCATTTTAATGCACAATAAGCGTGGCAAAACTGACGGATTGCACCGTTTTGGGGCACTGATTTAGTGCAGACCGAATCGGGTGCAAACGGTATGACTATTTAGCGCAAAAATTGTTGCTAAAACAATCTCTCGTTAACGATTGTGTGAGGTGATTATTACAAATATTTTACTTTACGGCGGGGCGGAAGAAATTTGATGCACTATAAAAGTGCAAAACCCCCGCCGAAGCGAGGGTTCATAGGTCTTACTTATCATGCTGCTTATTCGATGTTGGCTTCGATGAACCACAGGAATTTATCGAGGTCGCGGGAAGCAGCGGTAAAGATATCAGCAGTGTCTTCGTCTTTGGCTTCGCTGATGGCTTTACGGACGTCATTGGCGACAACAGAGTAACGATCCGCCAGCTCTTTCAGGTGATCCTGAACGCTATGGATATCCAGCGGGTAGCTTTTCAGCGGTGTTTTGCTGTTAATCACTTGCGTTGTCCCTAATGCCACGCCACCCAGCTGTACGGCACGTTCTGCCATGGTATCAAGGTGGTCGGTCAGCGCTGTACGGAAGCCATCCAGCATCTCATGTACGGCAATAAAGTTAGCACCGCGCATATTCCAGTGAGCCTGCTTAGTGATCAGTGACAGGTCAATGAACTGGATCACCTGACGATTCAGCAACTCAACCGTCGCTTTCTTATCGCTGTCTGATACATCGTTGCGGGTATAAAGCAGATTAGACGCTTTCGTTTTTACCAGTTTAGCGGTACTCATAATCTCATATCCTCTTGATGTTTTGTGTCCCAGGTAATTAACGAAACTAAGTATAGCACCGGTTTTTCATTTTGCTTTTCTGTCTGTGCCTATCACTTTAATAGCGCAGAAAGTGTTTAATATTGAAAACGATTAAAAATCAATATGTTATTAAATTAAGCGTCAGCATGTTAATAATTCTCATTCACTATGAGCGATAAACATAAATAGGTTTGCAGACAGCAGAAAAATAGCGGAGATAATAATAATGAGAAGGATAAAAGCAATATTCTGCATGATTATGCAAATCATGCAGAATTGTAACGTTAATTAATGTCGACTTGCTGAATTTTCGTTTCTCGCCGGATGGTGAGCGTGGACCCCATCGAGGCGGCAATGATGGCGGCCAGGGCCAGAAGCTGCACCAGCGTCAGCGTTTCTCCCAGGAAAATCATCCCCGAAACGGCAGCCAGCGCGGGCTCCATGCTCATCAGCGTCCCAAACGTTCGCGTGGGCAGTCGCGTCAGCGCGATCATTTCCAGCGAGTAGGGCAGCGCCGTTGACAGCACGGCGACAGCCAGACCCAGTGGGAGAATCGACCAGTGCCATAATGCTTCTCCCGCCTGTAGTGCGCCAACCGGAACGAAAACGATCGCCGCAATGAGCGAGCCTACTGCCACGGTCGCGGGGCCGTGTTCTTCACCCGCCCGCTGCCCGGTCAGAATATAGATAGCCCAGCAGGCGCCTGCGCCGAGCGCCAGCGCGGCACCCGTTAAATCAACATGCGATACGCCCTGACCAAGCGGCAACAGGAACCAGAGTCCAAGCACGGCCAGCACAACCCAGATGAAATCGACAGGCCGTCTGGACGAGAACAGCGCGACCGCCAGCGGCCCGGTGAACTCCAGCGCAACGGCGATGCCGAGCGGCACCGTCTGAATCGACAGGTAAAACAGGTAGTTCATCCCGCCAAGCGACAGACCGTAAAACAGGAGCGGCAGCCGCTGTTCTCTGGCAAAGCGCAGACGCCAGGGCTTAAAGAACGCAATCAGGATTAGCGTGCCTAGTGCCAGACGCAGTGCGGTAACGCCCGGCGCCCCGACGAGAGGGAACAGCGATTTCGCCAGCGAGGCTCCGCTCTGAATAGAGGACATCGCAATGAGCAAAACCAAAATAGGCAGCCAGACTGGCTTACGTGACGACCCCGGCATCCTTTCTCCTGTCAATTAATGTCAATAGAAGTAAAAAAGGCAGTGTAATAGAAATAACCTCTGACGGTTGAGTATTCGTTGAAAAAAAATCCCGGAGAATCCGTAAAATATCGATGAATTGATGGATTAATAAACTGCGTAATTAGGAATTATCTGGATGAATGTACCATATTGTGCGCGTAATAATGGTGCGCTTCACCGGAAAAGTGATGTTATTTGAAAGAGATAGCGGGTTATGGAAATGTTCTGTTACACGAAAAGACCCGTTAGACATCGCGAATCGCAAAGAGTTTCTCATCAATTTTTGATATATTTATAACTTAGGATTTACTTGAAGCACATTTGAGGTGGTTATGAAAAAAATTGCATGTCTTTCAGCACTGGCCGCTGTTCTGGCTATTTCCGCAGGTACTGCTGTAGCTGCTACTTCTACCGTTACGGGTGGTTACGCTCAGAGCGATGCTCAGGGCGCAGCGAACAAAATGAACGGTTTTAACCTGAAGTATCGCTACGAGCAGGACAACAACCCGCTGGGCGTAATCGGTTCCTTCACCTACACAGAAAAAGATCGTACTAACGGTGCTGGCGATTACAACAAAACTCAGTACTACGGCCTCACCGCCGGTCCTGCTTACCGTCTGAACGACTGGGCAAGCATCTACGGTGTTGTTGGTGTGGGTTACGGTAAATTCCAGACTGCTGCCACCCCGGCTGACAAACACGACACCAGCGACTACGGTTTCTCCTACGGTGCCGGTTTGCAGTTCAACCCGATCGAAAACGTTGCGCTGGACTTCTCTTATGAGCAGAGCCGTATCCGTAACGTGGACGTCGGCACCTGGATCGCCGGTGTTGGTTACCGCTTCTAATCACTTCGGTGATATGAAAAATCCGCCCCGAGGGGCGGATTTTTTTTGTCTGATGTGTAGGCCGGATAAGGTATTTATGCCGCCATCCGGCAATGCCTGATGGCGACGCTGAGGCGTCTTATCAGGCCTACAACATTATCAGGACTACAGGTTAGCGCTGTTTGGTACTAAAAATATCCGTACCCAGATGGTTGTAATCCACCTTCTGCAACTTGAAGTTGGTGATGAAGACCGGTCCGGCTTTCTGCTCAGAGATAAAACGGTATTTGGTTTTAATCTCTTTCGCGCTGATCCCCGTCCATTGCGAGAAAAAGCCTAAGAAATCATTTGCCGAGCGGCGCGCTTTAATCACGCGATGCGCTTTGTCATCGCTGGAAAGTACCATAAACGGCACCTGAAAATTCTGCTGATACCTGTCGTCATGCGCCAGATACTGCACCTCTTTCCCGCGCTCTTTAAATGCGAGGCCATGATCCGAGAAGTAGACCATAGAGAAGCTGTCGCCGCTGTTACGCAACTGCGCGTACAGTTTTCCCAGCAACGCGTCCGTTTGGGTCATGGTGTACAGGTAGCAAGAGGTCTCTTTCGACTGCACGAAAACGTCGTATTTTCCCTGCGTGCGATCGCAGGCCTGCGGGTGCGAGCCCATCAGGTGCAGCACGATTAACTGCGGCTGCGTGCGTTCTGTCTCCAGTACCTGAGCGGTCATTTTTAACAGCGCATCGTCACGCGTATTCTTGTCAGCTTCGAAGTCTCCGCTTTTCAGGAAGTGCGCTTCATCGGCACGTTTCGCGATGCTGGCGATAGCCGTATCGTATTCGCCGATTTGCCCCTGATTCGAGAACCACCAGGTCTGGAAACCGGCACGGTTGGCCAGCGTCACAAAGTTATCCTGGAATTGCGGCTTGTTGTCGACCACGCGGTTGAGCGTTAAACCGAGCGATTTTTGCGTTGAGCCGCTGGCGGCAACGTAATCCATGAAAAAATAACCGTTGGCGGTACTGGCGAACGGGGTGTTATCCCAGTGACCGCCGAATGCGCCCATTGCGTCACGCCGCGCGCTTTCACCGATCACCACCACGTAGGTATGGTATCGGGGCTTAACCGCAGTGACCGTCCAGGTATCTTTCATCCCGGACAGCTTCGCCATCCGCTCTTGCTCCTCAATCACCTCATTGTTGTTGACGATGACATCCTTCACGAAGCGAAAAACCGGGTAGCCGGTGTCTTTTAATTTAAACACGCCGCCCCACGCCAGGTTTTGCACCGGCGCGACAAAGAAGGCGATGACGCTGAACAGCAGACACACGCTGTCCACAATGCGCCAGGCTTTTTTCTCCGTCTCTTGCTTACGGCGAACGGCAATCACGCCCAGCGCAAAGATAAAGAGGCCTACCAGATAGTTGTACCACGGGAAGATGGTCAGGATTTCGGTGGACTCTTCCACATTGGTCGAATGCAGCGCCAGCAGCGTATTAAAGTTTGGCGAGCCGTAGGCCTGGCCGAACGGAAAATACATGGCGGCGATCAGCGAGCATAGCCCGAACAACACCTTTTGCGCGCGCGGCGCGGTGCGCCAGAGCAACAGCAATAGGCAGGTAAAGGCCGCTGTATAGAACAGGCTAAACGGGTAGCCCGACGCGAGGTTAATCAGCAGCGACTGTAAAAAGTAGAAGCCAGTCCACGGGCTAATGGCCCTGCTGCGGGCAATAAGCGAGTCTTTGAGGGTTAAATTCATATGCCACTATTGCAAAAACGCCATGTGCTCACCCTGGCGTTAAGGGTCAATACCTGCCGGAAAGTGCGTGAAGAGGGGATGGGGTCCGCATCTGCGAGCCGCAATATATGCAGGGCTGCGCAACGATAGAGCGTGTGTATAAGAAGGTCAACTACTACAAGGAAAATGTTTTGCGAAGGGGGCAGCAAAACCGACAAAAAGAAAGGGTATTGAGATAAAACACAGCGCAGAGCGCGCCTTGATGCGAGAAGATGGCGTCAAAATGGAGCGGCGTACCGCGACGCCGCGTTATTTTGACGAGGGCTGATCCTGCTCGGGTTTGCCGTTGATCATGTCACACAGCATGGACAGCAGCATTAACCGTACTTTAAAGGGAGAGTGGCTAAACACGCGCATACACCTCTTAAATTCGTTCATAGAAACCTCCTGACTTTACGATCCCATCGATCCGTGAGGGATGCCTGCATTACATACAGATATAGCACAGGCTATATTATATAGCTATTGCTAAAACGTTAAATTTTTGAGCCTGTGCAACTCTGGTTTACAATGGGCCCACTCCAGCCAGATGCAATTAACGCGTCACAGTAACGAGGAAGCAGAATGAGTCGTCGCGCAGGTACGCCAACAACAAAAAAAGTGACGCAATTAGTGAATGTCGAAGAACACGTCGAAGGGTTCCGCCAGGTCAGGGAAGCGCATCGCCGTGAACTGATTGATGACTACGTTGAGCTGATTTCCGATTTAATTATCGAGGTCGGTGAAGCGCGTCAGGTTGATATGGCGGCGCGACTTGGCGTTTCCCAGCCGACGGTCGCCAAGATGCTCAAGCGTCTGGCGTCGGTAGGGCTTATCGAAATGATCCCCTGGCGCGGGGTATTCCTGACCGCAGAAGGCGAGAAGCTGGCGCAGGAAAGCCGTGAACGCCACCAGATCGTGGAAAACTTTTTACTGGTGCTGGGCGTCAGCCCGGAAATCGCACGCCGCGATGCGGAAGGGATGGAGCACCATGTAAGCCAGGAAACGCTTGAGGCTTTCCGCCTGTTTACGCAAAAGCACGGAACGCCTTCTGAATGAGTTTTCCTTTTCTGCGGGCATTAAGACGCGATCGTTTCCTGCTGTTATTACTCCTTGTCGGGGCCGGACTCAGCCTGTTCGTCCCGTTTACCCCCCCGCACCTGGCCGGGTGCAATTGACTGGCACACCATTATTACGCTGAGCGGTTTGATGCTGCTGACCAAAGGCGTTGAGCTGAGCGGATATTTTGATGTGCTGGGCCGCAGAATGGTTCGTCGTTTTAAAACGGAACGCCGTCTGGCAATGTTTATGGTGCTGGCGGCAGCGGTGCTGTCAACGTTCCTGACCAACGATGTGGCGCTGTTTATCGTCGTTCCGCTGACCATTACCCTGAAAAGACTGTGTGCGATTCCGGTAAACCGGCTGATTATCTTTGAGGCGCTGGCGGTCAACGCCGGTTCGCTGCTCACGCCGATTGGCAATCCGCAAAATATTTTGTTGTGGGGGCGTTCCGGTCTCTCATTTGCGGCTTTTGTCTGGCAGATGGCGCCGCTTGCCGCCGTGATGATGCTGACGCTGTTGGTGCTGTGCGGCCTTTGTTTTCCGGGGAAGGCGTTGCAGTACCATACCGGTACGCGCGCCCCTGAGTGGCAACCGCGCCTGGTGTGGAGCTGCCTTGGGTTGTATATCGTGTTTCTGACCGCGCTTGAACTGAAGCAGGAACTCTGGGGGCTGGCGATTGTGGCGGCAGGGTTCATCGTCCTGGCGCGCCGCGTGGTACTGAGCGTCGACTGGACGTTACTGCTGGTGTTTATGGCGATGTTTATCGACGTGCATTTATTGATACAGCTACCGGTGTTACAGGGCGTACTGCGCCATGTTGAAACGCTCTCTGCGCCGGGGCTTTGGCTGACTGCGCTCGGTCTGTCGCAGTTTATCAGCAATGTGCCCGCCACGATTTTATTGCTCAACTACGTTCCGCCGATCGCGTTGCTGGCCTGGGCGGTCAATATCGGTGGTTTTGGTTTGTTACCGGGATCGCTGGCGAATCTGATTGCATTGCGGATGGCAAATGATCGGCGTATCTGGTGGCGGTTTCATTGGTATTCGTTGCCGATGCTGCTCTGGGCGGCGCTGGTGGGATATGGATTGTTGCTGCTGAAGTGATGGCCCGATGGCGCTATGCTTATCGGGCCGACGCGGTAGGCCGGGTAAGGCGAGAGTCGCCACTCGGCACATTGCTCTGATCAGTTCAGACGAACCGGCATACCGGAACGGTTCTGAACGGCCTGCTCAACCACAGACTGATCGACATCAGGCTGGCTGGTGACGCTCTGAACGCTTTTGTTCAGGTTAATCGGTACGATCTCGCCGCCTTCGAACTGCGCTTCCGTGGTAGACAGAGGGTTATGGACTTCAATGTAACGGCTGCCATCTGGCTCAGTAGTCGCTTTCACCGGCTCGTCGATAAACTGTACGCGGGTGCCGACCGGCACATTTTCAAACAGGAACTTGATGTCGTCGTTACGCAGACGGACGCAGCCGTGGCTGACGCGCAGGCCGATACCGAAGTTGGCGTTGGTGCCATGAATCGCATACAGACGACCAATGTACAGCGCGTACAGACCCATCGGGTTATCCGGGCCAGCCGGCACGACGGCAGGCAGCGGTTCGCCCGCCGCGCGGTATTCGGCATGCATTTTCGCCGTCGGCGTCCAGGTCGGGCCTGCTTTCTTACGCTCAACTTTCGTTGTCCAGTTGATTGGCGTGTCTTTCCCTAACTGACCGATACCAATCGGCAGGACGATCACCGTGTTGGTGCCTTTCGGGTAGTAGTACAGACGCATTTCCGCACTGTTAATGACAATGCCTTCATGCACGGTGTCCGGCAGGATCAACTGCTGAGGAATGTTCAGCACCGTACCGCCTTTTGGCAGGAAGGTATCAACACCCGGGTTCGCTTCCAGCATGTTAGACAGCCCCATCTGGTATTCAGCCGCAAAATACTCCAGCGGTTGGGTATTGCCTTCCGGGATAGTGATCACCTGGTTTTGACCAACGACGCGACTGCCATCGGTCGGTAAAGGATAAGTCACCGCTGAGGCGGTGCTGCAAAAGCCAACTACAGCGAGGGCCGCCGCGAAAAACGTTGTTAATTTCATATTCATGTTATGCGAGATTCAGTGCCTGGCAGGCTATTGGGTTGAGAATTCTGTCATGTTGGGAGCGCATTATATGTGCATTCCCGTTAAGTGGGAATTCAGATGTGTACGAAATCACATTTTTTTCCCGTGAGGACAATTTTAGCGGCTTACCGTGAGGCGCGATCTTATTTAAGACTTGTGGCATAATAAGCGGTTTGTCACATATTTTTCAGGATACGCCAGTGTTAGTTTCCAGCAACGTCACCATGCAGTTCGGCAGCAAGCCGCTGTTTGAAAATATTTCCGTCAAATTTGGCGGCGGCAACCGTTACGGCCTGATTGGCGCCAACGGTAGCGGTAAATCCACCTTTATGAAAATCCTCGGCGGCGATCTCGAACCGACGCTGGGCAACGTCTCTCTCGATCCGAACGAGCGTATCGGTAAGCTGCGCCAGGATCAGTTTGCCTTCGAAGAGTTCAGCGTACTCGACACAGTGATCATGGGGCATGTTGAACTGTGGGAAGTGAAACAGGAACGCGACCGCATCTACGCGCTGCCGGAAATGAGCGAAGAAGATGGCTATAAAGTGGCCGATCTGGAAGTGAAATACGGCGAAATGGATGGTTACTCTGCCGAAGCGCGCGCGGGCGAACTGCTGCTGGGCGTGGGTATTCCGGTTGAGCAGCACTACGGCCCGATGAGCGAAGTCGCGCCAGGCTGGAAGCTGCGTGTCCTGCTGGCGCAGGCGCTGTTTTCCGACCCCGATATTCTGCTGCTTGATGAACCGACCAACAACCTCGACATCGACACGATCCGTTGGCTGGAGCAGGTACTGAACGAACGTGACAGCACCATGATCATCATTTCGCACGACCGTCACTTCCTGAATATGGTGTGTACCCACATGGCGGATCTGGATTACGGCGAACTGCGCATTTACCCGGGTAACTACGACGAGTATATGACCGCCGCCACCCAGGCGCGTGAACGCCTGCTGGCCGATAACGCCAAGAAAAAGGCGCAGATTGCAGACCTGCAATCTTTCGTCAGCCGCTTTAGCGCTAACGCGTCTAAGTCTCGCCAGGCAACGTCTCGTGCCCGTCAGATTGATAAAATTAAGCTTGATGAGGTGAAGGCCTCCAGCCGTCAGAACCCGTTCATCCGTTTTGAACAGGATAAGAAGCTGTTCCGTAACGCGCTGGAAGTGGAAGCGCTCGCGAAAGGCTTTGATAACGGCCCGCTGTTCAAGGGCGTTAATCTGCTGCTGGAAGTGGGCGAAAAGCTTGCGGTACTCGGGACTAACGGCGTGGGTAAATCCACGTTGCTGAAAACGCTGGTGGGCGATCTGGCGCCGGACAACGGCACCGTGAAATGGTCAGAGAACGCGCGCATTGGGTATTACGCGCAGGATCACGAATATGAGTTCGAAAATGACCTGACGGTGTTTGAATGGATGAGTCAGTGGAAGCAGGAAGGCGATGACGAGCAGGCTGTACGCAGCATTCTTGGCCGTCTGTTGTTCAGCCAGGACGATATCAGAAAACCGGCGAAGGTGCTCTCCGGTGGTGAAAAAGGGCGTATGTTGTTCGGTAAGCTGATGATGCAGAAACCGAATATCCTGGTGATGGACGAACCGACCAACCACCTGGATATGGAATCGATCGAATCGCTGAACATGGCGCTGGAGATGTATCAGGGCACCCTGATTTTCGTTTCTCACGACCGTGAGTTTGTTAGCTCGCTGGCGACGCGCGTGCTGGAAATTACGCCGCAGCGTGTGGTGGACTTCAGCGGCAACTACGAAGATTATCTGCGTAGTAAAGGGATCGACGGCTAAAAAAAAGCCCGGTGGCGCTACGCTTACCGGGCCTACGCTACAGTTTGTAGGCCGGGTAAGGCGAAGCCGCCACCCGGCAATCAACAACTCACTACAACACCCACTCACTCCCTTCAACGCCGTTCACCCGCAGCGTACGTTTTTCCCCCGCCGGTAACGATACCTTCAACGCGTTCCATGCCGGACGATAGTCGCCACGCGCGTTGATCCTCAGGTTGACGGTCGCCCCATCGCACACCATCTCCCATTCCACCCACAGGGCATTGCCCGTCTGATAACCCCAGCTTTCGCCATCGTCTTCAAACAGCAGACCGGACGTTGTCCCCACGCCTTTGACCGGGAACAGTTTCAGCTCGCGGGTATCGTCGCGTTCAGCGCTGACATGGGTGATCCGTTCGCTCAGCGGCAGACCTGCACCGGCGCGTACCAGCAGCGGCAGTTTTTCCAGCGGCGCGTTCAGCGTGATCCACTGGCCGCCAGAGAACCATTCGTGGCTATCGAAATCGTACCAGCCGGTTTCGTTATCCGGCAGCCAGACGCGGCGTTCACGTTGACCGGGTTCCACCACGCTCGCCACCAGAATATCGCGGCCAAGCAGGAAGTCGTCGCACTCTGCGAAGGTTTGCGCGTCGTGCTCGTGGTCGAGGAAAGTGGGGCGCAGCATCGGCTCGTCGTCGGCGTGCGCCTGCCACAGCAGCGTGTAGAAGTAGGGCAGCAGACGGTAACGTAGCTCAATCGCGCTACGAATCGCCGGCGTCACGCCCGGGTACATCCACGGCTCATTCACCGTATGATCGTCATTCCATGAGTGGATGGTAAAGCGAGGGTGCATCACGCCGTTCTGTACCCAGCGCACGAACAGCTCCGCATCCGGTTTATCGCCAGAGAAACCGCCGACGTCGTGACCCACGTTATACAGCCCGGACAGACTCATCCCCAGCCCCATGCGGGTGTTGTAGCGCAGGGTATCCCAGCTGGTGCGGTTATCGCCGCTCCAGGTTTGCACGTAACGCTGCATCCCGGCGCAGCCGGAACGGGAGATCAGGTACGGGCGTTTTTCCGGCGCAAAGCGCTGCTGCGCTTCCAGCGAGGCGCGCATCATCAACAGCGGCATGACCGGGCGAATATGTTTGATGGCGATTTCGCGGCCAAAGCCGTGGCAGCGGGCTTCGCCATCCCACACTTCGAACTCGTTGTTGTCGTTCCAGGTGGAGTCGATCCCCATCTCCAGCAACTGCGTGGTGACGCCTTCCTGCCACCAGGCGACGGTTTGCGGATTGGTGAAATCAAGGTTAGAACCTTCGTCATCCCAGAAACTTGAACGTTCCGGCGCGTCGGTTTCCGAATCACGGATAAATAACCCTCTTTCCGCGACTTCGTTGTAGCGCGGGTGATCCTGCAACAGACACGGTTTAATGTTGGCTGCCAGCTTCAACCCCGCATCGTGGAATGCCTGGGTCATCACTTTCGGCTGCGGCACCTTGTCGTAGTTCCAGTTAAAGACATAGCGTTTGCCGTTAATGGAGGTGTAGCCAGATGAAAGCTGGAACGAATCGCACGGAATCGCGTGTTCATTGCACAGACGGATAAAGTTCATCAGCTGGTTTTGCGCGTCCGGCGCATCGGTGTAATGCATGGTTGAGCCGCTGTAACCCAGGCTCCACTTCGGCCCGAACAGGGTTTTCCCCGTCAGGCGCACAAAGGCTTTGGTGACATCCAGCACGCGCTTGCTGGTAAAGATGTAGTAATCGATATCGCCCGCTTCCGCCTGCCAGCGGCGATAGGCGGTGTGATAGTTGTCGATTTCATTGCCCAGATCCAGCCAGCAACTGCTCAGGTTGTCGTAAAACAGACCGTAGCTGACGTCATCGCGGCGGGCGATGGTGAATGGAATATGTTTGTACAGCGGATCGGTGCTGACCGCGTTATAGCCCATCGCGTCAAGGTTGCGCATCTCATAGCGTTGGCCGTTGCGTTGCAGGTCGCCCGCTTTCTCGCCCAGGCCGTAAAAACGTTCATCTTTACGGCGGCTTAAATAGTGCGCCACGCCGTCGCCGTGAGCGTTCAGCAGATAGGCGCTGGTGGGGCGGTCGTTGACCAGCGGCTGCCAGTCGCCCGCCTCGTCGCGATAGTGCCACTCCAGCCACAGCGGCTGGTGGACGGTCACGCGCAGTTGCTCAGTGGCGACAATCAGCGCGCCATCCTGCTGCGTCAGTTGCCAGGCCGGGCAGCTAAAGCCGCTGACATCCTCACGGCTGCGGCCTTCCCACGGCACATCCTGCGCCGGGGCGATACTCCAGGTTCTGTCTAATGCCAGTTCGCCTTTACGTTTGATCAGCACGCGAAACAGATTTTCTTCCAGTACGTACAGGCACAGATGGTGTTGACCATCGACCAGCAGTTCCAGATGATGGGCCGACTGTTTCTCTACAATCCAGTTTTTCAGGGTTTTCATACGCAATACATCCACTATCAGGCGCGCTTGGCGCGACGTTCAGCAATAAATGCCACCAGGAAAACAGCGCCAATCAGGTCAAAGAACCCCATGGCGATAAAGAGCGGGTTAAAGCCGATTTTGTCGGCGGTAACGCCAATTAACAGAGAGAAGAGGAAGCTGGCGATCCACGCCGCAGAGCCGCGCATTCCGTTGACGGTCGCCATCTGGCCTTTATCAAACGACTCCACGACCAGCGCGCTCAGCATGCAGGAGATGATCTGATGACCGAAGCCGCCAATGGAGATCAGCACGATGGTGATATACGGATCGCGGGTAATGGCCACGATGCCGAGAGAAATCATCAGAAACGCGCCGGTCACGGAGCTTGCCACCACGGAGTTAACGCGAGAGCAGCCAAACAGACGGGTATACAAGCGGGTGAGGTAGCCGCTCGCCACGCTGCCGAGATCGGCGGCGAGGAACGGCAGCCAGGCGAACATGGCGATCTGCTTCAGATCCATACCGTGTTCCTTCGCCAGATACAGCGGTACCCAGAAGCTCAGCACCGCCCAGGCCGGTTCTGCCATAAAGGCCGGGATCGCGATACCGTAGAAACGTTTATTTTTCGACACGGTTTTCAGCGCGGTCAGGAAGGGCAGTTTCACGGCTGGAGGCTCGTTATCCTGCTTGATATACTCCAGCTCCTCTCCACTCAGGTTCGGGTGCTGTTCCGGGTTATGGTAGAACGCCCACCACAGGATCACCCACAGCAGCGCCAGCACGCCGGTAAACATAAATGCGCCCTGCCAGCCGAATGAGGCGTGCGCGAAGTAGATGATTGGCGGCGCCAGCATGGCGCCAATTGAGAAGCCGACGCCTGCCCAGCCCGCAGCGACCGGACGCTCTGATTTCGGGAACCATTCGCCGATGGTTTTGGCGTTGGCTGGCGTAGCGGCCGCTTCAGATGCGCCCATAAAGAAGCGCAAAATTGCCAGATGCAGCCAGCTTCCGGCGCCCGCGTGGAAGATACACATCAGCGCCCAGATCCCGGCGCAGACCATAAAGCCAATCTTCAGGCCAATCACATCGATCAGCCAGCCGCACAGGGGCTGGAAAATGGTGTAGGCAATCTGGAACGCGCCGACAATCCAGGAGTATTGCTCGGTGGTGATCCCCAGACTCTCTTTTAGCTCCGGCGCCAGGATACCCAGCGAGTTACGCGTGATGTAGTTAACGGTCACACCCAGTAAGAACAGCACCAGCACATACCAGCGCAAATTTTTGATGACGCGGCGGGTTTTACTCGCGGCGACAGTGTTATTGATGTCCTGACTCATTTCTTTTCTCCACAAGACGGACGGTAGGGGAAATAAACGTTTGGGTGTCACACAAATATTGTTATCTTATTGAAAGTTATCTTTTTATTTATTCTTAGTTGCTATACAACTAGTATGTAAGTTGTGTGACAAGTTCAGGTTAAGTGAGAAAATGGGCGGGCAATAGCGGATTTTGTGCAAGTTTTCTCATTACTAACGGTATCGCTCTGGCAAGATGGGCGTTAAGCCAGTTATTTCCCTGTTTGTGCGTTATGAAAATTTTTTCATTTAGCAAATGGAGCAAGATCACAAAATGGATAAAAGGCTCAAAATCAGCGAAATTGCCGCGCGGACGCAGCTTTCCGTCAGCACCGTTTCCCGCGTGCTGGCGGGGAAGGCAAATACCAGTGAAAAAGCGCGCAACAAAGTGCTGGAGTGCGCGCGGGAGCTGGGCGTCATGGACGGGATGGCGGCAGGCAGGCTGTTGCTGAATAGTCTGGTGGTCTTTGCGCCGCAGCGGGCGTTTGATGAGCGGTCCGACATCTTTTACTACCGCGTGATTCAGAACGTGAGTAAAGGACTGACGGCGTATGAAGTACGGCTGCGTTATTGCGCGCTTGAGGAACTGGACAGTGACGCGCAGCTTTTCCTCGCGCGGATGAACGAAGCGGAAACGCAGGCGGCGATTTTGTTAGGGATTGACGATCCGCATATTCACGATTTGGCGGTGGACGTGGGGAAACCCTGCGTACTGATTAATTGCCGCGATCAGCGAATGCGTTTGCCAGCCGTTTCGCCCGATCACCGCGCCATTGGCGAACTTGCCGCTGATTATCTTTTTTCAATGGGGCATCGCGACGTGATGACGGTGCTCTGCCTGCGTCGCTACACGATGGAGCTGCGTCTGGCCGGCATTCGCGACGCCTGGCAAACCCATAATCTGAAATTTAACGATAAGCGGGATTTACTGGTATCGCCGAGTTTCAGTGCGAAAGAGGCGGAGCAGCGGGTCAGCGAATGGCTGGCGAATACGCCGGATAAGGCGTTGCCGACGGCGTTTTTGGTCGGCGGTGATTTTATGGCGGCGGGCGTCATCAGCGCGTTGCAAAAGCGCGGCCTTCGCGTGCCGCAGGATGTGTCGGTGATGAGTATTGACGGCTTTAATCTGGCGGAAATTCAGGATGTGCCGTTAACAGCAGTGCATGTGCCGCGCGATGAGCTGGGGACGGAGGCGGTACATATGCTGCAACAACGTCTGGTTCGTCCGAATGCGCCAATCGGTACGCTGTTGCTGAACGGCACGTTAACGGTGCGGGAGTCGGTGCGGCGGATACGTCCAGGGAAACGACGCACCGCCGTCGAACGGGAAGGGCTGTATGACGCTTAACTCATGCCCAGCGCGCGTTTTCCGTGAATGTTCAGATCGCTCAGCGTAAAACGGCCTTCCCAGTTTGTTTCGTAATCTTCACGCGGGAAATCGCCTGGCGATGCGCCCGTTTCCAGCGCGGCTTTGACCTTGTGCGCGTAAGCCAGGTTTTTCTCGCACATCGGCGCGGCGGGGATGTACATCACGTTCCCCCAGCCTTGCTGATTTTCCACCGGCGCGACGGAGTGGATCACATCGCAATGCCACCAGACGGAGTCCCCGGCCTCCAGTTGCGGAATACTGGTCAATGCCTCAATCAGCAGCGGATGCCATTGTTGCGAAACCGGCAGCACCCGGCCTGGTGCAACGCCGCACAGTTCATCTTCAGGAACGTCATCCAGCAGGGGGCGTAACAGGATATACGCCATCGCTTCTGGAATCGGCACCACATGCAGCAAGCCCTGGCCCGGCAGCATATCTGACAGCGCCGTCCACCCCTGGAAGGTGCGGAAAACCGAGCATTTGGTGGTGTTATCGACCGTATACTCTTCGACTTCGGTACGGTAGGCGGCATGCCAGGGATCGTACTTCTCCAGCTCGCCGTTAAAGATACTGGCGAAAACCCGTTGATAGGCGGGCAGCAGCCAGCGTTCCAGCGCGCCGGAATCGGTATGCGCCCCCAGACCTTTTGAGGTGGTGCCGGGCGGGCGGCGGCGGATGCGATCCGGGTAGATCACGCTGATATCCGGGTTGAACCACTGTCTGCCGTCGCTTTCAAATGTCCACAGCCGATTAAGGAAAGACTGAACGTTCGCCATCTCTTCGCTCTGACGAGCCTGCATCTGCGCCTGCGACCAGTAAATCGGATAAATTTCAGGGCGGGAGGCGGTTAACGTGCCGAAGAAGTTATCGCCGGGACCTTTGTACACCTCATCAAAATGGTTGCGATCCAGATAATCCAGCATGGATTGATCCCATGCCAGCGCCTGTTCCCGCGGGAAATGGCCCTTAATGACCGCGCATCCACGCCGTTTGATCTGTTCACGCTGCGCTGCTGTGATGGCGCCGGACTGGATATCCGCGTAAGACAGCGCAGGCCAGACGGCATCGCCCTGCGCTTTGAGCGTATTGATTTCCGCCACGCGTGTGGCAATCACCTCGCTGAGCCTGTCAAAAACGCCCTGCACATCACCGAGCTGCGCCCGCAACGCCTGCTTCATCTGCCGGATCGCCGCTTTATGATCGGCCGGTAATGTATCGCTTGTGAAGGTTAAAGCCATAACCACCTCGCATTGACTTTCATTCGAAACTTAAATTAATTACAAATGACAATATAAGTTATAAATAAGTTAATGCAAGTTTAAAAACTTGATGCGGTACGCAGAATAGAAAAGCAGGAGGGAACCGGAGCAGCGCTCCGGTATCTGGAATCAGACGTTAAAAGGCGGGGCGTTATCCAGTACGGCCTGAATCACGTTTAACGCTCCCTGATGGTTGTTATCATCGGTATGATAACGGCTGAGGGCTTTGATGTTGTCTGCGGCGTTCGCCATCGCGAAAGCATACCGCGCCATTTTCAGCATTTCCGCATCGTTGTCGCTGTCGCCAATCGCCACCACATTTTGCGGCGAAAGATCCCAGCGTTTCAACAGACGGCTGATGCCGTTCGCTTTGTGTAATCCCGGTATGATTAAGTCGATGAAGCCGAAGCCGCTGGTCACGGGTTTCATAATGCCGTCCAGCGACGTATGCAGCGCATCAACCACGAAGGGGATCTGCTGGTCTGGCAGGTTCAGTGAAAACTTAAACAGAACATCGTCAATGTCCTGGTAATCCTTCACGGGTTGCAGACGGTGGTAGTGCTTCGACATCAGCGCCACAAAAGATTCCGGCGCATGTTCGCTGACATAAGCGCTTTTCAGGCCGCAGGCGACAAAATTAAGCTGCTTATCTTTTAACAGCTCGCCAATCACAATACGGGATTCATGCCGGGTCAGTTCGCCATGAAACAGCTGCTTGCCATGCTCATAAACCAGCGCGCCATTTTCCGCGACGAAGGAAATTTCGTCTTTCAGCTCGGGGAAAAAGGAAATAAGTTGGTAATACTGATTGCCGCTGGCGACGACAAATTCGATGCCGCGTTTTTTTAGTTCCTGATACTGCGCCATAAATCGTGCGTGATCGTACTTTTTGGCGTCGTCGAGAAAAGTTCCGTCCATATCAATGACGATAACTTTAACGGTCATACATTGCTCCTGGGTCACTGCGTTTTGAAACATTCTAATAACAAGGTGACGGGGAGCACAAATTTAATTTCATTCGAAAGTGAAACGGCAACTGAAGTCGCCGTATTTGTAGTTGCCTGTCGGGTAAGGATATTGTTAATCCCAGTTTCCATACGGGTAGGTTTTGCCTTTAATGAAATCCTGCGTTGACTGAATGAAATTAAACGTGCCGCCGGGAACGACGTAGTCTTTGCAGAGCGTCATCTCGTTGCCTGCGAGGGTCCACAT